>JAZJYH010000054.1:0-5683 GCA_040390485.1 Pseudomonadota bacterium
CACCGAAGGCAGCGCCAACTACAAGGTCAAGGGCAATATCCACTGGGTCAGCGCAGCGCACGCACTGGCAGCCGAGGTGCGCCTGTACGACCGCCTGTTCACCGATCCGCAGCCCGATTCCGGCGGCAAGGACTTCAAGCTGGCGCTGAACCCGGCCTCAAAAGAAGTGGTCACCGCCTACCTGGAACCTGGCTTGTCGGCAGCGATGCCGGAAGACGTCTACCAGTTTGAGCGGCACGGCTATTTCGTCGCCGACCGGGTCGATTCCGTGGCAGGCAAGCCGGTGTTTAACCGGGTAGTGACCTTGAAGGATTCCTGGGGCAAGTAAATCACCGACACCGCAAGACGAAAGCTCGCCTCGGCGGGCTTTTTTCATGGGCCGGCCGTTTCCATGCCGGGCATAAAGGGAGCGGGTCGAGCCGCGTGAAAGCGGCCAGTTTTTTGTCAGCCCTCGCCAATCCGGGTGCAAACCCGGCGCGCTCAAAGCACCCGGACTTTCCCGGCTTTTTGCATTCTCTTACATTTGACCTTTGCCAAAATACAATACAAACTTTTATTAATGTTCTACTGCGCGTAACATAGAGGTAATAAATTCGCATTGCAGCTGGCTGGCCGGAGGATCTTTTTTCCTCTGTTGAATGAGCGCTGACGGGATACCGACACCTTATGTTTTCTTTGCCCTTTAAAAAGAACAAGACCAAGAACGTCGACGCCGTCTACGAGGAAAAGCGTTTTCTGGCAGGCGAGGAAGAGGTGTTTTTTGGGCGCTTGCGGCGGGCGCTGCCGAATTGCTATATCTTCCCTAAAATCGAACTGGCATCGCTGCTGGAGCCGGGCAGCCCGGATCCCAAGACCAGGCAAGCCGAACAGGAACAACTGGAAGGGCAGAAGATAGACTACGGCGTATTTGATGCCAGCCTGGGCCTGTTGTGCGTGATCGAATTATGTTCAAAGGGCCCCGACGGCCGCTATGCATCGAATAAAAAATTCTTTGAAAGCGCCGGGATCAAGACCATACGCTGGGACAGGGAGGCACTGCCCAGCCTGGAGCAAATACTGAGGACGCTGGCGCCGTTCTCCAGCATCGCCTCACCCAAGCCTGATGTCGCGGCCAGCACCATCATGCGTACCCAGTTTGTAGAAAACAAGAGCCAGGATACGGTGCAGGCGATTTATCAATCGCATCCTACCCCGAGCAATATCGTGGCGCTGTCCATTCTGGATATAGAAAAACTGACCCCCGAGCAGCACATCAAGAAGGCCTTCCCGCACGTGTGGGAACGCATCTGCCTGTTTTGCAACGAGCCGCAGCACTTGAAGCGCTACCTGGCTTCATTGTCCTTGCAGGACAGGGGCGTGGAACGGGTAGGATTTCCGCGCGAGGTACTCAGGGAGATTGGGGCGATACAGGCCGAAAATGAGCGCTACATCCAAAGGTCAGAGCCCAGGACCAGCTGGCACAATACGTTTATCAACCGTTAGAGGTGCCGCTGCCTGGCAGCTCTGCTTTTCTCTCGGCCTCGAGCAGGCCCGTGACCCAGTTTTCAGCATCCTGCATGCTGTCAAACGCCCGGCACGGCATCCCTATCTTTGCATAAGCGGCCAGGATCGCCGGCAGCATGATCGATGCGCCCTCGACATCCTCTGCAACCAGGTAAGCCGCGCCTACCCTGCTGCGGCCACCCTGCTGCATCTGTTGCATGGCCTGCTTGAAAATATCGACCACGTCGCGCCCGGCCAGTGCGCTGTTAGAAATCCGTATGACTTCACCCAGCGGCCCGCTCAGGCCGGCCTTGGCAATCAAGGTTTGCTGAGTGCGCACCAGCGCATGGATCAATTCTGCATTGAAGGGACCGTAGGCATCGCTGTACAGAATATGGTTTTCAATACGGATATCAACCCGGCCGTGGGACCTGAAATTGCTGATGAAGATCTCGTCGGTACTCGCCTTTAATACCTTTTCCATCCATCCACCTTACCCAAAATTCAATATCGTACGGACGTCCGGCGGGATCTCTGGCGCCGGATGCTGCCATGTGCCTGGCCCCATCGGCCCCAGCTTTCCGGGCGCTTGCATGGCGGGCATGTTCAAAACAGACTACCACATTGCGGCGGCTGGCGGCCGGATTTGCCCGCCAGGCCGGCCATGGGCGCACAGGGCCTGGCCGGCCGGGTCAGGCTTGCTTAAGCCTGCCACACGCCATAGCCGGCCTCCCGCAGGCTGATCGCCAGCTCTACCTCCATCTCGGCGGCGCCGCGATAGGGCATGGGGTTATAGACTTCGTACAACTCGGGCAGCAGGCGCAGGCCGAATTCAAATACATATTTATTCGACTGTATACCGGCCTTGTGCTTGTCAAAGCGCAGGTCCGGACTGAGGCCGGTCATGCCCACATACACGCAGGGCTTGCCGCTGACATAGCCAGGATTGGCCTTCTTGAAGCGGGCTTCGTAAAGGACATCCGTGGATAATTCGATGACATAGACATTGTGGTGGTAACGGCGGGCCATGCTTCCATTATGCGGGAATCCGCAGCGATTTACATCCAGCCCCTTTGAAAATGGGCTAGGGCCGGGCAAAAAAACAGCCCGCACCTGGCGGGCTGTATTCGTGGCTAGCTCAATTAACCGCGCACCTGGGCATCCGTTTTTTCCTTGTGGATGCGGCGCGATTGCCGGTTTTCATCGCGCTGTATCCTGCGCTGTTCCGCCTTGCCGACATGGCCGTCTTTGCCGGCCCGGGCTTCCTGCCCATCTACTCTGGCCTGGCCCTTTTCCAGCTTGGCGACTTCATGATTGGTCAGTGCGCCGGACTGGACGCCATTCTCTATGCGTTTTTCCTGGTTGACATTGCGCTGCACATCGGCCTGCATGCGGCGGCTGGACACGGAATTGGGATTGCCGGTCTGGGCGTCGTTTTTTTCTGCATGGATGTCCTTGCTGACCTTATTCTGCATGTTCTGGACGCGGTCTTTTTCCGCCTGGGTCAGCGTACCGTCTTTCAGCGCTTTAGCTTCGGCGCGGTTCACGCTCTTTTCTTCGCGTTCCAGCTTGGCCGCTTCGCGGGTGGTGAGCTGGCCGGATTTCAAGCCGTTCTCTATCCTTTGCTGCTGATTGACATCGCGCTGCACTTCGGTCGCAGCGGTTTGCGCAAAAGCTGCGGTGGCGAACAGACTGCTCAGCAATACTGCGAGTAATTTTGTGGTTTTCATGTTGTATCCCATTTCCTTAGCGTAAGGTTATTATTTAGTTTCCTACCTGAGCGGCGTAGCTTGCTGCTCATGGGACATCTAACGCCAGGGATAGGGTCGGCGATTACCGAGGAACTGTAATTTTGGTAACAAGTTGTTGCCGGACGGGCAATTGGCGCCCCGCCCGCTCCATGCCGTTAGGCGATCGCTTGCAGGATAAGCCCCAGCTCGCCCTTGGTTTCATTCATTAGTATTTCGCTTTTCTCTTCGTCCAGCTGCAGATTTTGCAGCGCCGCCGGGATCACATTCCAGTTGACCACGTCTATGGATTTGGCGACGAAATGGGCATCCAGGAAATCGGCGGCGGCGACCACGTCGGTCAGCGTGGGTCTGCTGCCCAGCGGAATATCGGGCGAGCGGCAATCCATCACGGCAGCGCGGATATCGTCGGACATCTCCCAGTTTTCCAGTATCGCCGAACCTATGCTACCGTGCCATTGGTCCACCACGTCCCACAAGGCCTTCTCGGAGCTGAACAAGTCCTGGTAATGGCGGGCCCGGTTCAGGATATAAAATTTGCCGACGTCGTGCAGCAAGCCGGCCAGCAATGCTTTTTCCGGGCTGAGCTTGGTCAGTTCCTTGGCGACCACGTAAGACATCGCCGCCACCCGCAAACTCCTGGTCCACAGACCCTCCATCCGCTGCGAACTTTGCCCGGTGGACTTGTGCTCGGTCAGCTGCTTCATCCCCACCGAGATGGCGACATTGCGCACGGCGGCAAAACCCAGCAGCAGGGTGGCGGCCCGCAGCTCGGCAATCCGCTTGTTGCTACGGTTATACAGGATGGAATTACTCAGGCGCAGCACCTGGGCCGACAAGACCGGCTCGGCGCTGATGATGCGGGCCACGGCATCGTTGGAAATATCCGGGTTATTCAAGGCCTTGCGGATTTTCATCGTGGCATTTAACGAGGTCGGGAAGATCAGCTCTTTTGCCGATAGCTCTGCCGTCAGACCCTCGATGAATTCAAATTCCCTGGATTTTTCGCTTGCTGTCATGGCCGGTGGACACCTGTTAAATTGGGGTAATGCGTCGTGATGATGAATTGCCTGGGTAATTCTTTCGCGCTGCCCAGGTGGAACAGGACTGGGCCTTCGCGGCCGGATTTGTCCCCGCGGATAGCAGCACATTAGCATATTTCCAACTAGGCATCGCGGCGCACAGGCGCTAGGCAATCGCCTTCAGTATCTGACTTAGCTCGCCCCTGGTCTCTTCCCTCAGCTTATCCAGCTTTTCCCGGTTCAGGTGCAGGTTACGCAGCGGCGCCGGCAAGGCATCCCAATTGATCTCATGGACAGTATTGGCCACGAAGTGGTGATCGAGGAAGTCGGCAGTCGCAATCACATCGGTCAGGCAGGGCCTGACGTTGACCGGCAGCTTGGCAACCCTGTGATCCATGACCGCGGCGCGGATATCCTCGTCGATTTCCCAATTTTCCAGTATCGCCGCCCCTATATTGGCATGCCACTGATCCACCACTTCCCAGATAGTGTGCTCGGTGACGAACAGGTTCTGATACTGGCGCGCGCGGTTCAGGATATAAAATTTTCCTATATCGTGCAGCAGGCCCGCCAGCATGGCCTTGTCCGGACTTAGCCTGGTCAAGTCCTTGGCCAGCACATACGACAGCGCGGCAACGCGCACGCTGCGGGTCCACAGGCCTTCCATATGCTGCGACACCTGGCCGATGGCCTGCTGCTCCGCCAACTGCCTCATGCCGACAAAAATGGCCACATGCCGTACGGCGGCAAATCCCAGCAACAGGGTCGCCGCCCGCAGTTCGGAAATTTTCTTGCCGCTGCGATTGAACATCACGGAGTTGCTCAGGAGTAACACTTGGGCAGAGACCACCGGTTCGGCGCCGATGATGCGCGCCACACTGTCATTGGAAATATCCGGGTTGCTCAATGCCCTGCGGATTTTCATCGTGGCGTTCAGCGATGTAGGGAAGATCAATTCTTTCGACGACAACTCCGCAGTCAAACCCTGAATAAATTCAAATTCGCTGGTATGTTCTATCGTAGTCATGAGGAATGCGCACCTGATTGTAGGTATCACTAACGAGTATGCGTATTTCTCTCCCCAAGTTTGTAGTACTGAAGTCTACGCCTGGCTTGTTGATTTTTAATTTTTGGGGAAAGCTGATATTACATTATCACATTTCTGCGAGATTCCCAACGTGCTACAACGGGATGTGGCTGAATACCGCCTGACCAGGCAAGGCGATGTGTCGATTACCGCACGATGATATGTATCGAATTGTTGAAAGCGCGCTCAAGAGCGGCCGATTCTGGTGCAATCTGCTCAGCTCAGCCCTAGGGCGTGTTGACATTCAATTTGGGTGTGCGAATGAGTCTAAACAGGTGCAGGGCTAGGCGCAGCACGCGCCGCAGTGCGAGCACTGTCAGCGGGCTGCAACAACGCCCTGCGCC
>JAZJYH010000055.1:0-25236 GCA_040390485.1 Pseudomonadota bacterium
CAACAGCAACAGCAACAGCAACAGCAACAGCAACAGCAACAGCAACAGCAACAGCAACAGCAACAGCAACAGCAACAGCAACAGCAACAGCAACAGCAACAGCAACAGCAACAGCAACAGCAACAGCAAAACCAGCGCGTCTTTATTTTTGGCTTATTGCGCTTGCTAATTGCGATGTCCGAAAACGGCTAGACGCTGGGTGTGGCTGGGCGTATAACGTCGTCATGGCTACTCGACTCTCTACCTCTCCTGCTTCCGCTTCGCCGGTCTCGCTGCTGGACCCCGAGCATTGTTACCGCGCCTTGGTGGCGCGCGACAGCCGGTTTGACGGCGTGTTTTTCGTCGGTGTGAAGACTACCGGCGTGTATTGCCGGCCGGTGTGTGCGGTGAAGACGGCGCGCGCTTCTTCTTGTACTTATCATTCCAGTGCGGCGGCGGCCGAGGCGGCCGGGTTTCGGCCTTGCCTGCGCTGCCGGCCGGAGCTGGCGCCGTATGCCCTGCAGCAAAACCTGGCGTATGCGGTGTGGCAAAGGATAGCGGCGGGGGCCTTGAATGACGGCAATGTGGAGCGGCTGGCGGAAGAGATAGGCTTGTCTTCGCGGCAATTGCGGCGCGTCTTGCTGCAGCATTTCGGGGTGGCGCCGGTGGAGCTGGCGCAGACCCAGCGGCTGCTGTTTGCCAAGAAGCTGTTGCAGGAAACCAGCCTGCCCATGACCGACGTCGCCTTTGCGGCCGGATTTGGCAGCGTGCGGCGTTTCAATGCCTTGTTTGCCGAACGCTACAAGCTGGCGCCGGGCTCGATACGCCGTGCTTCGGTGATCGATAGCGAGGGCATCGTGTTGCGACTGGCCTACCGGCCGCCGTATGCCTGGGCCGAGGTGCTGCAATACCTGGGGGCACGGGCGATGCCGGGGCTGGAGGCGGTGCTGGACTGCAAAGGAGGGAAATCCTATGTGCGTAGTGTCAGCATAGGGGACAAGCAGGGCTGGCTGCAGGTCAGGCATGTGGCCGACAAGCAGCAGCTGAGCCTGCAGGTGGCGCCGGCGCTGGCGCCGGTATTGATGCCCTTGCTGGCCAGGATACGCAACCAGTTTGACCTTGACGCCAATCCGCAAGTGATGCAGAGCTATCTGCAGACCGATGCCTTGCTGGCCGCGCAGATACAGCGCACTCCGGGTTTGCGGGTGCCGGGCGCCTTCGACGCGTTCGAGCTGGCGATCCGGGCCATTCTGGGCCAGCAGGTCAGCGTGGCCGGCGCCTCGACCGTCGCCGGGCGGCTGGTGCAGCGTTTCGGGGCCACGGTAACGACGCCGTTCGAACAGGTCAGCCATCATTTCCCGACCGCGGAACTGTTGGCGCAGGTGACAGCGGAAGATATCGCGCAGATAGGCTTGCCCAAGAGCCGCGCGGCGACCATCCGCAACCTGGCACTGTTCGCGGTGCAGGACGGTTTGCAGATGCCGGCCGGGATTTCGTTGGAAGACGCGGTGGCGCGCCTGAAGACCGTGGGCGGGGTCGGCGAATGGACGGCGCAATACATCGCCTTGCGGGCCCTGCGCTTTACCGACGCTTTCCCGGCCGGCGACCTGGCGCTGCAGAAGGCGGCGGCGGTGGCGCCGGATACCCGGATGACGGAAAAGCAATTGCTGGTGCGCGCCCATCCCTGGTCGCCGTGGCGCTCGTACGCGGCGCTGTTGTTGTGGCAATCCTTATCCAACAAATAACTGATAGGAAGCAGCGACCATGTTTTATACCAACTACGACAGCCCGGTGGGCAAGCTATTACTGGCGGCGACCGATACCGGCCTGGCCGGCGTGTATTTTGAAAACCACAAGCATTTCAAGGGCAGCGCCGGCTGGCAACGGGGCGACAGCCATGCGGTGCTGGTGATGGCCAGGCAGCAATTGCAGGAGTATTTTTCCGGCCAGCGCCAGGCCTTCGAGCTGCCGCTGGACATGTCGGCCGGCACGCCTTTCCAGCAGACTGTATGGCAAGCCTTGTTGCGCATCCCTTTCGGGGCCACCGCCAGCTATGGCGAGCTGGCGCAACAGCTGGGCAAGCCGACCGCTGCGCGCGCGGTGGGAGCCGCCAATGGGCGTAATCCGGTCTCGATCATCGTGCCTTGCCACCGGGTGATTGCCGGTTCCGGCGCGCTGACCGGCTATGCGGGTGGCTTGCAAAACAAACAAACCTTACTGGCATTGGAAGCAAAAAGCGCCTAAATCAAGAGAAAACCTGCCTAAAAACATGCCGTGGAGGAAAATTTGTTTCATATAGGAAGCTTAATAAGAAAATTTATGTTGCAGTGCACAAAAAACGCTTGACGCAGGAATTTAGTCGGGTAGAATAGCAATTGTTGCAGTGCACCATAAACAGTTTTCAGATGGACGTCGCTGCCATATTTATCTTTTCACTCTAAAGGAAATACCATGTACACGACTCCAGAACAATTCATCGCTGCCACCAAATCCAACCTGGAAGCTCAATTCGCTTCCCTGACTTCGCTGAACAAGAAAGCCTTTGAAGGCCTGGAACAAATCTTCGCGTTGAACGTCAGTGCTGCCAAGGCAACTATCGAAGAATCCACTGCGACTGCCAAGCAATTGATCGGCGCCAAAGACCCGCAAGAATTCCTGTCCCTGACCGCCGCCCAAGCCAAGCCTAGCGCAGAAAAAGCCCTGGCCTATGGCCGTCACCTGGCCAGCATCACGACTGCAACCCAGGCAGAATTCACCAAGGCAGTGGAAGCGCACATCGCTGAAACCAATACCAAGGTTGTTGCACTGATAGACGAAGTGACTAAAAATGCTCCTGCCGGTTCCGAGCAAGCTGTGACAGCCCTGAAATCCGTGATCGGCAATATCAATGCAGGCTACGAACAATTGAGCAAGACCAGCAAGCAAGCGATCCAGACCCTGGAAGAAAACCTGGCTGCTGCAACTCAACAGTTCACCCAGGCTGCTGAAAAAACAACCGCACGCAGCAAGAAGTAATTTGCCCGCTGTAAGCTAGGATCAAGATGAAATGGACCGCGTTGCGGTCCATTTTTTTTGCCCGGCGCTTTGACATGTCGCGGCATAAGCCCGCGCGGCGCAGTATAATCGAGCGACAGCTTGTGAAAATGACAGCATGCAATTTTTGATCACACCAGCCTAGTTAAACTGGGCATACAACCAGGAGAATTACTATGCAAGACGTAGTTATCGTTGCCGCAGGGCGTACTGCAGTAGGTAAATTTGGTGGCTCACTCGCGAAAATTGCGGCATCTGACCTGGGCGCGCATGTGATCAAGGCCTTGCTGGCCAAGACCGGCTTGAGCGGCGACCAGATCAATGAAGTGATACTGGGCCAGGTGCTGACCGCCGGCGTCGGCCAGAATCCGGCACGCCAGGCCCTGATACGCGCGGGCTTGCCGAATATGGTGCCGGCCATGACGATCAATAAGGTCTGCGGCAGCGGCCTGAAGGCGACCCACCTGGCGACCCAGTCGATACGCTGCGGCGACGCCGACATCATCATTGCCGGCGGCCAGGAAAACATGAGCGCCTCGCCGCACGTGCTGAACGGTTCGCGCGACGGCTTCCGCATGGGCGACGCCAAGCTGGTCGACACCATGATCGTCGACGGCCTGTGGGATGCCTTCAACCAATACCATATGGGTACCACGGCCGAAAACGTCGCCAAGAAATATGACGTGTCGCGCCAGGAGCAGGATGAATTTGCGCTGGCTTCGCAAAACAAGGCCGAAGCCGCGCAAAAGGCCGGCAAGTTCAAGGATGAGATCATCCCGCTGGAAATTGCGCAAAAGAAAGGCAACATCGTTTTCGATACCGATGAATTCATTAAGCATGGCACTACGCTGGAATCCCTGTCCGGCCTGCGCCCGGCGTTTGCCAAGGACGGCACGGTGACGGCCGGCAATGCCTCCGGCCTGAACGACGGCGCCGCCGCGGTCATCATGATGTCGGCGCGCAAGGCTGAAGAACTAGGCTTGAAGCCCTTGGCCAGGATCAAGGCCTATTCGTCGGCCGGGGTAGACCCGAGCGTGATGGGCATGGGCCCGGTACCGGCGGCGCAGCTGTGCCTGAAAAAAGCCGGCTGGAGCCACCAGGACCTGGACTTGATGGAAATCAATGAAGCCTTCGCCGCCCAGGCTATCGGCGTCAACAAGGAGATGGGCTGGGATACCAGCAAGATCAACGTCAATGGCGGCGCGATCGCGATCGGCCATCCGATAGGCGCATCCGGCTGCCGCATCCTGGTGACCCTGATCCATGAAATGATACGGCGCGACGCCAAGCGCGGCCTGGCCAGCCTGTGCATAGGCGGCGGCATGGGCGTGGCGCTGGCGATAGAGCGTTAAGCACGGCCAGCCCCGGCTATTTGCAGCGCCGCAGCATACAAAATCCCGGTGAACTACCGGGATTTTTTTTACTCCAATGGCGGCGAGAATGTTGTAGACAGGGAAATATACTAAAAATATACTTCTTGCCACTGCTGCTGCAGCGCGCGTCGCACCGCTTCGGGCGGCGGCCCGGTCTGTCCTATCAAACCTGTTTTGTAAAAAGGAATTGCCATGAAGTGGAAAACCCTCCTTGCGTACGGCTGCCTGCTGTATGGCGTGGCAACGGCGGCGCAGGCTGTCACGGCGGAGCAGGTGAAGACCTTCACCTTACCCAACGGCATGAAATTCCTGGTGCTGGAGAACAGCACCATCCCGAATGCCAATATGTACACATTCTGGAAAGTGGGTTCACGCAATGAGGCGCCGGGCATCACCGGCTTGTCGCATTTCTTTGAGCACATGATGTTCAATGGCTCCAAAAAATACGGGCCCAAGCAGTTTGACCGCACCATGGAAGCCAATGGCGGCTCCAATAATGCCTACACCAGCAGCGACGTGACCGTGTACCAGGACTGGTTTCCGGCCAGCTCCCTGCCCGTCATCTTCGACCTGGAAAGCGACCGCATCGCCAGCCTGGCGATAGACCCGAAAATGGTCGAGAGCGAGCGCGGCGTGGTGCTGTCGGAGCGCAGCACCGGCTTGGAAAATTCCAATTTCCGCGCGCTGCTGCAGCAATTGCAGGCCGCCGCTTTCAGCGCCCACCCCTATTCCTGGCCGGTGATAGGCCATGAGTCGGACATCAAGGCCTGGACCCAGGAAGACTTGCGCCGCTATTTTGACGTGTATTACGCGCCGAATAATGCGGTGGCGGTGATCGTCGGCGACGTCAAGGCCGACCAGGTGCGGCGCCTGGCGGAACAGTATTTCGCCCATATCCCGGGGCGGGCCTTGCCGCCCGCAGTGCGCACGGTAGAGCCGGAGCAAAAGGGCGAGCGCCGGGTGTTTGTGCAAAAAGAGTCGGCCACTAGCGTCAACCTGATGATCGCGTACAAGACGCCGGCGACCAATAATGCCGACTACTACGCGCTCGACGTATTGCAAAGCATATTAACGGGCGGTAAAACATCGCGCCTGTACAAGGCGCTGGTCGATACCCGCCTGGCGACCGACGTCGGCGCTTTCGGCAGCAAGAATTTCGATCCCGGCCTGTTGAGCTTTTATAGCGTGGCCGCCCGCGACGTGCCCGCCGCCAAGCTGGAGCAGGCGATGCTGGCCGAGTTGGACAAGGTCGCCCGCGAAGGCGTCAGCGCGGAGGAACTGCAAAAGGTCAAGAACCAGAAGCTGCTGAATTTTTACCGCGCGCAGGAAACCATTGACGGCAAGGCGGCCCAGCTCGGCGAATATGAAATCTTTTTCGGCGATTATAAGAAACTGTTCGACGCGCCGGATGCCTACCGCAAGTTGAGCGTGGCCGATATCCAGGCCGCCGCCGCCAAATATTTCAAGAAGTCGCAGCGCGCCGTCGGTGTGCTCGCGTCCAGGGAGGATTGATGATGAAGCGTTTGTTTGCGATCGCAGTAATCGGTTTGAGCAGCCTGGGTAATCCGGCCCGCGCCGGCGACTTCAGGCTGCCGGCCTTTGAGACCGGCAAATTATCGAACGGCGTCACCGTGTACCTGATGGAAAGGCACGACGTTCCACTGATCGCAGTGCGCGCGGTGCTGAAAGCCGGCGCGGTCTGCGACCGGCAACAGGCCGGCCTGGCCAACCTGACCGGCGACGGCTTGTTGCTGGGCAGCGAAAAGTTCGACAAGAAAACCATAGATCAGACCTTTGATTTCCTCGGCGCCCGCATCAGCAGCGCGACAGGAAGCGAGCAGAGCAGCTTGATCGCGGATTTCGCCCGCGACGATGCGGCCAGGCTAATGCCCATCTTTGCCGACATCTTGCAGCATCCGGTGTTCGAAGCGGAAGAGTTCAATAAATTGCGGGCGCGCACCGTGGATGAATTGAGGCAAGCCAAGGAGAGCCCGCGCAATGTGGTGCAGACCTATTACCGCAGCATGCTGTTCGGCGGCGGTGCCTACGCCAATCCGGTGTCGGGGTCGATCTCCAGCGTGGCCGCCTTGCAGCGCGGCGACTTGCAAGCCTTCCATCGCAGCTACTACCGCCCGGATAATGCGGCGCTGATCGTGGTCGGCGATTTCAAACCGGCCGCGATGCGCCAGCAGCTGGAACACCTGTTCGGTAAATGGCGCGCCAGCGGCGAGCTGCCCAAGCCAGCCGCCAACGGCGCGGTGCAGGCCGGCCAGGCCAGGGTCTGGCTGGTGAACAAGTCGGATGCGGTAGAGACGACATTCCTGTTCGGCGGTGCGGGCATCGCCCGCAACGATCCCGACTATGTACCGCTGCAGGTATTGAACACGATACTGGGCGGCCGTTTCACTTCCTGGCTGAACGACGAGTTGCGGGTTAATTCCGGCCTGACCTACGGCGCCCGCAGCGAGTTCAGCACTTTGTCGCAAACCGGCACCTTTGCGATATCCAGTTTCACCGCGACCCCTAAGACCGAGGCCGCGCTGGCATTGGCGGCGGCCACCTATCAAAGGCTATGGGACAAGGGCATAGACGTGGCGACGCTGGAATCGGCCAAGGCCTATGTCAAGGGCCAGTATCCGCCGCGTTTTGAAACCAGCATGCAGCTGACCGGCCTGCTGGCCGACATGTATGTCAACCGGGTCGGGCGCGAGCAGATAGACAATTTTACCCGCGACGTCGACAGCCTGACGCCGGACCGCGCCAGGCAGCTGGTGGACAAGCACTTCCCGCGCGATAAACTGCAGATGGTGCTGATAGGCAAGGCCGATGCGATACGCGGCATCGCCGGAAAATACGGTGAAATCACCGAGCTCGATATCACCGCCAGCGGTTTTACACCGCCCACGAGCAAATAAAAACTGCGACCGGGCGGAACGCTGTACTGCAGCGCCCGCCGGTTCAGCAGCCTTGGTTACCCTACTTCATCATTCCAATCAATCATGTCCCGTTCAAGAAAATTTATGGCACCGATAGTCCTCGGCGGTACTTTGGCCGCCAGCGGCGCGCTGGTGTTTGCCGCCTCCAGCGAAGCCGCCCACAGCCCCGCCGTATCCGGTTACCAGTTGCCGGCGCCGGAATTGCAGGCGATCGTCGATGCGCCGCGCGCGCCGCTGTTCCGGCTTGGCCCGCAGCGCAAGATGGCGCTGCTGGTCGGCCAGCCCGGCTTGCCCGGCATCGCCGAAGTGGCGCAGCCGGAATTGAAGCTGGCCGGTTTGCGGATCAACCCCAGGACCCGCGCCGCCAGCCATTTTGATTTTGGCGATAGTCTGGTCTTGCTGGATGTGGCCAGCGGCAAGACCCGCACGGTCAGCGGCCTGCCGGCCAACCCCAGGATAGAGAGTGTGGCCTGGTCCGCCGACGAGCGCTGGGTGGCGTTTAGCCGCTGGGCCGACGACGGCGTCGAGCTCTGGCTGCTGGACGTGGAAAAGGCCAGCGCCAAAAAACTGCTCAAGGACAAGCTGAACGCCGTCACCAGCGCCGGATTCAGCTGGCTGAACGGTTCGCGCAGCCTGCTGCTGAAGCTGACCCCGGCCAGGCAGGCGGCGATGCCGGTCGCGCCTAGCGTGCCGGCCGGCCCGAATATGCAGGAGACCCAGGGCGGCAAAGTCACCCAGACCCGCACCTATCCTGACATGCTGAAAACCGCAGCCGATGCCGACCTGCTGGACTGGCAATTGCAGAGCCAGCTGGCGATCGCTACCATCAACGGTGAAGTCAAACGCATAGGCCCAGTGGCGCCGCTGATCGGCGCCCAGGCTTCGCCGGACGGCAAGCTGATCCTGGCTACCCAATTGCGGCGCCCCTACTCCACCATCTTGCCGGCCTACCGCTTTCCGCAGCTGGTTGAAGTGTGGGACACGCAGGGACATAAGCTGAAGACCATCGCCGAGCGCCCCATGCAGGAGCGCCTGCCCGCCGGCAATGACGCGGTGCAGGTCGGTCCGCGCGAATTCGGCTGGCGCGGCGACCAGCCGGCCACCTTGTACTGGTTGGAAGCGCAGGCCGGCGGCGATCCCGAGGTGGTCGCCAAGGTGCACGACATCCTGTTCCAGCGGGCCGCCCCTTTTGATGCCGCCCCACAAAAATTACTGGAGCTGGGCTGGCGCTACGCCGGCGTCCAGTGGGGCCATGACGGACTGGCGCTGGTCAGTGAAAGCTGGTGGAAGAGCCGCGACACCCGTACCTGGCGCATACAGCCGGGGCGTGCAGGCAGCGCAGCTGACTTGCTGTTTGCCCGCAAATCCGAAGACCAGTACGCCAACCCCGGTACCCCCGCCACCAGCCTGAATGCCTATGGGCGCGCAGTCTTGCGCACTTCGGCCGACGGCAAATCGCTGTTCCTGGCCGGCACAGGCGCCAGCCCGGAAGGCGACCGGCCTTTCCTGGACCGCTATGACCTGGGAAGCAAGCAGGCGACCAGGCTGTGGCGCTCGCAGGCGCCGTATTATGAACAGGTCGCCGCCTTGCTGGACGACAGCGGCAGCAGCTTCGTGACCAGCCGCGAATCGAACCAGGAACCGGCCAATTTTTATGTGCGCACGCTGGCTAATGGCGACGGCAGCGGCGCCGAACTGCGCGCATTGACGCATTTCAGCGATCCCACGCCGCAGTTCAAGGGGCTGCAAAAACAGCAGTTGCGCTACAAGCGCGCCGACGGCGTAGACCTGACCGCGACCCTGTACCTGCCGCCGGGTTACGATCCGCAACGCGATGGTCCGCGCCCGATGCTGATGTGGGCTTATCCGCGCGAGTTCAAGACCGCCGACGCCGCCGGCCAGGTCAAGGACTCGCCCTACAAGTTCAACCGTATCAGCTACTGGGGCCCGCACGTGATGCTGGCGCGCGGCTATACGGTACTGGACGGCCCGTCCATGCCCATCGTCGGCGAAGGCAAGCAGGAGCCCAACGACAGTTACCTGGAGCAATTGAAGATGGATGCGCAGGCGGCTGTGGATGAGGTGGTGCGCCTAGGCGTCGCCGACCGCAAGCGCATCGCAATCGGCGGACATAGCTACGGCGCCTTCATGACCGCCAACCTGCTGGCGCATACGCGTTTGTTCCGGGCTGGCATCGCCCGCTCCGGCGCGTATAACCGCACGCTGACGCCTTTCGGTTTCCAGTCCGAAGAGCGCAACTACTGGGAAGCCAGGGAGGTCTACCAGGCCATGGCACCGTTCAATTTTGCGCACCAGATCAAGGACCCGATACTGCTGATCCACGGCGAGCAGGATAATAATTCCGGCACCTTCCCTATCCAGAGCGAGCGCATGTACCAGGCGCTGCAAGGCCTGGGCGCGGTGACCCGGCTATCCACGCTGCCCAATGAAAGCCATGCCTACCGCGCGCGCGAATCCATCATGCATATGCTATGGGAAGAAGACCGCTGGCTGGACCTGCACGTCAAGAATGCAAGCAGCGGCGAGGCTACGCCGAAGTAAGCAGGCTGGCCTGCACATCGCCGCCCAGGGGCCGGAATGATTCCGGCCTTTTTCTTTTGCGGCGATTTACCCGATAATGCATGGAATCTTAAGGAGACGGCATGGGTAAAGGACGGCTGGAGGCATTTAGCGATGGCGTGATCGCGATCATCATCACCATCATGGTGCTGGAATTGAAAGTGCCGCACGGTACCGAGCTCAGTGCGCTAGTGCCGCTGGTCCCGGTATTCTTCAGCTATGTGCTGAGCTTTATCTATGTCGGCATCTACTGGAATAACCACCATCACGTGTTCCATGCAGTCAAGCAGGTGAACGGCCCTGCCTTATGGGCCAACCTGCACCTGCTGTTCTGGCTGTCGCTGATCCCCTTCGTGACCGGCTGGGTCGGCGAAAATCAGTTCACCGCGCTGCCGCTGGCGCTGTACGGCTGCGTATTACTGATGTGCAGCGTGGCCTACTACCTGCTGACGCGCGTTCTGGTCGCCAGCCATGGCCAGGATTCGGCGCTGGCGCAGGCTCTGGGCAGGGACGTCAAGGGCATCATTTCCGTGATCTGCTATGCGGCCGCGATCGGGCTGGCCTTCTGGAACGCCTGGGCCTCGTTCGCCACCTATGTCGGAGTGGCTGCGGTATGGTTTATCCCTGACCGCAGGATAGAGCATGTGCTGAGCAAATAAGGGCCAGACAATAAAAAACGGCGGACTGAGCCGCCGTTTTCTTGTGTGGAAGGAGTCAGCTCCTAGTGCCGGCGTATGGGAATGGCCAGCGCGCGTTTCCAGGCCTCGGTCTGTTCCTGGCTTTTCCTGATTGCCATGCGCTCTTCCATCTCCTTGTCGCGCTTGGCCTGCGCCTGGAATTGCACATATTTTTCATGGCTAAGCTGGCTGTCGCGGCGTATCTGCTCGGTTTCCCAGCGGCGCGCTTCGGCCAGTTGCTTTTCCTCTTCCAGGCGTTGCTTCGCGGCCAAGGCCTCTTTTTCGGCTTGCTCCTTGGCGGCCTTGGCCTGGGCCGCTTCCTGCTCTATGCGCTGGTTGTTCAACTGCACCCTGTGATAGGCCAGGCCTCCCGCGATCAATACCGCGGCGAACAGGGTCATTTTTATCCAGGGGAAGCTGGACCTGTCGTCCGCACGCACGCTGTGCGTGCCGCCCAGTTTTTCATCATAGTTTTGCCGCCGCGATGGCGAAGACAGGACCGTATACGCTTCTTTCAGCACCCGCACGTGCAACAGGCCTTCTTCGCTATCGTCGTGCTCCGCACTTTCTGTCAGTTTGCGTAAAGACTGTTTGTAGCCCAGTTCGATCTGGGCCGAGGTCGCCAACTTATCGACGCCCAGGATTTCGTATAGTGTTGCCATATGTGCAGGGAATTTATTTGCAATATTTATAACATAGGCATTTCGGTTTAACAACTAATTTGCATAGCGCAAATGAAAGGGCAAAAAAAACGGCGGGCCAGGCCGCCGTTTTTGAGTCAAGCGCTGCATTGTCAGACTTATGCCTGCTTGCGACGCCTCAGGCCCATGATGCCGGCCAGGCCCAGGCCCAGCAATGCCAGCGAAGCGGGTTCAGGTACTGCGCTCGGCGGTGTCACGACCGGGCCCTGGCCTACGTTGATCACGTTGCCGTTCAGGCCTTGGGTGAAATCGTAGTAATTGTCATAAGGAGTGGCGTCATTCACCTGGAATACCAGTTGCTGGGTGCCGACGATGGACGCGAACAGCGAGGCCAGGGTAGCGGCGTTAGTGTTGTTGAACCAGCCGGTATCCAGCGTCTCGTTACGGAAGCCGCCGCCGCTGAAACCTAAGCCGCCGAGATTGCCGGAACCGTCGGTATTTTGGGCATCGACTGCGCTCCAGTTGCCAATGGTGAAGCCGTTGACCAACAGCGTGTTCTGGTTGTGGTCAAATTCGCCGGCCGCGCTATCGCCGTCCCACAGCGAGAAGCGGAACGAGGCCGATTGCAGGCCGCCGCCCAGCGCGCCGCTGACGCCGGCGCCGAAACCGGACTGGATGCCGACCGTGCCCGGATTGCCCCGGTAAGGGACAGGCGTGCCGGTATTGTAGTAGCCGACGAACAGGCTGCTGGCGGCCAGCTGGCTGATCACGTGGGCGCCGTTCAGGCCGACCAGATCGACCACGATGCCGCCGACGGTGGAGGCGCCGACCGTCGTTACATTGGTACCGGTTGGTGAAGTATCGGTGAATGAAGTCGCGAAGCTGGAGGCGGACGCCAGCAGACTGGCAGCCACAGCGGCGGCACTAGCAAGTTGTTTGAAGTTCATCATATATTTTTCGAAAAGAGTATAAGAAATCGCGAAGCTGTATGTGATTTACCGTTATTTCCGTCACACAATTATTGCAAACGCGACAAGCTATAAGCAGTTTCCGTGCCGGTCATTGACATATTGATAACTATCCTGCATAATCAAGGACTTAGCGTATATACGCAGGCCATTCCAGGCTTCATCAGCTGGCCCTAGGTGGGGAGATTGTAAGAAAATCCGACACGCTTTTCCGTAAAAATGCCAGGTAGAGGCCGGCCTGCCTTGCTTGCCGCGGCGCCTTGGGGCCAGGCACTTTCCGCGCTATGCCGCCGACACGGATTTGTGGCTGGCTGGCAGATAGTGGGACGGCTAAAGTTCTTTTGCCGGCTGTTTTCATTTATGATGCCAATATTACAGTGCGCACGGCCAGCTGGGCTTGCGCGGGATCTGTGTCGCCGCGATCCCTGGAGCGGTGCCTGCAAGGATAATTATGTTAAGAGTGGTGATACTGGATGGGAATGCGGTCGCCCGTAATTTGCTGGGCTCGGTGCTGGTTACCGGTGGGCACGATGTGGTCGGCGACAGCAACACCAGCCTGGCGAACCTGGCACGCATGGTCAAATTGCGTCCGCAAATCGTCTGCGTCGATATCGGCGAGCTGAGCGCCGATGGCCTGGCTTTGCTGGATGCGATCCGCGCCGCCCTGCCCAAGGCGCTGGTGTTCCTGGTATCGAGCACGATAGACGCCGACACGATACAGGCGGCCCAGCAAAAAGGGGTGCAGGGGTTTATCGTGAAACCCTTCAATTCTGTCGCCGTGCTGGCGACCATACGCAATACCATATTGAAAATCGCCAAACAGCAAAAAACCAAGACCGACGACGGTAGCGAATCGCAAGCCAGCGCCTAAGTCCGGACGGCCGGCTCTGGCGCGCTGCTGCCCTTTGTGGCAATTGATCACCTATCGGCTGGTCCCAGTTCACCAAATTCCACCGGCAGCCTGACGTAGAACAGCTGGACCTTCTCGGCGCGCAGGAAGTCGAACAGGCGATTGGCCTCTTCCTCGCTGACCACCATGGTGACTTCCACCGGCTGATCCCCTAGTTCAAAAAAATGCGCCGAGTGCAGGCGGCGATGATGGCCAAAGCCCATGGCTCCCATGAATACCGTAGCGCCGCGAATGCCGTGCGAGCGCGCCGCTTCCAGCAACCATTGGTACAGCGCCTGTTGCCCATGGCGCTTATCTTGTTCTGTAAAGAACTCCAGTTGAAAACCGTTCATGGCAGCCTCCCTCCGGCGCATCGCCGGTTCAGGAAGTATAGGCAATACAGGGTGGCTGTGCCGGCCGCATGACTATGTGCTGGCCCGGCTAGCCCAGACCACCGGAGCCAGGTTGGCCGGCTGCGCCCGGTTTTATCCCGGGTTTGCCCGATTTCATCCGCAACATCTGGCTTTCATCGCATCTTTCCCCTACTCTTGCGCTTGGCGCCACAATGGCAGCATTGAAATGAGGATCAGGGGATGACAGATGACAGTTGCAGATAAATCCGGCTTGCCAGTAATGCAAGATCAATTGCTGCCCACCGAGGTATCGGTGCGTAGCAGCAGCTGGTTTGACCGTTCTTCCAGTTATCCGATTTTTAGCGCCACCTGGTTTCGTTACCGGGTCATTTCGGCCCTGATCTCGCTAGCCACGATGGAGCTGATTTTCCTGCTGATAGGCTTCGCCTCCAGGGACCATTGGAAGAACCTGGCCGTGCCTGCAGGATCGGTGGGGGTGGGCTTGTTTTGCCTGCTGGTCGCCGGCATAGGCCTGGCAGTGCTGGTGCGCCGCCGGGCTTGGTCGGTGCGCAAGGAGGCGGCGGGCCTGGTGGCGGCCCTGTTGTTGGGCTTGCTGCTGACCTGGGGTGGTTTCAGCGCCGCCCGCTCCTTGATCAAACTGGCCCTGCACGGCAGTGCTACGGCCGAAGTGACGGTCGCGGTATCCGGCGGGATAAGCGAAGCGCGCCCGCCCAAGGTGGCCGATGATGCAGCCGATAAGCCGGCCGGCAAGGCTGATAATTCGCCTGCACCCCAGCCAGAGACAGCCGCATCGACGGCGTCGGCCGCTGCAGGCAACGAAGCCGGTCTGGAAAACAGCGACAAAAACAATAAGGAAGCCTGGGTGCTGGGAGTCAGCATCTTGGGCACCGCGGCCTTCATCATACGCTTCGGCGGCTGGATGGACTTGCTGATGTTCTTCCGCCAGCGCCGCCGGCTGGAAGAGGTCTTGCGCCAGCAGGAAATGGAAAGGCTGAAGGCGGCGCGCAACGAGGCTGAGCTGCGCCTGTCGGTGCTGGTGGCGCAGGTGGAGCCGCACTTCCTGTTCAATACCCTGGCCGGGGTGCGTTCGGCGATCGTCACGGAACCGCAGCGGGCCACCGCGATCGTGGACCACCTGGTCGACTATCTGCGGGCCACGATACCGCAAATCCGCAGCGATGGCGGCAGCGTGCAAGCCAGGCTGGGGCCGCAACTGGAAGCGGCGCGCGCCTACCTGGCGCTGATGCAGGCGCGCATACCGCGGCTCAGCTACGAGGTGCAGGCCGAGCCCGGCTTGCAGGAAGCGTCGATGCCGCCGCTGATCCTGATCTCGCTGGTGGAAAATGCGGTCAAGCATGGCATAGAACCCAAGATCGGCCCGGCCCGGGTCGAAGTCAGGGCCAGGCGGCTGGAGGTCGACGGTGGCAACTGCATAGAATTGAGCGTCAGTGACGACGGCGCCGGCTTCGGCGGCGCCACCTCCGGCAGCGGCCTGGGCCTGACGAATATCCGCGAACGGCTGGAGGCGCAGTATGGCCGGCACGCCAGCCTGAGCCTGAAGGCCTTGCCAGGCGGCGGCGTGGCGGCGATCATTCTGCTGCCACTGTCAATTTGACGTGAACCGATTTTTTAGAGATAGACACCGTATGCCTACCGCGATTATTGCCGACGACGAAGACCTTCCGCGCAGCGAACTGCGCCGCATGCTGGCCGAAGTCTGGCCGGATTTGCAAATACTGGCCGAATGCGAACACGGCGCCGATGCGCTGGAGGCGATCCAGCAGCACACGCCGGATATCGCCTTCCTGGATATCCGCATGCCTGGCCTGAGCGGGCTGGACGTGGCCCATGCCGTCAAGGGCCGCTGCCATGCGGTGTTCACCACCGCCTATGACAACCATGCGCTGGAAGCCTTCGCTGCCGGCGCCCTGGACTACCTGTTAAAACCGGTGTCGCGCGAGCGTTTGCAGGAGGCGGCAGGTCGCTTGCGCGAGCGCCTGAGCGTGAGCCAGGCGGCGCCGGACATCAGCCAGCTGATGAGCGAACTGGACAAGCGCTTGCGCGGCGGTGCGGCGACCGAGCGCATACGCTGGATCAGCGCCAGTGTCGGCGATACGATCAAGATGTTCCCGATAGAAAAAATCCTGTTTTTTGCCTCGGATGAAAAGTATACGCGGGTCGTCAGCAGCGACGACGAGGCGCATGTGCGCAAGCCCCTGCGTGAATTGATGGATGGGCTGGATCCGGAAGTATTCTGGCAAATCCATCGCAGCGTGGTGGTGCGTGCCGATGCGATCGCCAGGGCACACCGGGACGAGCTGGGCAAGGTGACCGTGGAGCTGCGCGGCTGCCAGGAGAAGCTGAAAGTCAGCCAGGCCTATGCCTGGCGTTTTCGGCCCATGTAGGGCTACAGGGCTTGCAACTTGCCGGGCAAGGCCGCAGGCAAATAATGGCGTTCGAATTCTGCCGCCGTCAGCGCCGGTGCATACAGGAAGCCCTGCAATTCATTGCACCCCAGCGATTGCAGGAAGGCGCGCTGCTGCTCGGTTTCCACGCCTTCGGCGATCACCTTCAGCTTCAGGGCATGGGCCAGGCTGACGATCGCCGTCACGATGGCGACATCGCTCTCGTCGTCGGGCAGGTGCTGCACAAAGGAGCGGTCTATCTTCAGTTTGCTGATAGGGAAACGCTTCAGGTAACTGAGGCTGGAATAGCCGGTGCCGAAATCGTCGATCGCCATCTTGACGCCCAGTTGCGCCAGCGCCTCCAGGATGCGCAGCGCCTCGTCCGCATCCCTGACCAGGATGGATTCCGTCAGTTCCAGCTCGATGCGGTCGGGGGCCAGGCCATGGTCCTGCAGCGCTTTGGCCAGGTTGGAGACAAAATCGGACTGCTGGAATTGCAGCGCTGATACATTGATCGACACCCTGAGCACTTGTCCGCCCTGGTTCCACAGCGCCGCCTGGCGTATCGCGCTGGCCATGACCCAATTGCCGATCGCGACGATGACGCCGGTTTCTTCGGCGATGGGGATAAATTGGGTGGGGCTGATTTCCCCCAGGTCCTTGTCGTTCCAGCGCAGCAGCGCTTCGGCGCCAAACACCTGGCCGCTGGCCAGGTCGATCAGCGGCTGGTAGTGCAGACGGAAACCGTCGTGCTCCAGCGCCTGCCGCATCGCATGATCGAGCTTCATGCGCGACAGCAGGCCGATGTTCATCTGGCGCTGATAGAAGCGGAAGTCCGAACGGCCGCGCTCTTTCACGTGGTACATCGCGCTGTCGGCATTCTTGATCAGGTCGTCCATCGTCATACCGTCGGCTGGGTACAGCGCCACGCCTATGCTGCAAGTGACGGTGAAACTCATGCCGTCCAGCGTGAACGGCACATTCAATTCTTCCAATACCCGGCGGGCGCAGATTTCGGCGCCGCTGGCATCGGCCTGGTGCAAGAGCAGCACAAATTCGTCGCCCCCCAGGCGCGATGCGGTATCCACCTGGCGTATGCATTTTTTCAGGCGCTCGGTGACCTCGATCAGTACCCTGTCGCCGAACGGATGGCCGAGCGAATCATTGATTTGCTTGAAGTGGTCGAGGTCGATGAACAGCAAGGCAAAAGTGCTGTTGCTGCGGCTGGCGACCCCGATCGACTGCTTGATCCTTTCGGCCAGCAACAGGCGGTTGGGCAGGCCGGTCAGGATGTCGGAAAATGCCAGCTCCTCGATTTTTTGCTTGGCGGCATGGGTCTCGGTCCGGTCCTTGAAGAAGCCTATGTAGTGGATGGTCTTGCCATCCTCATCCTGCACCCGCACCAGCGAGATCATGCACAGGTAGGCATGGCCGTTCTTGCGGCGGTTCCATAGTTCGCCCTCCCAAAAGCCCGCGATTTCCAGTTCCTGCAATAGCTGCTCGACCTGGCTGTCGTTGCTCTGCTCGGAAAAGAAGTCACGCGGCGTCTGGCCTATCATTTCCTTTTCGTTATAGCTGGTCAGGCGCTCGAAACTGGGGTTGGTGGTGATGATCTTTTGCTCGCCGTCGGTGATGAAGATGGCGTCGGTGCTGGACTGGAATACCTTGGCGGCCAGTTGCAGCCGGGCTTCGTCCGCCAGCCGCTGGGTGATGTCGCGATATGAATACACCCGGCCTATCGGGCGGCCGCGCGCATACTGCGGCAAGGTCACACGTTCCAGTATCTTGCCCGAGCGCAGTACCAGCACGTCGGTGGCCTCCATCAGGGGCGAGCGCGCGATGGTGCCCAGCCTTTCCATATAGTGGCTGGCGTCCACCATGCACTTGTCCATCCAGGAATAGATGGCGGGATCGTCCCTTTGCGTCAGCAATTCCTCGGGCAGGCCCCATAATCTGGCGAACAGGTGGTTGTAGCTGCGGATGGCGCCGTCCAGGTCGGTGACCAGGATGCCGTCGGCGGTGGATTCCAGCGTCGCCCGCAGTTCGGCGATCAGTTTTTCCAGCTCGTTTTCTACCTGGCGCTGGCCGGTGTGGTCGCGTATCGCCACCACGTAGACGGAATTATCCAGCCCTACCCTGACCAGCGAGACCCGGCGCTCCACCTGTATCGTGCTGCCGTCTTCGCGCTGCAGCAGGGTTTCCGAAAAAATGTTGTCGGACAGGCCGGCCGCCGCGTCTTCCCAGAAGAATACGTCTTCCGGCGCCGCAGCCAGGTCCACCACCGCGGAACCCATCAGGGTTTCGGACGGCAGTCGCAGCAGCGCATGCGCGGAGCGGTTGGCGCCGAGTATGCGCAATTGTATCGGGTCGACCAGCAGCACAGCCTCCAGCATTCCTTCTATCAGCGGCTGCCACTGGTGCGGTTTCATTGCATTTCCCCGACGGCGGCAGGTAATTCGCGGCTGCGCTCGAAGAAATAGCACAGGCGCTTTCGCGGCGACAGGTAGTCGTAGGCGGCCTTGGGCAGTTGTATCGGTTTCAGGCTGCGGTGTATGCCGAGCTGGGCTTCGTTTTCCAGGTTGATGACCAGCGCGTCGTCGCGCGGGACTTCAGGATTGTGTATCACTACCCGCGGTTTGATCGGACGCGAAGAGTTGACCGACACCACCATCGCATATCTTTCATCGGTCAGTTGCACCACCGAGCCGGGCGGGTAGATGCCCATCATGCGGATGAAGGCGGTCAGCATGGGCGCGTGGAACTGGGCCTTGAACTGGGTGAAGATCTGCGACAGCGCCTCGTGCGGCGTGATCGCCAGCGCCGGGTTGCCGGGATTGCACAGGTTGTCATAGCGGTTGACCAGGGCGACGATCTTGCTCAGCGGCGACATTTTTTCCGCCTTGATCTGGCTGGGATAACCGCTGCCGTCCACGTGTTCGTGGTGCTGGCCTATCAACAGCATGGCATGGCCGGACAGGCCCATCTTGCGTCCCATGTTGACGCCGTGCGCGACATGGCCCTGGTAGATCTGCCGTTCGGCATAGCTGAATTGCTCGTCCAGCCAGCGCAGGCGGTCGGGCAATTCCATCTTGCCGATATCATGCAATAGGGCGCCTACGCCCAGTTCCAGCATCTCGGCCTTACCGAACTGCATGGCTTTGCCCAGCAGCAGGGAGATCACGGTGACATTGATCGAGTGCAGCGAGGTTTTTTCCCCGGCCTTTTCCGACAACAAGCGTATCGCCGCTTCGTCTTCGGTGAGAATTTCCTGCAAAAAGGATTGGATCAGGTTTTCTGCATGTTCGCGGGAAACCTGGGGTTGCGCATGCACCGAGTCTATGACCTGCTTATAAGTGAGGGTGGCATTGTTGAATTGCTTCTCGCACACCATCAGGCTGGCTTGCTGGCTGGCCAGCAGCTCGCGCCTTTTGCGTGCTTCTGCGGCCTTGGGGGATTCCACTTCGACCAGGACCGGGCTGGCCGGCGCTGCCGTGCCGGCGGCAGCGGCCGCGGCGGCGATGGCTTCCGCCTGGGATTCCGGAGTGCTTTTTTCCGGTGAGTAGCGGATGCGCTCCAGGCCCAGCGAGCGTATCGTGGCGATCTGATCCTGATTGGTAATCGAAAAACTGTTGACCGGGAACGGGTGTTCCATCCAGCCTATGTCGAGATATACAAACATCCCAATCCGCAATTGGGAAAGATCAATAAATTGTGGATAGGTATCAGCCATGGAGCCAGTGCACAGTATGCTTGCCTTCTTGAACCCGTGAATTGACTTGTATTATTAGCATGTGAAATAGGAAAAATCCATCACTTTTGGAGTTTGCTTAGGTTTTGGCTACAAATCCAGGCTCTATTAAATATAAAACAGGCCCTCTTTATCCGGATTCGGTCAAAGAGGGCCTGCGGGGTATTTTAATGGAAAATGGGCGCTACTTACCGCCATGTACTAAATGATTTTCAGATAAGGCCTGTCAAGTGCATTAAAGGTTAGGCGCCAGCCAGCGTTCTACCTCTTCCTTATTGACGTTGCGGCGTTTGGCCATGTCGCTGACCTGGTCGTCGCCTATCTTGCCCACGCTAAAATACTTGGACGCCGGGTGCGCAAAATAGAAACCCGATACCGCGGCGCCGGGTATCATCGCAAAGGATTCGGTGATGTGCATGTCTATCTCTTCGCATTGCATCAGCTTGAACATGTCGGCCTTGACCGTATGTTCGGGGCAGGCCGGATAGCCGGGCGCCGGAC
Source organism: Pseudomonadota bacterium (assembly GCA_040390485.1). GTDB lineage: Bacteria > Pseudomonadota > Gammaproteobacteria > Burkholderiales > Burkholderiaceae_D > Undibacterium. The sequence continues at coordinate 20,105 of JAZJYH010000055.1, forward strand.
GTATGCCCTGGTAGGCTTCCTTGATCAGGGCTTCATTGCTCAAGTGTTCATCGGCGGCATAGCCCCACAAATCCTTGCGCACCCTTTCATGCAGGTGTTCGGCAAAGGCTTCCGCCAGCCGGTCCGCCAGCGACTTCAGCATGATGCTGCTGTAATCGTCATGCGCGTCTTCAAAACGTTTTTCATGCTTTTCTATGCCCAGGCCGGCGGTCACCGCGAACAAGCCTATATAGTCGGCGACCCCGGAAGATTTCGGCGCGATGAAATCGGCCAGGCACTGGTTGGGCCTGGCGACGCCGTCTATCACCGGTTTCTCGGTTTGCTGGCGCACCCCGTAATAGGTGAAGGCGACCTGGCTGCGGCTCTCATCGGTATACACCTCGATGTCGTCCTCGTTGACGCTATTGGCCGGCAACAGGGAAATCACGGCGTTGGCGGATAGCCAGCGTCCTTCTATGATTTTTTTCAGCATCGCCTGGCCTTCGGCGAAGACCTTACTGGCGGCGTCGCCGACCACTTCATCGCTCAGTATCGCCGGATAGGGGCCGGCCAGGTCCCAGGTCTGGAAGAACGGGCCCCAGTCTATATACTGGGCGATCGTTGCCAGGTCATAGTTCTTGAAGATGCGGCGGCCGATGAACTTGGGTTTCCGCGGCGCATAGGCGCCGCCGAACTCCAATTTGGTCTTGTTGGCGCGCGCCGCCGCCAGGCTCAGCATGGGGATGGCCTTCTTGTTGGCGTGCTGCACGCGGATGCGTTCATAGTCTATCGCCAGTTCTTCCACGTATTGCTCGCGCTGCTCCACCGTCAACAGCGATTGCGCCACCGAGACTGAACGCGATGCATCCGGCACATACACCACCGGTCCTTCGTAGTTCGGTGCGATCTTCACCGCGGTATGCGCGCGGCTGGTGGTGGCGCCGCCTATCAGCAGAGGGATCTTCAGCATGCGGAAATGCGGGTCGCGCTGCATTTCCTTGGCGACGTGGGCCATTTCTTCCAGCGAAGGCGTGATCAGGCCCGAGAGCCCTATGATGTCGGCATTTTCCGCCTTGGCCTTGGCCAGAATCTCGGAGCAGGGCACCATCACGCCCATATTGACCACTTCAAAATTATTGCATTGCAGCACCACGGTGACGATGTTCTTGCCTATGTCGTGGACGTCGCCCTTGACCGTGGCGATCACGATCTTGCCCTTGGGCTTGTTGTCGCCGCTGCGTTTTTTCTCTTCCTCAATAAAGGGCACCAGGTGGGCGACCGCCTGCTTCATCACGCGCGCCGACTTGACCACTTGCGGCAGGAACATCTTGCCCTGGCCGAACAGGTCGCCGACGATATTCATGCCGGACATCAACGGACCCTCGATCACCTGGATAGGGCGGCCGCCCTTGTCCATGATGGCTTGCCGGGCTTCTTCGGTATCTTCCACTATCCATTGCGTGATGCCGTGCACCATCGCATGCGCCAGGCGTTTTTCCACCGGATCGCTACGCCATTCCAGCGTCGCCTCTTCCCTCTTGCCGCCGGCCTTGAGCGTGGCGGCGAACTCGATCATGCGCTCGGTGGCGTCGTCGCGCCGGTTCAGCACCACGTCTTCGACCCGCTCGCGCAACTCTTCGCCAAGCTCGCTGTAGACACCCATCATGCCGGCATTCACGATGCCCATGGTCATGCCGGCCTGGATCGCGTGGTACAGGAATACGGTGTGGATGGCTTCCCGCGCCGGGTCATTGCCGCGGAAGCTGAAGCTGACATTGGAGACGCCGCCGCTGATCTTGGCGCCCGGCAAGTTCTGGCGTATCCAGCGGGTGGCATTGATGAAGTCGACCGCATAGTTATTGTGCTCTTCTATGCCGGTGGCGATCGCAAAGATATTCGGATCGAAGATGATGTCTTCCGGATCGAAATCCAGTTCCTTGATCAGCAGCTCATAGGCGCGCTGGCAGATTTCTATCTTGCGCTCATAGGTGTCGGCCTGGCCTTTTTCATCGAAGGCCATCACGATCACCGCCGCGCCGTAGCGTTTGCACAGCGTGGCCTGGCGCAGGAACTCGGCTTCGCCTTCCTTCATCGAGATCGAGTTGACGATGGCCTTGCCCTGCACGCACTTCAGGCCGGCCTCGATCACCGTCCATTTGGACGAATCTATCATGATGGGCACGCGGGCGATGTCGGGCTCGGACGCGATCAGGTTCAGGAAGCGCGTCATCGCCGCTTGCGAATCCAGCATCGCCTCGTCCATGTTGATGTCGATCACCTGGGCGCCGTTTTCCACCTGCTGGCGGGCCACCGCCAGCGCTTCATCGTATTGTTCGTTCAGGATCAGGCGGGCAAAGGCTTTCGAGCCGGTCACATTGGTGCGCTCGCCGACATTGACGAACAGCGAGTCCTGGTCGATGGTGAACGGCTCCAGGCCCGACAGCCGCATGGCGGCCGCTGCCTGCGGCACCTGGCGCGGCGCGATCGGCTGCAGCAAATCGGCAATCGCCTTGATATGGGCCGGGGTGGTGCCGCAGCAGCCGCCGGCGATATTCACGAAGCCGCTCTCGGCAAACTCTTTCAGCAGCGAAGAGGTATCGGCCGGCAATTCGTCAAAGCCGGTATCGCTCATGGGATTGGGCAGGCCGGCATTCGGGTAGATGCAGACGAAGGTATCGGCGATGGTCGCCAATTCTTCTGCATAGGGACGCATCAGGGTCGCGCCCAGGGCGCAGTTCAAGCCTATCGTCAGGGGCCGCGCGTGCCGCACCGAATTCCAGAAGGCCGGCACGGTCTGGCCCGACAGGATGCGGCCGGAGGCATCGGTCACGGTGCCGGAGATCATGATGGGCAAACGCGCTTTGCCGTTGTCCTTGGTCTCTTCGAAATAGGCGTCGATCGCGAACAGTGCGGCCTTGCAGTTCAGCGTATCGAAAATGGTTTCCACCAGCAGCACGTCGGCGCCGCCGTCGACCAGGCCGCGGGTTTGCTGCAGGTAGGCGGCGACCAGCTGGTCGAAAGTGACATTGCGGGCGGCCGGATCGTTGACGTCCGGCGAGATGGAGGCGGTCTTCGGTGTCGGCCCCAGCGCGCCGGCGACATAGCGCGGCTTGTCGGCGCTGGAATATTTGTCGCAGGCCGCCCTGGCGATCCGGGCCGATTCCAAATTCATCTCATAGGCCAGGTGCGCCATATGGTAGTCGTCCTGCGCCACGGTGGTGGCGCCGAAGGTATTGGTCTCTATCAGATCGGCGCCGGCCGCCAGGTATTGCTCGTGGATTTCCTGGATGATGTGCGGCTGGGTCAGCGACAGCAATTCATTATTGCCCTTGACGAACAGCTCCCGGCCGGGGCCGCTAAAGTCCTTGAAACGCTCGCCGCGGTAGTCTTCTTCCGTCAGTTTGTATTGCTGGATCATGGTGCCCATCGCGCCATCCAGTATCAGGATGCGGCGCGACAGCAGGTCGCGCAAATGGGCTTCTGTGGCAGTTACTGCGGCAGGTACGTCGGCAATGCTATTCATCATCTCGCTCATCAAACAAAAAGCCCGATCGACTTATGCAGGCGGATCGGGCGATGTCCTTTTAGCTGCACTTATTACGCGCCCGCAATCTGAGTCTCAAATCGGCGCAAGAAGCCCAAATTATACGTCAAATCAAGGGCTTGGGTGCAAGCCGGCACGGACCGGCCTGGGTTTCTCCGCAAAATTTGGTTCTTCATGCAACAAAGTAATGCAACAAAGCGGGCCGGGCGGCAAAGCATAAAAAAAGGGCACGTCACCGTTACTTTGGCGACGTGCCCTAAAGGGAACCGTTCAATTTTTATGCTGTTACTAAATCGCTACTTATTTATTTAGCTACTTATCTATTTATCTACCATGCAGCGATCTACTCAGGCTTCTTGTGTGCGGGGCGGGTAGCGATCAGGCTGGCCGCGATCGAGCTGGCCAGGATGCTGCCTATGACCAGCAGCGAGATCGTGGTCGGGATATGCAGCCATTGCACTACCAGCATCTTGATACCGACAAACATCAGCACAAAGGCCAGGCCGAACTTCAGCAGGTGGAAGCGCTCCGCCATGTCGGCCAGCAGGAAATACAGCGCGCGCAAGCCCATGATGGCGAAGATATTCGACGTGAACACGATGAAGGGGTCGGTCGTGATGGCAAAGATGGCCGGTATCGAGTCGACTGCAAAGATCACGTCCGATATCTCTATCAGTATCAGTACCAGCAGCAGCGGCGTGAACACGCGCTTGCCGCCTTCGATCACGCTGAACTTCTCGGCGCGGAAGCCTTCGGTGAAGGGCAGCAGCTTTTTGGCCCAGCGCAAGACGGGATTGGCATTCAGGTCGGGTTCTTTTTCTGCCGCGACCAGCATGCGGAAACCGGTAATCAGCAGGAATACGCCGAACAGGTATAGCACCCAGGCGAATTGCGTCACTACCCAGACGCCGGCCAGTATCATCGCAATGCGCATCACGATCGCGCCGAGTACGCCGTACAGCAGCACTTTGCGCTGATATTGCAGCGGCACCGAGAAATGGCCGAAGATCAGCAAGAAGACAAAGACGTTATCGACCGATAATGATTTTTCTATCACATAGCCGGCCAGGAATTCCATCGCCTTGGCGTCGGCCACGGCAGTGCCGACGGACTGTTTCAGATACAGCCACAGGCCGAGGTCAAACAATAGCGCCAGGCTGACCCAGACGCCGGACCAGATCGCGGCTTCCTTGATGCCGACCTTGTGCGAACGCGAGCCGCCCAGCGCGAATACGTCGAGCAGCAGCATCCCCAGCACAAAGGCGATAAAGACGGCCCACATCCAGGGCTGGGCGATGGTTTGTATCATGATGCTTCTTTTCTTTTTACGGTGTTACGTTCTTATTAGAATTCAAACCTGCTTGAGATCTGTAGCGAGCCGAAGGTTTTTACCTTCAGCGGGGTCGATGTTTCAAATGCGGCAACACAGAAAGCGGAACGTACTAGAGGTACGTGAGCATCGTTGTTGCCACATTCGGTAGCGCATGAGCCCCGATCACGCCCGCGCAGTAAGATATCAAGTAGGTTTTAGTCGTCGCGGCTGACAAAGCCCAATAACTGCAACAGGCTGATGAACAGGTTGAAGATCGTGATATACAGGCTGACCGTG
>JAZJYH010000056.1:0-20167 GCA_040390485.1 Pseudomonadota bacterium
AAAGCACTGTCTTCGTCGGCGACGCCTAGCCAGACTAATTTCGCAACAGCCTCTTAGTCTTCCGCCATCCCCAGGCCGCGCGCCACGGCCTTCCTGGCTACTTGCGCCACATCGCGCCGGTGTGCGCCATCGGTGCTGATCTGCGGCAGCCTGACCAGTTCCGCCCTTAGCCCGCCGGCTTTCAGTATCGCCGCCATGCTTTCGACGAAAGTCATGTCGCCGATAAAGTCGGCCGCCGGATGCAGCGAGTCCTTGCCGTCCAGGTAACGCACGGCAAACGGCTGTATCGGCACCTGGGCCTGGATCGCCGCCTCAAACAGATTGGCATGAAACGGCAGCAAAGTGCCTTGCGGTGCAGTAGTCCCTTCTGGAAAAAAAGCCACCCTCTCGCCTGCCTGTATCTGGTGCACCAGGCCTTCATAGATTTTCCTGACTTCACGCTGCTTGCCGCGGGCGATGAAGATGGTGCCGGTTTTTTCGCACAACCAGCCTATCAGCGGCCAGCCGCGGATGTCGGATTTGGCCACGAAGTGACAGGGGTGCATCGCATTCATCACGAAGATATCGAGCCAGGAGACGTGGTTGGCGATGATCAGGGAGCGCTCGGCAACCGCGCCGTCCGCCAAGTCCCTGAAGCTGGCCTCCACCTTGACGATCCGCAATAACTTGCGGGACCAGCGCCGTATCAGGCGCTCATGGATGGCCGCGCCGGTCCATGGGAAAACCAGCGCGCAGGTAAACAAACCTGCAAATAGATGCACTATCACGCGTGCAAAACGCCAAGCTATCATGCCACCCCTTACGATGTTTATTATTATTTTTACCGGTTGCCGGACTAGTGCATCGCATCAAAAGCGATATGGCCGGCGACGATGGTGGCCTTGACCACGCCCGGCAATTCATAGCCCAGGAAAGGCGTATGCTTGCCCTGGCTAATCAGGTTCTTGGCCTCTACCGTCCAGCGTTCGGCGGGATCGAACAGACAGAGGTCGGCTACCCGGCCCACGCCCAGCTGGCCGCAAGCCAGGCCGGTGACGCGCGCGGCGTCGCTGGTGATACGAGAGATGGCCTGGCTCAGCGTCACTTCGCCGCGGCTCTCTTCAGCCCATTTCAAGGCCAGGGACAACAGCAATTCCAGTCCGGTGGCGCCGGGTGAAGCCTCGGCAAACGGCAGCAATTTTTCATCGTCGTCCACCGGCGTATGGTCGGAACAGATCGCGTCTATGGTGCCGTCCTGCAGGGCCAGCCTGATCGCATCGCGGTCGCGCTGCGTGCGCAGGGGCGGAGTCAGGCGCGCATTGGAATCGAAGAAACCGATATCGGCGTCGGTCAGGTGCACATGGTGCGCGCCGACGTCGCAAGTCAGCGACAAGCCCTGTTTCTTGGCCTGGCGCACCAGTTCCAGGCCGGCGGCCGAAGAGATGCGACACAGGTGGACTTTGGCATCGGTGGCCCGCATCAATTCAAACAGCGTGTGCAGTGCGATGGTTTCGGCCATCACCGGCACGCCCGCCAAACCCAGGCGCGAAGCCAGCGGCCCGCTGTGGGCGACACCGCCCTTGCCGATGAAGGCATCTTGCGGACGCAGCCACACCGTGTAACCGAAAGTGCCGGCATATTGCAGGGCGCGCTGCAATACATTGGTATCTTCGATGACGATTTCCGCCTGCGAGAAACCTATGCAGCCGGCTTCGGTCAGCGCGGCCATCTCGGTCAGCGCCTCGCCTTTCAAGCCTACCGTCAACGCTCCCAGGGGGTAAACGTGGGCCTTGTTCTGGGTCTTGGCCCTTTGCTTCAGCATTTCCACCAGACCGGATTCGTCCAGCACCGGATCGGTGTCCGGCGGACAAACCAGGCTGGTGACGCCGCCGCGCATCGCTGCCTGCAATTCCGATTCCAGCGTGGCCTTGTATTCAAAACCGGGTTCGCGCAGCCTCGCGCTCAGGTCAACCAGCCCGGGGGCCACGACCAGGCCGCTGGCGTCTATACTCTTGTTGGCCACAAAATCGGCCGGCGCCTGTCCCAGCGCGACGATCTTGCCGGCGGCGATATACAGGTCCTGGATGGCGTCCATGCCGTTGGCAGGGTCTACGATGCGGCCATTCTTGATATGGATTTTCATATTATTTTGGTGTCCTATTTCGGCTTCATTCTCAGCTTTATTCCCAGCTCGGCTCAGTTATCGGCTCAGTTATCGGCTTAGTTATTAGCTTAGTTATCAGCTCAGTTGCCGGCCACTATGCTCATCACTGCCATGCGCACGGCAATCCCGAAAGTGACTTGCGGCAGTATGACCGCCTGCGGGCCGTCGGCCACCGCAGAGTCTATCTCCACGCCGCGATTCATGGGACCGGGGTGCATCACGATCGCATCCGGCTTGGCCAGCGCCAGGCGCTCCGGCGTCAGGCCGTAGTGCTTGAAGTATTCCTGCGCGGAAGGCAGCAAGGCGCCGCTCATGCGCTCATTCTGCAAGCGCAGCATGATGATCACGTCTACCCCCTTCAAACCCTCGTTCATGTCGCTGAACACGCGCACTCCCATTTGCTCCAGGCCGGAGGGCAACAGCGTACGCGGCCCTATCACCCTGACCTCGGGTACGCCCAGCGTGGTCAGCGCATGGATGTCGGAACGGGCCACGCGGCTGTGCAGTACGTCGCCGACGATGGCTACCGTCAGGTTGGTGAAGTCTTTCTTGTAGTGCCGTATCGTGTACATGTCCAGCAAGCCCTGGGTCGGGTGGGCATGCCGGCCGTCGCCGGCATTCACCACGTGCACGTGCTGCTGGTTGGTGTCGTTCAGGTGCTTGGCGATCAGGTAGGGCGCGCCCGACATCGAGTGGCGCACCACAAACATGTCGGCGTGCATCGCCGCCAGGTTGTCTATCGTATCCAGCAGCGATTCGCCCTTGCTGGTGCTGGAGGCGGAAATATTCAGGTTGATCACGTCGGCGGACAGGCGCTTGGATGCGATCTCGAAGGTGGTGCGGGTGCGGGTGGAATTTTCGAAGAACAGGTTGAATACGCTCTTGCCGCGCATCAGCGGCACCTTCTTCACTTCGCGGTCGCTGACGCTGACGAAAGAAGAAGCAGTATCCAGGATATGGTTGACGATGGACTTGGGCAAACCCTCGATGGTCAGCAGATGCTGCAGTTCGCCGTGTTTGTTCAGTTGGGGATTATGCATGGTCTATGCTCAGGCTAAATTTACCGTCGTCTGCGCGCTGCAGGTTGATGGAACAGGTGTTATCGAAGTTTGCCGTGTCGACCGTGTCGACTGTATGGGCCACGAAATCGGCGGCGATAGGCAATTCCCTGCCGCCGCGGTCCACTAGTGCCGCCAGCATGATCCTGGCCGGCCGGCCGTAGTCGAACAGTTCATTGATGGCGGCGCGGGTAGTGCGGCCGGTGTACAGCACGTCGTCCACTAGGATGATGCTGGCGTCGTTGACGTCGAACGGGATCTGGGTCGGCTTGACCTCGGCGTGCAAGCCCTTTTGCGCATAGTCGTCGCGGTAGAACGAGACGTCGATGTAGCCGGGTTTGTTGTGCAGCGCCAGGTCGCTGGCCAGGCGTTCTGCCAGCCAGGCGCCGCCGGAATAGATGCCGACTATCGCCAGCTTTTGCTCCCGCGCCGGATCAGAATGCGCGTGGGATTTTATCTGTGCCAGCAGGTCCTGATACAGGGCTTCCGCATCGGGGAGAGAAGTGGATGTGTTCATGGGGTCTGGTCGAAATATTGTTGCAGAATAAGGGCCGCGGCTTGCGCATCGACGTGTTCGCCGCGTTTGGCGGAGATCACGGCGGAAGAATAGCGTTCATCCACCAGTTCCACGGCCACGCCATAGCGGCCGTGCAGCTGATTGGCAAAGCGCTGGCAACGCTGGGTCATTTCATGTGCCGCGCCATCCGGGTGCATGGGCAGGCCGACCACGCATAGCGCGGGCTGCCAGGTCTTGATCAGGTCGGTGATTTCTGCAAATTTGCCGTCATTGGTAGCGGCGCAGATGATGCCGAGCGGCTGGGCCTGGCGCAACAGGGTGTTGCCGACGGCGACACCGATGCGTTTCAGGCCGAAATCGAAGGCCAGCACGGAGCCGTCCGGACGCACTCCACTTGCCTTTTCCGGCTTTGCCGCTTCAGCCGATGTCTCCACTGTTGCTGATGCAACAGTCCCTCCCGCTGCTGCGGCCATCAGGCGTGCCCGGCGACTGAGGCCAGCATCATCGGGTCTATGCCCAATAATTTGATCGCAGCCAGGAAACGCTCTTCTATCGGCAAGTCAAACAGGATACTGGCATCGGCCGCCACGGTCAGCCAGCCGTTGGCGAGTATTTCCTGCTCCAGCTGGCCGGCGCTCCAGCCGGCATAGCCGACACTGACCAATACCCGGTCCGGGCCTTCGCCGGCGGCCACCGCTTCCAGCACGTCACGCGAGGTGGTGAAGGCGATATCGTCCGTCACCTGCAGCGAAGAAGAAAACTTGCCTACCGGTGCATGCAGGACAAAACCGCGGTCATCCTGCACCGGACCGCCAAACATCACGGGCTGCTCGCGCATGGGATGGGAATTGGGAATAATTTCCAGCTTCAGGTCGATACGGTCGAACAGGCCGGAGATCGTCATGTCGGTCGGCTTGTTGATCACCAAGCCCATCGCGCCGCGCTGATTGTGCTCGCACAGGTAGATCACGGAACCCCCAAAGATGGGGTCCAGCATGGACGGCATGGCGATCAGGAAGTGGTTGGCCAGGTTCAACCCTGACTCGGTATCGGCGGCAGCGGAATCGGAAGAAATAGAGGACCGGGAAGGAGTCTCAGGCTCCGACCGGGGAGTTTCTCCAGATAAAGTGGAGATGTGAGGTTTTATTTGCTTCGCCATGCCGGCATTTTAGCATTTTTGCCGCTTTATGACCTGAATCGGACCAAATCGCGGCCAGGTCGCGCCTAAACTTGCAGGCAACATCCATAGAAATTGTGGCCGGGCAAAAAGCGTGGCGTTTTTTTAATCAAACCACCTTATTATTTATCAAATATGCAATGCTTTATTGCCAGCGAGGACGCCATAGGGGCAAACGATGCCCGCAATCAATGCTGTTGGCATGCAAAATGGCAAGCGGGTTTTGTCGCTACAATGGCGGGATAAAATCCTGGGCACTATCCTATGCAAAGCAAATTCCCGCGCTCCCTGGTCTGGTTCAGGCGCGACCTGCGCAGCTTTGACCACGCAGCGCTCTACCATGCTCTCAGGCAAAGCAGCCAGGTGTATTGCGTATTTGTGTACGACCAGGCCATCCTGCAGGGCTTGCCGGCGGCGGACAGGCGAGTGGCTTTCATCCATGCCAGCGTGGGGGAACTGGCGCGGGAACTGGAGAAGCTGGGCGGCGGCCTGATCGTGCGGCACGGCTATGCCGAACAGGAAATTCCCCGGCTGGCAGCGGAACTGGAGGCCGGTGCGGTATTCACCAATCACGACTACGAACCGCAGGCGCTGCAAAGGGACCGGGAAGTACAGCAAAACCTGGACGCCTTCGGTTGCGTGCTGAACAGCTATAAAGACCAGGTCATCTTTGACCAGCAGGAAGTGCTGTCGCTGGCAGGCACACCGTTCTCGGTATTTACCCCGTATAAGAATGCCTGGCTGAAAAAAATAGCGGCCGAGGGTGGCGATTTTTATTGCAAATCCTACCCTATAGAAAGCCATGCGGCCGCTCTGGCGAACTGCCCGCAGGCCCGGCAGCAATTGCCTTCGCTGGCGCAACTGGGTTTTATCGACGACGCCGCGGCGCAAATGGCGGTGCCCACCGGCATGTCGGGCGGCGCCGGGCTGCTGCAGGACTTCCTGTCCCGCATCCGCCAGTACGATGTGGCGCGCGATTTCCCGGCCATCAAGGGCCCGTCCTACCTGTCAGTGCATCTGCGTTTTGGCACGGTGTCGATCCGCCACCTGGTGCGCGAAGCCCTGCATTGCCTACGCACTGGACACACAAATTCGGGCGCGCAAACCTGGCTGTCGGAGCTTATCTGGCGCGACTTTTATTTCATGATACTGGACCACCATCCCCACGTTGCCGAACGCGCCTTCAAGCCCGGCTATGACGCCATCCAGTGGCAGTCCGGTCCGCATGCGGAACGCCTGTTTGCAGCCTGGTGCCAGGGCAGGACCGGCTACCCGCTGGTCGATGCGGCGATGTGCCAGCTCAACCAGACCGGCTATATGCATAATCGCCTGCGCATGGTCAGCGCCTGCTTCCTGATCAAGGATCTGGGGATAGACTGGCGCTGGGGCGAACGCTATTTTGCCTTGCAACTCAACGATTTTGACCTGGCGGCCAATAATGGTGGCTGGCAGTGGGCGGCCTCTTCCGGCTGTGATGCCCAGCCCTATTTCCGCATCTTCAACCCGATCACCCAATCTGAAAAATTCGATTCCGAAGGCAAATTCATCCGCCGCTACCTGCCGCAATTGGGCAAACTGGACCGGCGCCAGATACACGCGCCCTGGAAATTGACGCCGCAAGCGCTGCAAGAGGCCGGCATCACGCTGGGCCTGGACTATCCCGCCCCCATCGTCGACCACGAGCTGGCCCGCAAGGAAACGCTGGCAAGGTATGCGGTGGTCAAGAAGGCCGAATAAAAAACGCCCGGCTCAAGTCCGGGCGTTTTGCTGTGTGATACGGCGGGGCGGCTCAATCAAATCGGCGTTTTTTCACCGACAAACCTGGTGATCGCTGCCAGCAGGTCATCTTCGCGATAAGGCTTGCCGAAATACTCATTGACGCCCAGCTCATAGGCATAGTTCTTGTGCTTGTCGGCGGTACGCGAGGTGATCATGATGATAGGGATATGCGTGGTACGGGCGTCGCTACGCACATTGCGCGTCAAGTCGAAACCATCCATGCGCGGCATCTCGATATCCACCAGCATCACGTCCGGCGTGATGGACTGCAACTGCTCCAGCGCATCGATACCGTCTTTCGCCAGCACCACCTGATAGCCTTCGCGCGACAACAGGCGCTGCGTAACGCGCCGCACGGTCAGCGAATCGTCGACCACCATCACGATATGCTGCGTGCGCAAGCCGTGCACCGGCTGCACCTGGGTCCGGTTCAAGTCCGGATTGTGGGCGATATCGGCCACGGCGCCCATTTCCGGCAAGCCGGATTCGGATTGCGCCAGCGGATGGCGCACTTGCTCATGCTCCAGCTTGGCCGCCAGCGGCACCGGATTCAGGATCAGCACGATCTCGCCCGAACCGAGCACCGTTGCACCCGCGATGCCTATCATGCGCGACAATTGCGGGCCGATATTCTTCACCACGGCCTCGCGGTTGCCGATCACGTCGTCCACGTGTATCGCTACGCGTTCGCTGCCACTCTTCATGATCAATACCGGCGAGTACTGCTGCGCCACCGGAGCGATATCATGCTCGCCCAGCATCGTCGACAGGTAGTGCAAGGCAACCCGGTTGCCCTGCCACATGATAGCGCCGTCGTTATACGCCGCCGCCAGCACCGTCGCTTTCAGCTGCTGCACTTGTTCCACCAGTACCGAAGGCAATGCAAACGTCCTGCCGCCGGAAGTCAGGATGACAACCTGGGTCACCGCCAGCGTCAAAGGCAGGTGGATAGTGAAATGCGCGCCCTGGCCCGGCACGGAAACAACCGACACCCTGCCTCCCAGCGATGCCGCCTCCGAGCGCACCACGTCCATGCCTACGCCGCGTCCGGCCAGCTCGGTGACTTCACTGGCGGTGGAAAAGCCCGGCTCAAAAATCATGTTGACCGCTTCGGCATCGGTCGCATCGTCGTCATAAGCGAGCAAACCGATCGACCTGGCCTTGTCGCGGATGCGCCCCAGGTTCAGTCCCTGGCCGTCGTCGGTGAAGTGGATCACCACCTCATTACCTTCCTGGCGCACCTCCACCAGCAATTCGCCGACTTCATCCTTGCCGTTTGCACGCCGGTTTTCACGGCTTTCTATGCCATGCACGATCGCGTTGCGCAGCAAATGTTCGAATGGGCCGGCCATTTTTTCCAGCACGCTTCTATCCATTTCCACCGAGGCGCCGCGGATATCCAGGTTGACGCGCTTATCCAGTTCTTTCGAGGCCTGGCGCGTCACGCGGTACAGCCGTTCGGAGATGCTGGCGAAGGGCACCATGCGCACCCGCATCAGATCCTGCTGCAGTTCGCGGGTCAGGCGCGCCTGGGTGTGCAAACCGTCGGAGGCACCGTCTATCGTGCGGGTCAGATTGCTCTGCACCGTGGCGACGTCGCTGACGCTCTCCGCCATCATGCGCGTCAATTCCTGCAAGCGGGTAAAGCGATCGAATTCCAGCGGATCGAACTCGCGGTCGCCCGACAATGCCATGCGCGAGCTGATCTGGGTTTCCGCCTGGATTTCCACTTCGCGCAACTGGTCGCGCAAGCGGTTGACGTTCTCGGTCAGCTCCACCAGCGAGGACCTGAGCGTGCCGACTTCATTTTCCAGCTTGGAACGCGAGATGGAAACTTCACCGGCCTGGTTGACCAGGCGGTCCAGGATGTCGGCCCGCACCCGCACCAGCGGAGCGGCCGCCTTCGGCGCTGCCGGTGCCAGCGGCATGGCTGGCAATTTCACCGCGGGCACGCTGTGGCTGTGCTGCACCGGCGCCAGGCTGGTCAATGCGGTAGCCGCTGCCGATGTCCCGGCCGCTTTTGCCGCATCTGCCGCATCTGCCGGCGCGGCAGCGGGCGCGAATTGCGGCGCCGACAAATCACGGTCGAACTCGCTGACCGCCTGCATCGGCTCCTCATCCACGCCGGGTGCAAGGCTGGCTGGCTGCTCGGGCGCCGGATGCTGCAAGCGCTCGAACAAGTGCATGGAATGATCATGCCGCATCAGCAAATCATCTAGCAAAGGCTGACGTACGGCGCCGCCGGCATGCATCAGGTTTTCTATGCGGGCTTCCATATCATGGGTATGTTGCCCCAATTGCATGGCGCCGGCCATCCTGGCGCTGCCCTTGATGGTGTGCATCAGGCGCAGGATGGACTGCGGTATCGCGCCATCCTCGGGGTGCTGCTGCCAGGAGCGCAGCAATTGCCCGACCATGGGCAGCAAGTCATTGCCTTCTTCAATAAAAACCGGCAACAGGTCGGCATCCAGGTCATCCTTGATGCGTAATTCCGGATCCAGTGCAGGCGCGGCCGGCTCAAAAACCGGGATTGCCGGCGCGGCGGCAGGCGCCTCGGCCGTCATGTCTAGCGGCTGCTCACCTGGACCTGCCGGCACATCCGACTCGGCTGGCGGCGCAATGGCCTGCCCATGTTCCAATCCTTCCAGGCTGGCGTTCAAGGCCTCCTGACTGTAATCCGGGAGGTCTCCGGGCGCCGCTGTCATCTCTTCGGCGGCGGCAGGCACCTGGTCCAGTTCCGGGGCCAACTCATCGGGCATATGCAAATCGAGCGGATCGGCATCGGAATCGGCGCGGGCGCTCAGCGCTTGCAGCAATAGCTCCAGGCTTTGCACTTCAGCCGGGGCATGTTCAGCCATTTCCGACAATGCAAATTTCTGCAGCATGCGTTTCACGCACTCCACGCAATTATCCAGCACGTCAAATTCGCTGCCGGCCAGCACAACCGGATGTTTTTCTATCCTTTGCAATACCAGTTCCAGCGCGTGCGCCAATTCCTGGGCTGCCTTCAGGCCCACCGTGGCAGAACTGCCGGCCAGCGAGTGCGCCGCATGGACTGCATGCAGGGAAACCGGGCGATGCGACTCATGCCTCCACTCTGCGAAGTCCTGCGACAGGTAACGCACGATTTCGTCGGTCTCGGCCATGTAGATCGTGTGCAGCGGCAGGCTGATTTCTATGTCGCCGATGCGCTTGATATTGTCATCCTGCACGGGCACAGGCTGGGACATGTCGGGAAAATCAATGATCTGCGCGACGATCTGCTCCTGCGCATCTGCGGACGTGACCAGGTGCAGGCTTTCCGGCTGCGGCTGCGCAGGTTCCAGCTGGAATACATTGTCGTGCTGCTTCTGGACCTGCTCCGTTGCAAGGGCCTGGGCGGCCTCTGGCACGGCGTCTGCGACGATATGCAGCGGTTCAGCGGCGATGTCGGTATCGCTATCCAACTCCAGTCCAGGCAAGGCGTCCAGCTGCATATCGGCATCGGCCCCGTCCAGGGCCGATGCCGGCTCGGGCAGGATGGATTCCATCAATTGCGCATCCTGTGCATCCGGCATGGCGAATTCGGTCGCGATGACTGCGTCCGGCAACAAGTCCAGCTCTGGAATTTCCGGAACCACAGCCAGCGGCTCAAGGGGCAGGCCGGCAGCATTGGCTTCTGCCGGCAAGTCCTCTACATGCAAGGCTTCCAGTAAAATTTCCGGTGCCGACGCATGATCCGCGGCCCAGTCAGGCAAGGGGATATATTCAGCGGCGGGCTGGGCCACCGTATCCAGCGCATCCGGGAGGTCGATGGCCAAGGGGGCGTCAGGCGCAAGCGCCGGGGTATCGAAGTCCAGCGGCACTATGTCCAGCGACTCCAACTCCATGCTTTCGGCAACGGCAAAGCTGAGCCCGGCAGGCCCGGCCAGCGCGCCGGCAGCCAACTCCGGTTCCAACTCATGCCTGGCCGCTGCTTCGGCCTGCACGAGGGCGACGGCCGGCAATTCGGGCTCAGACTCAGGTGGAAGCTCTGCTATCGGTGTAAACGGCTCTGCCGTCGGCGCAAAATGCGCCGCTTCCGGGGCAAGGGGAGCGGGCTCTTCGTACACAAAACTTTGTCCTGCCTTGACTCTTTCGGCAGCAGCGATGATCGCGGCACCGGTGCGGGTGGATTGTCCTCTTTGTTTCAGGTCCTCGACCCAGGCGTACAGCTCCTGCGCGGCCTTATCCAGCAAGGCATACAAATTCTCGTTGCCGTCGCGCGAATCGGACAGCCACAGGTTCATCACCTGCTCTATGCTCCAGGCGGTTTCGCCGAACACGTTCAGGCCGACCATGCGGCCGCTGCCTTTCAGCGTGTGAAAAGAGCGGCGCAGACTGGTCAGGTGCTCCTGGTTGCTGCTGTCCTTCCTGGAAAGCGGTATGCTTGCCTGCACGAACCCCAGGACCTCGTCGGCCTCCATCAGGAAGATTTCCAGCAGTTCCGCATCTATCGCCTCATCGCTGCCGGGCAATTCGGCGCTGGCAACGTGGGCGGTTTCCTGTACCAGCGGCGTAGTCGCTGCAACGATTTCGCTTAGTGCGCCGGCATCAGGCGAGGCGCTGAAATCGGTATTGTCCAGCAAATCGATCGCGTTACGCGCGCGGTCGGAGGCGGCGTTATCGTCCAGCAACTTGGCAACCGAGTGCTCCTGTTCCAGCGAATCCTTCAATTGCGCCTGCAAGTTCTGGTTATCCGGCTGATCTGCCAGCGACGCCGCCAGTTTGGCTGACTGCTGCTGCTGCAAGACCAGCTCCTGCTCGGCGGTGACGACGGTTTGCGGCGCATGGCCGTCGTCTTGCTGCGCAGTGTCAGCGTAGCTGGCCGGCAATAACTCCTTTTCGGCGGTTTTCTCCAGTAAATTGGAGCGGAACAAGCCCAGCTCGGCATCAAAGCTGAATTTTTTCTTGGCCGCTTCCGGCTGGTTACGCAGGGTCTCGATGAAGAAAGACAAGGCTCCCACGTTCTGCGCCACATTCTGGTAGACCGCCGCATTGACGTCGATCGCCTCGTCGGCGGCGACCTCGGGGAACTGGGCTATCATGTGGCGCGTATGCTCTACCGCCAGCATCGCATCGTCCTGGTCGAGTATCGCCAGCGCGCCGCCCACCTGATGCAAGACGCCGTCGATAGGGATCAGGCTATCCTTGTTGACCGGGTCGCGGAAATACTCATCCAGGGTCTTTTCGGCCTGGCGCAGGCTGTTCTGCATTTCGCCGACCAGCACCGCCATGGTCTGGCGCTGCTGCGCCTCTTTGGAAATCTCGCCTATCCAGGCGGCCTGGGTTTCAGGAACGTCACCCGAAACTATCGACAGCAGGCGCGCCGTAATCTCGCCGGCCCGCTCGGAAAAATTGGCCGGCAGGCGCATGATATGGTCCAGCGCATTTTCCACAAACAGCAGGCTGGTGGCCAGCTCCAGGCCTATATTATTATTCTCCGGTGCATGCGCGGCATGCCGTGCCAGGCCGTTCAGCTCGCGCAACAGCTTGGAGAGCGGAGCGGAACCGAGTTCGGTGCCGGCGTCCGCCAACTCCTTCATCTTGCCGGCGAACTTGTCTGCCAGGCCGGCCTCGCCGTTGGCGATGCGGCCCCATAAATTTTTGACATGCGACAGGTGTTCCTTGGCGAGCGCCAGCACATTGGCTGCCACCTGGCCGTAATTGCGCTTGTCGTAATCGACCGGGACCTGGTTCTCCAGTTGATAGGCTTTGCGGATCTGCGTCACGAACGGCGACGGCTGCTTGACCTGGGCGATGAAGAACAGCGCATCCCGCAGCAGGCGTTCCGGGATATTGGTCACGCCATCGACCAGCCTGCGGATTTGCAGGTTGATGCGGCCGAAAATTTGCTTGACGTACTGGGTATTCTCTATCGCCCCCTGTCCGACAGCCTCTACAAAGCCGCGCATCACCACCCAAAAAGCCTTCGCCTGCGGGCTGGACTGCCCTTGCTCCACTTCCTTGATCAGGTCATGCATGGCCTGTGCACCGGCCAATTGCTGTGCGGCGTCCTTACTGGTGAGTACGGTCAGCAGCAGTTTCTCGAAACGCTGCCTCAGCCCTACATAATTCACCGGCCCGGCGTTGCGGTTCACCGTCAGCTCGGGTATCTGCTCCTGGACCGACAGCGACGGGAAAAACAGGTCGGCCGGATGGATGCGGTCGGCACCGCGCAATTCAAGCAGGCTGCGATAGTAGGGAAACAGGCGCACCGGTTGATGCGGACTGCCGGACAGCAGGTCTTCCAGGTAGCTGAGTACCGCGTGAAAGGCGTCATCGATCACGTCCACGTGCGCCCGGTTCAGCTCCAGCTGGCCGGCATGCAGGCGGTCGATCAAGTCTTCTATGGTTTCGGTAACGATGGATACGCCGTCAATGTCGACGATCTGCAAGGCGCCGTGCGCCTGGTGCAGGTAGCTCTTGGCGTGCCGCAGCAAGGTCGCCTGCGTTTCGCTATCCTGGTCGACCGCGTCCGAGAGCTGCTTGCCGGCGCTGGTGATCGCTTCGCGCACTTCCCCCATCACCCAGGACAAGGGACCGATATCAAACTGCTCTTCTGGGTAAGATGACGACACTGAAAAATCGGATGTCATGAGTGCTCCGCAAACTCAAAGGGCGATAGACCCGGACCATCCGCAGTTTATCGCCACATATTTATGATCAGGCTATGGCCCACCGGTTCATGCCATGCGCAGGCCGCATGCAGGAACCGGGGAACAGCCTTAGCCGCAACAGCCGATAAGGAAAATCAGGCAGCAACCCGGAAACGGGATACCGAGTTCCTGAGCTCCTCAGCCAGCATGGACAACTCACGAATCGAGTAGGCTGTCTGCTGGGTACCGTTTTGCGTCTGTTCGGTGATGGTCAAAATATGCTGGATATTCTGCGCCACACCGTTCGCCGAGGTCGCCTGCTGTTCCGTCGCCAGGGAGATGCCTTGAATCAGCTCCGCCAAGCGGTTGGAAACCCGGCTAATCTCGGACAACGCGGCACCCGCCGCATCTGACAGCCTGGCCCCTTCGACCACACCCTGCGTGGATTTTTCCATCGCGGCTACCGCATCGTGGGTATCGGTTTGAATCGTGCGCACCAGCGCGCCGATCTGCTTGGTCGCTTCAGCCGAACGTTCCGCCAGCCGCTGCACCTCTTCCGCAACCACCGAGAAGCCGCGCCCTGCTTCACCCGCAGACGCCGCCTGGATCGCCGCATTCAGCGCCAGTACGTTGGTCTGTTCGGTAATGTCGGAAATCAGTTCGGTGATCTCGCCAATCTCTTGCGAGGATTCACCCAGCCGCTTGATCCGTTTTGAGGTTTCCTGGATCTGCTCGCGAATTTCATGCATACCCTTGATCGCGTTTTCCACCGCATGCGCACCCTGCTCCGCCGCCGCCACCGACTGGCGCGCAACCTCCGCCGATTCATTCGCCGAACGGGAAACGTCGGTAATCTCTTCCGCCATGGTCAACACCACCTGGCCGGCATCGGTAATCTCGCGCGACTGCTGCTGCGACGCTTCCAGCAAGTCGGTGGAAATATTTTGCGCCTGGTTGGACGCCGAGGTAACTTGCGCCGCAGTGGCCGTTACCCGGCCTACCAGGCCGCGCAACTCTTCCACCGTGTAGTTAACCGAGTCGGCAATCGCGCCGGTGATGTCTTCCGACACCGTCGCCTGCACCGTCAAGTCACCGTCCGCCACTTCCTGCAATTCATTCATCAGGCGCAAAATCGCGGCCTGGTTTTGATCGTTGGCGGCCTTCGCTTCTTCTTCCTGCTTTTGCGCCTGCAACATCTGCGCATCCGCCTCGTCGCGGCGTTCGTTCGCTTCCTTGGCGCGGTTACGGCTATCCTGCAGCAGTACCGCAGCGATCCCTGCCGCGGCCAGCAGCGCGATCAGCGCACTGCCCAGCAAGAACCAGAATGGCCAGGCGATGGAATCCTGCTGCGCCGCATAGGTTTTTTGCAACTTGCTCAGGCGTTGCTTCAAGTCTTCGTTTTCATTAAAGATCAGCTGCTCGGATTGTTTCGCAGCGATAAAGTTTTGCAGGTTGCCGAGGATGCTGGAAACCGACTTCTGGTATTCGCCGAAGGTTTTTTGCAATTCGGTCAGCTTGTCGCGCGCATCCTGGTCCTTGGTCGGAGTCAGACGCAATACGTCACTACCGTTCAGGAAACCTTCAACCAGGTCGCGGAAGGTATTGGTGTCCTTGCCCAGCAGGAAGGCGGTTTCAGGATTGACACCCTCGGAAGTCAGGAATTCATTCGCGCTACGCGCCAGGCGCTGGGTCAGCATCACCAACTGGCCGGAGGCGGAAATTTCACGGGCCGAGCCGCCGCCTTGCACCTTCAGGGTGGAAATCTGCTCAGTCAATTCCAGCAGGGCCGGCGACAGGCTATTCAATTTTTGCAGGGTTTGACCGAAGCCGGTCAATTCGTTGCGCAATTTGGAGATCGTCTCGGCCGCCTTGTCCGAGTTTTTCCAGGCTTTCTGCGCATCTTTCAGCACCGGCTCCAGCGTCGAATTCGGCTGGTCCACCGAACGGCCCTGGTAATTACCGCCGTTCAGCAAGGTGCTCAAATCGCTATTCAGTTCGGTGCGGCTTTCCTGCAGCTGGGTAAACGCCGCCGGATTGCCCTGAATCGCATTCGGCGCCGCCTTACCGATACGCTGCGAGTGCATCAGCGCTTCGCCGGCGATCTGCGCCTGCGTGGAAATCTGGGTCGATTGCGAGGCATTCAAATACACAAACAGCGCCACGAACAGCAGTGCAACCACCATGGTGATCAGCAAGACCCGGATTTGCCTTTGCAGCGGCAGGTGGCCGATCAGCGGCAACTTGATATCGCCGCCCTTTTCCAGCGCATCGCCGATGAAGGTCGCGTCAGCATGGTCTTCTACTGTCCTCTTGGACAGCATTTTTACATTGCTTGCGTCTTCCACCGAGTGAACGGCATTCGCCAACTCCCGCGCACCCGCAGCTTCTCCGTCAAGCTCTTGATCTTGTTTTGCCTTCGACAGGAACGGTAGTTTAAATGCCATTACAAAGTCTCCTAAACTGATTGATTCTGACTAGAACTCATGTCTGCAACGCAGGGCTTAACCTATTTCAGCCATGCTACTGATTATCCGCATCCCACTACTTCTTTTTGCTTTTGCAACTTTACAGGCGCTTATAGGCCCACATGCAAGAATTCCTGGTCCTGGACCAGCAAGGACAGGTTCAAAGCCATCCAGACATTGCCGTCTTTATCCTTGTATTTCTTGACCATCCAGGATTTGCGCACGCCGTCATCCGGATCGTCCAGCGCTTCCATATCGGACGCGTTCCGCAAGCCGAATACCTGCGACACCAGCAGCCCGCTATTGAAAGCCAGGCCGGGAGCAAACGCAACCACCCTGGAATTGGCATCTATCGTAGTAACATCCTTGCCCTGGAAGCGGGCCAGGTCGACCACGCTGGTCAAATTGCCGCGGATATTGGACAAGCCCCGGTACCAGTCCCGCGTCAGCGGCACCCTGGTCATCGCCGCCACCGTCACTATCTCGCCTGCTTCCTTTAATTCCAGCAGGTAGCGCGTGTGGCCAACCATGATGCCCAGCTGGCTGGCGCTGACCGCCGCACCGCTTTGAGCGGCCTGCATGCGCTGCACCAGCTGAGCCTGGAACTCCCTCAGCCGCGTGCGGCGTACACCCTTGTCCGGCCTTGCAATATCCGGACCAGGACTAGCTTGCTCCTGGGAAGTTTGGTCCATGGACGGTTCCATTATCCTAATGCAGCGATTTTTGCCAGTAATTCCTGTGGGTCAATCGGCTTCACGAGATAATCGCGCGCGCCCTGGCGCAAGCCCCAAATCCTGTCTGTTTCCTGGTTTTTGCTGGTGCAGATGATGACGGGCACGTCCTGGGTGTCCGGATCGCGTGCAATCGCGCGCGTGATCTGGAAGCCGTTTTGCCCCGGCATGACGACATCCATCAATATCAGTTGCGGCTTGTCAGCCTTGATCTTGGTCAGTGCTTCTTCGCCGTTTTCAGCGGTGGATACCGAGAAACCATTCTTGACCAGGATGTCAGTCAGGAAATAACGCTCGGTAGGAGAATCGTCAACGATCAGAATTTTTTGTATAGCCATTTTTATCTTCACCTCAAATTACGTCGAATTACTTGGATGTATCAGGCGCAGTGTTCGTCGTGTAATTACGTACAGTTTTCAGCAAGCTGTCTTTGGTAAATGGCTTGGTCAGGTACTCGTCGGAACCAACCATCGCACCGCGCGCACGATCAAACAAGCCGTCCTTCGACGACAGCATGATGACCGGCGTATCCCGGAATTTTGCGCTCTTCTTGATCAGTGCGCAGGTCTGGTAACCGTCCAGCCGGGGCATCAGGATGTCGCAAAAAATCAGATCAGGGTGGGAATCGTTGATCTTTGAGAGGGCGTCGAAACCGTCCTCGGCAAGTACCACCTTATACCCCACCTGACCTAAAAAGATCTCGGCAGACCGGCGGATAGTACTGCTATCGTCGATCACCATGATCTTCAAGTTTTCGTTACCGGTCAGCGTAGACATAACATCATCTCAAGATTAGGTGGTTGATCAGTCACTTGGAACTGTAGCAAAAATTAGGAGGCTTGCGCCGCTTTTGATGGAATTAACTAGTTTCCACGACGCAACAACACCGCAATATCGCACAAAAGCCGGATATCAGCTAGTGTGCACTCATCAAAGTAGCCCTTTTGTTGTATGTTTATTGCTTCTTATAGCTGCTTCTTGACTACTGGGCAGCGAATTGCATTTAAATTGCAACCATCTCAAAATCTTCCTTGCGCGCGCCGCACTCGGGACAAGTCCAGTTCATAGGCACGTCGGCCCACAAAGTGCCGGCCGGGATGCCCTCGTCCGGCAGCCCCTGCTCCTCGTCATATACCCATCCGCAGATCAGGCACATCCAGGTTTTGAATTCCACGGTTGTTGTTTCCTTATCACTCACGACTAAAGCCCTTCAATCAAGTAAAATACGAAATGCTCCGCAAATCCCTCTGCAGCGCAAAACCAAACGCTGCAGCCATTTTGCAAGACCACCACAAAGGCAGCTATATTAATCTACCCAACGTGCAAAACCAAATTTCTCCACTCATCTTGTCGTTCGGCGCATCGGATCCGGTCGCGTCCATAGGCATACAAGCCGATCTTGCCTCTTTTACAGCCATGGGTTGCCACGGCTTGCCGGTCATTACCTGCATCCTGGTCGGCGATACCTCGCAGGTCGACGATGTGCATGCGCTGGAAGCCGACCTGGTCGTGGATCAGGCCCGCACCATCCTGGAAGACATGCCCGTCGTGGCTTTCAAGATAGGCCAGATTGCCAGTGTTGAAAACGTCACCGCCATCGCGGAAATCGTGTCCGACTACCCCGACCTGCCGCTGGTGCTGGATCCGTTCAGCTCGTCCATCCCCGACCAGGGCCCGGATTCCGAGGACATCCTGCTGGCGATACGCGAATTGCTGATCCCGCAGACCACGGTGTTGCTGCTTTCGGCGGTGGAACTGTCCCGGCTGGCGGAAACCTGGAAAGAAGGCCCCAACGAGGAAGACATGATGGCCGACGTCATGTACCTGATCGACTCCGGCTGTGAATACGTGTTCGTCACCGGCACCGTTGCCGAGAGCAATGATGTTGCCAATACACTATTTAATGAGTCCGGCGTAGTGCGCAATGATCATTGGCAGCGCATTCCCGGCCTGCATGTAGGCGCCGGCAATACCTTGTCCGCCAGCATAGCGGCATTGCTGGCGAATGGCCTGGAGATACCGGAAGCCGTGCTGGAAGCGCAAGAATTCACGGTGGCCGCGATCAACCATGCGCAAAGACTGGGCATGGGGAAACTGATACCTGACCGCAACTTCTGGGCCAAAGAGCCAGAATAAACCTGATCCGACCCTATCCATTTAGACCCCGGGTGGATATTCCGCTATCCACCCCATTTTCATCCTTAAGCCAGCCATGACCGATCTCAACGACAGCCTTTTCCAACGCGCCCAAAAAACCACGCCCGGCGGCGTCAACTCCCCGGTACGGGCCTTCCGCTCGGTAGGCGGCACGCCGCGCTTTATCCGGCGCGCGGCAGGCCCCTATTTCTGGGATGCGGAAGAGCGCCGCTATATCGACTACATCGGCTCCTGGGGCCCGGCCATCGTCGGCCATGCCCACCCCGTCGTGGTCAAGGCGGTGCAGGAAGCCGCCGCGCGCGGCCTGAGTTTCGGCGCGCCGACCGAAGGCGAAATCGAGATGGCGGAAGAAATCTGCCGCCTGGTGCCGTCGATCGAACAGGTGCGCCTGGTTTCCAGCGGCACCGAAGCCACCATGAGCGCCTTGCGCCTGGCACGCGGCGCTACCGGCCGCGACAAGATCATCAAATTCGAAGGCTGCTACCATGGCCACGCCGATGCCCTGCTGGTCAAGGCCGGCAGCGGCTTGCTCACCTTCGGCAACCCCACCTCGGCCGGCGTACCGGAAGACTTCACCAAGCACACCCTGGTGCTGGACTACAATAATGCGCAGCAACTGGAAGACGCCTTCAAGAGCATGGGCAAGGAGATCGCCTGCGTCATCGTGGAACCGGTCGCCGGCAATATGAACTTGATCAAGCCTACCCAGGAATTCCTGCAAACCATGCGCCGCCTGTGCACCGAGTACGGCAGCGTACTGATTTTCGACGAAGTCATGTGCGGCTTCCGCGTCGGCCTGGGCGGCGCCCAAGCCCTGTACGGCATACAGCCCGATATCACGGCGCTGGGCAAGGTCATAGGCGGCGGCCTGCCGGTGGCCGCTTTCGGCGGCCGCGCCGACCTGATGCAGCATATGGCGCCGCTGGGCGGCGTCTACCAGGCCGGCACCCTGTCCGGCAACCCGGTCGCAGTGGCGGCCGGGCTCAGCACCCTGAAGCTGATACAAGAACCTGGCTTCTATGAAAACCTGAGCTCGCAGACAGCCAAACTGGTGCAAGGCCTGGCGGCTGCCGCCAAAACGGCCGGCGTCACTTTCTGCGCCGACTCGATAGGCGGCATGTTCGGCCTGTATTTTGCGGCTGACGTACCCGGCAGCTATGCGGCAGTCATGCAGTCCGACAAGGAAAAATTCAATCGTTTCTTCCACCTGATGCTGGACGCGGGCGTGTACCTGGCGCCGTCGGCGTTTGAGGCCGGTTTTGTGTCGGCGCAGCATGATGATGCGGTGATTGAGGCTACGCTGGAGGCGGCGCGGGGAGCGTTTGCGCAGTTAGCGTAGGGTTTCGGAAATATAAGCACTAAGGGCAGCGCGAGCTGCCCTTTTGTATTGCTTTAGCCGCTCGTTACCATTAACGCTAATGTCAATTAAGGTTGCTGGCCGGGGGTAGCCCGGCGGCTACTTACCTTTTTTGCTTCGCTGTATAGAGTGGAGACATAGGTAACACCCGTATCGGGACATGGGT
>JAZJYH010000057.1:0-91284 GCA_040390485.1 Pseudomonadota bacterium
GACATCACCCTTTCACGGTGAGTACAGGGGTTCGAATCCCCTTGGGGACGCCAAGATAAAAAAGGCTCTGAGAAATCAGGGCCTTTTTTGCTTTTACCTTCGCCTAAAAATATCTGTCTATTCTCGGTCTCGGTACGCTGTTCGTCGCTCGGAACAACGTCATTTCTCCGCATTTTCCTCCATTTTTTGCAAGGGCATGCGGTTTTTGCTTTGCATGAACACCGGCTTGTTTAAATGTTGATCAATTTATTCACTTTTAATTGCTGCTCCGCTTGAAGTTTGTGCAAACGTTTTCCTCGGGACGAGTTCTGTTCCGAACAGCCTTAAGGTTCGGACCACATGCTTGTAGTGGTCAGCCGGAGATCTGGCTAACGGCACACATAAAACCCATTGAGCAATCCCTCCCATCCGTCAAAGCGCAGGACTGCCTTCGGCTTGCTCAACTAAGGATGAATGCCGCGCCATACTTCAGCAGGCGTGAAACCGTGCAAATGCTGGTGCGGTCGTATGAGGTTGTACCAGCAAGAAAATTCCGTCAGCAGGTCGTCCAAGGCCATTCCATCGACAGACACGTCTGCTTCAGCGTCAGGAAGAAACGCTCGATACAACCGTTCTGCCAAGGCTTGCCGGGCTCACTGAACTCATGCCGGATACCGATAGCAGCCAAGGCTCGACGGAATACCGCACTGCGAAATACCAGCGCAATATCTTGTTGCGTACCCAAGACGGCTTGGGTCTGCCGCCCGAGCGGCGCGGCGATGCCGGATGGACGCGTTTGGTGCGCGCGTGCGGTCTGTTCCTGCGCCTCCGGAAAGTTTTGTGCGTCAGGCTCATACACACCCACTGCCAGAGCTGCAACAATTTGTGTGAAAGCCAAATCGGAAGCGATAAACAGCATTGCAAGATAAATATCATCAATGGAAAAGAAAAATGTTCACATCTCACTTGTCCAAAGAGTCGGCGCATTGTTTAGCTTCCGACAAAAATAAAACATCCTGAATGCATCGCCTACCGATATCCGCTTGATCCAAGCCATGCCGAGCTGTCCGCTACTCAGATATACACTCAGTTAGCGATCCGCCAATCGCGGCAGGTGCATGCCAGCACCCATCCGCGTGCTATATGCGGGTCAAGAGCGACGCCGGCCATGACAGCGAACCCAATCCAGATTTGCAAAGAATCAAAGACTTGATTTAGGGGGCTGGAAACCCGGATGGAATAAAGGGCCAGGATTTTTGCGGAAATGATTTTCCTGATTTTTGGCGTGCCTGTTCCCGGTTTTTTATGCTCCCTGAATCGCTGATGTGACCAGGCCAGAAATTTCTAGGCCTGGTTCGCGACTACGCCATCGCAGGTTCCGATCACTCCGTACATGGACGGCCTGCGATCACGGAAAAATCCCCACTCTTCACGGAAATGTTGGCATTCTTCCAGATCGAAGGTGTGCAGCAGAATGGATTCATCTACCCGTCCAGCTTCTGCCAGCTTGTCTCCGGTCTGATCTGTGATGAAGCTACGCCCATGAAACGTTACTTCGAGCGGGCTATGGGCGAGGTTTCCCTTGCCGGTTTCCGTGCCTATCCGGTTGGCGCAGATTAAGGGCAAGGCATTGGCGGCCGCATGGCCTTGCATCGTGCGCTGCCAGTGGTCGGAGCAATCCGAGTCCGGCCTGGCCGGGTTGCTGCCTATGATCGTTGGATAACACAAAATTTCGGCTCCCATTAAGGCCATGGCGCGTGCGGACTCCGGAAACCATTGATCCCAGCAAATACCGACACCGATGCGGCCGAATTTCGTGGACCAGACCTTGAAACCGGTGTCGCCTGGATTAAAGTAGTATTTTTCTGAATACCCTGGATTATCTGGAATATGCGTTTTCCGGTACACGCCGAGACGGCTTCCGTCTGCATCGAACATCACCACCGAGTTATAGAACGCGTTTCCAGCGCGCTCGAAGAAGCCCACAGGTAATACGATCCCCAATTCCGCTGCCAGTCGGCCGAACCGGCTTAACTTCTCGTTGTCTTCCAAGGGTTCGGCTAAATCGAAGTGCCCGCTATTTTCATCGATACAAAAATAGGGAGACATGAAGAGCTCGGGACATACCACCAGATTTGCACCCTTGGCGGCGGCTTGACGGATCAGACTCGTGGCGCGTTCGATATTGGTTTCCTGGTTCCAGTCGCTCGACGGCATCTGGATCGCGGCAACGGTAATCAAACGAGATTTCATGGTGATGTCATCCTTGAGGTGAACCAAAACATGGGCGCTGTGACATGCAATGAACACCTGTGAGAAGTATCTCTATGAAATCTGGTATTCAAAGTGCATCACTCTGCGCTGAAATTGGTGAATTAAATGCTTGAGAGGTAGACAGCTCTCACAGCGGCAAGCCATCTTATCTAGCGGCAGATAGTATGTAAAATGAAATATTCCCTAGGAAGTCATGAAGTTTTTTTATATCAGCCATAGGTCGGCTGAAGGCCAGGCGCCACGTATAAAGATTGTTTTAACGCTGATATTGAGAGATTGCTGAACCATGTGCCTGAATGGATGCGCGCGCTCCTTGCTCCCATTGTGAGCGCACGGCGACCAGGACTTGGGCTGGCCATCAATATCGTAGCTGCCCTATGCTTGCTTAATGCCAGTCTTTGAATTCATAGCGTGCCAAGATGGCCGCGAGCTTGCCACTCTTTCTGAGTTTATCCATGCCATCCGAGAGTATCTGGGCGTATTCCAAGGATTTGGGATTAATACTTGCAGGTGTGAAGCCTATGTATAAATTGTTGATTTGGTCTGGTGTGCCGTCATCCCCTGCCGGGCGAAACGCCGCCAGCAAACCCATGGCGCGGGCAGCGTGGGTAAACACCGCTTCATTTTCCAGCACCACAGATACGCGGTCCTTCTCCAATTTATTGATGTTGGTCCGTACCGCAAATCCTCCACCCACAAACTGCACCTGGTCATCACCCTTGTGGGCATCGATAAAAGGCTGGATGGCCGGGTAGCCGTAATCTGTCACCAAGCCCAGAAACTGTCCATGTAATGATCTGATTCCCTGGTAGCGCCAAGTCGATGACGTGCGGGTAAAAAACACATTGTGCATGCGAGCTTGCTCATTCTTTGGAAATACCAGGCCTGGCTGCAGATTTTTAGTGTTGTTCGAAGTGGCAGCAATGGCGCCCTGGTAAGTGCCTTCGTGCACATATTTCAAGGCGCGGCGCCACGGCACCACCTCATACACCACGGTGTGCCCGGCCTGGGCGAAGATGCGCTGCGCGACTTCCACCATGAAGCCCGGTTTGTCGTCTTCCGGGCCACAGTTATATGGACACCAGCGGTCGGCGGCGAGCACGATGACATCGGCACGAATTTCTTGGCTCACCATGATCGCTATCAATGCAAGTAGCGCAGATTTTAATGCAGCTTTCAAGGCGATATTCTTTCTGCTGGCGCTGAAAAGGATCCCAAGCCTGAGTACAGGGGGATTCAATAAATCAAAAGCTGGTTCTTCTTGAGTGCAGGATTTTTTTCAGCGGTGTTTTCCCGGGTACAGAAATCTGTAGCTCTGTACCAGAAGATTTTTCATCCTGGGAGCTGTGCAACAAGTCGGCAGGGGAGGTAGATTCATACTTTAGGCCGGAACCGTGCGCAGCTTTCAAAACACCGTCGGCCAGCATGCGATCCAGCATCGTCTCGACTACTTTTCTATCAACACCGGTGGCGACCATTAATTGGTCGATCGAAACTGGCGAATTTTCAGATGCTTTGAACACACCCATTAATTTTTCGTAAAGCTGACGGTAATAGGTTTCTAAATTTTCCATTTTGGCTTTCTGAAATAACTGTAAGACACCAATGACTAATGATCAGATTTAGGCTGCATTCACGTAAACTTTTTTTCCTGGCCCTCATGCGTTTTCCATTTCAGTCTGAAGCGGGATATGAGGAAACTCAATGTAAGGCGGCCCAGGCTTCCGGAAAACGAGGATTGCGAGCTCAAATCTGAGTTATTTTTGCTGGATCGGAGCGTAGCGATTTATTCTGTTTCGGCTACAAGTCGAAATTGAACGTCAATGCGCCGCCGTTTGTGGATTGAACCGTGCGCATCACTTTTACCGCCAGAGCCTGCAGCAAAACTGGCAAGGGAACCAGCCCGGATTGCTCTATCGTGTCGTCGCCCTTATGGAACGTCCAATAGATGAAGCGCAATGCAAGAGCCGTTTTTTCGTCACTCATGGCTCTCTTCGGTAGTGTGATGTAGATAGGAAGAACGATGGGCCAGTTGCTGGCGAAATCTACGGTGTTCAGGGAATTAGCAGCGCCGCCTTCCGTTGCGCGTGCGCTCACGACGCCTGAGCGGAGAAATCCGATGTCCGCTTTGACTACCGGCCCCGTATGATGCCTGAGTCTTACAAATTTCATTTGTTTTGTGTTGCCGACATCCATTTCGATATAGGTAATCGTGCCTGGAATCTTACTCATTGCCATGTCGATCGCTACTCCGCCATGCAAAAGTTGGACCTCGTTCGGCCATATTACTGATTCGCCAACCCCTACATTTTTTGCAAATTTGGAGGATTTTTTGGCGAGATAGGTGGTGATGGCGAGCGTGGCGCCTGAGGCTTCAGATCTGGCCAACGGCCTGATTCGCGTCGACGGCAGAATCAGATTCGGATTTAGTGCGCTAATGGATTCGTGGTTCCATTTGGTGATTTCACCTGACATGATGCTTGCAAGAACGGGACCATCAAGTATCAAATTGTCCGATTCGATTCCCGGAAGGTTTACCACTGGGACGATCGCCGTCACCATAGCCGGAAACTGTATCAATCCGCGTGCATCCAGCTCCATCCGCGACATGGCTGTATCCGAAACAGAAAAATCCGCGCTTCCCGATGCCACTTTCCGGGCGAAGTCGTTGGTATTCTCGTCGATATATTTTAATAGAAATCGCTTTTCGACTGAATTGAAGTCGTCCCCCAGCATTTTGTACACCTGGTGCAAGTAGGGAACGCCCGTGACATTGATGGTGATGGTATTGTCGCTATATGCGGTACTTGCCAACACTGTCATTGCTGCTGTCAGAAACGCCTTGACGAATAGTTTTTTCATATTCACTCCAATATGCCAATCTGCCAATCTGCGCTGTTTGCTCCCCATGACCGCCGACGCCGGTGCGATCGCTGGCACCTTAGGTCGGCGCATGCACTGTAACTGCATGGTTCAAAATATCTAGCGGGAGGTATCGATGATCAAACCCCGCCCAGGCACAAATATTTGATGACGAGGTATTCGTCTATGCCGTATTTGGAACCCTCGCGGCCTAAGCCTGATTGTTTGACCCCGCCAAATGGCGCAACTTCATTCGAGAAAATTCCGGTGTTGATGCCAACCATGCCGCACTCGAGTTGTTCGGCAACGCGCCAGATTTGCCCGATGTCACGACCGTAAAAGTAGGATGCGAGGCCGAATTCGGTGTCGTTCGCCATGGCAATCGCCTGCTCCTCGCTATGAAAGCGTATCATCGGTGCCACGGGGCCAAAGGTTTCTTCTTGGGTGATCAGCATTTCCTGCGTCACATCTGCGAGTACCGTCGGTTCAAAAAATGTACCTCCGAGGCTGTGCCGCTTGCCGCCGGCGAGTACGCGCCCACCTTTCGCAATGGCGTCGGCAATGTGCGCCTCCACCTTTTCCACGGCCTTTTCGTTGATCAGCGGACCCTGAGTGACGCCTTCGGCGGAACCGTCGCCGACCCGAATCCCTTGCACTGCAGCGACCAGCTTTTCGCTGAACGCCTCATACACGCTGTCGTGTACGTAGAAGCGATTGGCGCAAACGCAGGTTTGACCGCTGTTGCGGTATTTTGATGCCATCGCGCCTTCTACTGCCGCGCAGAGATCTGCGTCCTCGAAGACGATGAAGGGCGCATTTCCGCCCAATTCCAGCGACAGTTTTTTTATGGTTGGCGCAGATTGCGCCATCAAACGGCGTCCCACGGCGGTGGATCCGGTAAAGCTCAATTTCCTTACGGCCGGATTGCCGGTCAATTCATCGCCTATGGCCGCCGGTTGTCCAGTGATCACATTGAATACGCCATGCGGAAGTCCGGCTCTGTGCCCTAATTCCGCCAGGGCGAGGGCCGAGAACGGCGTCAGGTCTGCTGGTTTGACTATCATCGTGCAGCCTGCCGCGAGCGCAGGCGCCGCCTTGCGCGTGATCATGGAGGACGGGAAGTTCCAGGGGGTAATCGCAGCGCAGACACCGATGGCTTCCTTGGTCACGACAATGCGGCGTCCTGGCGCAGGCGAGGGTATCGTTTCCCCGTAGGTACGTTTAGCTTCTTCGGCGAACCATTCGATAAAGGAGGCCGCATAGGCGATTTCTCCCCGCGCTTCGGCCAGAGGCTTACCCTGTTCGGCGGTCATGATGGCGGCCAGATCGTCGGTATTGTCGAGTATCAGGTCATGCCACTTGCGCAAAATCGCTGCACGTTCCTTTGCCAGTTTGCCGCGCCAGGCTTTCCACGCGCCGTTTGCGGCTTCGATTGCGCGCCGGGTTTCCGTCACTCCCATGTCTGGCACGCTTCCTATGTGCGCACCCGTCGCGGGATTCGTCACTGCAATGGTTTTGCCGTTGTCGGCAACACACCATTCACCGTTCAGGTAAGCCCGCTGCTTGAGCAGGCCGGGGTCTTTTAAATTTATCATTGCAATCTCGGTCTTTGGTATGTAAGTCACTGCCGCAATGCGCGGCCGAGGATATCAAGTGCCTCGGACATGGTGGTGGCGGCTATCGTCAGCGGAAAGAGAAAGCGGATGACGTTGCCATACGTTCCGCATGTCAACAATAACAAGCCTTCTTCCAGCGCCTTCGCCTGCACTTTTTTGGCAAACACGGGATCTGGCTTGCCGGTTGCGGGGTGATGAAATTCCGCTGCGATCATGGCGCCCAGTCCACGAACTTCGGTAATCTGCGGCACTTCGGAACGGGCTTGCTCGAGGTGTCGGCGCAACTGCGCTCCGAGTTCGTTTGCGCGGTGGTTGAGCTGCTCGCCTTCTATCACATCGAGTACCGCCAGCGCGGCAGCGACCGCCAGCGGATTACCGGCATAGGTGCCGCCCAAACCACCTGGGCTAGGCGCATCCATTACTTCGGCGCGTCCGCATACTCCCGACAAAGGCATGCCGCCGGCCAGGCTCTTTGCCATCGTCATCAGATCGGGGACGACATCGTAGTGCTCCATGGCGAACAATTTCCCGGTACGTCCAAAGCCGGTCTGAATTTCATCGGCAATCATCAGGATGCCATGTTGATCGCATAATTCACGCACGGCCCGCATGAATGCCGGAGGCGCTACAGTAAAGCCGCCTTCGCCTTGAACCGGTTCGAGAATAATGGCGGCAACGCGCTTAGGATCTACGTCAGCCTTAAAGAGCTGCTGTATGGCTTCCATCGATTGCTCAACTGACACGCCGTGCAATTGATTGGGGAAAGGCGCATGATAAACATCCGCGGGAAACGGGCCGAAACCCAGTTTGTAGGGCTCAACCTTACCTGTCAGTGCCATGCCCATCATGGTTCTGCCATGGAAACCACCCGAAAACGCAATGACGGCAGGGCGCCCCGTTGCTGCGCGCGCAATCTTTATTGCGTTTTCCACCGCTTCCGCACCGGTCGTAAAAAACGCGGTCTTCTTGGCGTGCGTGCCAGGCGTCAGGCGATTGATGCGTTCCGCCAATTCAACATAACTGCCATAGGGGACAATCTGGTAGGCGGTATGCGTAAAGCGCGTCAGCTGTTCTTGAATCGCCGCGATTATCTGCGGGTGACGGTGACCCGTGTTCATCACGGCGATACCGCTCGCGAAATCGATATAGCGTTTCCCTTCTATATCCCACAGCTCGGCGTTATCGGCGCGCTCTGCATAAAAATTGCACATGACGCCTACGCCGCGCGGGGTCGCGGCATCTTTCCGTGTTTTCCACTGTTCATTCGTGATACTCATTTTCTTGCTCCTAAGCTGTCTTCTCAATTGATGTCGCTTTGCAGGTCAAGTGATTGCTATTGGTACTGATCGCAGCCACGAGCTCGGGCAAAGACGCTTGATGGCAAGCAAGCCGAGGCTAATTTGCCGTCACGAAATTGATCATAGCATATTTATTAGGTCGGTCGAGTGAATTAATCACTTGACTTAATTTTTGACGATGTCTACCATGTGCAAAACGTCGGTAAGGGAATCGGGGTGAGTGGCGGCTTTTATGGTGGCCAATTGATGGACTAGCCGGTTGCCGCCATTTCGACGTGCGATATGCACCGTGGGCAGGCGTATTGACGGCAAGCCGTCTACCCCTGGCTCAGTGTCCGAAGGCATCCGGATGAATTAATGCATTGATCGCCAAGCTTAGTCAGTTATCGCCATGTATGGAACTTAGAGAGGAAAATCAGATGAATATGCACGAAAAAATAGATACTCAAGGTATGCAAGAAATGGACGCGGCCCATCATTTGCACCCGTTCGCCGACTATCGCTTGAAAAAAGAGCAAATTTCACGCGTCATGGTGAAAGGGGATGGGGCCTATCTGTGGGACTCGGAAGGCAACCGCTTGCTCGACGGCATGGCGGGCTTGTGGTGCACGAATGTAGGTTACGGACGTAAAAGCATTGCCGACGCGGTACATGCGCAAATGGTGCAATTGCCGTTCTACAACACCTTCTTTCATACCACGCACATGCCAGCGATAGAACTGGCCGCGAAGCTGGTTAAAATTTCGCCGAAGCAATTCAATCACGTATTCTTTGCCGGCTCGGGCTCCGAAGGAAACGACACGATTGTTCGCCTGGTGCGTCACTACTGGAGCAAGCAGGGAAGTCCGGAACGTCAAGTCATCATCAGCCGCCTTAATGCCTATCACGGCAGCACGATGGCCGGCGCATCACTGGGCGGCTGGCAGAGCATGCATAGCCAGGGTGGGCTGCCGCTTCCCGGCATTGTCCATATCGGGCAACCTTCGTATCTGGAGGGTGGCAAGGGTAAAACCCCGGAAGAATTCGGACTGGAAGCGGCGTCCTGGCTGGAGAAAAAAATCCTTGATATCGGCGCCGAGAATGTCGCTGCTTTCATCGGCGAGCCTGTGCAGGGCGCCGGCGGCGTCATCGTACCACCGACTACCTACTGGCCCGAAATTCAGCGCATCTGCGACAAGTATGGAATTTTGCTGGTTGCTGACGAGGTGATATGCGGTTTTGGCCGCCTCGGTCATTGGTTCGGTTCGGAATATTTCGGTATCCGGCCTGACTTGATCACCTTCGCCAAGGGAGTTACATCTGGTTACGTTCCGCTCGGCGGCGTATTGGTTGGTGATCGCATCGTCAGCACACTGATGGAGAAGGGTGGCGAATTCAACCACGGTTTTACTTACTCGGGCCACCCGATCGGGTGCGTTGCAGCATTGGAAAACATCCGGATTCTCGAAGAGGAAGAACTCGTCGACCGTGTGCGTTCCGACACGGGCCCCTATCTGCAGAAAAAATTCGAGGCGCTCGCAGCGCACCCCTTGGTGGGAAACGCAGAAGCCATAGGTTTCCTGGGTGGGATGAACCTGGTGCGCCACAAGGGCGCGACCATCCATGACAACATCCCGTTTGATGCCGCGCTCCAAATAGGACCGACCTGCCGCGCCCACATGCTCGAAAGCGGCGTCATCATGCGCGCAGTCGCTGGAGACAGGCTCGTGATGTCGCCGCCATTGACGTTGACACATGCGGAAATCGATGAAATGATCCGGCTGATTAGCTTGGGGCTGGATAAAACCGTGGAAGACCTGAAGCAGCGCAAACTGCTGTGAGCGGTAACAAGAGCCGGCCTTTGATTTGATACAGCAGGAGACAAAAATGGAAAACACGAACCGGGCGCAGCCACTGCGAAAGCAGTTGCGGCGCAGCCTGGCACAACTGGCCGTTGCAGCGGCGCTAGGCGCTGCAACCTTTGTCACGACGTCTGCGATGGCCGCGGAGGAAAAGATTCTTAATCTTTTCAACTGGTCGGACTTCATCGCGGACGACACGATCAAGAATTTTGAAAAAGAAACCGGTATCAAGGTCCACCTCGATACCTACGACAGCAACGAAATTCTGCATGCAAAACTCAGCCTGAAATCGACCGGTTACGATATCGTG
Source organism: Pseudomonadota bacterium (assembly GCA_040390485.1). Classification (GTDB taxonomy): domain Bacteria; phylum Pseudomonadota; class Gammaproteobacteria; order Burkholderiales; family Burkholderiaceae_D; genus Undibacterium. The sequence goes on from JAZJYH010000057.1 coordinate 10,181, forward strand.
ATACCGGCCGCGCACTGGGGAAACCTGCAAATCCAGGCCGGTTTGCTACGAAAAGTCGACAAAAGCAAGTTGCCGAATCTGGTCAACCTCGACCCTGCGATCCAGGACCAGTTGGCAAAACTTGATGCGGGCAACCAATACCTGGTTCCCTGGCTTTGGGGTTACACCACGGTGGGTATCAATACCGCAAAGGTGAAGGCGGCGCTCGGAAATTTGCCGATGCCGGCCAATCCGTGGGACCTCGTGTTCGACGTTAAATATGTGTCAAAACTAAAGTCCTGCGGTGTTTCCTTCCTTGATACACCGTCCGACATTTTGCCGGCGGCACTTGCCTATATCGGAAAAGATCCTTTCTCGACCAATAAGGCCGACTACGCGGAAGCCGGCCTGATGCTGGCAAAGGTGCGTCCGTACATTACCCTGTTCAGTACGCTAAGCTATGTGGCCGACATGACCAACGGTTCATTGTGCGCGGCCATAGCGTGGTCGGGCGATATGAACGTTGCTCGCCGTGATGCAATCGAGGCAAAGAATGGCAACAACATTGTCGCCCTGATACCAAAAACCGGCGGTGTGTTGTTCTTCGACACCATGGCGATCCCGGCCGACGCGCCGCACCCTGAAAATGCGCACCTGTGGATGAACTACATCATGCGCCCGGAAGTGCAGGCGAATCTGACCAACAAGGTACGCTATGCAAACCCAAATGCCGCAAGCCGTAAGTTTGTCCTTAAAGAATTGAACCAGGACAAGACGATATTCTTGACAGAGGACGATATGAAAAACATGGTCGCGCCGAAAATAATGAGTGTCGATCTGCGCCGGACAGCGACCCGGGTGTACGTACAGTTTAAATCTGGAAATTGATACGCTTTCGCCGCGGCTTCAGTCCCGGCGACTGGCCGCTCGTCAATTCAAGCACCCTGATTTTAGACATCCTTAATTTTCTCGTATCGAGTTTGCCATGACGTTTGTTTCTCATTCAGCACTGCCACCCGGGGTAGAGCTTTTCCCGGTTTCGAAAAACGATATCAGCGCGGGACAACCGTTCCTGATCATAAATAACCTCGTCAAGGAATTTGGCGGAGTACGGGCGGTCAACAATGTTTCCGTCACCATTAATAAGGGGGAGATTTTCGCGTTACTGGGAAGCTCCGGTTGCGGAAAATCGACCTTGCTACGCATGCTTGCCGGCTTTGAAACGCCGACCTCCGGACAACTTTTACTCGCTGGGGAAGACATCATCAATCTCCCGCCGTACCGGCGTCCGATCAACATGATGTTCCAGTCGTATGCATTATTTCCCCATTTGTCGGTATGGGACAATATCGCATTCGGTTTGCGTCGTGACGGCATGCCAAAAGACCAGGTGCTAGAACGGGTTGAAAATATGCTGGATCTCGTTCAGCTCAAGAATTATGCGAAGCGCAAACCACACCAGCTGTCCGGTGGCCAGCAACAACGTGTCGCCTTGGCGCGTAGCCTGGCCAAGCGACCACAGTTATTGTTGCTGGACGAGCCCCTCGGGGCGCTAGACAAAAAACTGCGGGAACGCACGCAGATCGAACTGGTCAATATTCTCGGGCAGGTAGGCGTTACATGCGTCATGGTGACGCATGACCAGGAAGAGGCGATGAGCATGGCTTCGCGCATTGCCATCATGAGCGAAGGGAATGTCTTGCAAATCGGCAAGCCTACTGAAATCTATGAAACGCCGGATTGCCGCTTTGTCGCAGACTTCATCGGCAATATCAATATGTTCCAGGGAAGGCTGATCGAAGACGAGCCGGACCACGTCGTCATCGAGTCGCCAGACTGTCTTCACTATGTTGGCCACGGCATCACAGGCACCGTCGGCATGGAGCTCTCGGTCGGCGTCCGCCCGGAAAAAATTTCGGTTGGTTTTGAGCAGCCTGCAAACTCGGCTAACTGCGTAAGAGGGAAAATCATCGAACTGGCTTACATGGGAAGCTATACCGTGTATCACCTGCAATTGACGAGCGGGATGGTGCTGAAGGCCAGCACCGCCAACACGCTACGCCATGATACGCACCGGCCGCAATGGGGCGATACTGTCTTCGCCAGCTGGAACAGCGATGCCATGGTTGTGTTGACACGATAAAGGCGCATAGTATGAAACAGTTACTGAATCGGCTATCGCTCTGGCGCGCGACGCATAGTTTTATTCCTACCCCTGTGCCATCGGGTCCGGCGCCTGCCGGCGCGCCTTCAATTTTTGGCTGGCGCTTTCCCCTGCCCAGCGGACGCCAGTTTGTCATCGGCGTGCCGTTCATCTGGCTCACCTTAACCTTCCTGTTGCCTTTCCTGATAGTGTTCAAGATCAGTTTGCTGGACACTGACATCGGTGACCCATTCGGCAGTTTGGTCAGTTATGTCGATGGCATCATTCATGTGAAGCTCAAGGTAAGCAACTATCTGTTCGTTCTTCAGGACAAACTGTATGTGTTGACCTATTTGCGTTCGATCAAGTACGCAGCGGCGACCACCTTTGCATGCCTGCTGATCGGATATCCATTTGCTTACTTCATGGCGCGTGCCAAAGCGACGATACGTCCAATTCTGTTGATGCTGGTGATGTTGCCGTTCTGGACTTCGTTCCTCTTGCGCATCTATGCGTGGAAAGGAATCTTGGCAAACGACGGCTTGCTGAATCATTTCTTGTTGGCGGTCGGCGCCATCGATACCCCCTTGCACATGATGAATACCGTAATTTCATTAATGATAGGAATGACTTACGCGTACCTGCCTTTCATGGTGCTACCGTTGTATGCGAATTTGGTCAAGATGGATATACGCTATCTGGAAGCCGCTGCCGATCTGGGAGCGACTCCGTGGTACACCTTTTTTCGGGTGACGATTCCCTTGTCGAAATCCGGCATAGTCGCTGGCTCCATGTTGGTATTCATCCCCTGCGTCGGTGAATATGTGATTCCGGAATTGTTGGGCGGCCCGGAAACTTTCATGATTGGCCGTGCATTATGGGACGAGTTTTTCACCAATAACGACTGGTCGCTGGCGTCTGCCGTGACGGTCATTGTGATCCTGTTAATTCTGCTTCCCATGGCAATCTTCAATAAGTATAAAGCGTTGCAAGAGGAGGAAAGAACATGAACCGATATCGGATATTTGGCCGCGCGTGGCTGTCGGCGAGTTACGCCTTTTTATACATTCCCATCGTGGTCTTGATCGTATTTTCGTTTAATGATTCGCGGCGCAGCATGATATGGAATGGTTTCACGCTGCACTGGTATCAGGAACTCGCAAATGATGCAGAAATAATCAGCGGTTTTGGCTTGTCCTTGCAAATTGCGGTGATGACCGCCTGTTCATCGGTGGTGCTGGGCACCTTCGCTGCATTCGTGTTGAACCGCTATCGTCGCTTTACCGGTCGCACGCTGTTAAGCGGCATGCTTAGTGCGCCGCTGGTAATGCCCGAGGTCGTCGTTGGACTCTCTTTGCTGCTCATGCTGGTGTCGGTGCAAAGGATGTTCGGTTTTCCACGCCCCGGGATGTTGACAATGTGGATAGGCCACACTCTGCTTGGCATCGCCTATTCAACCGTCGTCATACAGTCGCGTTTGCAAGAGGTGAGCAAATCTTATGAAGAGGCCGCCATGGATTTGGGTTGCCGTCCGCATCAGGTGTTTTTCCTGGTGACGTTGCCCAACATCACGCAAGCGCTGGCAGCGGCCTGGCTCTTGACATTTACGCTCTCGCTCGATGATGTGGTGTTGTCGGCCTTCCTGACCGGGCCCGGTTATTCGACCATGCCCATCATCATATTTGCACGTGCACGCCTGGGGCTTGATCCTCGCGTCAACGCCATCGCAACGCTGACAATTTTGGTGGTAAGTGCCGGGGTGATACTGTCGAGTTTGTATCTGGCGCGTGTTGAACGCTCGCGTCAAAAGCAAATTTCCATGGCGTTTCAGGCGGCTGCTTCGGACTGAAATTCGCGTGCAGGGAAGCAAGCCGGCATGCGAGGGCATGGCTTTCACTGCAGAAGATTGTTGCAACCGGTAGCGCATGGTGGGGACTATGGTCACCCCTCACTTTTTTGATGTAGTTCACACACTGTCAGGAGAATTTCATGTTAGTTGGCGTGCCTAAAGAGATCAAGAATCATGAATACCGGGTTGGATTGACGCCGGCCAGCGTGCGCGAGCTGACCTCGCGCGGCCATCAAGTCATCGTGCAAAAGAACGCGGGTGCCGCCATTGGCTTGTCGGACGACGATTATGTAACAGCCGGCGCCGCCATACTGGAGTCTGCTCAGGAAATTTTCGCACGTGCGGACATGATCGTCAAAGTTAAAGAGCCGCAAGCGAATGAATGCGCCATGTTGCGCGACGGCCAGATACTTTATACCTATCTGCATCTGGCGCCGGATCCTGAGCAAACTGCAGCATTGATACGTTCAGGGGCCGTCTGTTTCGCTTATGAGACCATTACCGGGACCGGTGGCGGACTGCCTCTGCTGGCACCGATGAGCGAGGTGGCCGGGCGTATGGCGATACAGGCAGGTGCGACCCATTTGGAGAAGACCAAGGGTGGCATGGGCATGTTGCTAGGCGGTGTACCTGGCGTGGCACCCGGCCACGTGGTGATTATCGGTGCCGGCGTGGTTGGCACCAATGCCTTGCAAATGGCAGTGGGACTCGGTGCGCGCGTAACGGTGCTGGATAAGAGCGTGGACAGGCTGCGACAACTGGACCTGGTTTTTGGCAATCGCATTACGACGCTATATTCCAATACCCAGGCGATAGAAGAGTCGGTATTGCAAGCGGATGTGGTGATAGGCGGGGTGCTGGTACCTGGTGCGGCAGCTCCCAAGCTAGTGACGCGCAACATGATCTCGCGCATGCGGGCCGGTGCAGTGGTAGTGGATGTTGCGATCGATCAGGGCGGCTGCTTCGAAACTTCGCACGCTACGACGCACGCCGAACCGACGTTTGTCGTGGATGGCGTAGTGCATTACTGCGTCGCCAATATGCCGGGGGCAGTCGCGCGCACCTCAACTTTCGCGCTGAATAATGCGACCATAGGTCACGCGATCGATTTGGCCGGTAAGGGCTGGAAACAGGCTTGCCGCGACAATATGCATCTGAAGAACGGCTTGAACGTGTGCGAAGGCAAGGTGACATATGCTGCGGTTGCACGTGAGCTTGCTCATGAATACGTGCCAGCCGAGTCCGTCCTTCGGTGATTGGGGGCGGATAGCTTCATCGTCTGATTGAAAGTTTGCATTTACCTGACCCGGGTATTTCACCATGACGTGGGAGGTGATGTATCCGGGGCACGCCTGGCGGAGAATAAGGGGAGTAAATGAGTTCAACGATTTACGGCGATAGTGCGATTCGTCGCTCATCGCTATACGGGGTTTCGACTGAAAACACCTACGCGGGCGTTCTCAGCTTCATGCGACGTAACTACAGCCGCGACCTGGCTGGGGTCGACGTGGCGGTGTCCGGTGTCCCACTCGATCTGGCCACGACCTTTCGTCCTGGCGCAAGGCTAGGGCCGGCGGGAATCCGGGCCGCGAGCGTGCAACTGTCAAATCTGCTTCCTTTTCCCTGGGGATTCGATCCGTTTCAAGATCTGGCCGTCGTCGATTACGGCGATTGCTGGATCGATGCGCATAATCCCTTATCAATACCCGCGGCAATTGTCGAGCATGCGAGCACCATTCTCGCGAGCGGTGCAAAAATGCTGACTTTTGGCGGCGATCATTTCGTTACCTATCCGCTTTTGAAAGCCCATGCGGAAAAATATGGCAAGCCGCTTTCGCTGATCCATTTCGATGCACACTGCGATACCTGGCCCGACGACAATCCCGACTCCCTGAATCATGGCACTATGTTCTACAAGGCGGTGAAGGAGGGTTTGATTGATCCCGCCACCTCGGTCCAGGTTGGGTTACGCACTTGGAACGACGATTTCATGGGCTTTAACGTGCTTGACGCACCCTGGGTGCATGCCAACGGCGCAGCCGCGACTTTGCAAAGAATATTGGCGATCGTGGGCAAGCGTCCAACGTATCTGACTTTCGACGTAGATTGCCTCGATCCGGCGTTTGCGCCGGGAACGGGCACACCGGTGCCGGGCGGACTCAGTTCGGCGCAGGCGCTGGAAATTATTCGTGGCATGGAACCGGTCAATCTGATCGGCATGGATGTGGTCGAGGTATCGCCTCCGTTCGATCAGAGCGAAATCACCGCACTGGTCGCCGCCCATATCGCTGCCGACCTGTTATGCGTTTTGCGCAATCAGAAGCTGGCGGCAGGAAAACTTCCTTGAGTTCCGCGCAAAGCAAATGAAGACGACGGACAGCGAGTTTCTTGCGCGCCGCCAACGGGCAATCCTAAGACCTGGCTATTCATTTAGCATGAGGGCGCACTGCCTTGGGCAGTGCGACTACATCCGTGATCTGCTCCTCCGATTCGTGCACAGCGTTTTCATTGATTAAGGGAACTTGGCTTGCGCCAGCTTCGATAGCGTTGTGGACTTTGGAAATTTTTTTATGGCATCCGTCAAATTTCCGGTAAACACATCGTAAACCTCGTCTTGAACATAAATGCGATTGACGCTCACGCAGGCTTGGCGGGAGTGGCTGAATTTCGAGACGGCAATGCCTGCTGGCATCACATCCGGGTCGGCATCATCGAACACGATGAAAGGCGCATTGCCGCCCAGCTCCAGCGAGAGCTTCTTTACGCGGTCGCTTGGCTGGCGCATCGGATGATGAGTTGCCGCTGTCGATACGGTGAAGTTCAGCTTGCGTACCAGGGCGTTGGCAGTGAATTCGGCGCCGATTGCCGCCGTAGTACCGGTCACTACGTTGAACACACCGGCGGGTACGCCGGCGCGCTCAGCCAGTGCGGCCAGGGCCAGCGCGGAAAATGGCGCCAGTCCGTCCGGGTTGACGATCATGCTGCAGCCAGCGGCAAGCGCCGGGCCGACTTTGCGTGCGATCATGGCAAAAGGGAAATTTCCAGGTGTGATGGCCGCGCAGACGCCAATCGGTTCTACGGTGGGCAAGATGCGGTGACCCTGGGCCGAGGCCGGAATGGTGTCGCCATGCATGCGCTGAGTTTCTTCGGCAAACCATTCCAGGTAAGCGGCGGCATAGATAATCTCGCCACGCGCTTCCGTCAGTGATTTCCTCTGTTCGACGGTAATGATGGCGCTCAGGTCATCGCAGTGCTCCAGCATCAGCATCTGCCAGCGAAGCAGGATGGCCGAACGGTCTTTGGCCGGCAAGCCACGCCAGGTTTGCCGGGCAGTATTTCCCGCCTCAATCGCGCGCCGGGTTTCGCTTGCGCCCATGCGCGGCACATGGCCCAGCAGGGCGCCGCTAGCCTGGTTATACACGGCGCTTGTTTTGCCGCCGTCAGCATCGCACCAGGTACCGTTGATATACGCCTGTTGTCGAAATAGGGAGCGATCGTTCAAGGTCAGCATATTCATTCTTATTTCAGAAAATTAAGCGGAGGGTGGAGTCCAGGATGTACCGCGGTGCAGGGCATTGCGGTGCGACCTCTGTCCAGCTATTCTTACGACGCCAGCCGGGCGGAGCAGCCCAGCGCTTGGCTATGCTTGCGTAGAAGGCGCGCACATCGGCCCTGTTTTACCTTGCTGGCGGCTGTCATACGGCGACACCTGCGGCAAGCCAGGTGTTCATCAGGGCTGCGGGACATGGCCGCAGCCTGAGAGCGTACTCAGACGATTTGTTGCTGAGTCGCACAGTGGATAGTACCGCCGCCGTTGCCGATGCCATCGGTCGTGATCTGGATGATGATGCGCTCAGGATAGCGCTGGCGCAGGCTATTGAAGGCGGCTTTATCCAGATCGGAGTCGCCAAACTGCGCCATCAGGATGCAGTTGTTAGCTTCGTAGTAGCCGATATAGCCGGCGCCAAACGTCTTTGCAAAATCATTTCGTTTGGTCATAGAGACTGTAGTATTGCGGCTGCTCACGGCATTCTGCACCAAGGCTATCTTGGGTTGGGGCAGTTCCACCAGATTCAGGCTGGCCGTCGCAGAACCCAGGTATTTGAGTTTGTCGGCAGCGCTCCAGCCCGCCACCTGGCTCTGATATTCGACTAACGCCGCTTTAATCCTGGCATCGTGGCTGGGGCTAGGATCGGTGGCCGATACGGTGCCGCCATCCCAGTTGTAGATAATGGTATTGTCGTCGCTGAAACGGGCAGAAAAATCGATATGGTCGTCGGTGATTTCTTGTGCCTTGACGCCGGGCACCCAGATCAGTTTTTCCACTCCCAGCACGCGCTTGATCTCAGCTTCGAAGTCGGCCCTGGCTTTGCCGGGGTTGCGATTATTGTTGATGATGCAGCTATCGGTCGCCACTGCCAGGCCGCGCCCGTTGATTTCTATGCCGCCGCCTTCCATTGTCACCCAGGTTTTGATTTCCGGTACGCTGAGTTTATTGCTGATGAAGCTGGCGACTTTCTTGTCACCATCGATGTCCTGATCGACGACACCGTTGGCAGCCTTTTGCGTATCCTTGATCCAGCCAGTCAATCCGGTGCTGACATTCTCTTGCCCCCAGCCGTTGAAATTGAAGTTGACGCCGTAAATTTTGGAGTCCGTGCCCTTGACAAACACCGGCCCGGTGTCGCGCGACCATAGGTCATTCACATGCTGGATAATCAGGGTGATATTTGCGCGATTCATGGCCGGCAAACTCATGCCGACAGGCTCCAGGTAATTGATGCTGCCATCGGTGTCGAATTTTTGGGTGGGATCTCCCATGTCGGACACGCTGCGTTTGCGCATTCTATTTTTTGCGCTGGTGGGATTGCCTGCAAACATCAGGTCCAGATAACCGTTTGCCTCAGTTTTGTCCGCCTCATTGTCGACTAGTATATTCACCATTTCGAAGCGCGATAACTGGGCGGCGATCCGCATCAGGTCTTCACGTGCCACCGGCCGGCTGTTGGGGATGTCGTCGATTGCCAACTGACTGTTTGGTACCGAGGGAGTGCCCCATGCCGATACTGTCGCCCCGTAGACCATCCAGGTGGCCGCATGCGTGGCGCCTTCCCTGGGGGCTAGCCAGCCAGTCTGCCCCGGTTTTGCCAAGACGGGTTCGGATTCTTCACCGCCGCCGCCGCAGGCGCTCAATGGAAGAATCAGCGTGGAGGCGGCAAGCGCACCGGCAGTGCGGAAAAATTGGCGGCGGTCAAAAGTTGAGCCGTTTACAGAAGTATTTTTTTTTAGGATAAATTCAGACATGGTGCGGATACTTATTAGATATAAAGGATGGCAACTGGCTAGCATAGGCTGTGCCGTTAAAAGAAACGCTCAAATTCAACTCAGAGCGGCTGTTGCTGGGTAGTGCAGTGGATACCGCCGCCGCCGGCGGCGATGGCGTCCACATTGAGCTGGATGATTTCGCGTGTGGGAAACAGTTCACGCAAGATCGACCTGGTGTTACGGTCAGTCTTGCTATCGCCGAATTCGGCGGCGATGACGGCGCTGTTACAGACGTAGAAATTGATATAGCCGGCGGCAAAGTCCTTGTTTTCAAATTTGCTGCGCACGCTGGATGGACCGGCCAGGACGACGACTTTCAGCAGGCGTCCTTTGGCATCCCTTGCTTTGCGCAGAATATCGAGGTGGCGTTTGGTGACTGCGTGTTCTTCCGATGTCGGGTCGGCATCGTAACCGGCCACCACCACGCCCGGGCTGGTAAAGCGTGCGTAGAAGTCGGTGTGTCCGTCGGTGATGTCGCTGCCGGCGATCCCCGGCAGCCAGATGATTTTTTCCGACCCCAGCAGGCGCTTGAGTTCGGCTTCGCATTGTGCCTTGCTGAGGCCGGGATTGCGGTTCGGATTCAGCACGCAACTTTCAGTGATGATGGCCGTACCTTCGCCGTCCACCTCGATGCCACCACCTTCCAGCACCAGTCCGCTGCGCAACAGGCTGACGCCGGCGCGCTGACTGACGAAGCTAGCCACCTGAGCATCCTGCTCATATTCTTGTTTTTCTCCCCAGCCGTTGAAGTTGAAGTTAACGGCGGCGAGCTTGCCCTGCGTGTTCTTGACGAAGACCGGACCTGTATCGCGCATCCACAAATCATCCAGCGGCTGCACCATCAGTTTGACTGTGTTGCCGCACTTGCGGGCGGCCGTATCATAGTCTTCTTCCCGCACCAGCATATGTACGGCTTCATACGAGGAAATGGCACGGGCGATGCTGGCCAGGTTATCCTGGGCGGCGTTTTTCAGTCTTTCGCCCCAGATGTCTACGTTGGGGCCGAAGGCCATCCAGGTTGCTGCGTGCGCTTCAGCTTCGTCTGGCATATGCCAGGCTTCGCTGGCGGCGGCCAGGGCGATCCGCCCCATTCCTCCACCAAACAGGCTGGCCAGCAGCGCGCTGCCGGAGGTGCGCAAGCCCCGCTTCAAGAATGTACGTCGTTTCATGTAAGTTTTCTCCATGAAATGGTGGTCACTTGAACTGCTGTCTCGGATCCAGAGGGTTTGGCTGGGCAGCGCAACGGACCCCTCCACCACCTGCGGCAAAGATAAAGGGGGCTTGGCCCGGGCTATTGGCAGGTCTGTTGCCTGTGCCTGCATAATGCACTAGTTGAACGGTAGTGCGCGCGATCGCACCCTGCATCCATCTGATAGCCGCCGGAGAGTGAGGCACCGCCGGCGTAGCGCCGCGTAGGAAGTCGGCGAAAATCATCGTTGTCATTTATGAAAATTTGCTTGGAGTTGCCGCGTGCATGCTGCCGCGCAGCAATTTGCAGCAATTATAGTCAGCGTTGAGCTTGAGAAATAATGAAATAATTCCGCTATATTCACCAATTTTTCTCATATCTTGCGCGATCCACGTGGGCAGAATCAGTATTTTGCTAAACCAGAAGTTCGCAGGGGCGTGTTCCGGACTTGCCGGTTGAGCCTCACTCGTCAGGGGCTGGGAGCCTATCTGGCGATGCTTACTGCCATTCCCTGGTGCGCCGGATCGTGGTTGGTCTCTTGGTTTGCGGTGCCGTTTATCCCTCTTTTTACAAAGAAAAAATCTTCAATTGCTAGCGCAATCCTGCGCCTGGAATGGGAACAGGGAACTGGAAAAGTCGGGACGTTTAGCGCATTCAATATCAGCAGCCTTTGTCGCGCCGACCGTACATTCGACACTCGGCAGCCAGTGCCAGCAGATTTTGGTCGCGTTCGCGGTTTTTTGCCAGCAACAGGGTGATGCATTGATGAAATGCGTACTTCTTGTCAAGCGGGATCAACCTGATGCGTGGACTGAAAGCGCCTATCCTGCCGGGAAGAAGACTGTAGCCTATGCCCCCGCAAACAAGATTGATCAACGAAAAAATGTCTCCCACCTGCATGGCAATGTCGGGCACAAATCCGGCGAGGTCGAAGGCGTGAGTGAAACTTTGGGCAGTGACGAAACCTTCGGTTAGGGTGACGAACTTTTCCGCGCGCAGCTCTTGAAGGTCAATAAGCTTTCTGTTGGCGTAGGGAGACTCTAGTGGAGCCGCCAAATAGATGTCGTCGTAAAAGAGTGGAATGGAAACTAGATCGCTGTTCTGAATTTCCTCCTGAACACCAATGACGATGGCATCTAGCCGGCCACTCTCTAGATTCTCGAGTAATTCACGATTGGATCCGAGCGTAAGATCAATATCCAATCCAGGTTTGCGTAACTTGAGTCCCATCACGAGTTGAGGGATGCAGTTCAGAGTCAAGGAATAAAGCGATCCTATCTTCAGTCGCGTGGCATTGACTCCTGCCAACTCGCGCACTTTGCCCACACCTTCTTCACATTCGCCCAATATCCGCTTCGCGTATTCGGCAAACGTATAGGCAGTTTGCAGAGGAATCAGGTTGCGACCAGCGCGTTTGAAGAGCGGACAACGCATCCCGTCCTCAAGCGAGTGCAAGGCACGATGGACACTCACCGTGCTCTGCCCATGCACTTCGGCTACGCGCGCCAGATTGTTGATGCGCATGAAGGTCAAGAAAACTTCAAGCTTTTTCAGGGTGATTTCTTCATCGATTGCCATGAATTTCCCCTTCTGTTGCATCGAAGCAAACAAACAGCCATGGAAGATCATGCGCTGTCCAGGTATTTCGCCATGATGACAAGCTAAGCATAGCAAGCGCTGCGTCTTAAATCATTAACTTCAAAGTAATAAACAAGCTTTCATATTGATTGTTTCGACGTGAACGACTGGTTATCTTGTCGCTGCAATGATCGAATTTGGAGGCTTAACATGCAAACCGAACAAAAAACCAATCCACTAAGGAGCAAGCGACGCAGCGGAAAAACGCCTTGCCTGGCGCAATAGTGAAACCATTTAAAAATGCGGGCATAGGACGTGAAAAACTGCGGGCGCTGCTGCCAGTGGCAAACAAGGGCTTGATCGCGCTATGTCTCTGCATCAGCACGTCGCTGGCGCACGGAGACCAGGTTCTTCGTCTCGGAAGAATTTCAAGCTCTCCAGATCAAATCATCTCTTCCGAGATTCTGGAACAGGTATGCCGGCGCCTTAATGTCAAGATCGTATTTGTGGATGAACCAGCACAACGCTGCCTTTTGTCTGGAAGCTCAGGGCAACTGGACGGCCTGGTCGCGCGAACGATAGACGTCGCAGGTAACCACCCGTCTTTGATTCCAATTGCACCATCAATTAACTTCATTGAACCTTCGGTTTTTTCAAGAAAAACCAGTATCTCAACAGACGATGGGGCGTTGACACGATCTTACAAGACCGGCTCCGTGAGGGGGCTGGACTACGCTGAGAGCGACTCCTTGCGTACTTATCCGCTCATCATGGCCGACAGCCTTGACTCGCTGCTCAAGATGCTTAATGCGAACCGGATTGATTTGGGAGTCGCGGACTTGTTCAGTGGCATGGTCAGGCTCAGAGAATTAGGTCTCGGCCATGAAATCCATGTCGTATTCCCGCCCTTGCAGCGAATCGAGCTCTACCACTATCTCAATGAACGCCACAAAAATTTGACACCCCAGGTTCAATGGATTTTGCGTGATATGGAAGCTTCAGGAGAGCTTCTTTCATTGCAAGAAAAATTTCGTAGAAGAGCCCTTAACAACGCGCTTCCCTAATGGATCACCGGCTATTTCACGATCGCCGACCGCATCGGCGATGTGCTGAATGTCGCGGCCATCGGATGGACAGCATGGAAATTCAATCCGCCGACGGTCGATGGAAAAGAGGATATGAGCGGCGGACAATGTTTTCACTTTTGGCCATTGGATGGCTGTATCCTCCTGTGGCTGCTAAACCAGCGCAAAAAAAGTGCCCGCCATTTACTCAGAAGGCATGGGGGCAACTCTTTGTAGCCGTGAAAATTATCGCGGGAAAATTCATTCAAGGTGCTAACGTACCGAGCGATTCGACTGCTCAGGGACCGGTAATACGAGCATTAATTGCTTTTCTTGTAACGAAGGATTTGTTAATTTGCGTCAATGTAAGATATTTTTAAGTCGGTCGACCGGTTATTTATTGACTTTATTTTTTTAATGTTTATGATCAATATTGGTCAGTCGACCGACAAATATATGATTTCAAAAAAAAAGAATATTTGCGGCGCGGTGGACGTTGATGCAGGGAAAGTATTTGTTCTAAGGCGAGGATAGAAATCTTCTGCCTGCGGTACTGAAGAAAAACATAAAACATCACAGGAGACGGAATCATGCGTAAGAAAAGCAGGTGGATATTTGCAGGCTTATCGGTGTTCATAATGGGGGGCGCTTCGGCAGTTGATTTTGAAACTGAGGCTATCAATGGCTCGGTCAATTCAAATGTCACGGCGGGCATCGGCGTTCGCACCAAGAATCAGAGTTGCGCGCTGATAGGAACGCCAAACGTGTCCGATTGCGGCGCCAACGTTAATACCGCGCAATGGGCAAATGCCGACAACGGCAACTTGAACTACAATAAGGGCACCCTGTTCACAGGGTACCTGAGCCTGACCAGCGAGGCCTTGGTGAAGGTCCCCGAGCAAAATTTGAAGTTCCTCGCACGCGGCACTGCTCTATTCGATCCGGTGGCGGCAGATACGAGCACCACACGCTTGAGCGGCGATGCCCGTAACCAAATGGTGCATCGCGCCACCTTGCTGGATTTCTGGGGGCAAAAGGATTTCCAGATTGGTGGCGAGAGCGCCCATGTCCGCTTGGGTAATCAGGTGATCAACTGGGGTGAGAGCAGCTTCGCGGCAGGCGGCATCAATGCGACCAATGCGGTCGACATCCAAAGTCTGTTAATTCCTGGGACGCAACTCAAGCAGGCACTACTGCCGGCGCCTATGATCAGCTTCGCGTCTACCTTGCCGGCGGGTCTTACTACCGAAGCCTACCTGCAGTTTGGTTGGAACGCGAACAGGTTTCCTGCAGTGGGAAGCTACTGGTCGCTGAGCGACAATTTCGGGCGCGGAGCCGTGCCGGCCACGTCCAACTCGTCCAATTTCAATGAAGCCGGCCTGGATCCGGCAACCGCCTTCCCTTACACGGTATTAAGGCCAGGTAATAAGCCGCAATACGGCCTCCGCGTCGGCTATACACCTGCCGGAACATCGCTCAATCTGGCCGCTTATTACGAAAATTACACTGACAAAAACCCGGTGTTCGGCTCTATCGCAGGTGGCACTATGGGGGCGGCGCAATACCTCAAAAACCGCGACCTGTTCGGCGTCAGCGCAAACTTTCCTATCGGTGACTGGGCGATCGGTGCGGAGCTGTCATACCGACCGCATGACGCCGTTTCCATGCTGGGGTGTTTCGGTGCCGACGGCCCAGCCGATTACAATACGAATGCGGCAGCGGGTAGTTGCAACTGGTGGAAAGACAATAAAAAATACCAGCTTATCGTGAACGGGCAGCTGCAGATGTCGCCGACCAGTCATCCGACTACGTTGAAAATGCTAGGTAGCGCCAATTCGGCTGTGCTAACCGCGGAACTGGGTTACATCAACTACCCAGGGGTTGACGCCAATAAGACCTATCCGACCACCACGGGCACCGGTCAGGCTGCATATATGATACCGGCCGCCGGCTATTTTGTCTGGCTCACCGGGCAGCCGAATTCGATACCGGCCGCGAAGGGTACCGCCAAGTCCGCTGGCTACGTGGTTGACTTCAACTGGACCTATGACGGTTCCGTGATTCCAGGATGGGCGGTGACGCCAGGGGTAACATTCAGCAATGCGTTCTCGGGCTACACTCCGAATTTCGCGGGGAATTACATGCGAGGCGCCAAGTCGGCCAATCTGTACCTGGTACTGACGCAAAACCCGGCAACCTGGCAGGCGGGTCTGAACTATACGGCATTCTTTGGCGGCAGCACTGTCAATTCCCAGCCGTATGCGGACCGCAATTTTATCGGCGCCTACATCACGCGCAATTTCTGATCAGCACGAATAGATGACGTTTTTGTTTGAGGGCGGATGGCAGCAGTGTGCGGCGGCAGGCGATTTGACTTTCGTTTGCGCCGGACATGGCTAAACTAGCCACGGTTCTCAGACTCCAAAATCGAAGGAAAGCAAAATGAACTTGAATATGAAGAAGATAACGATTGTCGTTGCGGCCACCATCCTGGGCACCGCCCATGGCGCATACGCTGCGGAGGCGGACAAGCTAGGCACGGAGCTGACCCCGCTTGGCGCGGACAAGGGCGGGAACAAAGAAGGCACAATTCCTGCCATGGGCGCACCGGATTCGCCAAAAGCCGGTTGGACCCAGGGCAAGAATCGTGAAGACTACTGGGCGCACAAGGGTGAAAAGCCTCTGTTCAGCATCGATGCATCCAATGTGGATAAATATGCGGACAAGCTGTCGCCGGCGCAGGTGCAGATGCTGAAGCAAACCAAGGGTTATCGCATGGATATCTACCCTACTTACCGTACTTGCTCGGCGCCGGATTTTGTCCAGGCGAACACCAAGACCAATGCGACACGCGGGAAGATAGGCAGCGACGGCTGGTCGCTGGAAGATGCAGCTCTGCCCGGCGTGCCTTTCCCGCTTCCGAAAAAAGGCATTGAAGTACTGTGGAACTTCCTGGCCGGGTATCAAGGCGTTGGGGTCGAACTGAAAAACGGACTCACCTATATTTCGCCAAGGCCGGGTTCGACCGAGCCGATCAAGGCAGGCTGGTCGCAAATTAACTATTTCCCTTGGGCCAAGAAGGGCTCGACTTCTCCCTCTGGCGTAGATGGGTATAAGCAGGGTTTTTACTATACCTACAATACGCCAGCTGCCTTTGCCGGCCAGGGTATCGTAGAGAATCTGTATTTCAAAAAAGAACTAGAGGCGTTTTACTATTTCACCGGACAGCGCCGCGTACGCCGACTGCCTGCCTACGCCTATGACGCGCCCGTGATCGGTTTTGAAAATCAATATCCTATTGATGCGACTAATCTGTATTTCGGCAACCCGGATCGTTTCGACTGGAAGCTGCTAGGGAAGAAAGAGATGTACATTTCCTATAACAACTTCAAGTTCAACGATGGTTCGATCAAGGCGGAGGACGCATTCCGGGAAAATAGCATCAATCCCGCCCTGGAACGCTATGAACTGCACCGTGTCTGGGTCGTTGAAGGCACAGTCAAGCAAGGTTTCCGTCATTCCGCACCGAAAAAAGTCATGTACTTCGACGAGGACAGCTGGAATGTGGCGGTTGGCGACGACTATGATGCCCAGGGCAAGATCTGGAAGCTCAAGGAAAATAAAATTCTTCCGGTCTGGGAACTCGGCGGCACTTGTGCCAACACGGTCTTGGCGATGTACGACCTGGTTGGCGGACGCTATGTTGCCGACAATGTGGTGTTCGGTGCTGGCGCCGGACGTGACATGCAGTGGTTCGCCGAGGCAGGGAATAATCCCAAGTTGAAAGACAACTTCTATACGGCTGACAATTTGAAAACGATCAGCGAACGATAAGGATAGTCGGCACTGCGCCTGGCGGCGTGAAGAGACGGTCGAGCAATGACCTCTTTTCACGCCAGCTTAGCTTCATCCTTTGTGTATCAATGTCGATGGCCTTTTTGCCTTTATGGGCCGAAGACCTGTGTGTGCCGACGTGGGGCAATCTAACGATCCATCGATTGATACCGGACTCTCAATATTGTCGCTCACCTAAAGCATAACCATATTGAGGCGAATCAAGCTTCCGGCAAAACGCAGGTCTGTATAACCAGTATTAACGAGAGAGAATTGCATCGTGCTGAACAAATTTGTCACCAGAACTGAAAACTGGTTCTTCTCGCACCGCGCGCTGACCTTGGGGGTGTTGTTCGTCCTCACGGCGCTCATGGCAGTCTTCGCGATCCAGCTTCGCATGGAAGCCGGATTTGAAAAGCAGATGCCGATCGGTCACGAGTACATCAAGACCTTCCAGCAATATAAAGCAGAGTTGTTCGGAGCGAATCGCATCACGGTCGTGGTCCGCGCACGCAGCGGTACGATCTGGAACAAAGAGGGCTTGACGCGTCTGCTTGATGTCACCCAGGCGGTGACTTTCTTGCCCGGTGTCGATCGCCCCAACTTGCAGTCCCTATGGACGCCAAATAGTTTTGTCACTGAAATCACTGAAGAAGGCTTGCGTGCCGACCCGGTAATTTCCGGCGCGATCACTCCCGAACGCCTGACGCCCGAGATTATCGATGGCATACGTAGAGGTGCAAACCAAGGGGGATTTATAGGTCAACTGGTCTCGCGTGATGAGCGCGGCGCCATGATTACCGCTGAATTGAATGAACTGGCGCCGGATGGTAAGACCATCGATTATGTTGCCTTCAATCGCTTGCTGGAAAAGGATATTCGTAGCAAATTCGAAGATGCAAACTACGAAATTCAGATTATCGGCTTTGCCAAACAAACTGGCGACATCGCCGACGGCGCTTCCGGGGTGCTGGTATTTTGCGCCATCGCATTAGTGCTGACCGGGCTGGCCGTGTATTGGTATTGCCATTCGGTACGCCTGACTGTCCTGGTGATCTTGTGTTCCCTGACCTCGCTGGTCTGGCAGTTCGGCGCATTGCGCCTGATCGGTTATGGACTCGACCCCCTTGCTGTGCTGGTTCCTTTCCTGGTGTTTGCCATTGGCGTATCGCATGGCGTCCAGCAGATCAATTTCTTTGTGCGCGGCCTGAGTAAGGGATTGAATGTCATGACAGCGGCACGGGCGAGTTTCAGCGGGCTGCTGATTCCTGGCGTTTTGGCGCTGGTTACCGCCCTGGTGTCATTTGTGACCCTGCTGCTGGTGCCTATCCCCATGATTCATGAACTGGCGATCACTGCCTCACTGGGTGTTGGATTCAAGATTGTGACCAATCTGATCATGTTGCCGGTGACACTATCTTGCCTGAAATTCGACCAGGCCTTCGCGGCGCACGCAGAAAAAAAGCGTACCCAGCGTATACGCTGGACCAGGACTTTGTCTTTCTTCGCGAAACCAAAAGCCTCCCTCGTCACGCTGGGTATTGCGGCGGTGGTTTTCGGGGTGTCCATCTATGAAAGCCGCAACCGCATCATTGGAACGCTGGAGCCGGGCGCGCCGGAGCTGCGTTCCGAGGCTCGTTTCAATCGTGATGCAGCCTCAATTGCGGGAAGTTTCGACATAGGACTGGACTGGATCTCGGTAGTCGTCGAGTCTCCGCCCGACTCTTGCGGTAATCCGGCGGTAGCTGATTTTGTGGATGACTATACTTCGCATATGCGCGGTGTTCCCGGAGTGGCATCGGTCAATTCGTATTCGACCGAGGTGCGTAAGATCAACGAAGGGCAGAATGAGGGCTATCCGAAAATGCATGTGGTGCCGATCGACGGTGGCAATGATGCAAGCATCAGCACCGAGGTTGGACGTATCCGTGGGCATGCCAATGCCGATTGCAGCATGACGGCGGTACATCTCTACCTGACCGATCACAAGGCGACCACGCTCAAGAAAGTACTGGCGGAAACCAAGCAGTTCGCTGCGGAAAATCATGTGGCCGGTATCGATATCCGTCTCGCCGCTGGCAATGCCGGTGTGTTGGCCGCCATCAACGATGAGCTGGAAAAGTCGGAATTGCCGATGCTGCTGTACGTCTATCTCGCGATCGTCCTTTTGGTTTTCGTCGTCTACCGCGATTTTCGCGCGATGCTGGCGTGCTGCCTGCCTTTGACGATAGGAACCTTCATCGGTTACTGGTTCATGGAGTATTTCCAGATCGGACTGACCGTGGCCACCTTGCCGGTGATGGTGCTCGCCGTCGGTATCGGTGTTGACTATGCCTTTTATATATACAACCGTTTGACTCTGCATCTTGCGCAAGGCGACGGTATCCATGTCGCGATGGAACGTGCCCTGGAGTTTGAGGGAATGGCAACGATTTTTACCGGCCTGACGCTGGCGATCGGTGTAGCGACCTGGTCGTTCTCCCCGCTCAAGTTCCAGGCAGATATGGGAAAACTGCTGTCCTTTATGTTCATCACGAATTTAGTGATGGCGTTGACGGCCTTGCCGGCGCTAGTCGTGCTGCTTGAAAAGCTATTTCCGCGCCGCAGTCCGGTCCGCGCACCGGGTCTGTTTGCCCATTAAATTGAGGGTGTCTATGTTTACGTTTCGTTTGTTTCAATATGAGTGGATGCATCGCCGTACTCCTCTGATGAGAATGCCATGGGCGGCGCTGCTCGCCTTGGCGATGAATTCAGGGCTTGCGCAGGAAAAGCCATCGGCCGCCGCTGCCGCACACGCGGTGGCACCGGGTCTCAAAATTAAGCCGGCCAGAATCGCGCCGGCAGCGCAGACGGCCATGATGCTGGCGGCGGCGTCCGCAGGTCCGCGCATTGTCGCAGTCGGTGAACGTGGGGTTGTCCTGTTGTCCGATGACGCAGGAAAATCATTTCATCAAGCCACATCGGTTCCGATTTCCGCCACCTTGACGTCGGTGCATTTCATCGATGCAAAAAATGGTTGGGCGGCGGGCCATTGGGGTGCGGTTCTGAAGACCAGCGATGCTGGTGAAACCTGGCAGTTGCTGCGCACGGATACTAAAGTCGATCAGCCGCTGTTCTCGATCTATTTCAAGGACGCGCGCACGGGCTGGGCAGCCGGCCTGTGGTCGCTTTTGCTCTCGACTACAGATGGCGGAGTGACATGGCAATCCGTGAACCTTCCAGTTCCGGCTGGCGAATCCAAGGCAGACCGCAACCTGTTCGCCATTTTCCCGGATCAGGATGGGGGGCTCGCCATCACGGCCGAGCGTGGAACGATCGTGCGCTCGGCGGATGGAGGAAATACCTGGACCTATACCGATACTGGATATAAAGGCTCATTATGGGCCGGCACTGTACTGCACGACGGCACTTGGCTGGTAGGCGGCTTGCGTGGAACTATGCTGCGTAGCGCCGATCACGGCAAGACTTGGCAGTCGTCGCCTACCGGCACAAAGAGTTCGGTGACTGGAATCATGCAGGAAAAGAGCGGTGCCGTCATAGCAGTCGGCTTCGACGGTGTGATGCTGACGAGCCGCGATAATGGTATGACGTTCTCTGTTACGCAGCGCCCCGATCATGCTTCGATTACGGCGGCGGTGATTGCCCGGGGCGTAAAACTGGTGACATTTTCCGAGTCGGGACCCATCAAGGATGTCGGCGCTAGTAGCGAGTAAGGTAAATTGGTGAACGTTTACCGGCATGTTCTTTCAAGGAGAGCCGGTCGGCGCAGCTTTTCCGATGTTTTGGAGATCACGCCATAGGTAAGCCGGCGCTTTCCTATGCGTCGTCAACTGATCCGTGTTACGCCTTCATGCCTCCCAAGTCAGTTTCTCTTGCTCGGCTTCTGCCAGCAACCAGTTGAATACTTCCAATACTATTTTGGCACGCGGCTCTCCGGCAACGCGCGACAGCCACCATGTGGTTCCAGGCAGGCGCGGGTAGTCCGGCAAAATTTGCAAACGCCCGCTTGCCAGGTCGTCTCTGGCGGCCAGGCGTGAAAGACAGGCGATACCCCGGCCGCGCAAGACAGCATCCAGCAGCAGGCGCTGGTCGTCGTAAATTCCGAAGTTGCGAAACTTCGCCAGTTGATCCCGGAAGATGCCGGCAGTGGGGTCGTCTGTCAAACTTTTCTCGAGACACACCATGCCGGTGTGCAAGTGGTGGCGCGTGAGCGGGATCTCTGACAATTGTGCTGCCATATTCGCGTTAGCAACAATCACCCACTCATCTTTCAATAGCGGTTGTTCCAGCAATCCAGGTTGTTGAATCGGGCGGTCGCCTATCGTGATATCGACGTTGACCTCATCGATATAGCGAGCTGTTTCGTCGGTTGAAAGCATAGGGCACAGGTCGGGAATCGAGAGTTGCAAGCGCTCAATCTGTGGTTGCAGCCAGCCGTGTAAAAGCGGAGCCGGGCACACCAGCACGACCAGTCCCGGATCCAGGTAGGTCGCAATCCTCCCGAGACCGCTGCGCAGGGTATCCAGCGAACGCAGCACGCAACGCTGCAAAACCTCGCCAGCGATTGTCAGTTCAACGCCGCGCCCGACACGCCGAAATAGGGCCATGCCGACGTGTTCTTCCAACTGCTGGATTTGGTGACTGACGGCGGATTGCGAAAGATGCAGCTCGTCGGCTGCTCGTGAAAAATTGCCATGACGCGCCGCGGCTTCGAAACCCGTGAGTAGTTTGAGTGATGGAATTCGCATGTCCGGGATAAGAAAAAGAGGATGGCTCAACAATCGTCAAGGAAAAAACAGTAGCTCAACGAGGGCTAGGGCAAATCAAGGAACGATTGTAAACGATCGCTGGTCCTGAGCCTTATCTTAACCGAGAATTTTCTATCGCCACGTTAATCAATGCACCATTTGTCGAAACAAATTGTAATGTGGGTGTCATTCCAGCATCTTGCTATGACTAAAACTGATTGATTTACCATAAATAAATCATCAATGAAGACTATATTTTCGTGCCAATATCCTGCTAGGGAAAACACCTGATTTCGTTCTGTTAAGTGGACGATTTAAAGGCGGGTAAACCGAATGGCTATCGCATCTTATTGTGCGTTTTTAGCGGTAGAAATTGCCACGGAGTTTCGTGGCTTGCTGTCGCAGCGATCGCGGCGGCTTCTCATTAACTGTAATAAAAAAACACTCGCAAACTGGGAGTGCATAAGAGGAGAACAAATATGGATGATATGAAGAATACAAAAGATCAATCGCGTCGCAACTTCGTGAAACTCGCGAGCGCAGGTGTGGCTGGCGTCGCGATGTCCGGCGTCGCCGGTAATGTCTTGGCGCAAGTCACGACAGCATCAGCCGGAGGATTTTTTGTGCCGGATGAAAATGTGCCTCATACCAGGACCTGGATGGCGTGGCCCTCCAGTACCGCGATCTGGGGCTCTAGCTTGCTGCCAGGAATACAGGCGGACATCGCCCTTTTGGCGCGCACCATCGCCAAGTACGAGCCGGTGTATATGGTGGCCAATGGCTCGACCAATGCCAACATTGCAAAAAACAAGATCGGCACCACAGTTTTCCCGGTGACGATGATCCCCACGATTCCTAACGACGATTGCTGGATGCGCGACATCGGCGCTGTATTCCGTAAAGATGGCGCTGGCGGCTTGAATTGTTTCGGCCTTAATTTCAATGGCTGGGGCAACAAGCAAACTCACGCCAAGGACGCCCTGGTTGCGAGCAAGATGGCATCCTATCTGGGAATCCCGTTTGAGGCCTCCTATCTGGTCGGCGAAGGCGGCGGTGTGGTGGAGGACGGTGACGGCACCTTGCTGGCCAACGAGAGTTGCTGGGTCAATTCCAACCGCAATCCTGGTTGGACACGGGCCCAAGTCGAAGCAGAGCTGCTCTATGCATATGGTGCAACCAAGATGATCTGGTGCAAGGGCGTGGTCGGCCAGGACATCACTGACGACCATTGCGACGCCACGGTAATGTTTACGCAGCCAGGCACTGTAGCGGTCCATGTGCCGGATCCTTCGGATACCGATGCATTCGCGGCGAATGCGGCGCAATGGCTACAAACGCTGAGTACCTCCACCGACGCCAAGGGCCGCCCTTTCAACATCATCAAAATGCAAGCGCCGAAAGCGAAGACTAAAACGATGTTAGCCAGCTATATCAATATGTGCGTCACAAATAATGCGGTGATCAATGTGGCAATCGGGGCAATTTGCAGTGATCCCGCCAAGGACGTGGCCGTCAAGGCCCAGTTGGTGGCTGCTTACCCGGGGCGTACTGTCGAAATGCTGAGTCTGCCCACACTGTACGGCCAAGGCGGCGGCGGCATCCACTGCGTCACACAACAACAGCCGGTTCCATGATTGAAACACAGCGGTTTTATGTGATTTTTTTCTAGGTTTGTTGCTGTTGGATTTTAGTACTTGGCTTTTCTCTATCTCCCTCAGGCAATAAAAAGCTTGAGGGGGATTTTTTTCTTTTGAAATTTGGTTCAAGTGCGTTCATGCCTGCAAAATTTAAGTGCTAATTAGGAAATGATATGAGCAACTATGAAGAGTTTCCACAAAACAACTCAGCATTGAATTGCCCGATTTATGTCAGTATCAAAGCGATCTCGTAGGGGCCTGATTAGGCTAGACATGGCATCTTATTCGTAAAATGAAGCCCGCAAAGAATACGCATTTTGCGCGCTATGTCCAACTCGAGATTAAATGAAAATTCAACTTATCGTAGTAAGCAACACGCATAAATTGGTATGCCTAGGAAGAGGAAACGTACATGGATAACATTAAATTTGTCAAAGAAGATCAATCACGCCGTGAATTTATGAAGCTCACGGCCGCTGGCATGGCAGGTGTGGCGATGTCCGGCATTGCCGGCAATGTTCTGGCGCAGGCCGTCCCTACATCAAGTGGGGCATTTGTCCCGGATGAAAGCCTGCCTCATACTCGTACCTGGATGGCATGGCCCTCCAGTAGGGCAGTCTGGGGCAATCTGCTCTCTAAAATACAAGATGACATCGCGCTCCTGGCGCGCACCATCGCCAAATACGAACCCGTCTACATGGTCGCTAACGGCTACTACAACCGCCTCGATGCCGAATACTTGATCGGCTACACGGATTATCCGGTAACGGTGATCGACACTATTCCCAACGACGATTGTTGGATGCGTGATATCGGCGCTGTATTCCGCAAGGACGGTGCGGGCGGCCCCGATTGCATCGGCTTTAATTTCAACGGTTGGGGCAATCATCAGATTCACGCCAATGACACTCTGGTTGCGAGAAAAATGGCAGCCTATCTGGGCCTTCCGTTCACGGCGTCGACAGTGGTCGGCGAAGGCGGCGGTGTGGTGGAAGACGGCGACGGCACCTTATTGGCCAACGAGAGCTGTTGGGTCAATGCCAACCGCAACCCTGGTATGACCCGCGATCAGATCGAGGCAGAACTGCTCAAACAATATGGTGCGACCAAGATGATCTGGTGCAAAGGGGTGATAGGCAAGGACATTACTGACGATCATTGTGATGCAACAGCCATGTTTACCCAGCCAGGCACGGTGGTCGTGAACGTAGCCGACCCTTCCGATGCCGACGATTTTTCGGCGAATGCAGCAGAATGGATACAAACCCTGAGCACCTCCACCGACGCCAAGGGCCGGTCCTTCAATATCATCAGATTGCAAGCGCCGAAGAGGACAAAAAATACCATGTTGGCCAGCTATATCAATATGTGTGTGACAAATAACGCTGTGATCAACGTAGCGCTCGGCGCCATTTGCAATGACCCGGCCAAGGACGTGGCGGTCAAGGCCCAGCTGGCGGCCGCCTATCCAGGGCGCACCATCGAAATGCTGAGGTTGCCGACACTGTATGGTGAAGGCGGTGGCGGTATCCACTGCGTTACGCAACAACAGCCTACGCCGTAAATGGCGCATAGTTTCTCTATTTGATAAGATGCCGTCGCGCTACGCATTATGGTCGATGGAAAATTTTAGGCGTAGTCGCGGCGGCGCCGTACCTCAAACTTACCGCGAGGAGAAGATATGATGTCATCCATGTTGCCTGGCCGACGCTGGACACTGACTGGTTTTGCAGTTCTGATTGCAGTTTCGCTTTGGTATTGGCAAAGCGAACCGGAGCCGGCCGCGGCTGCACCGGGTAAGAAGGTGCTCTCGTCTCCGGGGATTTTTGGCCCCGGCGAATTGAGATCGTCGAACTCCGGCAGCGGCATGTTGACTGATCTTGGTGTGCCACGAGGCTTGCTGACAACGCCTGATCAGCGCTTGGTAATTAACCAGGCGCTGCATGAAATCATGGATTATTTTCTGTTGAACGGTAAGGATGGCGACCGTGACACGCAGGTGAAGGCCTTACTTCAGTATTTTCAGGAGAAGTTGCCACCCCCTGCGTATCAGGATGCCTTGCAAGTACAGCAGCATTACCTGAGCTACATGGATGCGCATGATCAACTGCTGACGGGGCAAAGCTTTCCCGCACGCGATAGCGAACTCAGCGAGCGAGATGTGCAGCTCTTGTTAATCTGGCTGGAGCAAAGAGCGCGGCTGCGCGAAAGTTTATTGGGCATGCAAGTGACGCAGGCCTGGTATGAAGATGAGGATGCACAGCTCAAGCAGACATTAAACTATTTGCGCAACGCCGCGATAGGCGGCGGACATGCAAGGTTTGCGCGCGGCATGCAAGATACACTGGCCACTGCCGCTAAAAGTTTCAAGAGCGCGATACAGGATGCGCGTAAGAATGAAAATGCACATTGAATCAGCTGCTTAGTGATCAGACCAGCTTGCGCGGACTGCGCATGATTCAACATTATAGAAAAAGTGGAGATCCACTCCAGACACTGGATAAATTTCCACTTTTTCGAAGATGACGAAGTCCGAATAAATGCTTGCTTCGTCAAGCCAGATCAGGTTCAGGTGAAATGCCTGCCAGGCGACGCGCCGCAGATTTTTTGTCGTCCAGTTTAGCACCGCGTGCGATTTGTATCCTCTGGGCTTGCGGGGAGCCGGCGCCGTGCATGGATTCGGTCAGATAACCGACAGCATTGCGGCCCAAGGTCATGTTTTCTATCAGACGCAGGATGCGCATGCGATCTTCCAGTTTTGCGTCGGTACTGCCCACCAGGTATTTACGGACTAAATGGCCGACCTCCTCGCTACGCAAGTCTTGTTCGGATGGCATGGTGACCATCAGGCCGCCGGCGATATCTTGTGCGAGGCGGCTGATTTCGTAAGGGAAGCGCGTTACGTTTTGCTTGCAGACATTGGCAAACATTTCGTCATTCAGGAATGCGCCGGACTTCATGGCCCTGGCTTCGTGTGCAGAGGCCAGCGCGCCGGAGCGTATGGTTTCGTTGAGATGCACCATTTCGACGATTTTGTCCTTGATGTGGGAGACTTTTGCCACACCGTTCATCTCCGCAATTTCGGCCGCGGCTCCGATCAATACGTCACCCACGCCGGATTTGCAGATATAGCTGCAGCGGTGGTAAGTAGTGAAGCGCTCTACCAGCATGGCGGCGAATTCGTACTCGCCGTTCATGAAGACGTGCTCAAAAGGAATGAATACATTGTCGAACACGATCATGGCTTCTTGGCCGGCGAACTCGGCGTTGCCCTGGTCGATGGTGCCGGGCTCCATGCAACGCGTGTCGCTGGACTGGCGTCCATAAATATAGGTAAGGCCGGCGGCGTGCGCCGGCACCGCGCCCACTATCGCCCACGGCTGGTCTTTTTCGCCCAGGCGGATAGTGGGCATTACCAGTAGCCAGTGCGAGTTTACGCAACCGGTCTGGTGCATCTTGGCGCCGCTGATGAATACGCCTTTGTCGTTGGACTTCGTGACATGCACATACAGGTCTGGATCTGTTTGTTCGTGCGGCGCTTTGGAGCGATCACCCTTGGCATCGGTCATGGCGCCGCCTATGACCTGGTTGCGCTTCTGGACTTCTTTTACAAACGCCAAAAAACGTTGGTGATAGGCGGTGCCGTGCGTCTCATCAATCTCATAGCTCACCGAGTGCAAGGCGTTAATTGCATCCAGGCCGACACAGCGCTGAAAGCAGGTGCCGGTTTGGCGGCCCAGGGCGTGCTGCATGCGCGCTTTGCCGACCAGGTCGCTGGCGGAGCCGGCGATATGCAGGAAGCGATTGATGCGTGTACCGGCCAAAGGGGAGTGCACGGTGCCGACTTCTTGGTTTTCTGTCGCCAGCGTGTAGGTTGCCGCCATGGCGTTGACGGAAGGTCGGATGATAGGGTGGTCAACCGGCTCTTCCACACGCTCACCCATCAGATACACCTTGAGCTTACGCCCGCGCAAGCTTGCGATGTAATCGTCAGAGGTAAGTATGGTTTCGAAATTGCCCCACAACGCGGGATCGCAATTTGGTGATATTTCTTTGTTGCTCATGCAAACGCTCCTAGGATAAAAGGTGTTACGTAAGGGATTCAGATAACATTTGGAACAGATTCAGATTGTCCGGCGCAAACAAGCGCGCATCCATAGTTTGCGGATTGGTGATGATGGGTTCGAATTGCATATGGGGCAGGATGTCGCGGCCAATATCAATGCCTGGAGCTACTTCGGTGAGTTCCAGGCCTTTGCCCGTCAAGCGGAATACGCAACGCTCTGTGACATACAGAATGCGCTGGCCGGATTGCGCGGCGTAGGTGCCATTGAAGGTGATTTGCTCTACGGCCTTGATAAACTTCGGGGTCCTGCCTTCGGAAATGATGTGCAGCTTACCGGCTTTGATCGCAACGACCAGACCCTTGGCCGTAAAGGTGCCGACGAACACGACAGCCTTGGCGTTTTGGCTGATATTGATGAAGCCGCCTGCACCCGCCAGGCGGGAGCCGAAACGTGAAACATTGACATGGCCGCAGGCATCTACCTGCGCCATACCGAGGCAAGCCATATCGAGGCCGCCGCCATCATAGAAATCGAATTGCTGATTTTGCTGGATGATGGCGTCGGCGTTGAGTACCGCGCCAAAGTCCAGGCCGCTCTGAGGAATGCCGCCAATCACCCCTGGCTCGGCCGTGAGGGTCACATGCTCCAGTACCCCTTCTTCCTGGGCGATCTTGGCGACGCCTTCCGGCATTCCTATGCCCAGATTGGCGACGCCGTGCATGGGCAATTCGCAGGCGGCCCGACGCGCGATGATCTTGCGCTCATCCATCAGCATGGGGGTGATGCGATTGAGCGGCACCCGCAACTCGCCGGCGTAGGCGTGGGCGTAGTCGGTGGCAAAGGTCTGGCGATGATGCTCCGGTCGGGACTCGACAATATAATCGATCAGGATGCCGGGCAGCACTACCTGCCGGGGTTTGAGCGATCCACGCATGGCAATGCGCTCGACCTGCAAGAAAACTTTCCCCTTGCAAGCCCTGGCGGCCATGGCCATGGCCAAGGTATCCAGGGTCAAGGCTTCGCGCTCCATGGTGGCGTTACCGCGCTCATCCGCAGTGGTGGCACGCAAGAATGCGACGTCGATACGAATCGCGCGGTAAAACAGCCATTCTTCACCGTCTATGGTTTGCAGGTTCACCAGGTCTTTGGTGGTACCTGCATTAATGCGGCCGCCGGTTTGGCGCGGGTCGACAAAGGTATTCAGCCCCACCTTGGACAACATGCCGGGCTTGCGTCCGGCAATTTCACGGAACAGTTGCGCAATGCAGCCCAGCGGCAGATTATAGGCTTCGATCAGGTTGGCAACGGCCATGTCGGCCAGCTTGGGCACCAATCCCCAGTGACCTCCTATGGCGCATTTCACCAGGCCTGGTTTAGCCAAACGGTTCAAGCCTTTGTCGGCGCCGTCGCCCGGGGCGGCGACGAATACCAGGGTTAAGTCGCGGGGATGCCCGGTGGCATCGAAGCGCCGCTCAAGCGCGCAGATCAATTCTTCCGGCGTGCCGACGCCCACAAAGCCAGAAATGCAGATGGTATCGCCATCGCGAATCGCGGCGACGGCTTCATCTGCCGAAGTAATTTTGACAGGCGGCGGCATAGGTCTGGTCATGGGATTCTTATTCTAATGGGCGGCTTGATAAATTCGCAGTGCAGCTTCGTAAGTCATTTCGCGCGGATTGTTCGCTAAGAGACGTGTCTGCTTCATCGCATCCGCTGCCAAACCCGGCAAGTCACTTTCCAGGATGCCCATTTGAGCTAGCCGATCTTCCAGGCCGAGTTCGCCGCTCAAGCGCAGAAACCCATCGACCAGGCCCGAGGCGCGTTGTGCAAACGGTTTGTCCAGCAACTCCGGGAAGATCAAGGGTGCAATCTCCGCATAGAGTTGTTCTGCTTCCGGCAAATTAAAAGCCAGAACATGCGGCAACACTAATGCGTTGGCGTGGCCATGCGGGATGTGAAACCTGCTGCCCAGCGGATAGGCCAGCGCATGTACGGCCGCCACAGGCGCATTGGTGAATGCGATGCCGGCCAACATGGAACCCAGGAGCATGCTGGAGCGCGCTTCACGGTCGGCGCCGTTGCTGCAAACGGTGCGTATATTGCCGCCCAATAGGGCGAGTGCTTCTTTTGCCAGACAGTCGGAAATGCTGTTCTTTTTAATTTTGCTGGTGTATGCCTCAATAGCGTGCACCATGGCATCAATGCCGGTGGCTGCCGTCACTTTGGCAGGCAAACCCAGGGTAAGATCTGCATCAAGCACGGCCCAGTCGGGTAACAACTGACGCGCGACCACGCCTTTTTTTTCGCCCACGCCCGTGGTCACAATGGCGATCGGTGTGACTTCAGAGCCGGTGCCAGCTGTTGTCGGGATAAGCAGCAACGGCAGCCGCTTGCCGCGAACTTGATCTATACCGTACATTTCATCGAGCGCTTGCTCGGATTTTACGAGCACTGCAATCAGCTTGGCGGTGTCAAGCGAGCTTCCGCCGCCTAGCGATACCACGCCATCGACTCCTTCTGCTTTGGCCTTGGAGGCGATATCCAAAATCATGTCGCGCGGCGGGTCGGCCTGGACATCGGAAAACAGGACGACGGCAACGTCGGCCTCTTTCAGGCTGGCCAGTGCCTGGTCTGCCAGGCCGAGCTTGAGAACGCCGGCATCGGTCACAAAAGCAACGCGTTTGCACCCCATTTCGCTGACGATTTTCCCGATCTTGCCGCTTGCACCGGGTTCACAGAGTACAGAGGGTGTGTACTGAAACGTGAATGCTTGCATCAATCTAACTCCTAATGGAAATTTAAACGAAGTAATCTTTTTGCTCACGCCTATTGGGGAGGAGGGGCTCCTCCCATAGATTTCCCTTTCCTCGGCTCGTTGAACTTTTCTCGCCAGAATTGTGTAAGGGAGCGCTACGAGTAAGATTCGGCGACGACCCCGGCGCTCGCGAGCATCGCGCCAAGCAGCACCTGGCATCCCGCAGTCAGGTGCTCTGGCTGGGCGTCTTCAATTTCGTTGTGGCTTATACCGTCCTTGCAAGGTACAAAGATCATTGCGGTTGGCGCTACCGCTGCGATGTAGACAGCGTCATGACCGGCTCCGGTGACGATATCCATATGGCTAAAACCGGTTGCCGCAGCACTTTCGCGTACCTGGTTTACCAGGCGAGGTTCGAATGGCGTTGGAGGAAAATACTGCACATCCTTTAAGCTTACCGGCAATCCAAACTCCCTTTGGGCAGCGACGCAGGCTTCGCGCCAATGCGCGTCCATTTGGCTCAAGACAGCGACGTCCTGATGGCGCAAGTCGACCGTAAAGCTGACTTCACCCGGAATCACGTTACGTGAACCGGGATGCACCTGAACCACGCCGACCGTGCCGCGTCCATGAGGTTGATTGGCATTGGCAAGATGGATCACTTGCTGCATCAGGTGGGTCGCAACGAACAGGGCGTCTTGCCGCACCTCCATAGGCGTCGGGCCGGCATGCATCTCCATGCCCTTTACCGTGACGTCGTACCAGCGCAAACCCAGCGAGCCAGTCACCACGCCGATCACTTTCTGTTCTTTTTCGAGGATGGGGCCCTGTTCGATGTGGGCTTCAAAATAGGCGCCTAAGGGGCGTCCGCCGACAGGGGTCTGGCCGGCGTATCCGATTGCACACAATTCGTCGCGCACCGATTTTCCTTCAAGGTCGCGCGCATTCAAGGCCGACTCCAGCGGGAATTTTCCGGCGAATACACCTGATCCCATCATGACCGGTACAAAACGCGAGCCTTCTTCGTTGGTCCATATCGCCAGTTCTAATGGCGCCTCAGTCATGACATCGTTGTCGTTCAAAATGCGCATGACCTCCAAGCCAGCCAATACGCCGTAGCATCCGTCGAATTTTCCGCCAGTTGGCTGGGTATCGATGTGGCTGCCAGTCACGATAGGGGGGAGCGCGTTATTGCGCCCTGCGCGTCGGCCAAAAATATTGCCAACCTGATCCACCGTGATTTTCAGTCCAGCCTGCTCCATCCAACTAACGACCAGATCGCGGCCTTTTCCGTCAAGTTCTGTCAGCGCCAGGCGGCAGCTTCCGCCTTTTGCAGTCGCACCTATCTTCGCGAGATCCATCAGCGACTGCCAGATGCGTTGACCATTAACAGCAGGTGTATTTGAATACTGTTGCATCAATTTTTCCTCATATCAATAGTTTCCGTGATTGCCAGGTTTGGGTGTTTTTGTATGCATAGGAATTCCATCTCTTGTGCGTTGCACGGAACGTTTCAATGTCAGTTCAACGGCGCTTTATCCGCAAACCTGGCCCACCCTCGATTATTCGTTATCCGAGTTTGATCCAGGTGGTTTTCAATTCCGTATATTTGTCGAATGCATGCAGAGACTTGTCGCGCCCGTTACCAGATTGTTTGTAGCCGCCGAACGGTACAGTGATGTCATCTTCTGCATATTGGTTGACATGAACGGTACCGACACGCAGCGCGCGCGCCGCATGGTGCGCTTTGTTGATGTTGGAGGTCCAAATGCCCGCTTGCAAACCGTAGGGTGTCGCATTTGCTTCCCGTATCGCGTGGTCCAGGTCGGTAAACTCGAACACTGATAAGACGGGTCCGAAAATTTCTTCACGAGCGATCTTCATCGAATGACTGACATTGTTGAACAAGGTTGGTGTCACGTAATAGCCGCCGGAACTGACGCGTGTCCGGGCGCCGCCGGCTAGCAGTTGCGCACCTTCCTGTTTTCCGGATTCGATGTAACCGAGTATCGTGTTCATTTGTACGTGGTCGACGATCGCACCCATCACCGTCGCTTCATCCAGGGGATCACCTGGTTCGAATTCAGAAATAATGGACAAGGCTTTATCGAGAAATTGTTCTTTGATGGAAGCTTCGACAAATAGGCGCGAGGGCGCATTGCAGCTCTCGCCCTGGTTGTAATAGAGCCCGCCGATTGCTGCGCGTACTGCGGCATCCAGATCCGGGCAATCGGCACAAACGATATTAGGGGACTTGCCACCCAGTTCGGTCCAGGCGCGCTTCAGATTCGACTGACCCGAATATTCCATGATCTTTTTACCGACCGCGGTGGAACCGGTAAAACCAATGCAGTCGACGTCCATATGTGTCGCCAGCGCGCTTCCGGCCTCGCAACCGTAGCCTGGAACGACGTTAAAGACGCCCGCTGGAATGCCGGCTTCCAGCGCGATTTCAGCCAGGCGCAGGGCGGACAGCGGAGATTTTTCCGAAGGCTTCAAGATGACGCTATTGCCTGCTGCCAAGGCAGGGGCGATCTTCCAGGCAGCCATCAGGAGCGGGTAATTCCACGGCACGATAGCCGCAACCACGCCTACCGGTTCACGTGTTATCAGCGCCAGAGTGTCGTCGGCGGTAGGCGCAATTTCATCGTAAATCTTGTCGATGGCTTCGCCATACCAGCGTATGCAATTGGCGGCGGCCGGAACATCCATGCTGAGGCTATTTTTTATTGGCTTACCCATATCCAGCGTTTCCAACAGCGCCAATTCATCCCCATAATGCAACACCAGATCGGCGAATTTGACCAGCGTGCGCTTGCGGTCTCCCGGAGGCGTTCCGGCCCAGCGCCTGTCATTGAAGGCTTGCCGGGCAGTATCGACGGCGACGTTGACGTCGGTCTGATAGCAACGCGCCACAGCCGCCAGGATGCGGCCATCAATAGGCGAGATGCATTCGAAAGTCGCCCCTGACAGGGCCTCGACGCGCTGACCGTTGATAAAGGCGCGACCGTCCGGCGTCAACGCCGCGGCACGCTCATGCCATTTAGTGCTTTTCATTTGTATCCTTTACCGTTCATATGCAGATGCGGCTTACTGCG
The DNA here is from genome assembly GCA_040390485.1 of Pseudomonadota bacterium. GTDB lineage: Bacteria > Pseudomonadota > Gammaproteobacteria > Burkholderiales > Burkholderiaceae_D > Undibacterium. The sequence goes on from JAZJYH010000057.1 coordinate 43,447, forward strand.
CCCGCCAACTGCACGTATCAAAAAACATATTCCATCCCGGCTCTCGAAGCGACAGCCAACCGTATTTCCGTCGAAGAAGTGGCAATCGAGGAAAGTATTCGATATCATCAAGTCATTTGACCAATGTTCTTGCATGGTATGCACTTAAAAAAAGTAAGTCAAGTGATTAATTCATTCGACTGACTAATTATGTGGTATGATGGAGGCATTCATTTTCTAGTTGCCTGTTTTATATTGGAGTGACAATGGCCCTGGCCCGAGGAATCGAAAAAAGAGCGCAGCTCAAAGAGCAAATTATTCGAGGTGCAGTCGACGCCTTGATAGAAACCGGATTATCTGCGGTGACTACCAGAAAGATTGCTGAAAAGGCGGGCGTGAATCTGGCGACGCTGCATTATTATTTTGAAAATAAAGATGCGCTTCTCATTGGGGCGCTGGAAATGATCATCGCGCAGATGAGCCAGGCCTTGAGTGTTGACCTCACCCAGCAACTGGATATCAAGACTTGCATCGAGAACGTTATCAGCAATTCCTGGCGCCTGATCCTGCTGACCCGCGACATCCAGATTTTGCAATATGAATTAACGCTGTATACGATGCGTAACAAAGAGGCGCAATCGCTTTCAAAGTTTCAATATGACTCATATTGCAAGGTTTACGAAAATGCGTTCCGCCAGGGCCTAGGCAACGCTGACGAGTCTTCACTGATTGACTTGGGGGACCTGGCGCGTTTCGTCGTCGCCGGCATGGACGGCCTGATTCTTCAGTATCTGGTTGATCCGGATGAGGAACGTTCAGCGCGCGGATTGAAGCAATTGATCAGGGCATCCCAGTCGCTGGTTTCGCCAAGTCAAGTCGGCGTGTAGGCTCAATGACAGCAGATTCTGCTGTCTTCAAAAAAATAGTTTTTTCCTTGCGCCCTTTCACAATCGTGATTGCGGCGCTATGGCATCCCTGGCCTTGCCACGCTCAGAATGAGCGGAAGGCTGCTGCGTGCAACGCCTCTGCCGAAATCCCATACTTCCTTCAGTAACGAATACCGAAAGCCTCAGGCATGCGTTGCCGGATGAGGTCTTGGCAGCTGCTTCCCAGCTTGAAGTTTTGAACATTTCAAAGAATTCTTTATGCCTGCGCAAATGGAAGTGATATGAGAAATCTTGATCAATAGGGCCAAAAATAGTCGCTTTCCCATTAGCTTAGTTCATCTTAGGATGGCGCCTTAACGAAACTTCATGGAGGAGTACCAGATGGTGCAAAGCGACTTTGATTGCCTGCGCGAGGGTTACAGAATGCCCGCCGAATGGGAACCGATGGCCGCCACCTGGTTAGGCTGGCCTGTACATAAAAATCGCGAAGAGTTATGGGGTGAGCACTACGATGCGGTTCGTACTGCCTTTGCCCTGGTAGCGCGCACGATAGCCCGTTACCAAACTTGCATCGTCGCAGCTCATGCACCGCTCGCGGCTGAAGCCCGGGAGCTATGCGGCCCGAGCGTGAAGGTGCTCTCGCTGGCCGTGGAAGATAACTGGCTGCGCGACTGCGGCCCCATCGTGCTGGTGAATGAAGCCACGAATAGCCAGCTGATGGCCGGCTTTCGTTTCAATGCCTGGGGTGAAAAGTACGCGCCCTACGACGGCTGCGCCAGACTGGCAGCAGACCTGGCAACTATCACTGAGACGCGTTTTGAAGCTTCTGGCTTGGTTCTGGAAGGCGGGTCTTTCTACGTGGATGGACAGGGTAGCCTATTGACCACCGAGAGTTGCCTGCTTAATCCAAATCGCAATCCAGGCTGGTCGCGTGGTGAAATCGAAGCTGAATTGAAACGCATGCTGGGCGTGACGAAGATCATCTGGCTCCCAGGCAACCCTGCCGAAGTCGAGACCGATGGCCATATCGACGGGATCGCATCATTCATCGCGCCTGGCAAGATTTTGTTCAATGGCGCCAGTCCTGATATGGGCGAATTTTACCGGACCATGCAGGAGAACCGGCGTGCGCTTGAACTGGCAACCGACGCCCGCGGCCGTCATTTCGAATTGCTCGATTTGCCCGTTCCGCAAAATCCGTATAACTATGGTTGTGAGCGCTTTTGCGATACCTATGCCAATTACATTCTCGTCAACGGCGCCGTGATCTCGACTGCCTTCGATGTGCCGCAGGATGAGGTGGCACGTGCTGTTTTCGCCAAAGCCTTCCCTGATCGGGCCATAGAACTACTGCCGGTAACTGCAATTTCTATCGGTGGCGGTGCGCTTCATTGTTCGACACAGCAACATCCGATGTTCGGTAATCGCTTGCAATCATACAATTTCGCGGATAAAGAAGTGAGCATAGGATAAGAGTAGGTACCCTGAGCATATTGCACAGAAATTTTATTCAGATGGCGGGAGCCTTAGCGGCGTTGCCAGTTGTTGCCCATGCTGATGGTAACTCAAACAATTTTGAAGTAAAAATGGTAGATGGACGACATGTCCGCTAAGGGGAATGTGATGGGCTCTTTTAGTATTTGGCACTGGCTGATTGTATTGGTGATCGTAATGCTGGTGTTCGGCACCAAACGCATCGGCAGCATGGGGTCTGACCTCGGTAAGGCCGTCAAGGGATTCAAGGATGGTGTGAAGGACGATGAAAACAATACGCTAAATCCTACTGAAGTAAAAGCGACCATCGTCGCAGCCGCAAAAGAAAGCGGCTTGAGCTGAGGCTTTAAGACCATGCGAATCGCATCACCGGATGAGTGCCTGCGCAGATGATAGATTTTGGGGTTTCCAAATTGATGGTGGTGGGCGTTGTCGCGCTTGTGGTGATCGGCCCGGAGAAGTTGCCGCGTATTGCGCGCATGGCAGGAACTTTGTTCGGCCGCGCCCAGCGCTATATTCGTGAGGTTAAGGCGGAAGTTAAGCGAGCGGTCGACAGCGATGAGATACGGAAGATGCAGCAGGACGTCAAAGAGGTCGTCGTGGATGTCGGGAACAGCAGCCCACCGCAACTAGAGGCAGTGCAGCAGGTCAGCGTCGATTCGGCTCCGGTGTGGCGTGGCCGGGCCTCGCAAGCGGTGCTGTCGGACAATACGCGGGCGCACGGCCAACTGACGTGCAAAGCCAAAGATTTTCGTCGGAAAAAACTCGCACGAAGTTCCACTATTCCGGTCTGGTACAAGCAGCAGAGCACGCACCAGCGATACGTGATTTCAACTTCCGCCCGAATTGCCAAATACGGCCAGGGCGGATTGCACATGAGGTCGTCGGCTGCTTTCAATAATTGATGGCTAATCTGGCGGCTGGGCCGGCTCTATGACTGGACAACATCAAATGGATGGCGTAAAAGACAGCTTCATTTCACATCTTCTGGAGTTGCGCAAGCGCTTGGTCGCAGCCGTGATCCCAGTCTGCGCCATTTTCATTTGCATGATGCCCTGGGCGAATCAGATTTATGACATTCTGGCGCAACCTATGATGGCAGCATTGCCACCGGGCAGCAAGATGATCGCGACTGGCGTAGTCACGCCTTTCCTGGTTCCGATTAAAGTCTGTTTGCTGGCGGCATTTGCGGTGGCACTCCCCTGGGTCCTTTTCCAAGCATGGGCTTTTGTTGCTCCGGGCTTGTACGCGCACGAAAAGAAGCTGGTTGCGCCGCTGGTGATTTCAACGTCGATTCTCTTTTTCTGTGGTGTCGCATTCTGTTATTACTTCGTTTTTGGGGTGGTATTCAAGGGAATCAACCAGTTGGCGCCGAAATCCACTACCGTGGCGCCAGACATAGAAAACTATTTTGACTTTGTGATGACGATGTTTCTTGCCTTCGGCCTGGCATTCGAGGTGCCGGTGCTGGTCATTGTATTGGTGCGCATGGGGTGGGTTTCTGTAGAAAAATTGCGGCAATTTCGACCTTACGTCGTCGTCGGCGCCTTTGTGATTGCAGCGATCTTCACACCGCCTGACGTCATGAGCCAGTTGCTCCTGGCTGTACCGTTATGCCTGTTGTTCGAAGTCGGATTATTGTGCGCGCCCCTGTTCGTCAGGATGACGCGAGCGACGGTAGAAACCGCATGAACCACAATGATCGTGTGCAGCCCGCGCAAAAGCCCTGATCCTTACTTCGGAAGCCCCTTCGAGAAGGATTGCCGGTGTCACGCCACTAAGGATATTTTTATTTCTGTGGAAACAAACGGAAAGGCTATCATGTCTGAGAGCCTTATGTTTATTGGTGCCGAGAGCCGGAATCGAATCGGCATGCTGTCTCTTGCGCGGGATTTTGAATCCCATGCATCTAGGTCGACCTTACAATCGAGTTAATGGAAATTGGGAGGATAAGTTCGAATCCCCTTGGGGACGCCAAGATAAAAAAGGCTCTGAGAAATCAGGGCCTTTTTTGCTTGCCGCCGACGGCGCATCGTCAGCAAACGCACTGAGCGCAACCGCGGCAGGCGCCTCGCTGGCTTTGACAATTACGGCAATCGAAGCCGCGGCCGCCCATAATGTCGCCTATGCGGTATTTGGCGGTAACACCTATGTGGCGGAATCGGTGTCGGGCGTCCTGGCCGGTAGCGACACGACACTGGTGGAGCTGGTTGGGGTCCACACGCTGACTGCGTCTACGGGTTATCTGACGGTTGCTTCCTGAATTTTAATAAGCGGCGGCTAGCGGACATCGCGGCCACAGCCACTCAGGAGTGTAGTGTGTCTAGGCGTCATTTGCCGATAGGGCACGCATGTGCCGGACTAGCGCCGGCAGCATGACTTCTGCCGCTGTTTCCATTTTTAGCGACAGCAGGTGGTCGGCGCGCGTGACGCCGCGATTGATGGCGGCGACAGGCTTGCCGGCCGCGGCCGCCATACGGCAAAACCGGTAGCCCGAGAAGACCATCAGCGAGGAGCCGACCACCAGCAGTGCATCGGCTTGCGCCAGCGCCTGTTCCGCCGCATCGGCGCGCGCACGCGGCACGCCGTCACCGAAGAACACGACGTCCGGCTGCAGCATGCCGCCACAGTGCGAGCAGTGAGGGAGTTGGAATTCTGCCAGCGCGTCCGGTTCAAACTGGGCGTCGCCATCCGGCAAGGCCGCCGCTGCGGCGCCGGCCAAACCGGGATTGGCCTGTTCCAGCGAGGCCTGGATGAGGGAGCGCGAAAACTGGGTCCCGCAATCGAGGCATACGACTTGATGGATATTGCCATGCAGTTCAATCACATCCGTGCTGCCGGCCTGCTGGTGCAGTCCATCGACATTCTGGGTCAGCACCGTGGCTAGCTTGCCGGCCGCCTCCAGCTCTGCAATCGCGCGGTGGCCGGCGTTCGGCACGGTTTTCGCCAAAGTTGGCCAACCCAGCATGCTGCGGGCCCAATAACGCTTGCGCACCGCTTCCTTGCCGCGAAACTCTGGGCCTTGTATCGGCGCTTTACCGCGCCGCACGCCATCCTGGTTGCGGTAGTCGGGAATGCCCGATGCCGTGCTGATACCGGCGCCAGTCAGCAGCAGTACTTTGGAGTGGCGCTGCAGGAATTCTGCCAGTTCAGTTACGCCGGGAATACCAGCGCCAATCTGCTTGTTGTCCATGGGATATCTGATGGCGTTCTGATAAGAAAAAAATCTATTCTTGAAGGCTAAGGTCGAATCAGGCTGCATTGTGCATCATAAAATTAGGACGTGCACGAGCCGGCGCCGTCAAGAGAAGCGTGGCATCCCGGCATCTGACGGTATTGCACCGGTCTTCCTCATTTTTTTATTTCCCGCAGGATTCCGTCCTTGATGAGAAAATAGATATTGCCAAGCCAGCACCTGACTGGACAATCACTACATGCATTCACTTATCCATGATCAGACCCTCACAGAATATAGATCAGCGTTTGCCGGAAGCCGGTGTTGAACTGCTGCCAAAGACAGGATGCGGGGGGCTCTTGCGTTCTCGCTTTATTTCATCCAGGACATAAAATGAAGACCGTGCATCCAGGCCCTCGTCTGCCCCTCTGCTTAATAGTAGCGCTGTCAGTGGCCGGCTGCGCAAAGTCGGAGGCCGATTATTTTCCCGGCTATGCCGAAGCAGAGTATGTGAGGCTGGGTGCGCCGATTGCCGGCACGCTGACCAAGCTGCACCTGAAGACCGGCGACCAGGTGAAGTCGAATGCGCCGGCCTTTGTGCTGGAACAGGAAAATGAAAAGGCGGAACGCGCCGAGGCGGAGTTTCGCGTGCAGCGCGCGCAATCCCAATTAAGCAACCTGAAAAAAGGCAAGCGCCCAGACGAGCTGGCTGCGGTTGAGGCGCAATTGGCGCAGGCTGAAGCGGCGCTGCGGCTGTCGCAGGCTGACCTGGCCAGGCAGAATAAATTGGTCAGCGACCAGTTTATTTCGCCGGCGCGGCTGGACGAGGTGCGCGCCACGGTTGCCGGCAACCAGGCCAGGGTCAATGAGTTGCGCGCCGATGTAAGGGTGGCGCGGCTGGGCGCGCGCGGCGACGAGATCGCATCCGCAGAGAAGGACAACCGTATCGCGGAGGCGCAGCTGGCGCAGTCCGAGTGGAAGCTGTCGCAAAAGATACAAAGGGTGCCGACTGATGCCAGCGTAGTCGACATCTATTATCGGGAAGGGGAGCAGGTCCCCGCCGGTAGCGCCGTGGTCAGCCTTTTGCCGCCGGAGAATATCAAGGTCAGATTTTTTGTGCCGGAAAAATTGTTGGGCTCGTTGCGCCTGGGCCAGGATGTCAGCCTGAGCTGCGATGCTTGCGGCAAGGCGATACCGGCCAAGGTCAGCTATGTGTCGCCGGCCGCGCAGTACACCGCGCCGATTATCTATAGCAAGGAAAACCGCGCCAACCTGGTATTCATGCTGGAGGCGCGGCCCTCCCGGCAAGATGCGCCGCGCCTGCATCCCGGCCAGCCGCTGGAGGTGCGCCTGGCCGGCGCCGCCGGCCAGACAGCACCATGAGCACCATGGCGGCCGCCCATGCGGCGCAGCAGGGCGCGGTGATAGACGTGCGCGGGCTGACCAAGCGTTTCGGCCAGCGCGTGGTGGTCGACCACTTCGACATGCGGGTGGCGGCAGGGAGGATATACGGTTTCCTCGGCCCCAACGGCAGCGGCAAGACCACCACCATACGCATGCTGTGCGGCTTGTTGACGCCGGATGAGGGGGAGGGCACTTGCCTGGGCTACGACATCCGCAAGGAATCGCAGCTGATCAAGCGCCAGGTCGGCTATATGACGCAGAAATTCGGCCTGTACGAAGACCTTAGCATAGAAGAAAATCTGTCCTTCGTCGCCCGCGTGTACCAGGTGCCTGACCGCAAGGCCAAGGTCGACGCGACGCTGGCGCAGCTGGGCCTGGGCAGCCGCCGCCAGCAATTGGCCGGCTCGCTGTCCGGCGGCTGGAAGCAAAGACTGGCGCTGGCCGCCTGCCTGCTGCACGACCCCAAATTACTGCTGCTGGATGAGCCGACCGCTGGCGTCGATCCCAAAGCCAGGCGCGAGTTCTGGGACCACTTGCACCAGCTCGCCGCCAACGGTCTGACGGTGCTGGTGTCCACCCACTATATGGACGAGGCCGAACGCTGTCACGAACTGGCGTATATCGCGTACGGCCGCTTGCTGGCGCAGGGCACTTCGCAGCAATTGATCGCCGGCGTAGGGCTGGCGACTTGCGAGATCAGCGGTCCGAATTTGAATGCGCTGGCCGCGCTGGCCAATCAGCTAAGGGAAAACCCGGCGATACGCTCGGTGGCCTCGTTCGGCGCCACGCTGCACGTCAGCGCCACCTCGCAACAAGAATTGCGCGCGGCGCTGGCGCCATATCGGCAACAGCAGCATCATGTGGTCGATGTCGATACCAGCCTGGAAGACGTGTTCATCGCGCTGATGCAAGGCTCCAAGGATAATTTCCCATGAACGGTGCGCGCCTGCTGGCCATCCTGATCAAGGAATTCCTGCAAATCAAACGGGATCGCCTGACCTTCGCGATGATGGTCGGCGTGCCCATCATGCAATTGATACTATTCGGCTTTGCCATCAACACCGACCCCAAGGCCCTGCCCATGGCGGTGGTGCAGGCCGATAACAGCGAATTTTCGCGCAGCCTGATCAGCGGTCTGGAGAGCTCGGCCTATTTCCGGATTACCCACAGGCCGCGCAGCGAGGCCGAGGGCAACCAGTTGCTGGCAGCTGGCGAGGTGCAATTCCTGCTGGTGGTGCCCGGCGATTTTTCGCGCCAACTGTTGCGCGGCGAACATCCGGCCGTCTTGCTGGCAGCCGATGCCACCGATCCGGCCGCCTCCGGCAATGCGCTGGCGGCGCTGAACAATATCAGCCGCCAGGCGCTGGCCCAGGACCTGAAGGGTGAGCTGGCCCGTTTGCAGCCGCAAGAGCTGCCCTATGAAGTGCGGGTGCAGCGCCGCTACAATCCGGAAGGCCTGTCCCGCTACAACATCGTGCCCGGCTTGATAGGCGTGATCCTGACCATGACCATGGTGATGATGACTTCGCTGGCGATGACGCGCGAGACGGAGCGCGGCACGATGGAAAACCTGCTGGCCACGCCCGCCAGGCCGATCGAGGTGATGGTCGGCAAAATCGCGCCCTATATCGTGATCGGCTATGTGCAGGTGAGCGTGATCCTGGTGGCGGCGCGGCTGCTGTTCGATGTGCCCATGGTCGGCAGCCTGGGCTTGCTATCGGTGGCCCTGGTGCTGTTCATGGCGGCCAACCTGGCGGTGGGCTTTACCTTTTCCACTATAGCGCGCAACCAGTTGCAGGCGATGCAGCTGACCTTCTTCTTTTTCCTGCCGTCCATGCTGTTGTCGGGATTCATGTTCCCTTTCCGCGGCATGCCGGGCTGGGCCCAGGTGATAGGAGAGGTATTGCCGCTGACGCATTTCTTGCGCGTGGTGCGCGGCATCATGCTGAAAGGGAATGAGCTGGCCGACATCCTGCCGCATTTGTGGCCGGTCGGCCTGTTCATGCTGGTGGCGGGCGGCATCGCGCTGTTGCGCTACCGGCAGACCCTGGATTAATCAGGGCCGGGCCACCCCAGCTGTCGCCTGCGCTGAGGCGGGCCCCAAGCTGGCCCCAAGCTGGTCGTCAAGCGCGCCTGCGTCAAGTAATTGTCTGTTCGTGCTGCTCTATCGCCATTGCCGCACCGCTCAATGCCACCAGGGTGTCGGTGATCAGGGCGGTGGGAATTTCTTCCAGGTAGCCGCGTAAGCGGCCCTTGGCGACAAAGCGTTCGCGAAAGCGCGAGCTGAAAAAATAATCACCAAAGCGCGGCACGATGCCACCGCCTATATAGACGCCGCCGCGCGCGCCCAGGGTCAGCGCCACATTGCCGGCGAAACCGCCGAGCAGCGCGCAGAATACGTCCAGGGTCTGGCTGCAGATGGCGTCGCTGGCTGCCAGGCCATGCTCCACAATTTCCTCGGTACTCATAGACGTCGTTGCACCGCCGGCCAGCGCGGCCACGGCCCTATGCAAGATGGGCAAGCCTATGCCCGATAGCAGGCGCTCGGCCGACACGTGCGGGAACTGGCCGCGCACATGGGCCAGTAGCGCGCTTTCAAAATCATCGGCCGCCGACAAGCTGACGTGCCCGCCTTCGCCGGGCAGCGCTATCCAGCCGTTGCGGGTCTGGACCACGCCGGCGACGCCGAGCCCGGTGCCGGGGCCTATCACCGCCAGCGTTCCCTGCGGGCTGGGCAGTGCGCCATGCGCGCGCAATTGAGAGGCTTGCAAGCGCGGCAGCGACAATGCCAGCGCCTTAAAGTCGTTTAGCACCAGCAGCGAATCGAGTTGCAACTGGGTTTGCACCACGCTTTGCGAAAAGCTCCAGTGGCTGTTGGTGAACTCTATTTGGTCGCCGGCCGCTGCCGTTGCCACCGCAAATGCGGCTCGGCTGGGTGGGCGGAACTCGGCGCCCAGCACCCCGGCCAGGTCCTCCAGGTAAGCCTGTGCCGCCGCGGCCGGATCGGGGTACTCGGCTACGGCCAGTTTGCGCACATGCTGGATCGGGGCTCCTTTGCCGTTGAGCATGCCAAAACGTGCATTGCTGCCGCCTATGTCGGCTACCAGCCAGGGTCCGGCCTTGCCTGCAGGCTGCCGAGGCTGCAATTGCATGCTCATGAGCTTAGCCTCCCCGGCGTCGGCAGCCGGCCGGCGCCGGGAGTTTGCAATGCAAACGGCGCGCCTGATGGCAGACGGGGCACGCGGGGCACGCGGGGCAGGCGGGGCAAGCAGGGTAGTAAGCAGTTTGAGTGAAGTTGCACTTTGTTTTTAGCCTTGTTGGCCCTTAGCTTATGCTTTAGGCATCTGGTTTGGGCACGGCCGGAATTGCCTCTTTGCTAGCGATAATGCAGCCTGGATGTAGTTTAGCTTCTTTACTAGTTTGATAATGTAGTAAAGCTGGATTTTCTATGCAAGCCTTGCAATGGATTTTTGTGGTGGCTGGCCTGCGGTGCCGCGCGCAGCGAGCACCGGTAGTCAGCCCGGCGGCGTCGTTGGCCCGCCCGGCTTCGCGCCGCCGCTGATTGCCGCTTGCCATGAATGTCAATCAACTGGCAAAAGAACCATGCAGGCAGGAAAATGTCAGTCTAGCGATAAAATTTGTCCTGATCATATTGGTCTATTGAGAAATAATAGCGGCATGTGACAATAGCCGACCTGAGCATAGCCGACCTGAAAGATTCCCAGTGCCAAGTGCAGACCAACCCGTAATTACTCTTCCTGTAAACGACATCGCGCCGGCGACCAGTCCGGCAACTATTCCAACCGGGGCGGCCAAGACCGCCAAGACCGTGTTCCCGGTACTGGGCGCCATTAGCGTGTCACATTTACTGAACGACATGATACAGTCGCTGATCCTGGCCATCTATCCCATGCTGAAGGCTGACTTCCACCTCAGCTTTGCCCAGATAGGCTTGATCACGCTGACCTACCAGGTCACCGCCTCGTTGTTGCAACCGGTGATAGGCAATTACACCGACAAGTATCCGAAACCGTTTTCTTTGCCTATAGGCATGGGCTTTACGCTGTGCGGCTTGCTGCTGATGTCGATGGCGACCAGCTTCCCCATGCTGCTGGTGGCGGCTTCGCTGGTCGGCTGCGGCTCATCCATTTTCCACCCGGAAGCCTCACGCGTGGCGCGCATGGCCTCCGGCGGCCGGCACGGCCTGGCGCAGTCGCTATTCCAGGTGGGCGGCAATTTCGGCTCTTCGCTCGGCCCCTTGCTGGCCGCGTGGATCATCATCCCGCACGGCCAGCACAGCCTGTCCTGGGTCTCGATCGCGGCGCTGGCCGCGATGTTCATCCTGTTCCAGATCGGCCGCTGGTACCGCGACCATCCCGCCATCAAGAAATCCCACGCGGCCCAGGCGCATGCAGCCTTGCCGCGCAAGAAAGTCGTGCTGGCGATAGGTTTGCTGATGCTGCTGGTGTTTTCCAAATATTTTTACCTGACCAGCATCAACAGCTATCTGACCTTTTACCTGATCAGCAAGTTCCAGTTGTCGGTACAGGATGCGCAAGTGCATTTGTTCATCTTCCTCGCTGCGGTGGCGGCAGGCACCGTGATAGGCGGCCCGGTCGGCGACAAGATAGGCCGCAGGGCGGTGATCTGGGTCTCGATACTGGGCGCCGCACCATTTACGCTGGCCTTGCCCTATGCCAATTTATTCTGGAGCAGCGTATTGCTGGTTGTCATAGGCGTGATCATCGCCTCGGCATTCTCTGCGATCCTGGTATATGCGCAGGAATTGATACCCGGCAAGGTCGGCATGGTGGCCGGGCTGTTCTTCGGCTTCGCGTTCGGCATGGGCGGCATAGGCGCGGCCGTGCTGGGGGTGCTGGCAGACTCGACCAATATCAATTTCGTCTACCAGATCTGCGCCTTCCTGCCTTTGCTGGGCATCGTCGCCGCTTTCCTGCCCGATACCAAACTGCATAGCCCGGCATAATCGCCGGAAATGATGGAAAATACCGCTTGACCTTCCCATCATGGGAGGGTTGATACTGTAGGCAATATATACAGAGGGTCTTTCGTCATGGCGAATGCTTTATCGGCAGGTAATGGTGTGCAGTCCGAGCAACAGCTGGCGCTCGGCATCGCAGGCATGAGCTGCGCTTCCTGCGTAGCGCGGGTGGAAAAGGCGCTGGCCGCAGTGCCCGGTGTCAGCCGGGCCAATGTCAACCTGGCCAGCGAGTCGGCCCAGGTCCTGGCCGACAGCCAGCTCGACCTGCACAGCCTGCAAGCGGCAATAGAAAAAGCCGGTTACGGCCTGCTGCAGCAAGACCTCAATTTCAATGTGGAAGGCATGAGCTGCGCATCCTGTGTAGGCCGGGTAGAGAAGGCCCTGCGCAAGCTGCCCGGCGTGCTGGATGTCAGCGTCAATCTGGCGACCGAGGCGGCCCGGGTCAGCGTGCTGGCCGGCGTTGACGTTGCATTGTTGATTGCGGCAATGGACAAGGCCGGCTACCAGGCCACGCAAAAAACAGTCGACGCGCATGCAGCGCAGGCCGGCAGCGGCAAGCATGAAGGCAGGGCGGTCATCCTTTCCATATTATTGTCCTTGCCGCTGGTGCTGCCTATGCTGGCGGAGTTGGCCGGCATGCATCTGATGTTGAATCCCTGGCTGCAGTTGGCGCTGGCGACACCGGTGCAATTCTGGTTGGGCGCGCGCTTCTACCGGGCCGGCTGGAAGGCCCTGCAAGCGCGCACCGGCAATATGGACTTGCTGATCGCCTTGGGCACCAGCGCCGCTTACGGCTTAAGCGTGTTCCAGCTGCTGGCAGCACTCCCGGGCCAGGCTGGCGCAGCCATGCCGCACCTGTATTTTGAGGCATCGGCAGTCGTGATCAGCCTGGTCTTGCTGGGGAAATGGCTGGAAGCCCGCGCCAAACGGCAAACCACGTCGGCCATCCGGGCCTTGCAAGTTCTGCGCCCGGAGTTTGCTCGCGTGCGGCGGGACGGCACGGACGTGGATATGGCTATCGCCCAGGTGCGGGTCGGCGACCTGGTGGTGGTCCGTCCCGGCGAGCGCATCGCGGTAGATGGCGTGATCGTCGAAGGCGCCAGCCATGTCGACGACTCCCTGATCACCGGCGAAAGCCTGCCGGTCGCCAGGCAGGCCGGGGACAAGGTCACCGGTGGTGCGATCAACGCAGAAGGCATGCTGCTGGTGCGTACCGGTGCAACCGGTGCGGAAACCACGCTGTCGCGCATCATACGCATGGTCGAGAATGCGCAGGCGGCCAAGGCGCCGATCCAGCACCTGGTGGACAAGGTCAGTGCGGTCTTCGTGCCGGTGGTGCTGGCCCTGGCGCTGCTCACCTTTGTCGCATGGTGGCTGGTCAGCGGCGATGTGCAAATGGCCATCATCAATGCGGTGGCGGTGCTGGTCATTGCCTGCCCCTGCGCGCTGGGACTGGCGACGCCGGCCGCGATCATGGCCGGCACCGGCATTGCCGCCAAATACGGCATCCTGATCAAGGATGCCGAAGCGCTGGAAGTCGCGCACGCCTTGAACACAGTCGTATTTGACAAGACCGGTACGCTGACCAGGGGCCAGCCCGCAATGCTGGGCCTGGAGTCGGTCGTGCTGGAGCGAGACCGGGTCCTGCAATTGATGCTGTCGATCCAGAACGCCAGCGAGCATCCGCTGGCGCGGGCGATAGTCGATGCGGCGCAGGCCAGGGCGATTATCGCTTTGCCGGCGGCGCAAGTCACGGCATTGCCGGGCCGCGGGCTGGCTGCCGTGGTCGACGGCCTGGACCTCAGATTGGGCAGCACCCGCCTGATGCAGGAGCTGGAGATAGATCTCGGTGCGCTGGCCGCCCGGGCGGCCGGCATGGAAGCGCAGGGCTATACCGTGTCATGGCTGGCTTCGCTGGCGCCGGCCAGGCAGTTGTTGGGGGTGGTGGCGTTCGGCGACGACATCAAGCCCAGCGCGCGGATCGCGATAGCGCGCCTGCACGGATTGAAGATCACTACTGTCATGCTGACCGGCGACAACCAGGGCAGCGCGGCGGCGGTGGGCAATATACTGGACATAGACCAGGTGTACGCGCAAATGCTGCCGGCCGACAAGACCAGCAAGATCGATGAGTTGAAGAAAGCCGGCCAGGTGGTGGCCATGGTGGGCGATGGCATCAACGATGCACCGGCACTGGCTGCCGCGCATGTGGGCATCGCGATGGCGACCGGCACCGACGTCGCGATGCAGGCGGCCGGGATCACGCTGATGCGCGGCGACCCGGCGCTGGTGGCCGATGCGATAGATATTTCGCGCCGCACCTATAACAAGATACGCCAGAACCTGTTCTGGGCGTTCATCTATAACCTGGTCGGCATCCCGCTGGCGGCATTCGGCTTGCTCAATCCCATGATTGCGGGCGCCGCGATGGCCTTCAGTTCCGTCAGCGTGATCAGCAATGCCTTGCTGCTGCGCCGATGGAAGCCGGCCGCCGGCAAATAATCGAAAGCACAAAGAGATGAATATCGGAGAAGCGGCGGGCGCCAGCGGGGTCAGCGCCAAGATGATACGGCACTACGAAAGCATAGGCTTGATCAAGGCCAGCCTGCGCAGCGAGGCCGGCTATCGCACCTATAATGAAAAGGATCTGCACACGCTGCGCTTCATCAAGCGCGGCCGCGATTTGGGTTTTTCGCTGGAGCAGATCCGCGACCTGCTGTCGCTGTGGCAGGATGCCGGACGTGCCAGCGCCGACGTCAAGGCCATAGCGCAGGCCCATGTGCTGGACCTGGAACGGCGCATCCATGAGTTATCGGCGATGCGCGATACCTTGCAGCACCTGGCAGCGGCCTGTGCGGGCGATCAAAGGCCGGATTGCCCCATCCTGCAGGACCTGGGGGACAAGGACGGCGCGGCTTGCCATATGGCAGGAAGCCGTCATTGAACGCTACTGGCACTGAGCAAGTGGCGGAAAAGGGAGCGAGGCGATAGCCTTGCCCCGTTTTAGATGTCAGGCTATTGTGCTGCTGCTGACGGGGTAACCGGCGTCGGCGATCGCCTCGGCAATTTCTGCCGCTCCGGCTTGTGTCTCCACTTGCACTTTTTTACTCGCCAGGTCGATATCGACCCTGGCGGCGGCGTCTACACTGCGGACTGCCTTGGTGACCATGCTGACGCAATGCGAGCAGCTCATCTCTTCAACTTGTAAAACGACCATGGTTTAACTCCTGTCTGGGTATGATAGGTATAGCATAGACCTTGCCACTATGGGAAGCTCAAGCTTTTCCTTGCTACTGACGCAGTCCTGGCAGGAACAAGATGCGGACGAGATGCGGACGCGGCTGACACCTGGCAGCGCTGCCGTAATCGAAGAAAAGGATGGCTAGTCAGGCCGGAGCAGCGGGGGGCGGCGTGAAATGGAATTCGCGGCTATTGAGCAAGTGCTCGGCCATAAAATCGATAAAGGTCCTTAGCCTGAGCGTCATATTGGCGCGATTGCCGTAATACAGGTGTAGCGTCCACCTCTCGGTAATGTGCTCGGTCAGCAGGGGAACCAGGCGACCACTGCGTATCAGAGGCACCGCGTTGAAGCTGCCCAGCTGGCCTATGCCGACGCCTGCCAATACGGCGTCGGTCTCCGCCTGGGTATCATTGCTGCGGATGACTGCGGGGATGTCGCGATAGTGGATTTCTTCGCCTACCTGGAATTCCCAGGGCATCAGCTTGCCGGTATTGGGCAGCAGGTAACCTGTACATCGGTGCCGCATCAGGTCGGCGATGCTGGCCGGTGCGCCATGCTTTTCCAGGTAGGCGGGGGCGGCGCAAATGATGTGCTGTATGGACATCAGGCGCCGGGCTATCATGCGGCCGTCGGGCATGCCCCCGGCGCGAAAGCCGACGTCGATGCGCTCCGGCACCAGGTCGGAAAAGCGGTCGTCCAGCTGCACGTCCAGTTGTACTGCAGGATATTTTTCAGCAAAGCGCAGGAACTGGGGGACCAACACTTGCAGCCCCAATGAGCGCGGCGCACTGATCCGCAGGCTGCCCTCCATTCCCTCGGTGGACTGGCGCACTTGCCGCACGGCGTCGTTGAGCGACTCCAGTCCGGGCCTGGCTGCTTCCAGGAACTGTATCCCTTCCTCGGTCAGGCTGAGCTTGCGGGTGGTGCGATGGAACAGCCGTACACCCAATTCCTTTTCCAGTTGCAGCACGGCCTTGCTGGCTGCTTGCGGGGTAATACCTTGGGCGATGGCCGCCTTGCGGAAGCTGCCCATGCTTGCCGTTTTGATAAATGTGGAAATCGCCCGCATCTCGTCCATGAAGCCGCCTCGCTGTATTTGCCTGATTAATTTGCCTGATTATCGTAATAAGCAACTTTTATTTGCTTATCAATCCACGGATTATGGGCTAGTTCGACACATCTTGCTCAACTATAGTTCAGTCCATGCTTGCAAGCGTATGAAAACCTCGATCTGAGCCAACCCGTATCTTTCTTTATCGAATGGAGTCAAACATGGAAATCAATATCACTAGCCAGCGCGTCTGGATGATCACCGGGGCATCACGCGGTTTTGGCGCAAAAATTGTCGCGGCTGCACTGCAGGCCGGCGATGCGGTGGTGGCCACCGCGCGCAATCCGCAATCCCTGAACGAACAATTCGAACAATTCGGCCGCCATGCCAACCTGCTGACGCTGGCGCTGGACGTGACCGACGAACAGCAGGCGACAGTGGCGGCACAGGCCGCGGTGCAGCGTTTCGGCCGCATCGACATCCTGGTCAATAATGCCGGTTACGGCCTGCTGGGCGCGGTGGAAGAGGCCAGCGATGCAGAGGTCAAGCACCAGTTCGACACCAATGTCTTCGGCCTGCTGAACGTCACTCGCGCGGTGTTGCCGCATATGCGTGCGCGCCGTGCCGGGCATGTCATCAATATCTCTTCAGTGGGCGGTTACACGGCGTATGCCGGCTGGGGCGTGTACGGCGCGACCAAGTTTGCCGTCGAGGGCCTGACCGAAGCCCTGTCGCAGGAGCTGGCGCCCTTGGGCATCCATGCGACCGTGGTCGAGCCCGGCTTCTTCCGCACCGATTTCCTGGAAGCGACCTCGATGATAGAGACCGGGCGGCGCATAGAAGACTATGCGGCTACGGTAGGCGAAATGCGCATTTTCGCCAGCGCCGTCAGCGGTCAGCAGCCTGGCGATCCGGACAAGCTGGCTGCGGTCTTGGTCAAGCTGGGGCATACGGCTCAGCCGCCGGTACGCCTGCCGCTGGGCACCGACACCATCAGCCGCATGGAAGCCAAGCACGCCTTTGTCGAAGCCGAGTTACAGCAATGGAGGGAGGTCGCGGCGTCAACCGATTTTCCCAAGGCGTAAGCGGTAGCGCATGCTTGCGGCCATGGCCGCAGGCATTGCTGCGGCAACAGAGCTTTTCAGGCAGGGCTGTTTGTGCCTGGCCTGGCCGGCGCTGGCTTTGTTCGGTACATTTGTGGCGTTCCCTGAAAAATGTCGTGCATGCCGACGGTGTTGCCCTTGCCCGAGGTAAATGTCTGTTGGCCAGCCAGCACGAGCTGTCTTCCCTGGAAAAAAAGCCCCGGCGTTGCGTATTTGGTCTCAGCCTATTCTTACAAGTTGCCGACCCGGATGCCTATCACCGGCTAAGGCCTTTGAGCGATGGCGGAGTCGATATTTTTTGCTAAATTGAAGTCAAGGGGAGCCACCGGACGGTGTAGTGCCCCCATCCACAACAATGAAAATTATAGGAGCCACATCATGAACGAGAATAAGCCAAACAAGGAGCAGGTCAGGGAATGGTTGAAACGCGAAGTTGCCGCACACCGGCCGCCACCCAGCCCAGAAGACATCCGCAGGGCCCTCGGTATCACCATGATGGATGCAGCCAGAATGGCGATGTCGAATAAAAAATTCGCAATGTGAGCTAACGAACAGAAACCTGACCCCGGCTTCCCTATGATGGGAGCGCCGTGTAAGACTTATGCCATGGATGCTCGTTGGGCATGGGGCTTTTACACTTACTCCATGACTGGCATATGCGCTTCGCGGTTCCTGAGCTTTATCCCGTGCTTGAGCCGTACGGGATCTTTTTTACCTCTCCCCGTGACGCCGGTATCAGCTAACAGATGGCGTTACATTGCCCCGGCCCCATGTGGCTGGGGTTTTTTAATCATTGCGCCGATGTAGGCTGGGCGGTATCGGCTCCACTGCCCATGCGGGTTTCAGCCCGAAAAACGCTGGAAACACGCATGCCGGGTAGGATATAAAATTTTCGGCTAAACTGTAGCCATGAACCTATCAGCTTGAAGCTTCTTTCATGTTAGGATGCGCCTAAATTCCCAATCTGAAAGGAATTAGCATGCACCGCCCAGATCCTATTCCCCCGGCCGACACTCCGCCGCTTGATCCTACCCCGGTCAAAAGGCCAGTACCCGATCCCAGGCCGAGTTGCCGCCCTTAGTTTGTTGTTGTCAGCTCTCAGGCCCGAGGGCCTGAAAGTGTCCAATGAGTGTCCATTGAGTGTCCATTGAGCACAAGCACCAATAGCTAGGTTTGCCAGATTTCTTCGATAACAGTACTGTCAATTGATTAGGAGGTATAACCATGGCACTTTTCTTTATAGAAGCGGTGAGATTCGATAGCAGCGGCGAGCGCGTGGAAAAGGTGCGCTGGGGGAAAAGTAAGGGCGGGGAAATCACTCCCCCGGCTTTTATTGCCGACCCGCAAGACGCCGACGTCAACACCGTGGCCGAAGCCATCGCAAACGGCGACGAAGTCATCACCAAATTCAACGTGAAAGGCTCGATAGTCATGGGGCCGCTAGTGAAGGCGATCACTAACGACGATGGCACACTAGGTATCACCACCGTGGCCTACGATGCTCCAGGTTTTGAATTGCGCGACTTGCCCAGGTTCTAGCTCCCGGTTTGGAGCCTGCCGGTGCGGGAAAATGCCATACCGGCGGCTTCATATCCATAATCGTATAAACAAATGTAAATTACTTCGTTGTGACTGTCGCTTTAGCCTCTATATCATTGTTCTATAAAAATCATTTACCTGAAGGAACATTCATGAGCCCTACACGCAATTCCCTCGTTTCCAAATTATTCGCGAGCCTGTTGCTGGCGAGCCTGGCCCTTAGCGCGGGCGCTGCCGATCTGCTGGATACCGTCAAGGCGCGCGGCACTCTGAAGATTGCGCTGGAAGGCACCTACCCGCCGTTCAACTTCAAGGATCAAAAAACCAGCCAGCTGGACGGTTTCGACGTTGACGTCGCCAAGCTGCTGGCAGCCAAGCTCGGCGTCAAGCCCGAATTCGTGACTTCGGAGTGGAGCGGCATCCTGGCCGGTTTGTCCGCCGGCAAATATGACGTCATCGTCAACCAGGTGGGCGTGACCCCCAAACGCCAGGAAACCTTTGATTTTTCTGACCCGTATACTATTTCGGCTGCGCAACTGATCGTCAGGAAAGATGAAACCCGCGGCTTCAAAAGCCTGGACGACTTGAAAGGCAAGAAGCTGGGCGTGGGCCAGGGTAGCAATTACGAGGAAAAAGCCAAGAGCGTGGCCGGCATAGACGTGAAGAGCTATCCAGGCGCCCCTGAATACCTGCAAGACCTGGCCTCCGGCCGCGTCGATGCTGCGCTGAACGATAGCCTGATGGTGGCCTACCTGATCAAAAACTCCAGCTTGCCGATCAAGGCCGGTGCGCCCATCGGCGAGCTGGCAAAAAACGGTATTCCTTTCCAGAAAGGGAATCCGAAATTCCAGGCTGCATTGAATGAAGCCCTGGCCGCGATCATCAAGGACGGCAGCTTTGGCAAGGTGTCGGCCAAATGGTTCGGCCGCGACGTCAGCAAGCCGCCTACGGCGCAGTAATCAATATATACTTTCAGGAAATATTGTTTATCTAATAGTTCTGCCGCGCAAATCTGCATATAGATGATGTATGCTGCTTCATCACTCTGCTCATCCCCGCACCTGCTGCGGGGATGTTTTTTTATAGGAATGCAATGGAACTCCTGGACTTATTGCGGCTCGCTGCGCCGGTAATGCTCAAAGGCGTGGCTTATACCTTGCTGTTTGCCGTCAGCTCCATGCTGGGCGGCTTGCTATTGGGTTTTTTGCTCGCCGTCGCGCGCATCGTACCCTGGCCCTGGCTGAACCGGCCTGCGATCACCTATGTCAGCCTGATACGCGGCACTCCCTTGCTGGTGCAGATTTTCGTCATTTACTACGGCTTGCCCAGCATAGGCCTGGAATTTTCCGCCACCTCGGCCGGTATCCTGGCGCTCAGCCTGAACGCCGGCGCCTACCTGTCGGAAAGCATACGCGGCGCCATCCAGGGCGTCAGCCGCGGCCAGTGGGCCGCCAGCTTCAGCCTGGGCCTGACCTATGCGCAGACGCTCAGGTTCGTGGTGATCCCGCAAGCCTTGCGGGTGGCCGTGCCGTCGATGAGCAATACCCTGATCAGCCTGATCAAGGATACCTCGCTGGTGTCGGTCATCACGGTGACGGAGTTGATGCTGGCGACCAAGGAAGTGATTGCGACGACCTTCCGGCCCTTGCCCTTGTATATTGCGGCGGCCATGGTGTACTGGGGGCTGAGCCTGTGCTTTGAGCAGTTGCAGCTGCGGATGGAGAAGAAGCTGCAACAGCCGCATCAGCATTGAAAGCCTGCATAGTGGCGCGAGACCTAGGCTGAAAACATTTCCTGGCACCGGGCCTCCCTGCACCTGTTCCTTCGCGAGACTAAGCAGTCGACAAAATGCCTGATATATTTGTTACACTATTTGTATTGCCTGAGACTGGGGCTCCCGATTAATTTATCCATATCCTATGAAAATTCAATCCGCCGTCATCGCCGGCCTGCTATTCGCGGCCGTACCTGCATTTTCTGCCGTCCCCACGCCTTCTAGCGCCTCCGCCAAGGCCGGCATAGACTGGCAGAAGGATAATAATGTTGATGCCGCCTTTGCCCGCGCCAAGGCCAGCAACAAGCCGCTATTCCTGTATTGGGGCGCGGTCTGGTGCCCGCCTTGCAACCAGGTCAAGGCCACCATTTTCAATCGCCAGGATTTTATCGACCGCTCGCGGCATTTCATTCCGGTCTACCTGGATGGCGATACGCCCGGTGCGCAAAAGCTAGGCGCGCGCTTCAAGGTGCGCGGCTACCCGACCATGATTTTGTTCAAGCCGGACGGCACGGAAATTACCCGCCTGCCAGGTGAAGTCGATTCCGAGCGCTACCTGCAAGTGCTGACTCTGGCGATGAATACCGCCAATTCGGTACAAGACATCCTGAAGTCGGCGCTGGCCGGCGGCAAGAACCTGAAAGCGGAAGAGTGGAGCCTGCTGGCCGATTACTCGTGGGACGACCCTGAGCAAAAACTGGTCGAAACCAAGGAGGTCGCCGCCACCTTGCTGCGCCTGTCCGACCTTGCCCCTGCCGGCCACGACGCCACCCGGATCTACCTGAAGGCCCTGGTGGCGATCGCCAGTGTGAAGCCGGGCCAGACGGCGCCGGCGATAGATAAGGCAGTCGCGGCCGACAAGCTGCAAAAGGCCTTGTCCGATCCCGCCCTGGCCCGTGACAATATGGACTTGCTCACTAATTACCCGGCCGATTTGACCGAGCTGACCACCGCCGCCAAGTCGGAAGTACGCGGCAAACTGCTCGGCGCTTTCAATAGCGCCTTGCTGCGCCTGGCAGATGACGGCAGCTTGTCCAAGACCGACCGGCTGACCGCGGTCGACGGTTTGGTCGCGCTGGCGCGTCAGGACAATCCCAAAGGCGCGCTGGATTCCAATCTATTGAAGGACGTGCAAAAGCGCGTGGCACAGATAGACCAGGCGACCACCGACGCCTACGAGCGCCAGTCGGTGATCAATGCCGCCGGCCACGCCCTGAGCAATGCCGGTTTGCTGGACGAGTCGGATGCGCTGCTGAAGGCCGAGCTGAAGCGTTCGCACTCGCCTTACTACTTCATGCTGAGCCTGGCATCGAATGCCAAGAAGCGCGGCGACAAGGCGGACGCGGTCAACTGGTACGAGCAAGCCTACAAGGCGGCCAAGGGACCGGCCACCCGTCTGCAATGGGGCGCGACCTATGTCAATGGCTTGATCGACCTGGCGCCGCAGGAAGAAGGGCGCATACAGAAGGCGACCCAAAGCGTGCTGGCGGAAATCGGCG
The DNA here is from genome assembly GCA_040390485.1 of Pseudomonadota bacterium. GTDB lineage: Bacteria > Pseudomonadota > Gammaproteobacteria > Burkholderiales > Burkholderiaceae_D > Undibacterium. Next base: position 65,595 of record JAZJYH010000057.1, read on the forward strand.
GCACGGAAAACGCATTCTATGAGCGCAACCGCGCCTCGCTGGAACGCATGGGCAAAAAACTCAACGACTGGAACAAGGACGGCAAGCATAAACTCGCCTTGCAAAAAGTGCGCTCGCAACTGGACGGCATCTGCAGCAAGTTGCCGGCCAACGATCCGCAGCGCGCAGCTTGCCAGGGAGTATTCAGCGAAGCCAAGTCCTGATTGCTGGCGAAGAGTCAGCACCCCCTCTCCCGCAGGCGGGAGAGGGTTGGGGTGAGGGGAATTAAATCACTATTGAGGAGTTGGTTGCGCTAGCGATTAAATGGCAAAATCAAACAGCAAAATCAAATCGAAGTCGGGCTGATCACTGCTTAACATCGTGGCAATAAAATCTCTATCTTCGTTTTACGCCCCTCACCCTAGCCCTCTCCCGCTTGCGGGAGAGGGGATTGGACCAGTGCAGCATACCTCTTCAGCACATCTGATTTTAACGCTTACACTGCGACGGCGAAATGCAGGGCCAGTGTTGGCTTCTTGCGTTTGCGGACAGGGGATCTAGCCGCTACCGGGGCTTTGCCGGTGGGGGGCTCAGTTTGAGCCCTGACAGGAATAAACACTTCCCTGGCCAGCCTGCCCTCCAGGAACATCTTCAATTCCCCGGGCTGGAAAGCGGCCCAGTGCTCGTTCGAGGTCAGCGGCTTGGTCGCGATCACTGCGATCTTGTCGTCCGGCGTATTGTGCAGGCTGAAATCTATGCTCTTGTCGCAGTCGACCAGCGCCGCGGTAGAGAAAGGGTATTCGCGCACCACGTAGTGCAGGTTGGTGGAGCAATGGGCAAACAGCACTTCGCCGTTCGACAGCATGAAGTTGAAGATGCCGTGCGCCGCGATCTCTTGCGTCAGCGCCGCAATCGCGTCAAACAAGTCCTCGCGCGCCGGCAGTTTGCTGGCGCTGCAGTCGGGGAAGCGCTTGCGCAAGCCCTCCATCAGATAACAGAAGGCATGTTCGCTGTCGGTTTCGCCTACCGGATGGAAGATGCCGTCCAGCGCGGGATGGTAGCCCTTGAGGTCGCCATTATGGGCAAAAGTCCAGTATTTCCCCCATAGCTCGCGCATGAAGGGGTGGCTGTTTTCCAGGATGATGGTGCCCTGGGTCGCCTTGCGGATATGCGCGATGACATTGCGCGATTTGATCGGGTTACGCTTGATCATCTCGGCCAGCGGCGAGGTGATGGAAGACAGGTAGTCGGTGAACAGGCGGCAGCCGGAACCGTGGTAGAAGGCGATGCCCCAGCCGTCCTTATGTTCGTCGGTGCGGCCGCCGCGTTCCGAGAATCCCTCAAAAGAAAAGGTGATCTCGGCCGGGTTGTTGCAATTCATTCCCAGTAACTGGCACATCGACGGCTATCCTGTTGTCCGATAAAAGCAATATTCACTTTCTAAAATACATCTATTGCCCTAAATCATGCAAATTATTTTGCTTTTATTCGGGTTTAAATTGGTGAGCAAATGTAAATTCATCGGTTCTGGCCGCGTATTTGAGGCCTTTACGCAACGCCCAGGTCGCATATTGATGATGTAAAGGTATCAATGCATAGTCTTTCAGGGCCAGGGCTGCTGCTTTTTTTGCAAAATCCTCGCGCTTGGCCTCATCGACCGAAGACAGGGAAGACTGTATCAATTCATCCAGCGCGGGATTGCTGTATTTACCCCAGTTCCAGCTGCCCCAGCCGGTTTCTGCGTTGGGCGTGCCGGTCAGGGTGCGCAGGCCGAAGTCGGTTGCCAGCGTGCCCCAGCCCAGCAAGGCGACGCTGAATTCGCTCCTGGATGCCTTGGGGAAGTAGGCCGCCAGCGGCAAGGTCTCGACCTTGGCCTGTATCCCCACCTTGCTCAGGAACTGGGCGATGGTCTGGATCACCTGTTCATCGTTGATATAGCGGTTATTCGGCCCATGCAAGGTCAATGCAAAGCCGTTCGGGTAGCCCGCTGCCGCCAACAGCTTCTTGGCCCCTTCCGGGTCATAGGCTTCCACCTTCAGCTCCTCGTTATAGCCGAGGATGCCCGGCGCCACGATATTCGATGCCGGAATCGCCAGGCCTTCCAGCGTGCGTTCCACCAGCGCCTTGCGGTTGATGGCCTTGGAAATCGCCTGGCGTACGCGCACATCCTTCAGCGGATTGCCCGCCAGCGGCTTGCCCGCCTTGTCTGTGATGTAGGGGGAGGCGCGGGTTTGCTGGTCCAGCTCCCAGAACAGCGTGCGCCACGAGATTTTTTGCTCCAGCCTGAACTTGGGATTACTCTTCAGCTTGGCGACATCGGCCGGCGGCACGCCGTCTATCGCATCCACATCGCCGGCCAGCAGGGCCGCCACGCGCGGCGCACCGCTGGTGATGATGCGGAAAGTCACCTTGTCCCACGCTGCCTTGTCACCCCAGTAGTTGTCATTACGCACCACCTCTATACTGTCGCCGCGCTTGAAACTGAGGAACTTGAAGGGCCCGGTGCCTATCAGCGTCTTGCCGCTATTGAAGTCGTCGCTGGTCGCATGCAGCGCCGCCTTTTTCGACACGATAAAGATCGAGCTGACGTCCAGCGCCAGCGGCCCATAAGGCTTGGCGGTCTTCAGCCTGACCGTATACCCATCCACTGCCTGCTTGCCGACGATCTGCTTGGTATAGCTGGTAAACGGGCCCGGGCTATTGCTCAGCGTAGCCGGCCTGTCCAGCGAAAAAATCACGTCGTCTGCAGTCAATTCGGAACCGTCGTGGAACTTGACGCCGCGCCGCAACTTGAATTCCCAGGTGGTCGCGTCGATCGCCTTCCAGGATGTCGCCAGGCCGGGGATCAGGCGGCCGTTGGCGTCCACGTGCACCAGGGCGTCGAACAGGTGCGATGCAAACGAGATGTTGGGCGCGATATTCAGGTAGTGCGGGTCCAGCGAAGAGACGTCGGCAGCCAGGCCTATCTTTAAATCGGCGGCGTAGGCAGGCGGTGGCGTGGCGACGGTGAAGCTCAGGGCTGCCGCCATCGCGGCAGAAGCGATCAATTTTTTTCGCGTCAAAGAACGCATGGTGAAGCTCCGTCTCTAAAAATGCCTGGCCGCCGGGAGATGGCTTACAGCATCATGGGATAGCCAAAACGATCATAGTAGGTGTTAGCCGGCTTAAAGTAAAAGAATCAATGCGTCTGCCCATATGCCTCCACGGCATAAGCGCGCTGGCGTCGGCTGCCATTACCCGCTGTGCGGCCATGACAGGGCAGAAGATCAGCGCCGCCGCAAAAAAAAAGGCGAAAAAAAACGCTGCTTCAATCGGCAGCGTTTTTTGATGGCGGGACCGGATTAGTTACGGATCACGCGCTTGTATTCATTGGTGCGAGTGTCGATCTCGATAGAATCGTCCTGGCTCACGAACAAAGGCACTTGAACGACGTGCATATTAGCTTCAATCGCATTCTCGATCTTGGCTTCTTTCAAGACGTTGCCGGAGGTGTTGCCTTTGACTGCAGGCTCGGAGTACACCACTTTGCGCACGATGGTGGTTGGCAATTCGACAGAGATGGCCTTGCCGTCGTAGAAAACTGCTTCGCATTCCATGCCGTCTTTCAGGTAATGCAATGCATCGCCCAGGTTTTCTTCTTCGATTTCATACTGTTCATATTCTTTGTCCATGAACACGAACAATGGATCTGCGAAGTAGGAATAAGTCACTTCTTTTTTATCCAGTACGACGACGTCAAATTTGTCGTCGCCGCGGAAAACGTTTTCCTGTGGGCTATTTGTCAGAAGATTTTTCATCTTCCATTTGTAGGTAAAGCCCGTACGGCTGGAGCCGTTGACATCAGAACGCAAGACGATCATAGGCTTGCTATCTACCATGATAATGTTGCCAACACGAATTTCTTTTGCAGGTTTCATAGCGAATATACGTAAAAAGTAGGTTGCATAAAAATCATCTGTCGCCCACTGGCAAAAAGCCCTGCAAGACCACGGTTGATTAAATATTTAAAAATACGTTAAATATCAACCGTAAATTGTACCGCATTTTGCCTGCCGCTTAGCGTATTGCGTTGGCAAATTTCAGTAAATTCGATGTCAAATCGCCATTTGCCAGCAAGTGATGCTGCCAATTTGTGGACGCGGTGGCAATTTGCGGCATATCGGCGAGAAAATTTGACCATGTCACTGCCCAGTTTGCTGGCTCTGCTGTTTCTGCTGTTGCCCCATTCCAGGCATAAGAAAAGGCCAGCAAACTCGCTGTGCCTGGAGCATAAGCTTGCAAGAATGCCTTCAATTTAACGTGGTGCAGATTCTTGTCTTGCGGATAGATGTGCCAGATGAAGGGCTTGCCGGCCCATTGTGCACGGACGAAGGAGTCTTCTCCTCTGACAAAGTTGAGATCGCATGACCATAGCAGTTTGTCGTAATCCGGCTGCGGCACAAAGGGCAGCACGCGCACCGTCAAGGCGCCGCGGCTCACCACTGCGCCGGCCTTGGCAGCGGTGCCCAGAAATGCTTCAACGGCTTCGACCGCAACCCCCTCCGGCACCAGGCAAGTGATCGCTGCATCGCCGCTTTGCCATGCCTGAAACAGTGCAGAAACCGGCGCTTGCGGATAGCAAAACAGCGATACCTTGAGCGAGGCCATTTCGGCCGCCGTCACGCCGAAGCTGGCGAGAAAAGCCGCCGTCAAGCCGCGGTCGGATTGAAAATCCTGGCGCTGCTGCTCCAAAGCGGATTCGATCAGCAAGCCACCGGTGCGGCTGGTAAAGCCAGGAAAGAAAAAATATTTGGTTAATGGTAGGGACGGATGCGGTGACGGCAGGGTGTGACAGCCCTCGACCCAGGTTTCCGCGGTGAGACCTTCCAGGTTCATCCACACGGGGCTGGGCTTGCACTCGGCCATGGCCGCAATATAGCCGGGTGGAATATCGCAGGCAAAAAATTCAATCACGATATCGGCGACCTCACTGGCGGTAAACACGCCATTCTGGTCGCGCCAATGGCGCACGGTGATGTCCGCAACCTGCTGCACGTCGCGCTCAATCTCCACCTCAGGGCAAATGCGCTGGAAGCTCCGCAAATCGTCTACCCAGAGAGTGACCGCGATACGGTGTTCCTGTTCCAGTTGCTTGGCAAGGCGCCAGCAGATGCCGATGTCGCCGTAGTTGTCAACGACCTTGCAAAACAGGGCCAGCGATGTTGTTTGACTCGTCTTTAGATGCATGTTTGGTGATTCAAGATACAAAAATGGCCTAGGTATGGCGGAAGGGCGTGGCGGAGAGGGGGCTGATCGCGATCAGATTTTCTGTTAGCGAAAATGGTTTTTCCACTCGCGTAAAGCACCAAAATTACTGGCGTCGTCTTTGTTGGCGGAGATTTTTCCGGCTGTCACCAGGCGGGTGCGCACCGATGCTTCCCTGATCCGGAGGAAGGGATTGGTTAGTCTTTCCAGTTTGATGCGGGTAGGAACGGTGGGGATGCCCTGGTCGCGTTTTTCTTGCTCTGCATTAATGCGATCTTGCAGGGCCAGGTTATCGGGCTCGACTTCCCTAGCAAAGCGCAGGTTGGATAAAGTGTATTCATGGGCGCAATACACAGCGGTGTCATCCGGCAGCATGGCCAGCTTGTCCAGCGAAGCCAGCATTTGCGCCGGCGTGCCTTCAAACAGCCGGCCGCAGCCGCCGGCAAACAGCGTATCGCCGCAAAATAGCCAGTGTTGCTCGGCCGCATAATAGGCGATATGTCCGCGGGTATGTCCGGGAACCTCGATCACGGCCAGCTCCAGTTCCAGGTCAGGGACGATAATGCGCTGATCCTGCTGCAATTTGTTGGTAACTGCAGCGATATTCTCATTGCCGGGCCCAAACACGGGAACCTGCCTGCGGGCCAGCAAGGCCGGCACCCCGCCGATATGGTCGGCATGGTGATGTGTCAGTAAAATAGCGGATAATTCTAATTGCCTGGCTGCCAGCGCCGCCAATATCGGTTCGGCGTCGCCGGGATCGACCACGGCTGCGTGCTTGCCATCGTGGATAATCCACAGATAATTGTCGTCAAACGCAGGGACAGTCAATATACTCAGGGTATTCTTCATAGGAACGCATGGATACAGGACAAAATCCCATTATAGACCTAGGGGCGTGGTTGGAGAGCCCGGCGGGATGCTATATCCGCGAATGGGAGCAAACATGCCTGGACAGCCTGACGGCAGATATTTTTGGCTTTAATGCGGTGCAGATAGGCATGTCGCAGATTGATGCGCTGGCAGCCAGCCGCATGCCCAACAAGTGGCTGACTGCAACCGGCTTCCCGTCGCAATCCCAGGCTGGCAAGGCCATGCCTGTAGTCGTGGTCCATGATTTTACCGAACTGCCTTTTCATTCGCAGAGCATAGACCTGGTGGTGCTGCCGCATGTACTGGAGTTTGCGGCAGAGCCGCACCAGATTTTGCGCGAGGTGGAGCGGGTCCTGATACCGGAAGGGCGGGTGATCATCTGCGGCTTCAACCGCGCCAGCTTGTGGGGCGCGAGACAGACGGCGGGCCGCATGACGGGAAGCTACTTTTTGCCGAAAGACGGGGAGTTCATCAGCGTGCCGCGCATGAAGGACTGGCTGGAATTATTGAATATGGAAGTCAACCGTGGCCACTTCGGCTGTTATGCGCCGCCGTTTGCCACGGAAAAATGGTTGCACCGCTTCGGTTTCATGGAAAAGGCCGGCCATCGCTGGTGGCCCTACCTGGGAGCGGTGTATATGTTGCAGGGAATTAAACGAGTAAAAGGCATGCACTTGATCGGCCCCGCGTGGAAGAAGAGTCCTGTCAAGCAGGGACATGCGGTGCCGGTGGCAAACAAGATAAAGAAGAATGGATAAAATAGAGATCTATACGGACGGCGCCTGCAAGGGCAATCCTGGTGTCGGTGGTTGGGGCGCCTTGCTGGTGGCAGGCGAGCATGAGAAAGAATTGTTTGGCGGCGAGCGCGATACGACCAATAATCGCATGGAGCTGATGGCCGTGATCAAGGCGCTGGAGTTATTGAAGCGGCCCTGCCATATCTTGCTGCATACCGACAGCCAGTATGTGCTGAAGGGCATCACGGAATGGATCAAGGGCTGGAAGGCCAAGGGCTGGAAAACCGCATCCAGGACGCCGGTAAAGAATGTGGATCTATGGCAGGCCCTGGATCAGGCGCAGTCCACCCACAAGATAGAGTGGATATGGGTGCGCGGACATTCCGGCCATCCGGGCAATGAGAGGGCGGACCAGCTGGCCAATCGCGGCGTAGAGACGGTCCTGAAATAAGTCCGTCCAGCCGTCTGCCTCATCTGGCGTCAGGCACGTACACAAACCCGAATGACAAGCACCCAGGAAAGGTAAGCGCTCAGTATGCTGAAATGGATAAAACCCGGCCACCATAATTTACGGCTCTGGCAGTTGATGGTGTTGTTCGCTTTTTTCGGTTTTTGGCATATCGCCACCCGGGATGCGCAAGTAGCATTTTTCTTTGGCGAACCGCTGAAAGTATTGCTGCGAGTATGGCAATGGTTCACGGTCGGCAGCGGTTCGCTGGAAATCGGCCTGGGCGACACGACCTGGTTCGCACTGAGTTTTCCGGCCGAGATTTATTCGCATTTGCTGGTGACGTTGACCGAAACCCTGCTGGCCTTTGCCATCGGCACCTTGCTGGGGCTGGCCATGGGCTTGTGGCTGGCCCTGTCGCCGGTGGCGTCGGCCATCCTGGACCCTTATATCAAGGCGGCCAACTCCATGCCGCGAGTGATCCTGGCCCCGATATTCGCGATGTGGTTCGGCCTGGGCATCTGGTCCAAGGTGGCGCTGGCGGTGACGCTGGTGTTCTTCATCGTGTTCTTTAACGTGTACCAGGGCGTGAAGGAAGTCAGCCCGGTCGTGCTGGCCAATGCGCGCATGCTGGGCGCCAATGCAAGGCAGTTGCTGCGCGACGTGTATTTGCCGTCGGCGACGTCCTGGGTGTTTTCCAGCTTGCATACCTCGGTCGGCCTGGCCTTTGTCGGCGCCATCGTCGGTGAATACCTGGGTTCTGCGCGCGGCGTCGGCTACCTCATCCTGCAGGCGGAGGGTTCGTTCGATATCAATACCGTATTTGCCGGCATCATCGTGCTGACCGCTTTTGCCCTGATACTGGACAGCGCGGTCGGCCTGATAGAAAAGCGCCTGATGAAATGGCAACCGCAAGCCGGGACCACCGAGAAGATGTGACTTCAAGGCATCGAGGCACAATGCAGGCTAAGGCATATTTATTGCTTACTACGATGTCATCGTAAGCAATAATGCGCCGTCATGGTGCACTCATAATAAGGAGTGAATTGTGCGTAAGCCCAAACAAACCTATTCTCGTGCGGCCATCATAGGCTTGCTCTTGCTGTACGCCGCCTCGGTCTTTGCGCACGACGGCGTGCATATCGGGGCGAGCGGCTTTGCGGCCGGCTTCGCCCATCCTTTTTCCGGCCTGGACCATCTGCTGGCGATGCTGGCCATAGGCTTGTGGGCTGCGCAGAACCGGCGTTCCGCGCTATGGGTATTGCCCGCCGCCTTCCCGCTGATGATGGTGCTGGGGGCGCTGCTGGCGATAGCGGGCCTGCATACCTCGCTGGCCGAGCCCGGCATTGCCGCTACACTGGCGGTATTGGGTTTGCTGATTGCTTTTGCGGTACGCATGCCGGTCTGGTGCGCTGCGCTGCTGGTATCTGTGTTCGGCATGTTGCATGGCTATGCGCACGGGCTGGAGATGCCCAGGGACGCGACGATGGGCATGTTCGGCCTCGGTTTTGTGGCGGCGACCTTGCTGCTGCACCTGTCCGGTGTGGCGCTCGGCATGCTGGCCAGGCAACCGCGTGCGCGGGCCCTGCTGCTGCCGGCCATGCTACGTGTGGCAGGCATGGGGATTACGGTAGTGGGGATGTACTTCCTGGCGGCGTAAGCGCTTGCTGCATTAGTGGGCATTGCCGGGCTGTATCTTGCCGGCATCGCACCGGCCCAGGTGCAAAACCTGGGCCTTGATTTCCTGAGTTCGTGCCGGCTATCGCATGCCGGCAATCATCTGTTCCAGCTTCACCGTATCGGCGCAAAAGGCGCGTATGCCTTCCGCCAGTTTTTCGGTTGCCATCGCGTCTTCATTCAAGTGCAGGCGGAAGGCTTTCTGGTCCATCGGCATCTTTTGCATATCCGAGGCTTGCGCCGCTTCCTTGCTGAGTTTGGGGGTGACCGCGGTCGTGGAGTCTGCCAGTTTTTGCAGCAGGTCGGGGCTGATGGTCAGCAGGTCACAGCCCGCCAGTTCCAGTATTTGCGAGGTGTTGCGAAAGCTGGCGCCCATGATCTCGGTGTCGTAGCCGAACTTGCGATAGTAGGTATAGATGCGCTTGACCGACAATACGCCGGGATCGTCGGCGCCGTAGATTTCCTGGCCGGTTTGTTTTTTATACCAGTCGTAGATGCGGCCGACGAAAGGCGAGATCAGCTGGGCGCCGGCCTCGGCACAGGCCACCGCTTGCGGCAGGCAAAACAGCAAGGTCATATTGCAGCGTATGCCTTCCTTTTCCAGCACTTCGGCGGCACGTATGCCTTCCCAGGTGGAAGCGATCTTGATCAGCACCCGTTCGCGCGAAACGCCGGCAGCCTCATACAGCGCGATCAGGTGGCGTCCCTTGGCGATCGTGGCTTCGGTATCGAAGGATAGCCTGGCGTCGGTCTCGGTCGACACCCGGCCCGGGATCACGCCCAGGATCTGCAGGCCGAAAGCAATCAGCAGGTGGTCGATAATTTCGCCGATGGACTTGGCGCCATGCTCGCTGACCGCCTGCTCCAACAAGGGCCGGTATTCCGCTTTTTGCACCGCCTTCAGTATCAGCGAAGGGTTGGTCGTCGCGTCTTGCGGCGCATAGGCTTTCATCGACTGGAAGTCGCCGGTATCGGCTACGACCGTAGTGTATTTTTTTAGTTGTTCGAGTTGATTCATGATAATTATCTTATAAATTAAGTTAGGGCCTGTTAGTACTTAAATTGGGTGTGCGAATGGGTCTAAAACATTGCAGGGCTAGGCACGGGGCGCGCCGCTTGGTGATCCAAGCCAGCGACACGTAACAACGCCATGCGGTGTTTTAGACCCATTCCCTCCGGGTTCAAACCAAAACGCGCGCTGGACTGCGTTGCGCGTCTTGTTAAGGCTCCAGCCTTAACTGCGACACACGCCTTGCCAGCCCGCGTTTTGGTTTGAACGCATCTCCCAATTTAAGTGCTAACAGGCCCTAAGGCCGCACTTCCACCAACGGGCTGCCCGTGGCGATATCGCCGACAATGCTGCCAATGACGGCGGCTTCAAAAAATTCCCCTGCTTTGAACAAGGCCAGCACTGCTGGCACATCTTCCTCCGCGCAGGATACCAGCAGGCCGCCCGATGTTTGCGGGTCGGTCAGCAGCTTATGCTGGGCCGGGCTGATGGCCGCGTCCAGCAGTACATCGTCACCATAAGCGGCCCAGTTGCGCGCCGAGGCGCCGGTCACGTAGCCGGCCTCCACCAGTTGCAGTACGTTCGGCAGCAGCGGAATCTGCGACATCTGCAAGCGGGCGGTGACACCGGCGCCGCGGCAGATTTCCAGCAGGTGGCCGAGCAGGCCGAAGCCGGTGACGTCGGTCAGCGCGTGCACGCCGCTCATGGCCGACAAGGCTTGCCCGGGGCGGTTCAGCTTGGTGGTATTGGCGATCATCGTGGCGTAGCCGGCCGCATCCAGCGCTTCTTTCTTGAGCGCCGCAGACAGCACGCCCACGCCCAGCGGCTTGCCCAAAATCAGCGTGTCGCCGACCCTGGCGTCGGCATTGCGCTTGACTTTGGACGGGTGGATCAGCCCCAGCACCACCAGGCCGTAGATCGGTTCCACCGAGTCTATGGTATGTCCGCCGGCGATAGGGATGCCGGCCTCGGCGCAGATGGATTCGCCGCCCTGGATAATCTTGCCTATCGTCTCTATCGGCAATTGATTGACAGGCATGCCTACCAAGGCCAGCGCCATGATAGGCGTACCGCCCATCGCATACACGTCCGAAATGGCATTGGTGGCGGCGATGCGTCCAAAATCGTAGGGATCGTCGACGATGGGCATGAAGAAATCGGTGGTGGCGATCAGCGCCTGCTCATCGTTCAACTTATACACGGCGGCATCGTCGGCGGTTTCTATGCCTACCATCAGCGCAGGCGGCACCGGGAAGCCGGAAGATTTTTTCAGGATTTCCGACAATACGCCGGGTGCGATCTTGCAGCCGCAACCGCCTCCATGCGAGAACGAGGTGAGGCGGATAGGGGCGTTGCTGCTTGTATTCATAGGTATCTGTATCCTGCTTGTGGGCAAAATTGGCACGCTTTTTTGTGCTTAAAACGCCAGCTGTTTCGTGCTATTGTGCGGTTAAGGAGCTAGTCGGGTTCAGGAGTCGGCCTGGGCCAGGAAACCTCCCTTAGCCCAGCATTCTTCATTTTTTATTCAATGATACTGACCAAGCCTTCCTTTCGAAACGCCACCGCCCGCGAGCTGGGGCTGGCGTTGCGCAATGCCCATGATTATACGCTGACCCTGTTTGATTGCTTTGCCGCGGCAGGAATGGACGATGTTGCCAGCCTGGAAAAGAATGAATTATTCAGCCCGCCGCTGTGGACTTTAGGACACCTGGCCTGGTTTGCCGAATGGTTTGTCCTGCGCGAGGCGCAGGGCAGCCACCCAGCGGCGGCCCTGCGCACTTCCATCCTGACCAAGGGGGACGACTGGTTTGATCCCGCGACCGTCAAGCAATTATCGCGCTGGTCGCTAGGCTTGCCCAAGCCCGGCCAGTTGAGAACCTATTTCAATGAAGTGCAGGATAGGGTGCAAGACAAATTGAGTCGGACCGCGGACGACGATGCCAGCCTGTATCCTTACCGCCTGGTGCTGGCTTACCAGGACATGCAAGGCGAAACCTGGGTAGGCATGCTGCAGACCCTCGGGCTGCACGCACCGGTCGCGCTGGAGCGGCATGCCACGCCGTCCTGGGCCCAGGGAGAGATACGTTTCCCCGGCGGCAGCTTGCAAATGGGCAGCGCGCAAGACGAAGGTTTTGTGTTTGATAATGAAAAATGGGCGCATGCCATGTATGTGCCGGCGTTTGTGATGGATTCCAACCTGATCAGCAATGCACAGTTCGCCGAATTTGTCGGCGACAACGGTTATCAGCGCCCGCAATACTGGACTACTGCCGGCCGGCAATGGTTGATGGAGCAGGAGCGTTCGGCGCCGCAAGGCTGGTCGCGCGACGGCCACTGGTGGCGTTGCGAGCGCTTCGGCCGCCACCTGTCCTTGATTGCCGACGAGCCGGTCAGGCATGTCAGCCTGTATGAGGCGCAAGCCTATTGCGTATGGGCGGCGCGGCGTCTGCCCACCGAGGCGGAATGGGAGTTTGCGGCCGACTCAGGGCATGCGGCCTTTCGCTGGGGTGATTTATGGGAGTGGACTTGCACCCCGTTTGAGCCTTATCCCGGATTCTCGGCCGACGCCTATGCCGAATATTCGGAGCCGGCTTTTGCTAGCCACCAAAGCGTGCGCGGCGCCTCCTTTGTGACTCCGCCCCGCATGCGCTCCTTGAAACACAGGAAATTCTGCCTGCCCGAAAGCCACGATACCTTCATCGGTTTCCGCACCTGCCGTTTGTAATTGCCATGATGCAGGCAGAAATTTTGCCGTCCTGCCTTATTCTTTATCGATGGCCAGGCTGTGGGCGAACTCCAGCGCCTGGTCCAGCGCTGTCAGGAATTCATCGATGTCTATCGGTTTGGTCAGGTAGCGGAAAAATCCCAGCGACATGCTCTTCTCTATATCCTTGTGCATCGCATTCGCGCTGAGTGCGATCACCGGGATGTGCGACGTACGCGGATCATTCAACAGCATCAGCAGCACCTCATTGCCGCTGAGGTCGGGCAAATTGATGTCCATCAGTATCACTTCCGGCTGGTGCTCGCGCGCCAACTCCAGGCCAAGATGTCCGTCCGCCGCCGTCAGCAGGTAAAGGTCTTTGCGAAAGCCGATGATTTCCTGGATCAGCTTCAGGTTGGCGGGATTGTCCTCGACATATAGCAGGGTATGTCGGGCGCTGTTGTCCGCTACGGCTTCTATCTGCAATTCTGTTTTTTCATTCCCGCCCTTGAGCCCATAGCTGGTTGCCGCAGTCGATTTGAGCTCCAGCCAGAACACGCTGCCTATGCCGACCGTGCTGCTGACGCCGATCTGCCCCCCCATCAGCTCCACCAGGCGCTTGGTGACGACCAGGCCTATGCCGGTGCCGTCCTCGCCGCTGGTTTCCTGGCCCAGCCGGTTAAACGGCTGGAATAGCTGTTGCAATTGCTCGGCCGCCAAGCCGGCGCCGGTATCCTGTACCGTGATCTGGATGCGTTCGGGGCCGACCACGGTATGGCTGACGATCACGCTGCCGCGCTCGCGGTTGTACTTGATGGCATTCGACAGCAGATTCAGCAAAACCTGTTTCAGCCTGGTGCGGTCGGCCACCACATGCAGCTCCTGGTCCAGCGGAAACATCACCTGGACCCCGCGCTTGTTGGCCAGCGGCTCTATCATGGTTTTGCATTCCTGCATCACCTCGGTCAGGGTGACCGGTTCCAGCGACAGCAGCAGGTTGCCGGACTCCACCTTGGCCAGGTCCAGCACTTCATTGATGAGTACCAGCAAGTGCCGGCCGGCTTTCAGGATGTATTCGGCGAATTCGTGTTTTTGTGCGCTGGTGGCCGGCACCATGTCGGTCGCCAGCAGCTGGGCAAAGCCGAGTATTGCGTTCAACGGCGTACGCAATTCATGACTCATGCTGGAAAGGAAGGCCGACTTGGCCTGGTTGGCCTGATCGGCGGTAGCCTTGGCCAGCACCAATTCTTCATTGATGGTATTCAATTGGGCGGTGCGTTCCAGCACCCTTTGCTCCAGCTCGGCATTGAGCCGCATGATCTCTTGCTGGGCCCGCCTGCGCTCGCCGACTTCCCTGGCAATTTCCCGGTTAGAATCCTGCAGCTCATCGGTGCGGCGTGCAATCTCGGCCAGCATATTATTGAATGCTTCTACCAGCACGCCTATCTCGTCGTCGCTGATTTTTTCGGCGCGGCGGGAATAGTCGCGCTGCTCTACCACTTCCCGCGCGATGTCGGTAATCGAGAGTATCGGTACCGTTACCAGCTTTTGCAGCCTGACCGACATCAGGTAGGCGATCAGCATGGCGCCGGCGGTGACGATGGCGGCGATTCCCAGGTAATCGATGATCCTGCCGACCAGTTCATAATCGGCGCGCATGTACACGGTGCCGAGCACTTCGCCGTCGCTGCTGATGCGCTTGAACAGCAATAGCTTGGCGCCCTCTATGCGCATATTGTCCGCTTCCGGATGCAGCGGGAAAGTGGGCGTCTCGCCGGCCGACAGGTAGCTGGAAAATAGCTCGCCTTTGGCGTTGTAGATCGCTGCGGCGCGTACCTGCGGCCTGATCCTCAGCAAATTGAGGTTCTGGCGCGCCAGCTGCTGGTCGTCGAAGTTCAGCGCCGGCGCGGTCATATGGCCCAGCAATTCCGCTTGCGTGCTCATGTCGCTGAGCAGGTTGGTGTGATACACGCGCAGGTTGTAGATGATGATGGCGGCCAGCGCAAAGAGCAGCGTCACCAGCGTCGTGACCAGCACCACGCTCAGTAGTTTGTGGCGGACCGTCCTGGTGACCAGCGATTTCATGATGAACCCGCGGCGACTTTATAGGCTGCAGCCAGCAGCCGCGCGCTGATATTCAGGTAGGCCGTCAACGCGGTCTTGGGCGCGACCTCAAAGCGCACCTTGCCGTCCACCAGCACGAAATTGATGATGCTGCCGGTCGCCAGCGCCCCCTCGGATTCCGTCACGGTCAGCATGGGTTGGCCCTTGGCTGCGGCCAGGATTTCGGCCAGCCGGCTGCTGCTTGCGCGGCCTATGAACAGCACGTTGACGCCGCCGATGGGATCGTCGCGATGCAGCTTGCGTACCGTGACAGTGCGGCCGTTGACGGTGCGGCCCACCACTGTCTGCGCCAGCTCGTCGGCCAGCGCATCGGCGCCGAGCACGCCGATTTTGATCGGGCTGTCCGCTGCGGCGAAAGCATTTGGCGGCCACTCGACGTAACTGCAAAATTTGTACAGGTAGGCGGCTTTGACTTGTTGTTCCAGGGCCTCGGGCTTATCGCCGGTTTGGGCATAGGCTGCATTGGCATTCAGCGGCATCAGGGGTACCAGGGGCAGCAAGCTGCACGCCAGCAGCGTGCAATTGATGCGCCAAATGATGCGCCAAAATACACGCCATAAGGACTTGGTTAAAAATGCCATATGGTCCTGACCATCAGGCTGCGTTCGAATTCGCTGCGGGTAAGGGGCGGGCCCGACTCAGGATGGGCCGCGTTCAGCAGGTTCTGGCCTATGATGGAAAACTCCAGGTTAGGTCGTATTTTCCAGCCATAGCGCAGGTCCAGCGAGGTATAGGCAGGCACCGCCGGCTTCGGCAATGCCCCTACGTGGCGCAAGCTAAGGTCGATTTCCTGGGTACTGGAAATATCAAACGACGAGCGCAGCATCCAAAAGTGGCTGGCATCATTATTGGCCAGGCCGGTGGTACCCGAGGTATCGGCGCTGCCGGGCTTCAGCTTGACGCGCAGTTTTTGGCTGCTCAGGCCGGCGCTGACGCGCCAGGCCGGCAGCGCCTGCCAGGTGCCCCACATCTCTACGCCGCGCGATGTGGCTTCCGCCATATTGCTGAATACCGCATCCAGGCCGCCAGCGCCGGGTTCCAGGGTGCGCAACTTGTCGTAAGCGGTATGGAAGGCGGTGACCGAATAGGTGAGCGTAGGGCTCAGTTGGCCGCGGTAGCCCAGTTCCTTGTCTATCGCTACTTCAGACATGAAATTGGGACCGCCGGCGATAAAAAATCTTGGTACTCCATTCACCATGATGGGTTTGGGCAGGACGTAGATGTCGCGGTCTATGCGTGACGGCGAGCGTATCGCGCGTGAGATTGAGCCCCAGATCAAATGATTCGGGGCCGCATCCCATGCCAGCCGCACACTGGGCAGGTACTCGGCGCCGGTATAGTGGCTGTGCTCAAACTTGAGTCCGGCGGTCAGGCGCAGGTTCTGGTGCAGGCTGATCTCATCCTGGACAAACAGATTGCTCCAGCGCATATTCAAGGATTCGGGGAAGAAAGCGAAAGTGGCGCCATTTTGTTGTACCTTGTCCATCGCGTAGCGGTAGCCGCCGCCCCACACGAGGTTGTGGCTGCTGCCCAGTAGTAGCGCATGCTGGAATTCGATGTCGAAGGTATTCAGGCGGTCGACATAGGCCACCGGCTGGTCGCGTTCGGTATGGTCCAGGTAGATTTGCAGGCTCATGTCCGAGCCGTCCGCCAGCTTCTTGGTGGCGCGGCCCAGCAGGTTGAGGCCGGCCAGTTTGATATCCCGGATCGGCCGTTCATGCAGGCCGGCCTGGTAGGCATTGGCTTCCAGCATCAGGGTTTTGTCGCCATCGCTCCAGTCGCTGCGAAACCCGGCCTGGGTCCGGCGCCAGCCGTCCTGTATCAGGCCGCCGCTCTGGTTGCGGGTATTGTCATTGTCGGCAAATTTGCCGTACACCCGGTAGTAGGCGCCGTTTTCCAGTTTGCCGCCGTAACGCAGCGCGCCGTTGCTTTCATGTTCGCTCGCTCCCGCGGCTAACAAGCTGCCCTGGGTATCCTTGGCAGAGCGGGTGATGATATTGATCACGCCGTTGACCGCATTGGCGCCCCACAGCGTGGCGCCGGCGCCGCTGATCACTTCTATCCGTTCTATGTCTTCCAGCACCACATCCTGCGCATCCCAGAATACGCCGGAAAAAAATGGCGAATATACGGTGCGGCCATCGATCAATACCAGTAATTTGTTTTCAAATACGCTGTTGAAGCCGCGCGCGGTAATCGCATAATTCCTGGCGTCTACCCTGGCGATCTGTAAATTGGGCGCCAGGCGCAAAGCTTCTGGCAAGCTGCTGGCGCCGGAGCGGCGTATATCCTCATTGGTGATCACGAACACAGACGCCGGTGCGCCGGCAAGGCGTTCTGCCTTCTTGGAAACCGAGGTGATCTGGATATTGGCCAACTCATCAAACGACAGGTCGGCAAAATTGGGGCCGGGGGCGGTGATCGCGCTGGCGGGAAGGGCGGTGATGAATAGCTTGACGAGCAGGGCGGTGGGGAGCAGCCCTCCGCCTCGGGTCTTCTGATTGCAACTTAACTGCCATTCACGAAACAAAGGAGATAATCTCATTTGAGCCTCGGATAACGGTGAGCTAATTATTGCCGGAAAGGCTAGGGCCTGTTAACCATTAAATTGAGGGTTCCCTCCGGGTTCAAGCCTCGGCGGCCCCACCATAACGCGCGCTGGACTGCGTTGCCCTTGCAGGGCGCATCATCGCTTGCAAGCGATGACCGTTACGCAGGCGTGCAGCAGGCTGCACGAAACCCCTGCTACACCTCCTTGTTCATGGCCCACTATGAACTGCGGTCACCCTTGCAGGGCGCATTATCGCTTGCAGGCGATAACCGTTACGCAAGCGAGCAGCATGCTGCTCGAAACCCTTGCTACACCGCCTTGCCAGCCCACGTTATGGCTTGAACGCATCTCTCAATTTAATGGTTAACAGGTCCTAGTCCAGCCTTGGTGTGGTGTTGCAATAAAATCTTGCTACAAGTGAAACGTAACAGCTATAAGATAAGCTTAATTCTAGGTAAATGCTACCAGTTTTATTAGTTTAAGAGAAAGTTAAATTATCCACGGGCAAAAAAAAAACGACCGCAGCTGCGGTCGTTTTTTGCTGTTACAGCCAGGGTGCCGGCAATTAACGGTCGCCGAAAGAGCGACGTGCGTTGCCGGTATCGGCGGAACGCGTGCCTTTATAGCCGCCGCTGCCTTCTTTGCGTGGACCTGAGCTGGTGCCTGCAGGACCGGCATTCGGCTTGCTGAAGGTACGCTGGCCCGGCTTGTGGTCGCGATTGCCGCCGGATGGGCCGGTACGCTTGTCGCCCGGTTTCCAGCCGCCTGGTTTGCGTGCTGCGCTGCGTGGCGCCGCTGCGCTCTTCTTGGGTTCAAAACCTTCGATGACATCGACCGGTATCAATTGCTTGGTGAAGCGTTCGATACGCTTGACGTTGATGCCTTCTGCATGGTTCACCAGCGAGATCGCCACGCCGTTGCGGCCGGCACGGCCGGTACGGCCGATACGGTGCACATAGTCTTCAGGGAACTTCGGCAGATCGTAGTTGAATACGTGCGTAATCGCTGGAACGTCGATACCGCGCGCGGCAACGTCGGTGGCTACCAGCACGCGAACCTGGCCGCGACGCAGTGCGTCCAGGGTACGGTTACGCGCGCCCTGGTGCATGTCGCCATGCAGTGCGGCGGCAGCGAAACCGGCGATGTTCAGGCGGTCGGCGATGGTATCTGCGTCACGCTTGGTGGCGGTGAATACCACAGCCTGGTCAACGGTTACGTCGCGCAGCAGATGGTCGAGCATGCGGTTCTTATGCGACAGGTCATCCACGAAGTGGACTTTTTGCGTGATGTTTTCATGCTTGGTCGCAGAGCCGGCGATCTGGATGATCATCGGGTCTTTGGTGATGCGGCGCGCCATATTGCCGACTACGCCGTCCAGTGTTGCGGAGAACAGCATGGTCTGGCGTGTGGATGGTGTTGCATCGACGATTTTTTCGATATCGTCAATGAAGCCCATGTCCAGCATGCGGTCAGCTTCGTCCAGCACCAGGATTTCCAGTTCAGAGAAATCGATCTTGCCGGATTCCATATGGTCGATCAAACGGCCAGGAGTCGCGACCAGGATTTCCGGATTACGGGACAACAATTGCATCTGTTTTGGATAAGGCATGCCGCCCAAAATCGAGACGGCCTTGATACGGCGAGTGTAAGCGCTGTACTTGTCGGTGGCGGTGGTTACTTGCAACGCCAGTTCGCGGGTTGGGGTCAACACCAGCATTTTTGGCTTTGCTGCCTGGAAACGTGGACGGTCGCCGCGTGCGCGTGCAGCCTGACGTTCCTGGTTGGCGGTCTTGCCGGCAGTGGACGTGTCCATTACGTCGGCAGCGGTGGCAAATTTATGCAGCGCTGGCAGCATGAAGGCGGCAGTTTTGCCGGAACCTGTTTGCGAAGATACCAATAGGTCGCGGCCACCGATCGCAGCAGGAACAGCCTGTTCTTGTACGCCGGTAGGTTTGGTATAACCTGCGTCGGACAATGCGCGGATGATGGACGTGTGTAGGCCTAATGCTTCAAAAGTCATTTATTTCTTTCTTCAGTGGCTGCAAAAATCCAGGCCCAGGCTAAATGCCGGACCGGTATTCTGAATCACTTTTATCGTTAAAATTACGTCATGCAAATGCATGAGCGCGCAAAAAAGCAACGCCAACCAAACGAAATGACTCAAAGAATACCAAACGGAATACGATGAAATTTCGGCACAAAAGCTTTGCGCCGGGACGATGTCTAGAAGAGATACAAGACATACAAGGCGGGAGGGCTTTTACATTGCTGCATCTATATTTCTATATACTGGATGCGCATAGGCTTGCGGTGCTGCAAAAACACTGTAAATAGGACTTAAGGCAATGTTGCATAAGTAATATTGCAGTGCACAAACAGAATGATACAGTATTTCCAGGAAAAAAGCACCTTTCCTTCAATATATCAAGCTTAATTTCAAGTCCGGCTATTGAAACGGCGGTAAATACGTTTTTCTTTTGCCTGCCTGTGCCTGCTTGTGCCTGCCGGTTGCTGGAAGAAGACGCAAAAAAGAAGGCTCGCCATAAGGCGGGTCTGGTAGCGATGATTAACCTGCTTAATTTTTAATTTGAAAACAGATATCCAATTTCGGTTGCGCCTGCGCCGCGGCGAAGAGGTCGTGATCGGCCCAGGCAAGATAGCCTTGCTGGAGGCGATTGCGGCAACCGGTTCCATTTCAGCCGCAGCGCGAGCGCTGGACATGTCGTATCGGCGCGCATGGCTGCTGACCGATGACATGAATCGAGGTTTGAAAGCGCCGGTGATCGCCGCCAAGAGCGGCGGCAGCAAGGGCGGCGGCACGGCGCTGACGCCGCTTGCGCTGGAAATTATTACACGTTACCGCGCCATAGAAAAAATAGCGCTGCAGGCCGCGCAAGCGGATCTGGATGCGCTGGTCAGTATGATTGCAAAATGAGGCGCAGCGAGCTGTCGGCGATCGACGATGGAGGCGAGGGGGAAGAGTGATTCCCTCACCGCATGCGGGTGAGGGGGACATGCTCGAATAGCCTGGGCTTATTCGTCCGAAATACCCATGGCATGCGAAAAACCGCCATCGACATAGGTGATTTCGCCGGTGATGCCGCCAGCCAGCGGCGACAACAGGAAGGCGGCGGCATTGCCGACGTCGTCTATCGTCACATTGCGGCGCAGCGGTGCGACCGCAGCCACGGCGCTGAGTATCTTGCCGAAGTCCTTGATGCCGCTGGCCGCCAGGGTCTTGATAGGGCCGGCAGAAATACCGTTGACGCGTATCCCGCGTTTGCCGAGCGATTCTGCCAGGTAGCGCACGCTGGCTTCCAGCGAAGCCTTGGCCAGGCCCATGGTGTTGTAGTTGGGCGTGGCGCGCAAGGCGCCCAGATAGCTCAAGGTCAGCAGTGCCGCATCGGGGCGCAGCATGGGCAGCGCCGCCTTGGCCAGCGCCGGAAAGCTATACGAAGAGATGTCATGGGCGATACGGAAGGATTCGCGCGACAAGCCGTCCAGGAAGTCGCCGGCAATCGCTTCGCGCGGCGCAAAGCCGATCGCGTGCACCAGGCCGTCCAGGCCGTCCCAGGATTTGGCCAGGCCTTCAAACACGGCATTGATCTGCTCGTCGCTGCCGACGTCGCAATCAAACACCAGTTCGCTGCCGAATTCCTTGGCAAATTCGGTAATCCTGTCCTTGAAGCGTTCACCCTGATAAGTGAACGCCAGTTCAGCGCCTTCGCGGTGGCATGCCCGGGCGATGCCGTAGGCAATGGAACGGTTGGACAATACACCGGTGATCAGAATTTTTTTGCCTTGCAGAAATGCCATATTAACTCCTGGTATTACCGAAATAATCTTGCGGTAAGCTGTTTACACTATACGCGGATAGCGGTTTATCTTGTTGTCGAGAGTTTATTTTAAAGTTTAGAGCTTTTCTTCGACAGGTCGGAATTGTAGTGGTTAGCGCCCTTTGCTACAAGCGCGAAAGTAAGTGTCGAAATCACAATACAAATGTCATTTCCTTGATCAGGGCACCCGGCAATATGGTGCCGCCGGTATGGCGCTCGCCATAGGATCGGTCATCCATGGACACTTCGGTCTCCCGGGTCAGGGCCAGCAGTTGGTCGCCGAGGATGCGGAACAGCGTATCGTCGAAGCGCATGACGTTCAGCGGCGCCTTAATTTTCCCATCCTCTACCCAGAACGTCGCGAAGCGGGTCATGCCGGTGATGCGGCAGTTGGCGCGGTCCGAGAAGTTCAGGTACCACAGGTTGCTGACGAAGATGCCGGTGCCCAATTCTGCCAGCACATCCTGCATCGCCAGCGTTCCGGCTTGCATCACTAGCGAATTGGCGGTCTCGTCATCGTCGGCGCCGTTGCTGGCTAGCCCATACTCTTTTGCGGTGCGCGGCGAAATCATGCTGCCCACCAGCTTGCCCTGCTGTATCAAGGCCTCCACTTGCGGCTTGATAAAGCCCTTGCCCTGGAAGCCGGGCGCCAGGCCGGTGCGGCTGTCTTCGCTCAGGCTGACCGCTGCTGCCAGCGAGGCATCGCCGGCCCGCAGCCGACGCAAGGGGCTTTGATGGGTGCGCAAGGATTTTTCCGACAAGCCGCCCCAGTTCAACATACCTATCAATTCATTTAATGCAGTCGGCGTCAGATAGACCCGGTAATTGCCTGGGGGCACAGTCACCGGCGGTATCGCCAGCAGGGCCAGGCGCTGTACCGCCTCCTCGAATTTGCGCGTGAATGCCGCTGCATCCCACACAAAGCCGGCGTAGTTGGATTTTACCGCCTTGTCGGCCGCGTGAAACAGGCTCCAGTCGAAATTGAAATTGAGGCTTTCATACCAGTTGCGCTGCCCCTGCGAATTGGCGAAGCCGCGGTACAGGGCGCCGGAGATCAGGATGCCGACCATGTCCAGTCCGCGGGAGGCGGCCAGGATTTGATCCAGCATCTGGTCCGTGGACACGGTATTGGGCGGCAGCACCTGGGTGGTATCGTGCGCTTCCGTGGCGACCAGCAAATGCGGGTCTTCCGGCAAGTCGGGCAATTGCTGCCGGAGTTGTGCGATCGCTTCCGCCAGCAGGGGTCCATCTTGCTCCAGCTTGCCGGACAGGGTCAGGCTGGCATTCGCATGCCGCGCACCCTGGATCAGGTTGACCGTCAGCAGCCGCTGTATCACGTGGCCGGGCTGGCGTATCGCGCTGCGATTAAAGCGCACGAAGTCGCTGGATTCCGCGGAAAACCAGCAGGCGCTTTGCTCACCTGCTTGCAGCAAGCTGTCGACATGCGCCGCAATTTGATGGAAAAAATCTTGCATCAGGCTTGGCCTCCGAATACGTCTACTTGATCAAACAGGCAGGCCGGCGACGCATGTCCTACCCGGATCACTTGCGAAGGTTCGCCCTTGCCGCAAAACGGCGTCCCCATCACAGCGAAGCTGGCTTGGTCGCCGACCGCCTTCAAGGAGCGCCAGAAGCTCTCCGAGATGCCGCGGTAATTCGGGTTCTTGACCAGGCCCTTCAGCTCGCCGTCCTGTATCAGCCGGCCGTACTCGCAGCCGAACTGGAACTTGTTGCGCGAGTCGTCGATGGACCAGGACAAATTGGTATCCATCAGCACGCCGTATTCGACCGACGCGATCATGTCGGCCAGCGCGGTTTCCCCCGGCTCTATATTCAGGTTGGCCATGCGGTCTATCGGCGGGCGATTCCAGTCGCAGGCGCGCGAGTTAGCCACTGCAGCAACCGCAACACCCGCAACACCCGCAACACCCGCAACACCCGCAGCGACCCCGGCCGAGGCGACGCGGGCTTGCGACACGTGTCCGCCCAGCGGCCGCTCCAGCACGCCGTTCCTGATCACATAAGCCTTGGCGGCGGGCTGGCCTTCGTCATCCCACTGATAGCTGGCAAACTGTTCTGTACGGCCGGGGTCGTAGCTGACATTCAGCAAGTCCGAACCGTATTTGAAATGGCCGAACATATCCAGCGTGACAAAACTGGTGCCGGCGAAATTGCGTTCGTCCCCCAGTATCCGGTCCAGCTCGATGGGATGGCCTATCGATTCGTGTATCTGCAGCATCATCTGTTCTGGCATCAGCAGCAAGTCCATCTTGCCCTGCGGGCAGTTGGGAGCGGCCAGCAAGGCCAGTGCTTCGGTAGCGATGCGCTGGCCGGCGCCGTGGAAGCCGGCTTGCTGCAATACCTCCATGCCGCCCTGGCGGCAAAAGCCGTTGTACTGGCCGCCCAGGCTGCGGGTTTGCGTATCGACGCCCTGGTTCGCGGTGGCCGCCATATTGGGGATGATGTAATGAAATTGCTGCTGGATATCGGCACCCGCGCTGCTCAGGTACAGTTGCTCCGAACGGGTAGTGCCTATAGACGCATACCAGTCCACGATGCGCGGGTCCAGCCGGCAAGCCTGCGATTCCTGCATCAGCAAGCCGATCAAGTCCTTGCGCGACCATGCGGCTGCGCCGGCGAGGCTGCCAGGACCACTGCCGGGACCGCTGCCAGGACCGCTATAGCTGCCGGTGGCGGCGGCCTGTTGGATGCCGCTATAGTCGATCACCGAGCGGCCGGCGCTGGCTTGCGCCCAGTGGCTGGCGCGCTTGATTGCGTCCTGCAAGCCGCTGCGCGACAGGTCGCTGGTGGCGGCGTAGCCGTAGCCGCCCCGGTGGATCACGCTAATCATGGCGCCGCGGTTGCGGGTAGTGGACAGGGGTTGCAGTATGTTTTGGCGCACCAGCAGTTTCTCGCTGCTGTCGTCGACCACGCGCAGCGAGCAGAAATCGACCGCCGGTAACAATTGCTGGAAAAGGGTTCTGACTTGGTCCAAGCTGGTCTACCTTTACATTTGACAGTAGGGGCGGCGCGGGCCGCCTGTGAGGATGCGGATTTACCGGGACAGCTCAAACCGGCAAGCGCAGACGGGTTTGTCGCCCGTCTGCGCCCAATTTCTAATTGCTGTGCAAACCACGCGGTATGGCGTTCAGCAGGGTCTTGGTATAAGGCTGGGTAGGATTGTGGTACAGGTCATCCGAGTTGGCCAGTTCCACCACCTTGCCCTTGTTCATCACCATCACCTGGTCGGCGATGTATTTGACCACGGCCAGGTCATGCGAGATAAAGATATAGGACAGGCCGAACTCTTCCTGCAGGTCCTGCAGCAGGTTCAATACCTGCGCCTGCACCGAGACGTCCAGTGCCGATACCGATTCGTCGCAGACCAGTACTTCCGGCTTCATGGTCAGGCAGCGCGCTATCGCGATACGCTGGCGCTGGCCGCCGGAAAATTCATGCGGGTAGCGATGGAAGGCGGCGCTGGGCAGGCCGACCTTTTCCAGCAGCTGGTTGGCCATCTTGGAGCGCTCGCCTTCGTTGGCGCCTATACCGTGTATCAG
Organism: Pseudomonadota bacterium; assembly: GCA_040390485.1. Lineage (GTDB taxonomy): Bacteria > Pseudomonadota > Gammaproteobacteria > Burkholderiales > Burkholderiaceae_D > Undibacterium. The sequence continues at coordinate 90,337 of JAZJYH010000057.1, forward strand.
CATCGGCTCCATCAGGATCTGGCCCACCGTGAAGCGCGGATTCAGCGACGCATACGGGTTCTGGAAGATGATCTGGATGCGGCGCTTGTATTGCAGGAATTCCTTGTTCGACATGGACAGGATATCCTTGCCTTCGAAGATGGCCTGGCCGGACGTGGCCTGGTGCAGGCGCATCAGCGTTAGGCCCACCGTGGTCTTGCCTGAGCCGGATTCGCCGACTACGCCCAGGGTCTTGCCGCGGGCCAGCTTGAACGACACGTCTTCCACCGCACGGAATTCCTTCCTGCCGAAGAAGCCTTCGCGGCTATAGAAACTCTTGCCCAGGTTGCGCACATCCAGCACGATGTCTTCGCTGCCGTCCAGGCCGCGCGGCCTTTCCTTTTGCTCGACCGGGGCGCCGTTATTGTTCATGAAGTCGCTGATCACCGGCAGCCGCCATGGACGCGAATCCAGGGAAGGGCGGCAGTGCAGCAGGGCCTGGGTATAGGTATCCTTCGGCTGTTCAAAGATCTGCCTGACATTGCCGGCCTCGCGCACTTCGCCGTTACGCATCACGATGACGTGGTCGGCAATTTCACCGACCAGCGCCAGGTCGTGGGTAATGAACAGCACCGACATCTTGTGCCGTTTGCGCAGGGCTTCGATCAGGTCGATGATCTGTTTCTGGATGGTGACGTCCAGCGCTGTAGTCGGTTCATCGGCGATCAGCAGCTTGGGTTCGCAGGCGATCGCCATGGCGATCATCACGCGCTGCTGCTGGCCGCCCGACATCTGGCTAGGATAGGCGTCGATCTTGTGCGCCGGGTCGGGGATGCCGACTTCTTCCAGCAATTCTATGGCGCGCTTGCGTGCCTGCTTGGCGTCCATGCCCATATGCAGGCGCAACACTTCAGCGATCTGGAAGCCGACCGTGAACACCGGGTTCAGCGAGGTCATCGGCTCCTGGAA
>JAZJYH010000058.1:0-6552 GCA_040390485.1 Pseudomonadota bacterium
GGCCGAGCCTAAGCCTGAAGCCAAGCCGGAAACGAAGAAAAAATAAGCCCGCTATCCTTCCCCCAAAAAAGGCCGCAACACATGCGGCCTTTTTTGCGCCGACGCCGTGACCGCTTATTTACCGGCCCTTTGCCACCTGCCGGCCGCTAACGCGCTAGGGCCTGTTAACAATTAAAATGGGAGATGCGTTCAAACCAAAACGTGGGCTGGCAAGGCGTGCGACGCAGTTAAGGCTGGAGCCTTAACAAGGAGTACAACGCAGTCCAGCGCGCGTTTTGGTTTGAACCCGGAGGGAATGTGTCTAAACAGGCGCATTCGCACTCCCATTTTAATTGTTAACAGGCCCTAAGATAGAGGCCAGTTTTTCACGGATACAGCACTCCCTATGGATGACCAACAACTACTGCGCTATTCGCGCCATATCCTGCTGGACCAGATAGGCATAGAAGGACAGCAGAAAATCATCGCCTGCCATGCGCTGGTGATAGGCGCCGGCGGCCTGGGTTCGCCTGTCGCACTCTACCTGGCCAGTGCAGGCGTAGGCAAAATCACGCTGGTCGACAACGATACGGTGGACCTGACCAACCTGCAAAGGCAGATCCTGCACACTACCGGCCGTATCGGCCAGACCAAGGTAAGCTCCGGCCAGCAGACGCTGCAGCAGATCAATCCGCATGTGGAAGTCGCCGCACTGCAAGAAAGGGCCGACGAAGCGCGGCTGGAACAGCTGATCCAGGCTGCGGATATCGTCCTGGACTGCAGCGATAACTTTGCGACCCGGCACGCAGTCAACCGGGCCTGCGTCAAACACCGCAAGCCGCTGGTATCCGGCGCCGCCATTTCCTTCGACGGCCAGATCAGCGTATTCGACAGCCGTGATGACGCCTCTCCCTGCTATGCCTGCCTGTTCCCCCCGGGTGAACAGTTTGAAGAAGTGCTGTGTTCGACGATGGGCGTCTTTGCGCCGCTGGTCGGCATCATAGGCAGCATGCAGGCGGCCGAAGCGCTGAAGCTGGTCATGGGGCTGGGCAAATCGTTGGCAGGCCGCTTGCTATTGCTGGATGCGCAGAATATGGAGTGGACCCAGATCAAGGTCGCCCGGAATGCCGCCTGTCCGGTGTGCGGCCACCCGCACTAATGGACTGTAACTGTGGATCAAGAAACAACAGGCTATTCACCAAAGCAAGTGCAGGTTGTACAATCGTGGTGACGAAAAGAAATAGAATAAGGGCAACAAAACCTGTATCCGGGATGTCGGGCCGGAACCGATAAGCGCAGTCCGCTGCAATCAATGGACCCCACACCGCATGACTTCTTCAGGCGAAATCGAATCCGACCTTTTGGCATTCCTGCTATGCGCAATCGTGATCAGCGGCGGCGTCCTGGCGGTCCTGCTGTTCCGGATCAAGGAAAAACGGCGCGCCAGCAAGGAAAGGCGCCGCTATCGGCGTGAGGTCAGGGAAGAACGCCGGCTGGCGGAGGAAGATCGCCGGAAGCATGCCGGCGAATAGTCAATCAGGCAGTCTTTTTGGCCAGGCCAAGATAAGTATCAATCACCCGCTGGTCATGCGCCAGCTCTTCCGCCGGGCCCTGCAGCGCGATTTCACCGGTCTCCAGCACATACGCATAATCGGCTACCTGCAAGGCAGCCCGCGCATTTTGTTCCACCAGTAAAATCGCCACGCCGGTTTGTTTCAGGCGCTGGATGATATGGAAAATTTCCTTGACGATCAGGGGCGCCAGGCCCAGGCTGGGTTCATCCAGCATCAGCAATTGCGGCTTGGCCATCAATGCGCGCCCCAGCGCCAGCATCTGGCGTTCGCCACCGGACAAGGTGCCGGCTTCCTGGCCGCGCCTCTCCTTCAGGCGCGGGAACAAGTCGTACACGACCTGCAACTGGTCGGCATAATTCTTTTCGCCCGCCTGGTAGCGGCGGTAACTGCCTAGCAGCAGATTATCTTCCACCCGCATGCTGGCAAACAGCTCGCGTTTTTCCGGCACCAGGCACATGCCGCGCGCGACACGTTTTTCTATCGCCATGCCGGCCAGCGCATGCGCATCCAGCAAGATCTGTCCCTGTATCGCGCCGTTGGCCGGCAAGGCGCCGGCGACCGCGTTCAGCATCGTCGATTTGCCGGCGCCATTGGGGCCGATCACGGTCACGATCTGGCCCGCGCCTACCTGTATGCTGACCTTGTGCAGCGCTTCCACCTTGCCGTAGAAGACTTGCAGGTCGCTGACTTGAAGTAAGGGTGTCGTCATATTATTCTCTAAGCTAGTAGCTATTGTACCCGGGCTTTAACTTGTTTAAGATCCGTAGCGAGCGGGCGTCAGCGGGGTGAAGAGCAGCGCAGAAAGCGGAACGTACTTGAAGTACATGAGCATCGCACTTGCAACATTCCGCAGCGCATGAGCCCCGATCACGCCCGCGCAGTAGGATCGCAGCTTCATATTAAGCAGGTTAATCGATACCGCCGAGATAGGCTTCAAGCACTGCAGGATTTTGCTGTACTTCCTGCGGCAGGCCTTCTGCAATCTTGGTGCCGAACTCCATCACGACCAGATGGTCGGTCAGGTTCATCACAAAGTCCATGTCGTGCTCAACCAGCAACACGCTCATGCCTTCCGCCTTCAGTTTTTTCAGCAAGACCGCCAGCTCCAGTTTTTCCTTGTAGCGCAGCCCCGCCGCCGGCTCGTCCAGCAACAGCAGGCTGGGGTCGCAGCACAGCGCGCGCGCGATTTCCAGTATGCGCTGCTGCCCCAGCGCCAGGCTGCCGGCCTCTTCATGCAGCATGGCTCCCAAGCCTACTCGTTCCAGCTGTCTCTTGGCTTCCAGCAGCAGCGAGTCTTCCAGCTTCTGGTCGCGGCACAGCACGCTGGCGATCACTTCGCGGATGTCGCCATGCTTGGCGCGCAAGTGGGCGCCTATCGCGACGTTTTCCAGCACTGTCATGGCCGGCAGCAAGCGCACATGCTGGAAGGTGCGGCCTATGCCCAGCTTGACGATCTCGCGCGAAGGCAGGCCGCTGATCTCCTGCAGGCTGCCGTCGCGGAAGAAACGTATCGCGCCCGAAGTCAAGGGCAGCACGCCGGTCACCAGGTTGAACATCGTCGATTTGCCGGCGCCGTTAGGCCCTATCAGGCCGACGATCTGTCCGGCGCCGACCTGGAACTGCATGTCGTTGACCGCCAGCAGCCCGCCGAACTGCTTGCGCGCCAGCGCCACTTCCAGTATCACCTGGCCGCTGGCGGGTTTGTCGCGGTGCGGCAGAGCTTGCGCGGTATCAGGGACAGAGATCTGTCTCGCTGCCGGCAGCCATCTGGCGAATAGCTTGCTCAGGTAGGGCCATACGCCATCCCTGGCCCTTTGCAGCAACAGTATCAGCAAGATACCGAACACGATGATCTCAAAATTGCCGTTGGCGCCCAGCAGGGCAGGCAATATCGATTGCAGCTTGTCCTTCAGCAGCGTCAGCAGGGCCGAGCCCAGCAGCGCGCCCCAGACATGGCCGGCGCCGCCGACCACCGCCATGAACAAGTATTCGATACCGGCATTCAGGCCGAAGGGCGTGGGATTCACCGCGCGCTGTAAATGCGCATACAGCCAGCCGGAAACGCTGGCCAGCATCGCGGCGATGACAAAGATGATCACTTTCATCCGGGCGGTATTGACGCCCATCGCCTCGGCCATCACGCCGCCGCCGCGCAATGCGCGGATGGCGCGGCCGGGCCGCGATTGCAGCAGGTTTTGCACGGCGATCGTCGCCAGCAGCAGCATCAGCCAGATCAGCGCATACATGCGGCGGCCGCTATCCAGCTTCAGGCCGAATACTTCCACTGCGGGGATACCGTTCAGGCCGTCATACTTGCCCAGGAACTCCAGGTTGCCGAACAGGAAAAACAACGACAGGCCCCAGGCTATCGTGCCCAGCGGCAGATAATGGCCGGACAGCCGCATCGTGATCACGCCTATCGTGTAGGCGGCCAGCATCGTCAACGCCAGCCCGACCAGCAAGCCCAGCCACGGTGACAGGCCATAGCTAGTGGACAGGTAAGCGGTGGAATAGGCACCCAGGCCGACAAAGGCGGCCTGGCCGAAAGAAGTCAGGCCGCCGACGCCGGTCAGCAATACCAGGCCCAGCGCAACAATCGCATACAGGCCTATGTAGTTGGCCAGCGTGATCCAGAATTCGGGAGTGGGCAGCAGCGGCAGCAGGATGACCGCCGCCACGAATGCCAGGTAAATGCGGTTGAACCCTTGCTTCATCACTCTTCATCCTCATCGCTATGCTTGCTGCTGAGCGAACGCCACAGCAAGACTGGAATAATCAGCGTAAATACAATCACCTCCTTGTAGGCGCTGGCCCAGAACGACGAATACGATTCCAGCAGGCCGACCAGCACCGCGCCGGCTGCCGCCACCGGATAGCTGACCAGCCCGCCGACGATGGCGCCGACAAAACCTTTCAGGCCGATTAGGAAGCCGCCGTCGTAATATACCGTGGTCAACGGCGCGATCAACACGCCGCAGAAAGCCCCCATGGCCGCCGCCAGCGTAAATGCCAGGCGGCCCGCCTGCGTGGTGCCTATGCCGACCAGTTGTGCGCCCAGGCGGTTCACCGCGGTCGCGCGCAAGGCCTTGCCGGACAGGCTGCGTTCAAAATAAAAATACAGGCCGACGATCAGCGCCGCGGACACGCCTATGATCACCAGGCTCTGGCCGGAAATGGCCAGCGCCCCCAGCTCAAAACGTGCATCGGAAAACGGCGTGGTGCGAGAGCCTTCGGCGCCGAACATCACCAGGCCCATGCCGGTCATCGCATAATGGACGCCGACAGAAACGATCAGCAGCACCAGCGTGCTGGCCTCGGCCAGCGCCTGGTAGGCCAGCCGGTAGATCATCGGGCCCATAGGGATCACGGTCGCCAGCGCCAGCGCCACCTGCGCATACAGCGGCCAGTTTTGCACCGGCAGGCTGCGGGTCGCAAACCACAGGCAGGCGGGCAAGACTATGAATTTCAGCGCCGAGATGCCGGCATCGCGCGCCAAGTGCGGGTTGCGCTGCCTGGCTTGCAGGCGCAGCATGGAAATGATTTCCTGGACAAAACTGAGCGCGCCCAGGGCAAGCAGCAAACTCATCGAATGCGGGAATTTGCCGGACTGTATCGCCGCCAGCGTCAGCGCACCGAAGGCGACAAACTCGCCTTGCGGAATAAAAATGACGCGGGTGACCGAAAACACCAGCACCAGGGCCAGTGCCAGCAGCGCATAGATCGCCCCGCTGGTGATGCCATCCTGGGCCAGGATGGCGGCAATTGATAAATCCATGCTAGTAGTGTCCTGTCCTGCATTTCTTTGCATAAGCGTTGCGGAGGCTTGCCGGCGATTGCACCGCCTGCCGCTCAGCGGCAGCTGGGCAGCGTTGGAACAGCCCTGCAACAACTTCTTAAAAAAGGGGAGCCATCGCTCCCCCCGTCATTTCAGTAACATCGAAGGCCGGGCATCAGTTAGCCTTGCCCAGCAGTTTCCATTTGCCGTTGACGATCTCCACCATCACGCGCGAACGCTGGTCCAGGCCCAGATGGTCGCTGGCGCTCATGTTGACGATGCCGTGCGAAGTCGCCAGGTTGTTGATATTTTCCAGCGCGGCGCGCAGCGCGGCCCTGAATTCCTTGCTGCCGGGTTCACCCTTTTTCAACGCGACAGGTATCGCCGCTTCCAGCAGCAGGCCGGCATCCCAGGCGTGGCCGCCGAAAGTGGAGACGGATCCGGCGCCATAGGCTTTTTCATAGGCGGCGAGATAGCGCATCGACGATTTCTTGACCGGGTTGTCTGCCGGCAATTGCTCCGCCACCAGCAAGGGGCCGGCAGGCAGGAAGGTGCCTTCGCAATCCTTGCCGCACACCCTCAGGAAATCATTATTGGCGATGCCGTGGGTCTGGTAGATCTTGCCTTTGTAGCCGCGTTCTTTCAGCGTCTTCTGCGGCAACGCCGCAGGGGTGCCGGAACCGGCGATCAATACCGCATCCGGATTGGCCGACATGATCTTCAAGATCTGGCCGGTCACCGAGGTGTCGTTGCGGGCGAAGCGTTCATTGGCTACGACTTTCAGCTTGCGCAGATCGGCCAGCTTGGTAAACTCCTTGTACCAGCCTTCACCGTACGCATCGGCAAAGCCGATAAAGGCCACGGTTTTGACGCCGGTATCATTCATATGGCCGGTAATCGCGGTCGCCATATGGGAATCGTTTTGCGGGGTCTTGAATACCCAGAAACGCTTGGCATCCACCGGCTGCACGATTGCGGAAGAGGCCGCCATCGATATCATCGGGACTTCATTCTCTGCCGCAACATCTATCATCGCCAGAGAGTTGGGTGTGATGGTGGAGCCTATCAACACGTCTATCTTGTCTTCGGCAATCAGTTTGCGGGCATTTTTAACGGCAGTCGTCGTATCGGACGCATCGTCCAGCACGAAATACTCCACTTTCTTGCCTCCAATTTCCTTAGGCATCAGCGCAAAAGTATTTTTCTCGGGTATGCCCAGCGAAG
>JAZJYH010000059.1:0-8502 GCA_040390485.1 Pseudomonadota bacterium
GCATCTGGATCAGGATAGGGAAGCAGCCGCCGAGAGGATTGATCTTCTCGGTTTTGTACAATTCCATCATGGCCTGGTTCATCTTTTGCGGATCGCCCTTATAGCGTTCGCGCACCGCCGTCATCTTCGGCGTCACTACCTTCATCTTCGCCATGCTGCGATAACCGGCGGCAGACAGCGGGAACAGCGCCAGCTTGATCACGATGGTGAACAGCACGATAGTCCAGCCCCAGTTGCCCAGCAGCGCATGGATATGTTCCATCAGCCAGAACAGCGGCTTGGCGATGATGGCCAGGAAGCCGTAATCCTTGACCAGTTCCAGGCCGGGCGCGATTTTTTCCAGGGTCGAGGTATTTTGCGGGCCCGAGTACAGGCTGGCGTCCATCGTCACGGTCGCGCCGGGAGCGATAGTCCCCAGCGACAGGATGCTGCCGACTGCATACAGGTTGTCGCCCACCTTGCTGGTGAAGATTTCGCGCTGGGCTTTTTCCGGCGGGATGAAGGCGGACACGAAGAAATGCTGGATCACGGCGAACCAGCCGTTGTCGGCCTTGGTGGCGTGCGCCTCATTGCTCTTGCCTTCTTTTTCGGCCTCCGCCTTATGGATTTTTTCGAAGTCCAGCTTCTGGAACTTGTCCGCTTCGGTGTACACGGCAGGCGCGTAGAACTCGCCCGGACCGCTGAACATGCCGCCGCCCTCAGGCTTGGTGCCGTCATGCACCAGTCGCAGGTACAGCGAAGGGTTAATCGGCGCGCCGGTGTTATTGGTGACGCTGTGCTTGACGTCGATCACATAGTCACCCTTCTTGAAGGTGAAGGTCTTGGTCAGCTTGACGCCGTTTTGCTCGGATTCCAGCACCAGTTGCACCTGGTTGCCGCCGTCCAGCGTGCGCGGGCCCGGTTTCGCGATGAAGCCGGATTTATGGCTGGGGAAGCCGCCCAGCAAGCCGGTCTGCGCCAGGTACACGCGCTTGGCGCTGTCTTCGAACAACACCACGTTCTGGGTCTTGTCGTGTTCATTCTTGTGCCGCAACAATTCCAGGCGCTTCAGCTCGCCGCCTATGGTGTCTATATCCGCCTTGACCACGTCGGTAGTGATGGTGATGCGCTCGCTCTTGACGGCCGGCGTATCGCCGCTGGCGGTACCGGGCGCAGCGGCAACGGTAGTGCCTGTAGGTGCAGCGCCGGCTGCGGTGGCAGCCTTGGCCGATGCCGAGGCAGCGTCCTTGCTCTGCGTCGCGTGCGTCGGGGAAAACATCGATGGCTTGCCGTTAAAACGCTGCCAGTTGTCCCAGAGGAGCAACATTGACACCGTAAGAACAACCCACAGGACGGTACGTTTGATATCCATTGTATTGTCAGGAGGAGTAGGGTGAAGAGTGACCGGAAGGCTCTAAAAAGCCCGGGTGCTGCCTGCCTGTTTCTGCGGGCGCACCGGCGGATTGTATAGAACCATCATCGGATGTGGGGACTACTTGCTGATTTTCAGCGAATTGTTCATCTTTTGATGCCGGAGGCACCATGTCTATGCCGCCTGGATGCCAGGGATGGCATTTGCACAAGCGTTTTCCCGCCAGCAAACCGCCCTTGCAGGCGCCGTGGACCCGGATTGCTTCCATCGCATAATTGGAGCAGGTCGGGTAAAAACGGCAGTTCTGGCCCAGCATGGGGCTGATGCCCAGTTGATATCCGCGCAATAAAACCATCAGCAGGGATTGCAGCGGGGATTTCATAAGACGAGGCCGCCGGGCGAGGCCGAAGGAGCGGCAGCGGCAAGCGGCCTGGGTCCGGCCTGCGAAGCAAACAGGCGCAAGATCTCCACCCGCAACTCACGCTTGAGTTGCGCGGTAGTGGCAGGACCTGCCTTGCTATTGACCGGTTTTGACAAACGCACAATGCAATCCACGTTGATGAGGGCAGAACGTCTGAAAATTTCCCGCGTCACACGCTTGATCGTGTTGCGCGTGACGGCGCGCGGCGCAAACCGCTTTGCCGCAACCACGCCAAGGCGCGCATGCGTCAGCTCGTTGGGCCTGGTATACAGCACAAAGTGCGGTGTTTTTTGCACGGGGCGCAAACGAAAAACGGATGAAAATTCATCCGTTTTAACGATGCGCCGTACGCGAGCAAAATCGCCACTCATAGTGTCGATCATGCCATTAGCCCGGGCTGCCGCAAATGCCGCACACCATGGCCTGCGTGGATCAGGCTGCCAGGCGTTTACGGCCTTTGGCGCGACGTGCGTTCAATACAGCGCGGCCACCGCGGGTTGCCATACGTGCGCGGAAACCGTGAGTGCGCTTGCGGCGAACGACGGAAGGTTGGTAAGTACGTTTCATGTTGGTCTCGCTATTTGAGCAAATAAAAAATCGGAATTACGGGTAGCGGTCGAGTAAAACTGTTTCCACTAGCTAACCACTACTGCCCCAAAACCGCTGCTCATGGTGTGCTGCACTAAGATAAGTCATCACTGGCTTATTGATTATTTTGCATGGCCAAAAGAACACACAAGATAATAAATTTGCAGCAAATTAGCGCACCACTCAATTAAAGAGGGTAGGGAACCTTGGATTATTCACTATTTTCTGCTTACCTGTCAATCACTTAGCGCAATTTAATATAAGTCGCGACACCCCGGCCGGGCGATTTTACGGGCCTGCCCCGGAAGCGCCTCTACTGCCCTGCAGCAAAGAAATTTCCTCACGTGCCTGTGGATAACTCGTGCGAGCAAGGGTAGAATAGAGGATTAATGTGCTCGGGTTATTTTGCCAATTTTACAATGCCAGCCAGTGGGCGGCGCTGTAGGTTGCCAGCAACAAAAACCCTCAAGGGCTCTTTTATATTCCGGTAAATATCTCGGTAAATGAGACAGGCAACGCGCAACAGCTCTGCACCGGATATAAAAAGGCCCGTGCCATCAGCAAGTATTAATAGATAGAGTATTCATGGAAAATTTCTGGCAGGCCTGTTCTTCTCAATTAGAACAGGAGCTAACGCCGCAGCAGTATAGCGCGTGGATTAAACCGCTAGCTCCGATCGATTTTGAAGACGGTAAGCTGCGCATTGGCGCGCCTAATCGTTTCAAGCTGGACTGGGTCAAGACCCAGTTCGCCAGTCGCATCACCGAGCTCGCCGTGCAGTTCTGGGATGACAACGTCGACGTCCAGTTTGTGCTTGATCCGCGCACCAATAAGAAACCGGCGCCGTCGGCGGCCGCCAATTCCATGCAATCGGCCAACCGCGAAGCCAGGGAGCAGCGCAACGAAGGCAACGGCAATGATAACGACGCCAGCGGCGAGCTGCTGGAGTTGTCGGCCGCGGCGCCCGAAGTCTCGCCGCGCCGCGAACAAAGCCGCATCAATTCCGCGCTGACCTTCGACAGCCTGGTGACCGGTAAGGCCAACCAGCTGGCGCGCGCCGCCGCGATCCAGGTCGCCAACAACCCGGGCGGCTCCTACAACCCGCTGTTCCTGTATGGCGGCGTGGGCCTGGGCAAGACGCATTTGATACACGCGATAGGCAACCAGATCCTGGTCGACAACCCGGGCGCCAAGATACGCTACATCCACGCCGAGCAATACGTGCGCGACGTAGTGACCGCTTACCAGCGCAAGGGTTTTGACGAGTTCAAGCGCTACTACCATTCGCTGGATTTGCTGCTGATCGACGATATCCAGTTCTTCGGCGGCAAGAGCCGCACCCAGGAAGAATTCTTTTATGCGTTCGAAGCGCTGATCGCGGCCAAGAAACAGATCATCATCACCAGCGATACCTATCCCAAGGAAATCAGCGGCATGGATGACCGCCTGATCTCGCGTTTCGATTCCGGCCTGACGGTCGCGATTGAACCACCGGAACTGGAAATGCGGGTCGCGATCCTGCTGAAAAAAGCCACCTCCGAAGGCGTGCACTTCTCCGACGACGTCGCCTTCTTTGTCGCCAAGCATCTGCGCTCCAACGTGCGCGAGCTGGAAGGCGCCTTGCGCAAGATCCTGGCCTATTCCCGTTTCCACGGCAAAGAGATCACGATCGACGTCACCAAGGAAGCACTGAAAGACCTGCTGTCGGTGCAGAACCGCCAGATTTCTGTGGAAAACATCCAGAAGACCGTGGCCGACTTTTTCAATATCAAGGTCGCCGACATGTATTCCAAGAAACGCCCGGCCAATATCGCCCGGCCGCGCCAGATAGCGATGTACCTGGCCAAGGAATTGACGCAGAAGAGCTTGCCGGAAATCGGCGAACTGTTCGGCGGCCGCGACCACACCACGGTATTGCACGCGGTGCGCAAGATAGCGGCAGACCGCAGCAAAAACCCCGAATGCAACCATGAGCTGCATGTGCTGGAGCAAACGCTGAAGGGGTAGCAATCGTTTGGCATTGCAGGGAATTTGGCAGTCGAACAACAGTTTCATCAGTAATAGCAACACAGCAGGATTTGCCTCCCTTACCAAGGGAGTTGCAAAGCATGATATTGAGCTGCAGGTTAAAAGTTTTCAGAAAATCAGCATCCAATTAAACATTACGCGAGGATATACACATGCAATTGGTTAAAACCCACCGGGATACCCTACTCCGGCCTCTGCAAATTGTGAGCGGTATTGTCGAGCGTCGGCACACATTGCCGATTCTGGCCAATATCCTCATACGCAAGGATGGTGAAAAAGTCTCTTTCTTGTCCACCGACATCGAAGTACAGATCACCACCCATGCAGAGATCGGCTCAGGCGGCGAAGTGACCGCCACTACGGTTGCCGCACGCAAGCTGCTGGACATCCTGCGCGCGCTGCCGGACGACAACGACGTATCGCTGACGCTGTCCAACAAGCGCATGACGGTGCAATCCGGCAAATCGCGCTTTGCCCTGCAAACCCTGGCGGCGGAAGAGTTTCCTACCGTGGCCCAGGCCGAGCATTTCAATGCCAGCGTCAGCCTGCCGCAAAAGACCCTGAAGCACCTGTTCAACATGGTGCACTTCTCGATGGCGCAACAGGATATCCGCTACTACCTGAACGGCCTGCTGCTGGTCGTGGACGGCAAGAACGTGATCGCCGTGGCCACCGACGGCCACCGCCTGGCGTTCTGCCAGGTAGAGGTAGAACAGGAATTCCCGCGCCAGGAAGTGATCATCCCGCGCAAGACCATCCTGGAACTGCAGCGCCTGCTGGAAGACAAGGACGATCCTGTGCAGCTGGACATCGCCAACAACCAGGTCAAGCTGACCTTTGCCGATATCGAACTGATCTCCAAGCTGGTGGAAGGCAAGTTCCCCGACTTTAACCGCGTGATCCCCAAGGGTTACAAGAACAACTTCACCATCGGCCGCGAACAGCTGCTGCGCTCGCTGCAACGCGCCGCGATCATGACCAGCGACAAGTTCAAGGGCGTGCGTTGCGTGATCGGCCCGGGCAGCATGAAGATCAGCTCCACCAATGCCGACCAGGAAGAAGCGGTGGAAGAAATTGAAATCGACTACGGCGGCGACAGCGTCGACATCGGCTTCAACGTGACCTATCTGCTGGATGTATTGAACAACCTGAAGTGCGACCAGATCAACGTCGCACTGGGCGACTCCAATTCTTCCGCGCTGATCACGATCCCGGAAAAAACTGACTTCAAATACGTCGTGATGCCGATGCGGATCTAGTAACAAAATCAACGAGCCTCAGAACCCCTCTCCCGCTTGCGGTGCATGTGAAGATGGGGGCAGGGGTGAGGGGGATAGCAGGCAGCCAGCAATTCGTCAACGAAGATGTTTTCTGTCCCAGCACTAATTCAAGAGATTTAGTCCGCAATCCCCCTCATCCCCAACCCGGATCCCAAATGCGCCGCATGCGGGAAAAGGGGGTATTAAAAGTTTCAAAACGCAGCACTGATAACCACAAGTTATCCAGGTTCATGTGAACAAGCAGTAAATTTTTCAGAAGGTAGCCATGTCCGAGAATTCCCTAGACAACACTCCATCGCAGCCAAGCCAGTATGGCGCATCCTCCATCCAGATCCTGGAAGGTCTGGAAGCCGTGCGTAAACGCCCCGGCATGTATATTGGCGACACATCGGACGGCACCGGCTTGCATCACCTGGTATTTGAAGTGCTGGACAACTCCATCGATGAATCGCTGGCCGGCCACTGTACCGAGATCCACGTCACCATCCATAGCGACAACTCCATCTCCATCACCGATAACGGCCGCGGCATTCCTACCGGCATCAAGTGGGACGACAAGCACGACCCTAAGCGCAGTGCCGCAGAAATCGTGATGACCGAGCTGCACGCCGGCGGCAAGTTCGACCAGAACTCGTACAAGGTATCCGGCGGCCTGCACGGCGTGGGCGTATCCTGCGTGAACGGCTTGTCCAAGCTGCTGAAGCTGACCATCCGCCGCGACGGCAAAGTGCACACGATGGAATTCGTGCGCGGCGTGCCGCAAAACCGTGAGCTGGAAACCGTAGACGGCGTCATCACCTCGCCGATCAAGGTCATCGGCGACACCGACAAGCGCGGCACCGAAGTGCATTTCTGGGCCGATGAAGAAATTTTCTCGCACGTGGAATTCCACTACGAAATCCTGGCCAAGCGTATCCGCGAACTGTCTTTCCTGAACAACGGCGTGCGCATCAAGCTGACCGACCAGCGCACCGGCAAGGAAGAATTGTTTGCGTTTGAAGGCGGCACCCGCGGCTTTGTGGAATACATCAACAAGAGCAAGAGCGTACTGCACCCGACCATTTTCCAGGCCACCGGCGAGCGCATGTCCGACCAGGGCACCAATATCACCGTGGACGTGTCGATGCAGTGGAACGATGCCTACAATGAGCAGGTATTGTGCTTCACCAATAACATCCCGCAGCGCGACGGCGGCACCCACCTGACCGGCCTGCGCGCCGCGATGACCCGCGTCATCAACAAATACATAGAAGAACACGACTACGCCAAGAAGGCCAAGGTGGAAGTCACCGGCGACGATATGCGCGAAGGCCTGACCTGCGTACTGTCGGTGAAGGTGCCGGAACCCAAGTTCAGCTCGCAGACCAAGGACAAGCTGGTTTCCAGCGAAGTGCGCGGCCCGGTGGAAGAGATCGTCGCCAAGACCCTGTCCGACTACCTGCAAGAAAAACCGAACGACGCCAAGATCATCTGCGGCAAGATCGTGGAAGCCTCGCGCGCCCGTGAAGCAGCCCGCAAGGCGCGCGAGCTGACCCGCCGCAAGGGCGTGATGGACGGCCTGGGCCTGTCGGCCAAGCTGGCCGATTGCCAGGAAAAAGACCCGGCGCTGTGCGAACTGTACATCGTCGAGGGTGACTCCGCGGGCGGCTCGGCCAAGCAGGGCCGCGACCGCAAGTTCCAGGCGATCTTGCCGCTGCGCGGCAAGGTGCTGAACGTGGAAAAAGCCCGCTTCGAGAAAATGTTGTCCAGCGAGCAGATCACCACCCTGATCGCCACCCTGGGCACCAGCATAGGCCCGGACGAGTTCAACGTCGACAAGCTGCGCTACCACCGCATCATCATCATGACCGATGCCGACGTCGACGGCGCCCACATCCGCACCCTGCTGCTGACCCTGTTCTACCGCCAGATGCCGCAACTGGTGGAACGCGGCCACATCTACATCGCCCAGCCGCCGCTGTACAAGGTGAAAGCCGGCCGTGACGAGCGCTACCTGAAGGACGATACCGAAGAAGCCAGCTACATGATGACCGTAGCGCTGACCGGCGCCGCGCTGATCCCCGGCACCGGCAAAGACCCTATCAACGGCGAAGTGCTGGAAGAACTGGTGCGCAAGTACAACCTGGCCAACGCCATCATGATGCGCCTGACCCGCGTGATAGACCGTGCAGCGCTGACCGCCATCATGACCGGCGTCACGCTGAAGCTCGATACCGCAGAAAACGCAGACATCTCCGCCAAGGCGCTGACCGACGCCATCAACGATCCGGCCGTCAGAGCCACGGTGCGCACCGATGAGCTGTCGGAAAAATTCACCCTGCGCATAGAACGCATGTACCACGGCAACATCAAGGTCAGCAGCATAGACGCCGACTTCGTCGAAGGCGCCGACTACCAGGTGCTGGAAAATGCGGCAGAAACCTTCAAGGGCTTGCTGACCGAAGGCGCCTTCATCCGTCGCGGCGAAGGCGAAAAAGCCAAGGAATCGGCGGTAGCCGACTTCCACCACGCCATGCTGTGGCTGCGCGAAGAAGCCGAACGCGGCGTTTCCAAGCAGCGCTACAAAGGTCTGGGCGAGATGAACCCATCCCAGCTGTGGGAAACCACGATGGACCCCACAGTACGCCGCCTGCTGAAAGTACAGATAGAAGACGCGATTGCCGCCGACCAGATCTTTACCACGCTGATGGGCGACGACGTCGAACCACGCCGGGCGTTTATTGAGTCCAATGCCTTGAGGGCGGGGAATATTGACGTGTAAGTTGGTGTAGCTGTAGGGTCTCAAAATACATGAAATAAATCTCAATATTCGAAATGTCGGCGGCCCTCATAAA
>JAZJYH010000060.1:0-38907 GCA_040390485.1 Pseudomonadota bacterium
ATCTCCAAGCTTGACGCTCTTCAACCGCCGGCGATTGCCGGCCAATAGCCGTCATACATAGGAGGGTCTTACAAATATGGCAGTCTGGCAGTTTGACCTCCATTTTATTCGAGTCGGGGACCCCACACCCGACACAACGGTTGAAGATTGGGATGTGCCTACATTGCCGGCAAGCTATGCACTGGAGGCGCAGAGGATTTTGTTACCCAGCTACGGCCCGCCTTGGCTAATGCTAGAGGACTGGCTTGTCGTTGGGCTCGAAGATGGCAATCGGGTTGACATTCTATTTGGTGAGCCAGGTACTGCAAGTATACGCGTACGCATTGACGCCCGGAGCGATTCGGTGAAGTTCCAGATGCTGATTTCCGAGTTGGCTCAGCGACTGAGATGCCTGTTGTTTTCTCCGGAGTTCGGACGCCTTGTTGAGCCCAATGTGGATTCGTTATTCGTAGTACTCGATAGTTCGCGAGCTAGAGATTTTTCGCGGAATCCAGGACAATGTTAAAACACGCCAGGCACTTCGCGGTGCGATTGAGGAAAGACGTGCTGCCGCAGTCGTCGGATTGCGGGCAAGAGCGGACCTTGTCGGTATTAACCTATTAATGGAATTCGCCCTACTATGACGCCGTTGCACGAACAATTAGAGGACGTAACTGATGAGGCGACATTTCTTGCGTTCGTTGACGCCCTCGCCAAAGACCGACGAGGGAGTGTTTACGCTGAGAGCCCCGAGGCATGGGAAAACGAATCCATTGAAGATTTTTTGGAGGCTGCTTGTAGCTGGGCTAAAGATTCCCAATTCGGTTTGAGACAAGGACTCTCATCGGCATCGCCGTGGAAGAGGTTCGCAGTATTTCTTTATTGTGGGAAGATATATGAATGAGCCTTCCCGTGCCTCGGCGGCACGCGGCCAACACCGGTCATTTGATTTCTTGTAGTGTCTTTCCAGAAAAGGGTTTCATGGTCAATGAACGCTAAAGCTCAAATAGCTGGTCGTGTAATGAAAGTAAACCATGCTGGCGAGAACGGGGCCATAAGCATTTACTCGGGTCAAATTTTCATGGCGCGGCTTACGGCTAGACCGCTCCTGGCAGAGCTGATTGCCTTCAGGGCGCATGAGGAAGAACATAAGACCATCTTCCACAATGAACTTCGGCGTCGTGGCTTGAAGCGATGCAAAAGCTACTGGCTGTGCGCCGTCGGTGGTTATGCTCTTGGCGCCGCGACAGGATTATTAGGCGCACGAGCAATATCGCTCACGACAGTAGCTGTTGAAGGTGTGGTGCTACGTCATTTGCGCCAACAAATTGCGCTTCTGACGGACGATGCGGAAGCAGTATCTGCGATTGAGGCGATACTGAAAGAGGAGCAGGAGCATCATGACAGGGCTTCTATTCATACCCAGGCCAGCGGGGTATTGGGGAGGATGCTCAGTTCCGCAGTATCTGGCGCTACTGAGTCGGTGATTTGGTTAGGTATGCGCCTTTAACTATGTCCGCTAAGTCAGCAGGAGTCGGCCAACAGCAGACATTTGAGCATACCTTTATGTTTGATTTTATATTGCCAATTTTTGTGTGGCAGAATGAGCAGACGATTTTTCACAGCACAGATTGAACTCAATAATTAGTCATGTACTATTGGAACCAAGATAACTTCGAAGGGTTGGAGGGGATTGCTAATCAGGCGGTTGCTCTGCCACATCTGGAAAATTTCTCTCGCTATTGTATCCTTCGCTCAAATGGCCTGCGTAAAGACGCGCTATCTGCTTTAAAGGCGTTTCTGAATGGCGCTACGTCGTTGAGTTTTGATGAGCGAAGGAAAATTGTAGTCTGGTTGCTGGAAACTCAATTGCGTGCTCCACGCGTACATCAGTTACTTCCTCATCCGGTGACTCGCGAATTGATAGAGCCCACCCTTGTTGAGTGGATTCGACTATTTCCAATGGAAGCGTCGGCCCACCGGTGGCGTGGCTATGTTTCCCGGAACATTGATGCGCTTAAAAGGGCCGTTGAAATAGACGCTGGCGATTCAATTGCTCGCGGGCTCCTAATTTCTCAGCTCATAAGCGAAGTGGATTTCGCGACTCATCACTTAGCCGAAGGCTCTTTTATTGGAGAAGTGACGGAGGCGATGGCGACGCTCGAAGATATTCGCCATCTGCTGACTGAACTGCCTGCCGGCACAAAGAGAACGGAACTGGAGTCTTGCTTCAATGAACAGCATCAACTCGTTCATGATTGGGTCGAATACAAGTCCAATCCTATTGGCAGTTTCCAGGAATGGTGCTTGCTAAGGCAGAGACCGTATCATTGGCCATCCATTGTTTATTACAACAAGTGACTGTGGGCGACAGCCCGCAAGCGGCCAGGAGCGGACCTTTAGCCGAGCCTTCAATTCGATATTGCTTTAGCAATTTTTATGTGGCAGGATTAGGTGATTCTTTTCCAAGCTTAGGCTCTAACGATGGAACTCAATTCACTCATGGTTCGCTTTCGATTGGCAAGCCGAGAGCTCTTCAATCACTATTTTCACGCGAGCACTCATGATGAAGACGAATGGGTTACTGAGGAACGTTTTTCGATAGTTGAGGAACACCTTTTTTCTGCTCTTGTTACCGAACCCGCCAACCTTCCTTATGTCCCGTATGGGCAGTTGCAGGCTAATATCCTAGTAACTCTTCGTAGTGGCGAGTTTGCGCCCTGGATGCTCAATCGAGAAAATAACTCTGGGTATTGGGACCATCCGCAATCAGAGTTCACTAAGGACGCGGTTCTACATTTTATGAATTTCTTTGATTGGGACGTGGTCGATTTTAAAGACGGCCGATATGTTCGTGTCGTCGTAGCGTCTTGGCCGAGCTTTCCTGAGCATATAGGAAGACAAGCTTTAGTGGAGTCTCAATATGTACAATTTATTCGAGGCTACCCTCTGGCGACAAGCAACGCGTAATTAAAAGCGCTGATGGAGTACCTCAAGGAGCTTGAGCCAAGGATTGGCAGTTCGGAGCAGTGAGGCCGCCCCCTTCCATCGAGCGGGCTGTCCGCTGAATTGAACTTCAATTTAAAAAATGAACCAATCAAAAGAAATTACAGAATCAGAATTATTGGCTCACGCCCTGTATCAGGTCCGAGTTCTTTTATCCTCGTACTTCGGAAGCCAGAATGAAGGTCCTATTGAAGTTCGTTTTGCGGCTCATTTAGTCTATGCTTTACACAATGAGGCGCTCGCAACGATTGAAGGGAAATCCTTTGACACTGAAGCGGCGTTGCGAAAAATTG
This sequence comes from Pseudomonadota bacterium, assembly GCA_040390485.1. Lineage (GTDB taxonomy): Bacteria > Pseudomonadota > Gammaproteobacteria > Burkholderiales > Burkholderiaceae_D > Undibacterium. The sequence goes on from JAZJYH010000060.1 coordinate 3,279, forward strand.
AAGCCATCGACGGAATCCTGAAAACAGAAGATGGCAGCAAATTTTCGCAATTTTTGCGGACAGGGAAAGCTTGAATGACTGCCCCGGCGGAAGGCGCTTCACGGCCAGGAGCGGTCCTTCGCTCGCTATGGCAATATAATGCTGGATTGCCAATTCATTTTAGTCAGCATTACCAATCTATCATTTCATGAACCTCTCATTTCACAAACCTCCCGTGCATCACATTTCGTGCCTTGAGGAGCGAGAAGTCGTAAAGTGGATTGGCACCGAGATGGCAGTGTCTGGCGGTGAGCCAGTTTCTCAGGCAGATGCGCTCGGTAATGTCGTCAATGAGTACACGCCCATCATCTGGGAACATGCGTCAGTTCCCTATCGGCAGTTTACCGGAATAGATATTTACATGGCTGATGGAGAGGTTTTGTCTTTGCTTTCTCAAATTGACGATGGCTCAGGATACTATGGGCTCTATCTCTTGGAGAGGCAGCGCGAAGATACAGACAGAGTGGAGCAGCGGGAGACCTCTAGCATTTATCAAGTGCTGGATTTAATAGAGCTTCCTGTCGGGGTGGCCGGCGTCTCGGTGAATCGGCAAAACGGGGAAAACGCCGTGCTTGAGGCAACAATATCAATTGGTAAAAATGTGGTTCGAATAGTTGCAGGTGAAGTTTATGATGATGAACATGGTGTATTTCGAATTGTCGAACCCGATGAAACGATTTTGCTTCAACTTAACGGTGAAAGGCCTGCGAGGTATTAAGCCTATGCTTTGGGCGCTGGTGTAAATTCCTAGCGTCGGCATTCGTAGAACGGCAATAGCCCGCTGCCGGCCAAAAGCAGTCGTTAGATTTACTCGAAATTGGAGCGAATAATTTAGATGAAAATCGATAACTACGTTGACGCCACCCTGGTTCAACTTCTCAGCGCATTATGTACGCGTCGTGACATTGCCCATACCTCAGACAAGCTTGCAAGGATGCCTTTTGACCATATTTTAGGTACCCTCGCGCGTAGCACTATGGCAAATTCGATAAAAAAAGATGGAGCAGCAATGAAGCGCTACCAATTTAACGCGCAACTGAGCGAACGCTTCAAAGATTTCCGAATGGCTGAAGACCATGTATTTCCCATTCATCAGTGGAAAATGCCGCTCTTACAAGCAGCTACGGCAGGCCAGTGGAAGGTTGACGCTGATGGGCTCAGAGGATTACGAGAGCTTATTGACAGGTTTTATGTCACCGCCCGAATTCCAGTCGAATTGCATCAGATATTGAGTCGTTGCACCATGCCAGACGATTGCAAAATTATTGATTCTTCGTCTATATGGGCTCGCTATAGAAATACAAAAGTCTGCGGATTTATAGGGAGGGAATTAATCTTTCCGGATTCAAAATCGCTTAATTCGGATTTTGTTTTAATTTCGGTTTAATTTTTCCATTTGACTGAAGTCGGCCAACAGCAGTCATTTGAACCGAGTCATTAATTTAAAAAACCTGGCAACGTATGAATATTGACCTGATACCGAGAGACATATTGCTGCTATTTGCTGCAGCTATTGTGGGAATTTTCTTTGGGGCCATTCATGCCGCGCGTGGAAAAATCGACTCACCAATCTGGCCTGTTCGTCTCTATCTGACAATATTCCGGCACAGACAACCGAGAGTACTTAAAAATTATGCTGCTAAACGTTCGCAGTTTACTTGGCGCGAGCAGTTCATGGCTGGCGCATTTATCTGGTTCTTTATAATATTTATGGGCTTGGTTTTCTTTTTTGGATGCAACCGCAAAAGCTATTGCTAGCTTTGCAGCAATCGTGCGAAATCAGACTCCGCGCACCATTGGTCGGATATCGGCCAATAACGGACATTGGGATGCCGCAAGTGGACCTTGGAAATCTAACGGTTAGAATTGTTTAAAGATGACACTGCAATTGCGAAATGAACTGCCTTCTTCGATATTATCATTCATCGTACGTACCTTCATTGCCGGAGGGATTGGCCTTGTGGCGTTCATTTTTGTTCTATTCGCACTACATCCTTATGCGCCGTTAACTACTCAAATCAATTTCGCATTCTCTGATTGTCTTATTGCTCTTCCTATTGCGTTGGCGATTTTCTTGGTCGTATTATGGCGGCTAGTTCGTGGTGCGACGATTCGTGATGAGTTTCGTAAGCTTATGAATGCTATATCAAGCGACGACCATCTTGAGTGAGTCATATCGGCCAGAAGCGGACATAGTCGCAACATTGGCTATTGCCGCTCTTTATCTAAACAGGACTCGATTAAAGGCTCCATATGGCAGGCGCAACCGCAGAAGTATTACTGCCTCATACGATTTCCGATGTCGGACGCGAGGAGCTAGGAAATTACATTCGAACAATAGCATCTTCAGTTGAAGAGAACTCCTTCTGGGTCGCGGGACAGCCCTTTATTTGGTATGACGAACCTGCCGCCGGAGAAGTTGCTGATCAAACCGTGCAGGGCTGGAGTCCTCGTGGTGTGATTGGATTTTGCGCTATGTGTCGTGGGCTAGCTTCCGAAACCTACCTCGCAATGTTGGTGGCGCGGGTGGCGCAGAAGTTTGGTGGTGTCGTTGCACTGGGCGGCCACATCAAGTCGTTCGCGGACGACGGTATATTATTAATGGAAGGCCGGTTCGAGAATGAACATGAGGACTACGTGACCCCTGAATTTCTTTATCACTGGATTAGTCATCCGAAGTTCCGGATGGTAAATTGAGTGTGTGCGAATGGTTCTTTTGCTCATGATGAGTAAGGTCGCATTTCGGCCAGAAGCGGGCATTTGAAACAGGTATTGGCGTGCCGCATTTTATGGAGAAGACGTGGGACCACATCGGGTTAATATAATCAATACTCTTAATTTGATTGCTTCTCTCGGCGACCAATTGGACTATCAGCGCGTGGCGCCTGTGAATGTCGCAAACGAATTGGTCAATCAGTGGTTCGATGACTTCTATCATCCAAGCGATGTAAAATTTAAGAGCGAATTTTCGACCGAAGAGCTTGCCTGCCTTTCTGAGTTCAATGCTTACTATGAAGCGCATCTTCCGGCGCTTCCTGACAATCTAGAGGAAATGCATACGTCGGTAGCTTGGAAGGAAGTTGTTGCCCGCGCCCACGACATCCTTATTAGCTTAGGATGGCTGGGATTAACAGCACAATACGAAAAGAATGAATGAAAGACTGCCCGCGGCCATAAGCGGCCTCTCGACTACGTGCCCTATATAATGTTGCCTTGACAACCTTTGTATGGCAGGATACGTCGGAAGCAATTTCTGGCGACCGGACTAGACCTATGATTTTCCTTGCATTGACGCGCTGTGGACTCAATGAGGCAATTGAACTTTGCGAGTGTGTAGACGGCGTCATATGGTGTGGAAGCGATGCAATCTCTGAGCACGAATTTCGAGGCCTCACAGAGTTGACCGTTACGCGGTTCACTTACCCGCTGGAAGGAGCGGACGCTGAAACGCTCGCTGACGTCTTAGCCACGATTGCTGAACACCATCCGGGTAAGAAAATTTGGGTCGAAAGCACACTTCAATCATCGTCATGAAATAGCGCAGGCACACGGCCCTGTACTGTATCGCATCAAAGGAGCGGCGCTACGTGAGCGAACTGAATGCTATAGAAAATTCGATGCGCGAAATGCTGGACGGGAATTCCAGACCCTACGACGCTGGCTGGCTAATCTGGCAAACCGCCATGAAAGGTGCAAAAGAGTCACCTGACCTTATGTGGCCACTATGGCTGATTTGGGGGGCGTTAACCGACCGTTTTGAGCTCGACTCTCAAGGCGGACAAGCAGCAGAAAAAGCAATGATTCGCGCTTCTAGCGAATGGCTCGCACTGAAACACGATGACTCGAGTGCCAAGGCAGCATATCTTGATAGATGGGTTTATGAAGAGTCGGGATATGAACGAAAGAGTGGTCATCTCGGCAGCCAATAGAAGACGTCAATATGGGAACGCACTTTTTTAACGACTATCCGTCGCCAGTCGGCCAGAAGCCGTCATTCGAAACAAGGATACAACCCTTGAAATCAACTGAAGTTTATTCATCACTCAAGCATGAGATGGGTTCTGTTTTAGAGACGCTTGGCTTTAAACGTGGGAGGTCTTTTTTGAGTTGGCATCGTGAATACGATGGTCAATTCACCGTTTTATGGTGTCAGGTATCGCGAGATGGCTGGGATAGTTATGCTGGTTCTAAATTTACGGTCGAATTTCAACGGTCGACCGAACCCGAGCCCGGCGCTCCTGCAATACGTCGTAAAAGAATTGGAAAACTGTTGTCGAACGACCAGCGAGAAGAGGTACGTCGAATCCAGAACGAAATTCTTTCCAGTCTAAGGCGTCCTCCAAAAGACAATGCTATTTTCAATGTAAGCCCAGAAGTTACTAAGTATTACCTAGCGCAATTCAACAATATAGATTCCCCTTATACTGCAAGTGATGATGTTTGGCTCCGATATGCAGCACCAGAGCATGTGCAGACTTGGGGAACCCTCTTGGCTAATCTTGTTCCTCTGTGTATCCAGGCTGTCGAAGAGTGAAACTACCGGCAACAGGCGGCCAAGAGCGGACGGTTTCGGAACTTGCCGCACCCCGTTATGGTTTGTCCTAGCCTTGTCAGACGGCTTCGTGCAAGATAAGCCGACTTAATTCATGTCATGTCAAAGGTCTTTTGTGAGAATTCCAGATATCGAACTTACCGGACGTGAAATCGAGATTTTGTCTCAGATTAGTTTTCGTTCTACACGTCAAGACGAATTGCGCTCGTCCATTATGCCAATGGTGGCCCTTTGGAATTCTTTGTATAAGCGCAGTGCAATTCCTGAAATACGCTTTCAATATTTCACGGATGCCGAGCGCAACCCAAGTGGTCGCGGCAAGTCTCGCATGCAGATTTTTGAAAAAAACGGCACGTCAGGAGAGGAAATCTTCGCGCATCCACATTTCTTAAAGTATCTTGAATACTTCGTATATGGCCCGGACTTACCATAGACAATCATTGCAAAATTCAAAGATACCATGCAGTCCTCAGGGTATCTGACACATGGTGACATTGATGACTTGGTTCCCGATGCCCGCGCATTCGTAAGACTATCTAAACGCAATCCTAAAGACGCTGCTGATGAGTTTCATAAGCTAGCTCTTGAATGCTATGCCCAGCCCTCTAGTGCTGATAGTATTCGAAAATTAATTCGCGCCATTCGATAAACTGAAATTCTTTTGAACCTCAGACATTGGCCGAACGCGGCCAGGAGCAGTCATTCAACCGGTCGACCAATAATGTTAGACGAGGAAGTAATATGCTCTTTGGATTGCCAACCGCGTTCGCTATCGAAGCCATATCTGAGCCAACCTTAAAAATTCCGTCCGCGGTATGGGGACGAATGCAGATATGGTGTCAGGGCGTGGCACTTGGTGATTTCTCTAGTGAACACTGTGGGTTGTACGACGCCTATGACGGTTTTAAATCACTTGAAACAACGTTGCTGAAGCTCTGGCGGCAAGATTTCGAAGGCATTTCCGAATTAGAAATTTTGAACCTGTTAGACGAGCGCCTCTATGGCTACCATGGAGATGTCGAAATTGAGGATAGCCGGACGGTTGATGAGTGCAGGCGCGACTGGACCGAATATGGTCATTTCAACTTCCTGACAAATTGGGGAGAACAATTCGACCAAAGTGGAAAATCTTTTATCCTGTGCCGCCCGGAAGGTCGTGTGCAGATATTGAATCGGTCGCTGCCCGCTCAGTGCGGTATTGTTATAGAGGCGCCGCTTTTGACCGCCAAGGCTGCAATGCGAGATTTTATTAAATGGTTCGAGAGTGAGACGCAGCGTTTGTCTGGAAAGTCGATTACATGAAATCGGCTGACGCAAATCGGCTGCGGTCATTCGACCATGCCTCAGAGTCGATATTGCTTTGCCAAGTTTTGTATGGCAGTATCAGAACAAATTGCTTCCAACCGCCATCCACGTTAGGGCCTATTGGTGGCGGGTATTTTGTACCATAACTGACTAAGACCAAATACAAAATCAGGCATTTATCTAATTTCCTCGGCCTTTCCAGGTGCCACTTACATAACGTTAGGAAGTCATGCTTCAAATTTTCGCTGCCTTGTCCGTAGTCGCCGCGCTCAATACCCCAACGCAGTCCGCAATCAACAATTTCTGTGAGCGGGCGTCGGCCGACGAATGTCATCAATTGACGGACGCAATAAATGCTTCGCCAGTGTTGGTCGACCAGTTAAATGAAATCGCATCAGCGGGCCTTTTGACCTCATTCGCCGTTACCACATCAGAAAATGCACCAATAGTTAGAAACACTAAGTTCGGCGCCGCAATCGTTGACGGCACCGTTTCCTTTACAAGTGAATTTTTAGTGCAGGTGAAGAAGAATCACTCCTACGATGTTACATCTCCCGACGACGTCTATCCAAACAATTTGGTATTTGCGTTGGGACACCTCGCCTATCATGCCAAGACAGCCCGTGACATCAAGGCTTTTGAAGAAAAGTGGATGCTCGACGTAGCTGCCCAAGCAAAGGCGACTCCGGAAGGGACGCCCTTCAACGCGAATGAATTGTTCAAGCAGGGCCAACGAAAACATCTCGAAGATGAAGCATGCGCGTACATCCAAGGTTGGAACGACATGCTTGAAGCTGCAGCTAGCGAAAATGGCGGCAAGCCTATATCTGTCCGGCAGCTACCTAAACTACTTATGAATTTTCGTTATGGACAGGTATTTGTGAAGAGCTTGCGACAGCCTGGGAATTCAATCGTCCTTCCTTTTTCCGGCATGATTGCAATGGATAAACACAATATCGATGCCGTGGTCGAAGCGCTACTCTCGCCGCGAATCACTGACGTTCAATAATTTATTTTCGTTCGGTTGTAAGACCTTGCCCTCATTTAAAAAAGCACTAGAAATTATACGAAGCGAACGGTAGGGTCGCTTCCGGCCAGTACCTGCCGTTCGCAACTGATGCCTGCTGAGGAATCATTGAGAGAATGCACAACCAGAAATGACAACTTTCGTGCGTATTATTCACCCAATTTTTAGTTGGGGGCTCTTTGTTTTTTTGGGTCTGGAAGCGATTCAGCGCCAGCTCGCTCTTACAACCGTGATTGTCGCTTTAGGATTAGCTGGGCTCTCGCAGAATTTCTGGAAATCCCAACTAAGCAGTAAGCAGCATCGAGCAAATGGCGACCTTATCTCATTTGGGCTAGGGCTCTTGGCGGCAATCACGTATCCGTTGGTAATGGCGTGGCATTTTTTATATCCTACTTAATGAGGCAAAAAAAAGGAAATCTGGCTAGGCCTATAAACGCACAGCACATCACAAGCGGTCATTCACAACTGTATAACTAACATATGAACTCTATTCTCAATTCCGACGCGCTTATATCCTTTGTGTTTTCAATTGGCCTTGCGCTCGTTGGTTTTCACCTTAGAAATGAATATCGCAGATTGTTCGTTGACTCGAATCGGGACGAAGGTACGAACGAGTTAATGAAGCCATTTGCAGCATACTTGGGTTATATTGCATCGTTCTTTTTTACTGGCGCTCTGCTATTTTTTGCTTCTTCTGCCTATTCGATAATTATGCAACTTTGGCGCAACTTCGGATGACAACGATGCCTCGCAAGGAGCTCTAGGGGCCGACTGTTGAAAGGCTGGGAGCGGCCAAAAGCGGACGAAGGGCATTACCCCTCTTTACCTGCACTTTCGTTAGGCATTCAACATGAATATCTCATATTTCGAGCGTTGGTTCTGGAAGAAGGATCAAGGCATAGGCTATCTTAGCGAAGAGAAGGCAAAGGTTCGCCACGAGAAAAGCGAGGCATATGTCGCTGTCGTTGAGGGGCAAACCATTGTCGACTTAGCCGGTAAATGGGTTTCGGTCAGTTTTCTTGATGCTCAAGCTCGTCCCTACCTCCGCTATGATTTTGAAGCGATGGACAGGCGTTTATTTCTAAAGGGGGCTCAATATTGGGGTTTTGATGGCCAGCTTTCTGAGCTGGTTGAATATATAATTTTCAACTTTAATCCATCTGGTGCTTATGTAGTTGAGCGCACGTTGGGTAGCGAAGTCACTGCTATAGAAGGAACGGCATCGACCACTTCGCTTTGGGTAGAGCAAGTAGAATTCGGCAATTATGAGAATTTGCTTGTCACAGAGCGTGGCCTTCCTCCAATTGCCTAAACATGCAACTTCGGAAACCGACGGACCGTTGTGGGGCTGTATAAGCAGGGAGGGGCCGGCCGTATCCGGCCAGGAACGGACGCCTAACCTGGCCGTCAACTGGACTGCTTCCGCGCTGCGCGCTCCAGCAGTCCGTTACATTAAACTTTAAGTTTTCCCATGGAACTAACACAAGTTACTTTGAAGGATCTCAGCCGAATCGAGCATGAGGTTTACCTTCCACCTTTCGAGAAGTATTTAAGTCCGGAGTTTAAGCTAATTGCTTTTCAAGGAATCTATGGTCATGGGTCCGCAGGGAAAGCAGACGCAAGGTATATGCAGGCAGTCTGCCGTGCAGCTCACGAAGCATGGTACACATCCGGAACCATTCTAGATTTTTCAAACCTGGAGTACGAATGGGGTGATGAAATGGAACAGGTCATTGACTGTTTGGACCGATCACCAGGAAATTGTACATATCCTTTGGCTATTGTGGTCGGGTCGCGATCCGAACAAGCGCTGCGTTCGCTGTTGCAGGAATCGTATGATGACTTGTGCTTTAGGGAATTGGAAAGTGCATTGATAGCCATCCGAAATAAGAAGAGAGCATTTGATGACTGTTTGACAGAGTGGCGCAAGAGTCGTGTTGGCAAAGCCTAATCATATATTCAACTCGGACGCGCTAGGGCGCGCCTGTTAATCCTCACGTTGAATGACCGCTTTGTAGAATCCTGAACTTCCGGTTTGGGGCGACAGCGGCCGATCGCATGATTTTATCGAATGACCGCTTCCGTTAAACTACCTCACGCCAGCTAGGCATCACTTCGCCGCCGCGGCGCGCTCCGCTGCCGCCTTGCTGACCAGCGCATCCAGCACCGGCAGCAGCGCGGTGACATAGGCGGCCTCGGGCAGGTTTTTCGGCAGGCGGCGCCCCGCCAGTACCGGCGAAGTCAGGTAGCGGCCGTCGATGACGATATTCGGCACGCCGCTCAGGCGGTAAAAGTCTTCCAGCTGCGCGGTGTGCACCGCCTTGGTCCTGACCGAGAAAGAAGTGGACACTTCCAGGTATTTTTGCAGGTCTATACCCTGCTTCGCCACAAATTCCTGTATGGATTTGTCATCGTTCAGGCTTTGCCTTTTCAGGTGGATCGCGTCGAAAATTTTCTTGTGCTGCTGTTCGCTGACGCCCATCGCTTCCAGCGCGAAATACATGCGCTGCTGTTCCAGGGTCTTGCCGAAATACGAAGTATGCAGGCGCGTGAAACTGATCTTGTCGCCCTGCCCTTTCACCCAGTCTTCCAGTATCGGATCCAGCGCATAGCAATGCGGGCAGAAATAACCGAAGAACTCGGTCACTTCCACCTTCTTGCCCGGCGTGACCATGGTGGTCTTTTCCAGCACATCGTAATCGACGCCGCTCTGTATCAGCTGGGCGGAGGCGGCAGAGCTCAGGGTAAGGGTCAGGGTCAGGGCAATAGTCAGGGCAGTAGTCAGCTTATGCAGCAGATGGCGCACAAAAAACATGGGGTTCCTCGGTTTGATATTGACGTTAATCTTGGCGCCGGCGCGGCAGCGCTACGCGGCGATATTGCAATAAGTCAAGATTAACACGGAGACCGGCAGCGTGGCCATTGCCATTCGCCATTCGCCATTCGCCATTTGCCATTCGCCATTCCCGATTGCCATTCGCTATCATGCCGTCACGGGCAAGCTGATGCGCAATCTCGCGCCCGCTGCCGCTAATGCATGCCCAGGCCATATTGCCTGCTCATGCGCTCCAGCTCGCCGCTTTCCTGCATGCGCAGTATGGCCTTGTTGATATGCTCGATATTCAGGTGCGACCTGGCAGAGATCGCGCACTTTGTGTAGACGATGGAGAAAGGGGTTTTGGATAGTTTGAACCGCGCGCGCTTTTCCGGATGGCTTTTGTAGTAGCCCTCTATCTCCCCTTCCGACATGATGAATACGTCCGCGCCGCCCAGTTCCAGCAATTTGAACATGCTGGGCACATTAGTCTGGTCTATCCGCCTGGATAGCGATGTATCGAACAGATGTTGTATCAATGCGTAGTGATAGCCGAGGCGCAAGGCAATCTTTTTATTTTTCAGGTCTTGCGGAAAATTTTCCGGCACGCTGTCCTCGCTGCGTACCACGACTCTTTCTATCTGCACCAGGTTAGGCGCCGACCAGGCCAGCGCTGCGGGATTTGCCGACCATTGCGGACCGAAATAGCACAGCAAGTCACTCTCGCCTCTCAGCAAGGATGCCTCGGCGCGCCGGCGCGAAAAAGGCAGGTAGGTAACGCCGGTCCCGAGCCTGGCCGCCAATCTGTCGGTAAAGTCCTTCAGCAAGCCGCCGCTGAGCTGGTGTTTTTTATTGAAGGCGGTGAGCGGATAATCCAGAGTCTCATCGACTGCGACCCGTATGGAATTTTGCGCCAGCGCAAAGGAGCATTCCAAACCCGAACCCAGCATGCTTAACACGCATGCTATTTTGATACTGCGACGCAAATCCAATCTGCTTCCCCTAGTCAACTACGCTACTAGGGTACAAAGGAGCCGCGCCCCGGTCAATGACAGTTAAGGCCGGTTAACGCTTGTTCACAAATGCCGGGTTCCGATTAACTTTATATCAACGGCAGATCGCCTAAGCGGCCTGCCGCATGCCCCCGTCGTTTCCGCCCTGGCTAGGGCGTGTGCACCAGATAGCCTTCCTTGCTGGTATCTCGCATCCTGAACGATACGATCAGGGCAATCGCGCACATGAAGGACACATACCAGTAGAAGCTGGACTCCATGCCCCAGGACTTCAGGGTCAGCGCGACAAACTCCGCCGATCCGCCAAACATCGCATTGCCTACCGCATACGACAAGCCCACGCCGAGCGCGCGCACTTCGGGCGGAAACATCTCTGCCTTGATCAGGCCGCTGATCGAGGTGTACAGGCTGATCACCGCCAGCGCCACCACCACCAGGCCAAAGGCTTCATAGGGATTGCTGACGTCTTTCAGTGCATGCAACACCGGCACCGTCATCAGCGTCGCCAGGGCACCGAACCAGATCATCGAATTGCGCCGGCCTATCTTGTCGGACAAGGCGCCAAACAGGGGTTGCATGATCATGTATACGAACAGCGCGCCGGTCATCACATTGCTGGCTGTCTTGGCCGGCATGCCGGCGGTATTCACCAGGTATTTTTGCATGTAGGTGGTGAAGGTGTAGAAAATCAGCGAGCCGCCGGCGGTAAAGCCGACCACGGTCAGGAAGGCGGCCTTATGCTTCAACAGGCCGGCCAGGGTACCGGCGTCCTTGTTCTTGCGCTGTTCCGCGGTGGCGGTTTCGCTCAGGGATTTGCGCAGGTACAGCGCCACTACGGCGGTGATAGCACCCAGCACGAACGGTATGCGCCAGCCCCACTCCTTCAATTCTTCCAGCGTCAGCAATTGCTGCAGGATGACCAGCACCAGCACCGCCAGCAACTGGCCGCCGATCAGGGTCACATACTGGAAAGAGGCGTAAAAGCCGCGCTTGCCCTTCAATGCTACCTCGCTCATATAGGTCGCGCTGGTGCCATATTCGCCGCCTACCGACAAGCCCTGGAACAGGCGCGCCACCAGCAGCAAGGCCGGCGCTACTGCGCCTATGCTGGCATACGTCGGCAAGCAGGCTATCATCAGCGAGCCGCCGCACATCATCAGCACCGAAATCATCATCGAGGTACGCCGGCCGTGCTTGTCGGCGATGCGGCCGAACAGCCAGCCGCCTATCGGACGCATCAGGAAGCCTGCCGCAAATACGCCGGCGGTGTTCAGCAACTGGGTGGTCGGATCGCCCTTGGGGAAAAATGCCGGGGCAAAATAGATCGCGCAAAATGAATAGACATAAAAATCGAACCATTCAACCAGGTTGCCGGACGAGGCGCCGAGGATGGCAAAGATGCGGCGGCGCTCGTCTGCGCGTTTCTCCGCGGGCTTCTCTGCAGGCTGCTTGTCGCCAGCGGCGGCAGCGGTGAAATCAATATTGGACATGGGGACTCCTGAAGTAAATGAATTGCCCCTCCCTCTCCAAGGAGGATGCCGGCAAAGCATGATGCTAAATGCGGCCTAGCGTGCGCCTGTGTGTGCCTGTGTGCGCCTGTGTGCGCCTGTGTGTGCAAGTGTAGCCTGTCCGGACTAGCCGGTGACGGACCGAGTCGGGCGTTCGCAAGCCTGGGTCGATATGGAAGTCTACCCGGCTTGCCGCTGACGTGCAGTCGCGCCGGGATGGGAATAGTGTTTGAAGGGCATGCTGGTCTCCTGTGCTTGAATTATTCCAGGATGCTATGCAGGCTTCGTGCCAGCTTGCAGGGCGAGGCTAAGTAGTTGATTTGCTGGGGTTTAGCTTGTCCGGCCTCGCGCCATGCCGGGTTTTATGTGTGAAAACCCAGAATTGCGCGCGCTGCAGTTCCGACTATCCGCCTGCCGGGCCGGCCTCTGCCGGAACAGACGCACTAGGTGAGAATAGAACAATATCGGCAAAAAATAGGCGGAACAGCGCGGAGTTAGCCAGTTTTTTAAGCGAGATAAGCAGGGACAGGCTTTTTCGTGCGCTGTTCGCACAAAGTTTCATCTATGGACAGTCTGCGGCCGGCATTAGCGCTGCGACCACGCCAGGCGCGCCGCCAGACCCAGGAACACGGTGCCGGCGATCCAGTTCAGCGCTCTCTGCGCACGCAGCGAGCGCTGAAAAATCAGTCCGAACGATGCCGAGAAATACGCAATCGCGCCAAAGGTCACCAGGGTCGCCAGCATGAATACAAAGCCGAGGCAAATGATCTGCACCCCGACATGGCCTTCGCCGGCATTGACGAATTGCGGCAAGAACGCCAGGAAGAAGATTGCTACCTTGGGATTGGTGATATTCATGATCACACCGCGCCCGTACATGCGCGCAGGGCTGGTTGGCTCCATCTTCTCGGCACTGAGCTGGCCGACCGGGGCCCTGAACGCGCCCCAGGCCAGGTATGCCAGGTAGGCCGCGCCGCCCAGCTTCAATACCGTGAACGCCAGTGCCGAAGTGGCAAAAATGGCAGCCAGCCCGAGCGCCACCGCCGTGGTATGCACCAGCAGGCCGGAGCACAGGCCCAGCACCACAAACATGCCGGCCTTGCGGCCGCGCATCGCCGATTGCAAGAGCACAAACACATTATCCGGCCCTGGGCTCAGTCCCAGCAGCACGGACAAGCCGAAGAAGGTCATCGCAGTTTGTAGAGAGATCATAGTCATTAAATAAACGATAAGGCCAGGCAGCCGGGCATGCAAAAATGAACGAAGCAAAAGTATAGAGCAATGGGACGCGCATGTCGCCCTGTCTCTGCCCCGCCGCCGTCAAGGTCCATCGGTTTTTACCTTGCGCTTACCTTGCTTTTACATTGCGCCCGTCATCTCCAGGAGGGAAATCAAAACTCTTCCCAGCTATCGTCGCTCGGCGCGGCCGCCCTGGCCAGCTGCTTGGGTTCCTGCCGGCCGGCCGCCGGCTTGCTGGCCGGCCTGGCCGCCCTAGCTACGGCACGCACCGCAGCGGCCGGCGCACGGTGGCGCTGCACCGGCGCCGCCATGGCCATCTGGTTCACCTTGAACACGCTGACCACCTGCGCCAGGCTGGCGGCCTGGTTCTGCATGGACTCTGCCGCCGCGGCGGCCTCTTCCACCAGCGCCGCATTTTGCTGGGTGACCTGGTCCATCTGGCCTATCGCAATATTGACTTCCTCTATGCCTACGCTCTGCTCGGTACTGGCCGCGGTAATTTCACTGATGATGTCGGTCACGCGCTGCACGCTGCTGACGATTTCCTGCATCGTGGTGCCGGCCTCGGCCACCAGTTTGTTGCCGGCGTTGACCTTCTCCACCGAATCGCCGATCAGGGTCTTGATTTCTTTCGCGGCCGAGGCCGAGCGCTGCGCCAGGTTGCGCACCTCGGTCGCCACCACGGCAAAACCGCGCCCCTGCTCACCGGCGCGCGCGGCTTCCACCGCGGCATTCAAGGCCAGGATATTGGTCTGAAAAGCGATACCGTCGATGACGGAAATAATGTCGACGATCTTCTTCGACGAATCATTGATGGAGTCCATCGTGCCCACCACCTGCGCCACCACGTCGCCGCCCTTGATGGCGACGCTGGAGGCAGACGCCGCCAGCTGGTTCGCCTGGCGCGCATTGTCGGCATTATTCTTGACGGTAGAGGTCAGCTCTTCCATCGAGGAGGCGGTCTCCTCCAGCGAACTGGCCTGTTGTTCGGTGCGGGAAGACAGGTCCTGGTTGCCGGCCGCAATCTCCGACGACGAGGTGGCAATGTTTTCCGTGCCGCTGCGCACTTCGGTGACGATATTCAACAGGCTATTGTTCATCTCCTTCAGTGCCTGCAGCAATTGGCCGGATTCGTCGCTGGAATGCACCACGATCTCGCCGGTCAGGTCGCCGCTGGCCACCCGACGCGCCGCCTCCACCGCGTTGCGCAATGGGCGGGTAATCCCGGTGGTCAGCAGCCAGGCGGCCACCACGCCGAAGGCCAGCGCCAGCGCCGCCAGCGCCAGCAACAAGTTGGTCGCAGTATCGGCCACTGCATCAATCTTGCGTGCGGTCGCATCTATCGTGTCGCGCTGCAGGCTCACCCATTCCAGCATCAGTTTCTGGTAATTGGCGGCGCCCGGCACGAACACCTGGGTAAATACTTTATCCGCCTCTTCCACCTGCCCGGCAGCCTTCAGCTTGGCCACTTCGTCGCGCGAGGAAAGGTAGATCTTGCGCTGTTCACCGACTTGCTTGAACAGCTTGGTCTCGGCCTCGCCGGTGACCAGGGGTTCCAGTTTTTTCTGCAGCTCAGAAGAAGCCTTGGTGGACGCCGCAGCCTCGTCCTTGAAAAAGGCGCCCAGCGTCGCGTCGCTGCTCTTGGCGATCGCAGAGGTGCGGCGGATCGCGCTGTCTATCTTGCTATACCAGTCGGAAATCATCCTTTCCTTGGCCAGCGGCAGTTCCATCATGTCGCGGGTTGCACTGGCGACCGCCTGCAGGCGCCAGATACTGATGCCGGTAATGAGCATGGAGAAAGCCAGGATGACCGCAAAGCCCAATCCCAGGCGTTTGCCTATGCCGATGTTTTTGAAGATATTCATTTTAGGGCCTGTTAACATTTAAATTGGGTGTGCGAATGGGTCTAAAACACCGCAGGGCTAGGCACCGAAGTTACAATTCGGCGCAGCTTGGTTGATCCAAGCCAGCGGCACGTAACAACGCCCTGCGGTGTTTTAGACCCATTCCCTCCGGGTTCAAACCAAAACACGCGCTGGACTGCGTTGCGCTCCTTGTTAAGGCGCCAGCCTTAACTGCGTCGCACGCCTTGCCAGCACGCGTTTTGGTTTGAACGCATCTCCCAATTTAGATGCTAACAGGCCCTAGTATCCTAGATGACGAAACCGGAGCAGCCGAAAGCACCGGGGCTTTGCGGCGTTTTTTGATCTTTGCTGATCTTTTTTTACTGTGCTTCTTCTTGCATCTCACCGGAGTCTGGATGCACCTGCATCCGGGCGGCCGATACTAGGGCCCGCCGTAGGAAGGCAGGCAAAGAAAAGGAAAGCGCAAGTCGAATATTATTGATCCCGGCGCAAGGTCGGGACACGATGTCGGCAGCATGGTTTGATATCTCCCGCTCTTTTCTGATCAAAGGCCAGGCCCAGGCATGCCTGGGTAAGCCGATCGCAGCGAGTCTTTGACGCTCGCCTTCAGCAGGATATTGTACAGATGGCGCTCAATTCGTGCGTGATAGTGCGTGATTTGCAGGCTAATTGAGCACAAGTTGCCGAACAGCAAGAATTATACACAAAGTTGGTATGTGATGTTAGCGGTACCAATTTCCCCCAGCCTCAGCGCGGCCAGGAATCCAGATGAAATAATGCAGTTTGATGCCGGTTTGCCAGCACGGCCAGGCGGCGCTCCAGGTCCTGGTGATCCTCGGCACAAGCAAGATAGGCAACTTCCTGCGCCGTATGCAGCGCGGGAACATTGCCCTGCCCTCCCTGCTGGCCATGAAGTAATCGCCGCAAGCCCGCCCCAAGCAAGGAAAGCCAGGCCGGGCGACTTTGCACACTGTTAGAATAAATATCTGATGTCAACATACTCTTTTCCTTATAAAGCGCCATGAATTTGAAGCTTTACCTATAGAATAGAGAATATTTCAGCAATTCTGTAGCGACATTTTCTATCTTCATCATTAGAAAATTTAACATTATGAGCAAATTCCTGCCGCCCCTGAAAACCCTGAAGGTATTTGAGGCCGTCACCCGCACCGGCAACCTGACGCTAGCCGCCGCCGAGCTACACGTCACGCACAGTGCAGTGAGCCAGCAACTGAAGCTGCTGGAGCAGCATTTCGGCCAGGCCCTGTTTGTGCGCAGTTCGCGCGGGGTGCGCGCCACCGAGGCCGCGCTGCAGTTTTATGCAGAAGTGAAGGCCAGCCTGGATCGCATCGCCTACGCGGCAGAGCAATTGAGTATGGCCGGCAAGAGCCGCGTGGTGCGAGTCAACACCACGCCGTCGATCGCGATGCGCTGGCTGATACCCCGGCTCTCGTCTTTCCAGATGGATAATCCACGCATAGAAATCCGCGTGACGACCTCGGCCAGCGACGCCGTCGCCGACCTGACCGAGCCCTACGACGTGATCATCCGGCGCGAAGTGCACCAGCTGAGCGGCTACGAGTGCCTGCGCTTCCTCGACGATATCTCGGCGCCGCTGGCCTCGCACGGCTACCTGGCGCGCCACCCGATTCTGACGCCTGAAGATTTGCGCAACGCCAGCCTGCTGCACCTGGAGAGCCGGCTCGACGCCTGGGACCGCTGGCTGGCGCAGGCCGGCGTCGCCGCGCCGAACAAACCCGGCGGCCATAGCCACACCTACCAGCATTTTTTCCTGAGCCTGCAAGCGGCCTCGGCAGACCTGGGGGTTGCCATCGGCTCACTGGAATTGCTGGAGAATGACCTGGACAGCGGTCGCCTGATACAACTGTTTCCGCACATCGTGCTGAGCGACGTCGGCTTTCACATGATGTTCCGTTCGCCGGCTGAAGCCGGAACCCCGCTCAGGACCTTTGTTAACTGGCTGCAGTTAATAGGGGCACGGGACCCTGGCCCACGCCGAAGCTGATGCCGACTCAGGGAAGCACACCGCATGCCGCGCATGCGCCGCCCAGCCAGTGCAATAGTTGTGCAAGTGAAATGCCTAGATCGGCGCTATCGAGGCCGGCGCACCAGAAGCCTATAGACAAGGCGGACAACCTCAGGCCCGCGCTTAGGCTGATCCGGCCCCGGCTATAGATGGAACAGTAAACCGCATACAATGCGAACAACAACAGGCCTATCGAACATACCCTGGCCAGCACACCGAAAACCTGCAAGGCCCCGGCCGGACCGTCGACCGGCATGCCCAGTGCTATCATCAGCGCCAGCAACCCCAGCAAGGCCAGCATCAGCAGGCAGCCGTAACAGAGCGAATAAGCGGCCAGCGCATGCAGGTTGGCCGCCTCCGCCGCACTGACTTCCGCCTGCCTGGTTTGCCTGGCAAACATCGCGATATCCCCTGTGCTGTGAACCGTCAGGGGAAGCCCGTCCGCGCAGCATAGCTTATCCCCGTGCTTACACTATAGGCGCGATCAGCACTAAAAGGAAACCGCGGGAAACCGCGGGAAACAACGGAAAACGGTGCGCAGCAGCAGCAGCAGCAGCAGCAGCAGCGATAGCAGCGGGCGGCTATTCCTTGTAGTACACCACCTGGTGGCTGGTAGCCAGCAATTTTCCATCACGGCTCCAGACTTCGGCGGTCTGGTCAAAATAGCCGTTACTGAAATTCAGTGCACGCGCCGTCCCCAGCACGGCCTGGTCGCCGAGCACCGCCAGCAAGCCGGAATCGGCGTGGAAATAGGTCGTCAACGACACGGTGCCGACCGGCACCCACTTCGGCCGGCGCACAAACAGGCGCGGATAGAAGGCATCGCAAATCGCGGTCAGCGACACAAAATCCAGCGGCCGCGCCGGCTCGTCGCGTATCCATAGCTGGCTGAGGGAATCGGGATCAGGGCGCCCGTCCGTGGCCAAGGTCCAGGCCGCGCCGGCATCCGGGCCGCCGCGCACGAAGCGCATATCGTACTGCCCGGTCCAGGCGGCGCGCTCTATGGGCGGCGTCCGGGCGACATCCTGGGCGGCCGGGACATCCGGGAAAGTAATTTCAGTCGCCGACCAGGTGTCGCGGCGGGTCGCCGTCACCACCGTCGCCGTTGCCGCGGTCTCACCGGCCTGCGACAGCCTGATCAGCCAATGCTGGGTGGAGCGGTTGGTGCGCACCGCCTCGGCAACAATGCTGAATTCGCCGTCGGCCAGCGGCCCGGCATAATTGACCGTCAGCGCGACCGGCTCACCCAGGCGATCGGGATGCAGCAGCACGGCCTGCAGCAAGCTCGCGGCGGTCACGCCGCCAAACGGCCCCACCATATTGCCGTAGGCGGGACTGGTGCTACCCAGGAAACTGCCGTCGACCTGGCGCACGAGGGCGGTGGCAACATCCAGTGCATGGGCGGAGTGGCTGGTCTGTGCTGCTGTATTCAATGGTTTGTCCTGGTCAAGATAGAGGGCGCCGTGTCAGCAGCGGGAAGCTTGAGTATATATCTGCGGCAACAAAACCGCTGGTGGCGGCCCTGGCCTCAGCGCGCGCTGCCGCCTATGGTCTTCCATTCCTCATTGCCGATCAGGGTGGACCGATAGACCTTGAGGCTGGCGCAGCCGTCGATGGCCTTGATCGCCTGCTTGGTCGCATCGGCCAGGTTCTTGTGTAGCCAGGGGCTCAGCGAGATCCGGTCTATGCAACTGAGCGGTATCGCAATATCCAGGCTGCGCAAGGCCTGCCGCTCCGATTCGAAGACTGCGCGGTACTCGTCTTCATGGATGAAGGCGGCACGCTTGATGAACGGCAATTCCGCAATACTGGGCAATTGCTTCCTGGCCTGGGCCAAGGTCATGTAGTTCACCTCTCCCAGCATCACCCCCGCCTGCTTGCACAAGGCGCGCAGCAAGGATTCTCGCTTGAAGCGTATGCAGACGCCGGCCGAACTGCCGGAGAATACCCGCCAATGGTGATAGGTCTCATCTGCCTGCGAAAAGCAGATCGCCAGTACGCTGCTGAGCTGCTTTTTATCCTTGTAGCGCGACAGATAGTGCGAGTCATTGCTGTCGTCCCAGCTGGCCGGGTCCAGCAGCGTGATCTTTTTTTCTTTCAGCAGATACAGTAAGGCCGGGAGATCGGTATACCGGCGCAGGTATTGCGGCATGGACGGGCTTGGTGCGGGCATAGGGGTTTCCAGGTGTTGATCAAGTTCATCTTTTGCAGGAGGCAAAAGTCTAGCAAGCGCCACCGCCTTTGTCCATGCGAGCCAAGGCGCCCGAGGACTCCCGGCTTGCGCCAACATCGCGGCCGCTGCCACATTTCTTTCTTGCCTTTATTTCGTGTTTTTCGTGTCTTTCGTGGACAAATTCGCTAGCGCGGCGCCGCCTTGCAATATACTAAGAAAACTTACTTTCTAACCCGGCAAAGGAAGATCATGGCATCTGGAAAAATTCTGGTCGCCCAGGGCGGCGGACCGACTGCAGTCATCAACCACTCGCTGGTCGGCGTGGCGCTGGAAGCGCGCCGCTTTCGCCATGTAGAGCGGGTGTACGGGGCGCGCCACGGCGTGCGCGGCATCGTCAATGAAGACCTGGTCGACCTGACCCAGGAAACCAGCCACAATCTGGAGGCGGTGGCGAACACGCCCTCGTCGGCGCTGGGCTCCACGCGCGACAAGCCGGATGACAAGTATTGCCAGGAAATTTTCAAGGTCTTGCGCGCGCATGAGATCGAGCATTTCTTTTACATAGGCGGCAATGACTCCTCGGACACGGTGCGCATCGTCAGCCTGGAAGCGCAAAAGGCCGGCTATCCCCTGCGCTGCATCCATATCCCCAAGACCATAGACAATGACTTGGTCGGCAGCGACCACACGCCGGGCTTTCCGTCGGCGGCCCGCTTTGTGGCGCAAGCCTTTGCCGGCGCCAATCTGGACAACGCCGCGCTGCCCGGGGTATATGTAGGCGTGGTGATGGGCCGGCACGCCGGCTTCCTGACGGCGGCCGCCGCGCTGGGCAAGCAATTTCCGGACGATGGCCCGCACCTGATCTACCTGCCGGAACGCAATTTTTCGATGGAGCAATTCCTGGCCGACGTCCAGCAAACCTACCAGCGCTATGGCCGCTGCGTGGTGGCCGTGTCCGAAGGCATACACGACGCCTCCGGCACCGCGATCGCCAGCCTGCTGGCCAAGGAAGTGGAGCGCGATGCCCACGGCAATGTGCAGCTGTCCGGCACCGGCGCCCTGGCCGACCTGCTGTGCGAAGAGATCAAATCCAAGCTGAATATCAAGCGCGTACGCGGCGACACCTTCGGCTACCTGCAACGTTCCTTCCTCGGCTGCGTGTCCGACGTCGACCAGCGCGAGGCGCGCGAGGTCGGCGAAAAGGCCGTGCAATTTGCGATGTGGGGCCAGCGCGACGGCTCGGTGGCCATCAAGCGCCGCGGCGCCTATTCGGTGGACTATGAATTGCTGGCGCTGGAGGAGGTGGCCGGCAAGACCCGGGTGATGGAGGACGAATTCATCAGCGCCAGCGGCACCGACGTCACCGAGGCGTTCCGGCTCTACCTGCGCCCCTTGCTCGGATCCGGCATGCCGGAGGCGTCCAGGCTGCGCTTCAGTCCGGTCGCCAGGCTGATGCAAAAAGCCGGCTGATGCCGGCAAACAACATGGGCAAATCGGCTCGCGCATCGTGTATGATATTAAAATACCAACACGGAGATTTCATGAACTATTTTGCCTGCGCCAGTATTGCCATAGCGACCGCCATTAGCCTGGCAGGTGTCGCCGCCCACGCGCAAACACCGAGCGCCCCATCAACCGCAACCAGCAAGGAAACCAGGATGAGCCAGCATATCAGCGGCAGCTTCGACGTAAAAATGACGCCGCAAACCTCGCCCGACAAACCGGCCGACGCCGTCCCCGGCAGGATGTCCATAGACAAGCAATTCCACGGTGAACTGGAAGCCAGCAGCAAGGGCGAAATGCTGGCGGCGAGAAGCCAGGTCAAGGGCTCGGCCGGCTATGTGGCGATAGAACAGGTCACCGGCAAGCTGCAGGGCCGCAGCGGCAGCTTTGTATTGCAGCATAGCGGCACCATGAACCGCGGCGCGGCGCAATTGACGGTCAGCGTGATACCGGATTCGGGCACCGGCCAGCTGGAAGGCTTGTCCGGCAACATGAAGATCAATATCGTCGAGGGCAAGCACTTCTACGAGTTTGAATACAGCCTGCCCAATTAAGCCCCCCCCTGCATCTGGATGGCTCCAGGCTGGCCAGCAGGCCTGGAGCCACATTACCCGCCTCCCCCGCTCTCCCGGAAACGAATTTCAGCCGATTTGCGCATTTTTATGCAACCAGTTGCACAATCAAGAAATGCCGCCTACAATAAGGCAGCCAACCGCAAGGCGACCGGCATAAGGCCGCAACCATATCAAGGAGAGCCGCAATGAATTCCTACCCCCATTTGCTCCAGCCGCTGGACCTGGGCTTTACCACCCTGAAGAACCGCGTGCTGATGGGTTCCATGCACGTGGGGCTGGAAGAAGTGCCGAACGGCTTTCAGCGCATGGCGGCCTTCTATGCCGAACGCGCGCGCGGCGGCGTGGGCCTGATCGTGACCGGCGGCATCGCGCCCAACGAGCGCGGCCGCCCCATGCAGGGTGGTGCCATGCTGCACACCGAAGCCGAAGCCGAGCACCACAAGCCGGTCACCGCGGCGGTGCACGCCGAGGGCGGCAAGATCGCGATGCAGATCCTGCACTTCGGCCGCTATGCCTACCATCCGGCGCTGGTCGCCCCCAGCGCCATCAAGGCGCCGATCAACCAGTTCGCGCCGCATGCGCTGAGCACGGAAGAAGTGGAACAAACCATCGCCGATTTCGTCAATTGCGCCGCCCTGGCCCAATATGCCGGCTATGACGGGGTGGAGATCATGGGTTCGGAAGGCTATCTGATCAATGAATTCATCACCGCCCGCACCAATCAAAGGCAGGACGCCTGGGGCGGCAGCTATGCCAACCGCATGCGCTTCCCGGTCGAGATCGTGCGCCGCACGCGTGAAAAGGTCGGCCCCAATTTCATCATCATCTACCGTCTATCCATGCTGGACCTGGTGGAAGGCGGCTCCACGCTGGACGAAGTGATACAACTGGCCCAGGCCATAGAAGCGGCCGGCGCCACCATCATCAACACCGGCATAGGCTGGCATGAAGCGCGCATCCCTACCATCGCCACCAAGGTGCCCCGGGCCGCCTACGCCTGGGTGACGCAAAAGCTGAAGGGCCACGTCACGCTGCCGCTGATCGCCACCAACCGCATCAATACGCCCGAAGTGGCGGAGCAATTGCTGGCCGACGGTTTTTGCGACATGGTGTCGATGGCGCGACCGCTGCTGGCGGACGCCTTTTTCGTGCAAAAGGCGGAACAGGGCAAGGCCGATGAAATCAATACCTGCATAGGCTGCAACCAGGCCTGCCTGGACCACACCTTTGCCGGCAAGATCACCTCTTGTCTGGTCAACCCGCGCGCCTGCCACGAAACCGAACTGGTGATCACGCCGACCCAACACCGCAAGCGCCTGGCGGTGGTCGGTGCCGGCCCCGCCGGCCTCAGCTTTGCGGTAACGGCCGCTGAACGCGGGCACGACGTGACCCTGTTCGAGGCCGATGCAGAGATAGGCGGCCAGTTCAACATCGCCAAGAAGGTGCCGGGCAAGGAAGAGTTTTACGAAACCCTGCGCTACTTCCGCAAGCAGGTGGATTTGAAAGGCGTGCAGCTGAAGCTGAACACCAGGGTCAGCGCCGCTCAACTGGCCAAGGCCGGGTTCGACGAAGTGGTGCTGGCCACCGGCGTATTGCCGCGCACGCCGCCTATCGAAGGCGTGCATCATCCCAAGGTGATGGGCTATCTGGACGTGTTGCGCGACCAGAAGCCGGTAGGCAAATCGGTCGCGGTGATAGGCGCCGGCGGCATAGGCTTTGACGTCGCCGAATACCTGGCGCACGCGGGCGACAGCCCCAGCGTCAATCCGCCCAAATTTTACGCCGAATGGGGCATCGATCCCGGCTACGCTGTGGCCGGCGGCATACGCCAGCCAGAACCGGAAGCCTCGCCCCGGAATATCTTCCTGTTGCAACGCAAGGAAAGCAAGGTCGGGGAAAACCTGGGCAAGACCACCGGCTGGATCCACCGCACTTCTTTAAAAACCCGCAGGGTCAAGATGATACCGGCCGTCAGCTACGACAAGGTGGATGATGCGGGCCTGCATGTGACCGTGGACGGCCAGCCGCAACTGCTGCCGGTAGACAATGTCATCCTGTGCGCTGGACAGGAACCACGCCGCGAGCTATACGCCGAGCTGCAGGCCGCAGGCTGCAAGGTGCACCTGATCGGCGGCGCCGACGTCGCCGTCGAACTGGACGCCAAGCGCGCGATCAACCAGGGCACGCGGCTGGCCGCGAGCATCTAAATTAACCAGACAGGAGCAATCATGGGCAAACTGTATAACCTGAAACCGGCCGTGGCGGCCTCGCTGGCAAGCTGGCACCATATGGCGGCCAGCAAGGATATGTCGGCCTTGCACAGCATCGTGCACCCGCAGGCCGAGTTCCGCTCGCCCATGGCCAACTCGCCGTACAAATCGGCGGAGGCGGTCGTGCTGGTGCTGGACACCGTGGTCAAGGTCTTCGAAAATTTTACCTACCACCGCGAACTGAGCAGCGACGACGGCCTGAACGTGATGCTGGAATTTAGCGCCAATGTTGGCGACAAGCAGTTAAAGGGCGTAGACCTGATACGCTTCGATGAACAGGGCAAGATCACCGAATTTGAAGTGATGATACGGCCGCTCAGCGGCTTGCAGGCGCTGGGCCAGGAAATGGGCAAGCGCCTGGGGCAGCAACTGCCCGCCTACAAGGCCGGCAAGGCAGAATAAGGCCGCCACAGGCCAAGCGATAACAGCGGAAACCCTACTTCATGTCCCTGCCCCACGCCCTCCTGACCTCCCTGCTGGAACTGCCCTGTTCGGGCTTTGAGCTGGCGCGCCGCTTTGACCGCTCCATCGGTTTTTTCTGGCATGCAACGCACCAGCAAATCTATCGGGAACTGGGGCGCCTGGAAGAAAGCGGCTTGCTGGAATCGCTGCCGCCGGAATCCGGGCGCGGCCGCAAGAAGGTCTACCGCGTGTTGCCGGCCGGCCGCGAAGAATTGAAGCGCTGGACCGGCGATAGCCAGGACCCCAAGCCCCTGCGCGAAGAATTAATGCTGAGGCTGCGCGCCGAAGCCGTGATCGGGCCGACCGCGCTGGCGCAGGATATACAGCGCCGGCTGGAGCTGCACAAGGAAAAACTGGCGCTCTACCGGCAACTGGAGGCGCATGATTTTCCGCCGCAAAAAAACTCCCGCGAGGCGCAACTGCAGCACCTGGTCTTGACCGCCGGCATCATGCACGAGGCCCTGTGGGTGGAGTGGTCGGAGAAGGCCTTGCAAGTATTGGCAAGCGACTCTTAGGCTACCGCCCCGGCATTCCTGTCAAATCTATCAGGCCTGCATTCGATCAGGCCACCAACATCCATGCTCCACGCTGTGCCCCGTCCATAGCAGCTTGAAGCAGCTAAATCAATCCCGCCTTGGCTCGGTTTTGTTAAATATAACGTCCCAAAGTATCGTTATGTATATAAAAATTTGGCAGGCGTAATCCTTTGTAAAAACCTCTGGACAGCGTCGTCTGGCGACATATAGTTGAAACGTTTCTTCCATTTATCCCACCCCATCCCAGGTATGGCGATGACCAGATTCGCGCCCCGCAAGTTCGCGAATTTTTTTATGGGGACGCTTGTTTCGTACAGTCAGTTTCACCTATAGACTTTCACCAGATCATGACAAGAACAATATTTGATCACATCCCCAAAACCGCGGGAACCAGCGTCAAGGAAGCGTTGGCCGCGGCCATAGGCGAGCGCGGCGAAATGCCGGGCGTATCCTATCCGCACCATATCGTGATCAAGACCGCCGGGCAGCGCCGCTTCATCGGCGCGCACATGTGGTTTTTTTCCGGTGAAAAACTGGCGGCAGGCTGGTACTACTGCACCTTGCTGCGCGATCCGGTAGACCGCTTT
Source organism: Pseudomonadota bacterium (assembly GCA_040390485.1). Lineage (GTDB taxonomy): Bacteria > Pseudomonadota > Gammaproteobacteria > Burkholderiales > Burkholderiaceae_D > Undibacterium. The sequence goes on from JAZJYH010000060.1 coordinate 28,795, forward strand.
TTATCGCAGTACTATTTCCATCGCGCACATCGCGAACAAGTGCTGGACGGCAGCATGCTGGACCCGGTGGTCATCACCGCCGTCAAGCATGACCTGGAAGACTACCTGGCCGACCAGAGCGGCGAGATACGCCGCAGCTATGTCAATATGCAGGCCGCCCATTTTGCGCGCCGCGTCTGCCCCACGCCGGAAAACCTGAACGATAGGCAATTGCTGGACGCCGCCATATCCAGCCTGGAAAGCTACGACCTGGTCGGTATTTTTTCAGATACCCAGGGCTTTGTCGATGCCTATTGCCAGGACCTCGATTTGCATCCGCAAAGGCTGCCGGTATTGAATGTGACCAGGGAACGCAAGCACGCGCATGATTTTCCCGGCGCGCTGATAGAGCAGGTGAAACGCAGCAACCAAGTGGATTTTTCCCTCTACGACTGGGCCCGGCAACGCTTTGCCCGACGCCGCCACGGGCCAGCCGGGCCAGTCGGGCCTGGGTATCGCCAGCGGCAGGCCCTCACCGCAACAACGCAGCACAAGCACGAGCATGAGCACGAACATGAGCACGACTCGGGCGACTCCGAAGTGAATTTCGGCAGCCGTCAAATCGAGTTGCTGGCGGTCTCTTGCTTAGGACAGCAAAGCCACGCTTCCACGGTAGAGGCAGGCGAAACCGTGCTGGTCCGCCTGTCCTGCCACGCCTTTGTCGCCGAGGACGACCTGACCGTAGGCATAGGCGTACGCGACAGCCACAGCAATACCGTATGCGGCACCAATACCAAGTTACAGGGTATGCGCGTCGCCGTGCAGGCCGACCAGGCGCTGCTGCTGGAGATCAGCCTTGAAGCCTGGCTGCCCGCAGGCGAATACCAGGTCACCCTGGCATTGCACAAGGGCATAACGCACCTGGACGGCTGCTATCACTGGATAGAAAACGCCGCGCGCTTTACGGTCGCAGGCGAGGCGCAAGCGCCGTTTGAAAAATCGGCGGACAGTACGATCAGCATCAGCAGGATTGCCTAGCGTGCCTGGTCCACCTGATGCATGCGCCAGGTGTGGCCGGCGATGTCAGCCCATCTTTCCCATGCGGTTTTTCACCCAGGACTGGTAGTTCATCACGTCTTCAAAATACTTGCTGGATACGCGGGGATATTTTTCCCGCATGATGCCTATCAATTTGAAATCCATATGCGGATTCAGCGCATCATGGCAATCCTTGCAGATGGTGACGCTGTTGCGCTCGCCATGCCCCCCACCCGGCCCCCAGGCCACGGTTTGGCGGCTATTGAATTCGACGTTCAGGTAATGCGCCGGCGCCAGTCCGCAGATCAAGCAGCGGCGGCGGCCCCGGAATATGCCCAGGCGCAGCTTCTTGGCGGAAACAGCATCCATTTGCAATTGCGCCGCAGTGTCGGCGTCGGCTTCGGCGGCGTGCTCGCCACGGCCGTTGGACTTGCCCAGGCTGATGCGCGGAGCGATATGGTGCGCGAAGCGCTTTTCTGCGATGGCCTTGTGTATCAGCGCATAGCCGCCGAAAGCGTGGAAGTATTTGATGTCGGCTTCGTCATTGATGATCAGCGCCGGGTAGCCGCTATCGTGCAGGCGCTGGCGTTCTTGCGCGCCGTGATACAGCGTACCCTCATGGATTTCACGCCTCTCCTTGCCCTCGGTATAGCCGCACCAGTGCGTTTGCACCGACCATTGGTATCCCGCACCATGCGCATTGATCATCGCGAAACGATAGTAGAGGCCATCGGGCAACTCGGGCTGAGTCAGCAGACGGACTATCTCCTCGTGGAAAAGCATTGCAAGCTCCATCCTGGGGCAGAGAAAAACGGGTGAATAAGTTCACTCTTGGTTAAACCGGGCCAGCGAGGCCGCTGCGAAATTACCCTGGCGTTGTTGTGCGGGGACGCCGAGTCCGCCTAGCCGTGCTAAAGCACTGTCTTCGTCGGCGACTCCTAGCGGGGGCGCCGAGCCCAGACTAATTTCGCAACAGCCTCTTAATTGCGCTTCATGCCGGCGTCACACGGAGAAAAAACCGGACCAGCCAAGCCTAAAATGAATTATATCGCTAGTCCAGGGCATCTCTTTGACGATTGTTGTACAAACAATCTATTTTTTGATGCCCAAGGACATTGCAGGAAGCAGAAGCCGGATGAACGCGGCTTACGCGTGCACGTCCGATTTGCGGCGGCGCGGCGCTTGCGCCGGATTCTGGCGCAATTGGGCCAGGGTCTCAACCCGTTTCAGCAATTCGCGGTCGTGCCAGGGTTTTTTGAAGATGCCGTACAGCCCCTGGTATTCATGCACCCGCGCCTGCAGTTCGTCGTGGCCGGTGATGGCGATGATGGGCAGGTCTTCGGTTTCCAGGCTGCCTTGCACTGAGGCAATTAATTCCAGTCCATTCATGTTCGGCATTTCCAGGTCGGTGATCAGCACCGAAAAGAAAGCTGCCGACAATTTTTCCAGGGCCTGCAAGCCGTCGTTGGCCAGGACCACGTGGTAACCGTTAGCCTGGAACAGCTTGCCCAGCTTGGCCCTGGCCACCGCCGAATCGTCCACGATCAATATCGCCAGCTTGCCTTCTGGCGCCGGGTCGGCGGCGTCTTGTCCCTGTAGGGTTTCTGGATTGGGATTGCGCTCATGGTCCAGCGCGCCGGGCAGTATCTCGGCATTGCCATTGCCACTGCTCTTCCCTCTTCCCAAACCAAACAACACTATCATGATCGCGATCACGGCCGCGATCCCGATAGGAACCAGGTACATGGTCAGGACGTCCTGCACATGCGAGCTTATGTTGGCAAAAGGAGACAGAATGGAATTCATCTAGGCTGTAAAGAGGGCATGAAGGTTTTTTTCTTTTTTCGATATCCGGGCTATCGCCATCGCGCCCTTATCCATTGCGGCAAGATACGGGCAATATGACCCAAGTCATTATGCGCGTCAACTTTGTCTTATCGCACAACCCAGAGCAAGATAGATCGGATATGGCTGCCCCAGCCTGTTGAACGGTATGAACAATGCGTCCAGCCTGCCAATACTAGCATTATTAACAGCCTGGATTGCGACGATTCGGCCCTTGGCAGATGCTACACGCCCCCGCCCGCCATGGATGGCGGGCGCAGATCGCTTATTTGTCGCCGCCCGGCCCCAGCTTGCGCGACACCACGAACGCCAGCAAGCCGGTCAGGAAAGTCACGCCGCCATTAATCACCCACTGGGTTTGCCCCGTCATATAGCTGCCCGGCAAGACGCCTATGCCCTGCAAGAACCAGATCGCGCCCAGCAGCATCAGCAGAATGCCCAGCACCGTCAAAATTGCCTTCATCGACTTCATCGACTATCTCCGTAAACCAGCCCTGACCAGTCCTTCATATAAAATCGTCGCATGATTCAAGCCTCGGCAAGCAAGGCGTGCAGCTTGCTGACCGTAGTCCAGTTGCGTGCCGTCGTGCCGTCGCCCAGCAAACGGCTCACGGCCTGCTGCAGTTTGCTCTCCAGGATACCGCTGGCGCACCACAGATACGCGGCGTGCGAGCCGACAGCCAGCAAGTCCGGCTCCCAAGACTGTTGCTGCAAGGGCGCCAGCTTGGCCAGGTCGGCCGCATCGTGCACGAAGCTGACCAGGTATCTGGCAGGATCGCTGACCTCTGCCAGCGGATTTTCCGCCACCACTTTCTCCAGCACCTCGCCGCTGATCACCAGCACCCGGGCCGATACGCCCAACTGCTCGCTGATGCCCTGCTGTATGCGCTTGGCGTGGTCGCCCTTCAGCTTGGCCTGCACTGAGAACACCACGTTACCGCTATTGAGCAGGGTTTGCACCTCGAGATAACCAAGTTCTTCCATCAGCGCGCGCAGGTCAGCCATCGCCACGCGCTTGGCCTTGCCTACATTGATGCCCCGGAGCAGGGCCACGTATTTTTTCATTTGAAGTCAGAGGTCGATGGACGCGCCGCCGGCGCATCCGGGTTGAACTATTGCTTACATGGGCATTGTAACAACAATCGGCTGGCCTAAGCACCCCTCCCGCCCCTCGCTGTGCCGGCCCATGTCCAGGCTCCCTCCGACGATTCAGGGCCGGGCTATCTTGCACTCCGTGCCCTGCGCCAGCTCATTGCCGGTATACAGGGCGTCGGTGCGGAAGCCGTAGTTGGTGCCTTCCCAGCCGGCTTTCACTTTCTTGCCGTCCACCGGGGCGATGGTATTGACCACCTGCGGCAGCAACAGCTGGTGGTCTTCGGCCCGCATGCGCACCGTGCCGACCACCGAATCGTAGCTCAGGCCCTCGAAAGCGCGGGCAATCTTCAGGCTGTCCAGCGACTGCGCCTTGTTGATGGCCGCGGCCAGCATCAGCGGCGTGAACACCACGCGCGGCGAGTAAAAGTCGCTGCCGGTCTTTTTCTTGAAGGCCTTGGCTTGCGCTTCCGCCAGGGGTACGTCGGCCTCGCCCGGATGCCATTCGCCTACCCAGGTGACCTGGCCTATCCTGGCTTGGGCGATCGCCGGCACGGTGCCGGGCGCGGAGCCGGCGCTGTGGTTGAAGTAGCGCAGGTTGTAGCTTGATTCGCTGGCGGAGCGCAGCAGCAGGCTCAGGTCCGGCCCCCAGTTACCGCTGATGACAGAGTCTGCGCCGGCCGCCTTCATCTTGGCCACATACGGCGAAAAATCCTTGACCTTGCCGATAGGGTGCAGCGTCTCGCCGACGAAGCTGATGTCCGGCCTGGCCAGCCCTACCAGCTCGCGGCCGTATTTGGCCCACTGGCGGCCGTGCGCATAATCCTGGTTCAGCAGGTAGACATTCTTGATGGCCGGCTGGGTCTTGATGTAGTTGGCCAGCGCCTTCATCTTCATCGCGGTATTGGCTTCCAGCTGGAAATGCCAGAAGCTGCAATTCTTGCCGGTCAGCTCGGGGTCTATCGACGAGTGGTTCAGCACGATCACCGCCTTGTCCGGATTGCGCTCATTATGCCGGGCCGCGGTCTGCACCACCGCGTTGACCACCGACGAGCCCGAGCCGCCGACCAGGATCACGCGCGCGCCCTGGTCTATCGCATTTTGCAGGGCGGTCTGGCTCTCTTGCGCCGACAGCTTGCTGTCCAGCTTGATCATCTCGAACTTCACTCCCTTCAGCACTCCGCCCCTGGCATTCACCTCGTCCACGCCGTACTGCAGGTTATTGACGAAAATTTCGCCTATATTGGCAAATGGGCCGCTGAGCGGGTCGATGAAAGCCAGCTTCAGGGTTTGCTGGGCAAAGGCGGCGCCCGAGGCAAACAGGCTGGCGACGGCAACGGAAGTGAACAATTTTTTCATGCAGGTCTCCTGGTATTAACGATGTGATGTCGTGCTGATGCCTTTGGATCTTCTATGTATCCATGCGATGAATATTCTTTAGCCCAGCTTTAATCCCAATACCCGCCAGGCCAGTTGCGACAATTCCTGCACCATCTCTTCCTGGTCCAGGCGGCCGTCGGGCCGGTACCAGGTGTACAGGAAGCCGGGCAGGCTGCAGGCCGCCAGCGCGGTGATCTTGGTTTCATTAAAGTCCAGCATGCCGTCGCGCCTGCCCTCTTCCAGCAAGGCGCACAGGCGGTCGTAGAAATGGTGCGCCAGCTGCTTCAGTTGTTCCCTGTACTTGGCGCTGTAGACCTGCGGCTCGCGGTAGCCGAAGAAGGCCGACGGGTAATGGCTGATGGTGGCGCGGATCAGGCGCTGTATGCCGTCCGCGATTTTTTCGTGGGCCTGGCGCGGGTCATCCTCGGCAAAGTCCATCGTGCTCAGGCATTCCAGCGTGGGGCGCCAGGACAACGTCTCGAAGATTTCCTGCTTGTTGCGGAAGTAGTAGTAAACAAAGGGCTTGGTCACGCCCAGCGCCTGGACGATCTGGTCCATCGTCGTGCTGGCGTAGCCTTGCTCAAAGAACAGGGCTTCCGCCGCCTTCAGGATGCGCTCGCGCTTTTCATCGCTGCTGGTAGTGGCGGTTTTTTGCCGGCCCTGGACCGGGGATGCGGCTGTATTCATAGGATTTCGCTCTTGCTGGCAAGTAGATGAAGCTAGCTTACACCAAGTTGAAAACAAATTATACTGATTAGTAGATTTATTATACCCATAAGTATAAGATATAAAAAAACAGCATAAAAACCGACTGCCCCACCCGCCCTCGCCCGGCGGGACAGACCTGAGACATGAGTCATCGAAGGAGACCCGCAAGATGAAGCCTTTGCACGAACACCTGCGCCAGCACGCCCGCAACCAGCCCAACAAGCCGGCCTACCTCTGGTACGGCCACGCCGTCAGCTATGCCGAACTGGACCGCGCCAGCGACGCCTTCGCCGCCCGGCTGGAAGAACTGGGCGTACGGCGCGGCGATCCGGTGGCCCTGTTCATGAACAATTGCCCGCAATACGTGATGGCGCACTACGGCATACAAAAGCTGGGCGCCATCGTCTGCCCCTGCGGCCCGCTGAACAAGGAACACGAACTGGAATACCAGCTGAATGACTTGCAGGCGCGCGTGATTGTAGCGGCAGACAATCTCTTGCCCATCGTCGACAAGGTGCGCGGCAGCACCGCGCTTGAGCATGTCTTCACGGTGCGGTATACCGACCTGCTGCCGCCGCAGCCCGAACTGGCCCTGCCGGCTGAATTGCAAGCCATGCTGGAGCAGCCACCTCAACCAGCGCGCGGCGATACGATAGACTTCCTGGCCGCCGTCAACGCCGGCGGCGAATCACCGCAACCGGAACTGTCGATGGACGACGTGGCGCTGATGACCTATACCTCGGGCACCACCGGCCTGCCCAAGGGCGCAATGCTGAGCTACCGCAATGCTATCTACAAAACCGCGGCCGGGGTCAGCAACAGCAAGATAGGCAGCGACGACATCTTGCTGGCGGTGGCCCCGCTCTACCATATCGCCGGCATGGTGATGGGCGTCAACAGCACTATCTATTCCGGCGCCACCTGCGTGCTGCTGTACCGCTTCGATCCTTTGGCGGTGCTGCAAGCCATCACCAAGTACCGGGTCAGCTACTGGTATAGCATCGCCCCGATGAATGTGGCGCTGATGCAGGTGCCGACAATTCTGGACTTCGACCTGTCCAGCCTGCGCACCAACCTGGTGACCAGCTTCGGCATCACCTTCACCGAGGCGCTGGCCACGCAATGGAAGCAATACGTGCCGCAATGCGGCATGTCCGAAGCTTCCTACGGCCTCAGCGAAACCCATACCGTGGATACCTATATGCCGCTGGACGCGATCCGCTGGGGCACCCAGGGCAAGCCCATCGCCGGCAATGAAATCCGCATCATCGACCCCGACACCCGCCAGCAGTGCGGCCCCGGCGAGGTCGGCGAGATCGTGCTGCGCAGCATGGGTGTGTTCAAGGGCTATTGGAACAAGCCGGAAGCGACCGCCCAGACCCTGCGCGACGGCTGGGTGTATACCGGCGACATGGGTTCCATGGACGCCGACGGCTACCTGACTTTCATCGGCCGCTTCAAGGAAATGATCAAGGTCTCCGGCTACAGCGTATTCCCGGAAGAGGTAGAAACCATCCTGATCAAGCACGCCGCCATTGCGCAAGCGGCCGTGATAGGCATGCCGGACCCCGACAAGGGCGAGGTGGTGAAAACCTTCGTCGTGCTGAAGCCCGGCCACAGCGCAGACCCGGCCGAGATCATCGCCTGGTCGCGCCAGAATATGGCGAGCTACAAGGCGCCCAGGGAAGTAAGAATCATCGAGGCCCTGCCGGCCACCGGCGCCGGCAAGGTCTTGCGCCGCCTGTTGCATGACATCTAAAAAGATTTAACGCCAAGGATTACTGTGTTTACAAAAATACTGATCGCCAATCGCGGCGAAATCGCCCTGCGCATCTTGCGCGCCAGCCGCGACCTGGGCATCGCCAGCGTGGCGGTGTATGCAGATGACGATGCGCATGCGCTGCATGTAGCCGGCGCCGACCAGGCGGTAGCCCTGCTGGCCACCGGCGCCGCGGCCTACCTGGATGTGCCCAGGCTGATCCGCATAGCGCTGGAAACCGGCTGCGACGCGGTGCATCCCGGCTATGGCTTCCTCAGTGAGCGCGCCGACTTTGCGCAAGCCTGCGCCGACGCCGGCATCTGCTTCATCGGCCCCGACATCGCCCACCTGGACGTGTTCGGCGACAAGGCCAAGGCGCGCAGCCTGGCGCAAGCATGCGCAGTGCCGCTGATACCGGGTACCGGCGCCGTCACGCTGGAACAGGCGCAAGCCTTCTTCGCCGCGCAAGCCGGCGGCCAGGGCCTGATGATCAAGGCCATAGGCGGTGGCGGCGGGCGCGGCATGCGGGTAGTGCAAGACGCTGCCGAGCTGCCGGAGGCCTATGCCCGCTGCGTGTCGGAGGCGCACTCGGCCTTCGGCGTCGATAGCGTCTACCTGGAGCGCCTGATCAGCCGCGCGCGCCACATAGAGATACAAATCGCCGGCGACGGCAGCCAGGTGATCGCGCTAGGTGACCGCGAATGCACCCTGCAAAGGCGCTTTCAGAAATTGGTTGAAATTGCGCCCAGCCCGTCCTTGTCGGCCGAGCTGCGGCTGCGCATCACAGCCGCGGCCTTGAATCTGGCGCGCCGGGTCAATTACCGCAGCCTGGGCACCTTTGAATTCCTGGTGGATGAAACATCGTCCGAGCTGCCCTTTGTCTTCATCGAAGCCAATCCGCGCCTGCAGGTAGAGCATACCGTGACCGAAGAAGTCACCGGCATAGACCTGGTGCAATTGCAGATACGGATTGCGGCCGGTGAGTCTCTGGCCGCTTGCGGGCTGGACCCGGCGGCGCCACCACGGCAACAAGGCTATGCCATGCAATTGCGCATCAACGCCGAGACCGTGGATGAACTGGGCAATGCGCGCGCCACCGCCGGCAGCCTGCAGCGCTTCGACCTGCCGTCCGGCCCCGGGGTGCGGGTCGATACCCACGGCTATGCCGGCTATACCCCTTCGCCGCACTACGACACCCTGCTGGCCAAGCTGATCGTCAGCAGCCGCAGCGAGCAATTTGCAGACGTAGTGCGCCGCGCGCGCCGGGTACTGGACGAATGCCGCATCGCCGGCCTGCAGACCAATTTGCCGCTGCTGCGGGCGCTGGCGGCGCGGCCGGAATTTGCACCGCACCAGGTGCATACCCGCTTTGTCGAACAGCACCTGGCGGAGCTGCTGCAAGCCGCCGCCGCGCATGCAGACCCGCATGCGCCGGTGCTGGCCCCTACCCAAAAGCAGCAGGCCATGGCTGAAGAAGAATTCGACGACAGCCTGATCGTGCTGCGCGCGCCGATGCCAGCCAAGCTGGTGGCCGTCAACGTCAAGGTCGGCGAACTGGTGGCCGCCAGGGCGCAACTGGCCGTGATAGAGGCAATGAAGATGGAGCACGTGGTGCTGGCCGACAGCGCCGCGCGCGTGCTGGAAATAAGGGTGGAACAGGGCGAGTTCATCACCCAGCAACAAGTGCTGATCTTGCTGGAGCCGGTAGCGGCAGCAGCCACGGCCCACGCGGAAGACCGCCAGCTGGACCTGGGCCACATCCGGCCCGACCTGCAAAAACTGCTGGACCGGCAAGCCTATACGCTGGATGCCAACCGCCCGGCCGCCGTCAGCAAGCGCCACGCCCAGGGCGGCCGCACTGCCCGCGAGAATATTGCCGACCTGTGCGATGCCGACAGCTTCATCGAATACGGCGCACTGGCGATTGCCGCGCAGACGCGCCGCCGCAGCACGGAAGACCTGATCGCCAACACCCCGGCCGACGGCATGGTCACCGGCCTGGGCAGCATCAACGCACGCCACTTCGGTGCCGAGAATTCGCGCTGCGCCGTGCTGGCCTACGACTATACGGTGCTGGCCGGCACCCAGGGCATGCGAAACCACCACAAGACCGACCGCATGCTGGCGCTGGCGCACCAGCTGAAAGTGCCGGTGGTGCTGTTTGCCGAAGGCGGCGGCGGCCGCCCCGGCGACACCGACATGCCCATCGTGGCCGGCCTGAACAATCACACCTTCAGCCAGTTCGCCGCGCTGTCCGGCAAGGTGCCGGTGGTCGGCATCGTGCATGGCCGCTGCTTTGCCGGCAATGCCGC
>JAZJYH010000061.1:0-69933 GCA_040390485.1 Pseudomonadota bacterium
CCTGCACCTGTTTAGACTCATTCGCACACCCAAATTAAATGTCAACACGCCCTAGTATCGCCTTCCCTGCAAACCCATACATCTATCCCCCTAGTTGAAGAAGACATTACCATGAAGATGAGCGACATCCCGTTTGGCATTACCGACTGGTCCGGCGTGGAAAGAACCGAGCACCAGGGCATCACCGGCACCGCCTACTGGCGTACCCGCCAGTTTGGCGAGATCCGGGTACGCATGGTGGAATACAGCGCCGGCTACCTGGCCGACCACTGGTGCAGCAAAGGACATATCCTGCTCTGCCTGTCCGGCAGCATGGATACCGAATTGCAGGACGGCAGGAAGTTCACACTGACGGCGGGCGTCAGCTACCAGGTCGCCGACCAGGCCGAGGCGCACCGTTCCTATACCAGGGAAGGCGCGACGCTGTTCATTGTTGACTAGAGCCATGCACGCATCCCTGTCTTACCCACATAAAATGTGCGCAAGACTGTGGATAAACGATCCGGCCTGCACTATGCCTTTGATTTTCCAGGCAATTATTCGCCTGACTACATTTAAGGCACGGCCCGGTTCAGATCACAAAAAAACCGTGGGTGCCGTCGCGCCCCAGCTGTGCCACCAGGCCGTATTCCCAGTCGAGGTAGGCCTGCATCGCCGCCGCCGGATTATCGGTGCCCTCATACGGGCGGCGATAACGGTCTGTGCGCGGCGAGGCGAATTGCGCGCTGGCGGCCGATCCGGCATGCTCGGTCGGGTGCCGGCCGGCCGCCCAGGCATCGGTGCCGCCCTCGAGTACCAGCACCTCGACAGCGCTCAGGGCCTGGAATTCCGGCAGCGCCAGCCTGGCCAGCAAGCCGTCCGGCGAAGTCAGCACGTAGCGGCGCGCCGGCGGCAGCTGTTGCAATGCCGCGCCTAATTCGGAGCGCAAGGCAAACCAGGCGCCGGGTATCCGCCTCTGTACGAATTGCGCGCTGGTTGCCAGGTCCACGACGACGGTCTGGCCGCTATCCTGCGCCACGCCATCTGCCACGCAGTCCGCCAAATCATCGGCGCTGATCAGTTTGCCAGCGCTGGCCGTCCAGGGCAGCTTGGGCAGCGCCGGTGCCGGCATGCCACTGGCACTCCAATCCGCAGCAGCGGCGCCATCCAGCACATACACCTCCCAGCCCATCTGCGCCAGCCAGGACGCGCTCATATTGGCGCGCACGCCGTCATCGTCCGCCAGCACGATGCGCGCGCCGCGCACCGGCGCCGCGTGGTCGGTCTCCTGTACCAGCTGGCCGCCGGGCGCGCAAGCAAAACCAGGCAGGTGTGCGTGCATGTATTCTTCCGGCGTGCGCACATCGAAGCGATAAGTAGTCCTGTCGCCTTGCCGCAGATATTGTTGCAAGCGCGCCAGATCAATCCGCTGCACCCCGGCGCGCTCCGCCGTGCTGCGCGCAGCCGCCGCCGCCAGCGCCTGGTTCGCGGCGCTGGCCGGCACGAAGCGGCGTAGCTGCTGGTGCTGCAGGCCCTGCCCTGCCAGGGTCCAGCCTATGGTGCCATTGCGCAGGGCGGCGACGGGATTGGGGATGCCGGCATTGATCAGCGACTGCGTGCCTATGATGCTGCGGGTGCGGCCGGCGCAATTGACGATCACCTGGGTCGCCGGGTCCGGCGCCAGCTCGCGCACCCGCAACACCAGTTCGGCACCGGGCACGCTGATGCTGGTGGGGATGCTCATCGTGCGGTACTCGTCGAAGCGGCGCGCATCCAGCACTACCGCATTGGCTTTGGCTTCCAGCAATTGCTGCACCTGTTCGGCTGACAAGGAAGGCGTATGGCGTTGGGATTCGACCAGTTCGCCAAAGGCCTTGCTGGGGGCATTCACGTCCCGGAAAATTTCGCCGCCGGCGGCCCGCCAGCCGGCCAGGCCGCCCTCCAGCAGGGCGACGTCGGTATAGCCTATCCTCTGCAAGACCTCTGCCGCGCGTTGCGCCAGGCCCTCGCCGTCGTCATACACGACGATGCTGGTGCTCAGCCGGGGGATGCGCGTGTACGCGTCCAGCTCTATCCTGGCCAGGGGAAGGTTGGCGGCGAACAGCGGATGCTGCTCGGCAAAGGGCGCTTCTTCGCGCACGTCGAGCAGGGCAATCTCACGTTTTTCCAGCAATGCGCTACGCACTACCGCATAGGGAACGGTGTTAGTTTGGGCCGCCATATCATTGGATTTTTTATTCATTCGCTTTGAATATTTTTTCGGGCAATTCAGGTAAAAATCGGCGTGGAATAGCCGGAAACGAAGGGCTTGCTGCTGCCGTCGGCATAAAACACCGAGCGCTGCACTTCGCCTATATTGGCGCCATACACGTGGATGCTGATTGAGGTTTGATCGACATAGGCATTGCTGACCTGGTGGATATCTCCTATTGCCGGCGATACCGCCTCCACCGCGCCTGGCTCCAGCCGTATCGCGTCGCCGTCCGGCAGCAAGCCGCCGCCGGCTGCGCTGCGATATTTTTGCGTCAACTCGGCGCCGCGCAACATGCCTATCAGGCCCCACACCGTATGATTGTGTATCGGCGTCTTCTGGCCCGGCCCCCAGACAAAGCTGACGACCGAAAAACGCCGAGCAGGATCGGCATACAGCAAAAACTGCTGGTAACGTTCGGGATCCGGTCTGGCATAGGCGGCTTGCAGCCAGTCATCTGCCGCCACCAGTTCCCGCAGCAGCGCGCCGCCCTGGACCAGCACTCGCGGCTCAGGCAACTGCTGCTCCAGCAAGGCAGAGAAGGCCGCTATGAAGTCCTGGAAACGACGGTCCCCGGCGGGATAGACGGTGTTCGGCATGGGTAGTCTCCTCATTATGCGAGCGCCTGCAATCACAAACGCTAAGCCATATGCAAAAACGATTTATCTTATCAACAAAGGGAGCAGGCATCCTGTCAAAATCTGCGCCCTGTCAAGCTGTTACTTCATACAGTCCAGGTAAAATTACTTACCCACATAAATTGTGATCAAGATTGTGGACAACTCCAGATTTCATCCGCTATCTCATTGATTATCAAGGAAATTGCCTTCTTGATTAAAATTAAGGCAAAGCATTGCGTGTGCCGTGCGCTGGCCTGCCAGGCGCGCAATCTGCGGCGGCGATCGCGGCTAAATCCCGGTCCATCCTATGCCGCTTGCCGCCGCTTGCCGCCTGCTTATCGCCTACTTATCGCCTACTTATCGCCGACTGGCCGCAGCAGGGATGGTCTTGCCCCGCTGCCCCATCATACGCGAATAGCAATAGGCCATTATTTTGCCGTGCTTTTTGCCCGCGACCTGCAGCATTTATAGAATTAGGCAATCAGCAGAGAATATTGTGTATTCATCAAAAGCCGCTGCTCTCATACACTGGCGGCACTGCTGATCCATTTGCCTATCCGCGCCTGCATTGCAGGAGGTCTAACGGGAGTGTTCCATGTCCATCACCAAGCTGGTATTTATCCGCGCCAAGAAAGGCTATGAAGAGGCGCTCGGCCGCCTGCTGATGACGCTGGTGGAGCCGTCGCGGGCCGAGCCGCTCTGTATAGACTACGACCTGCATCGCGCCCAGGATGATCCCGCGCTCTGGTTCATCTACCAAAATTGGACGGAAGAGCAAGGCTTTGCCGCCCACTTGAAAAAACCGGCCCTGAGGGCCTGTATCCGCGATGCCAGACACATGGTCGAAGCGAGCATGAACATGAAGCCCTTTGTCATGCTGTCGCAACCGGTTCGCAACAGGTCGGATGAGGATGAGGCTATGGTGGCCTAGGCGAATAGCGCGGCATAGTGAAACAGGTGGATGCAGGGAGCAAGCTTGACGACACCGCTGCCGACATGCTTCAGCTATCGGCGTCGGCAGCCTGCGGCTGTGGATGGGTAGAAAAGAAGCGCATCATTTCTCGCGCGGCGTCCGGGCCCTTGGGGTCGGTATACGTGCCGCGCTGGCTGCCGCCTGACCAGGCATGGCCGACGCCGTGTACCAGCCACTGTTCCGCCACCGACTTGCCGTCCTCACCGCTGTGTACGGTGCGCGTATAGGCGTGGCCATGCCCGGCCCGGCCGCTTTCGACTGCCACCTTGCTCTTCAGCGGGCCGTCCTTGCCGGCCGGCGCCTGCGTATCCGCCAGCGATTGCGCAATGATCTGGTCACCGTTGCGCGGGCTGACCGTGTTGTCGAGGTCGCCGTGAAACACGATCACCGGGATTTGCTGCAGGGCCTGGTCGGCTTTGCCGTTATGATGTCCCCTGCCCTTCATGGCCGATAGCGCAGACGGCAAATCCTGGGCAGCCGCATACGGCAAGCCCGAGTGGATGCCGACCGCAGCATACAGGTCGGGATAGGTCGAGCCCAAGATCACGGCCATCGCGCCGCCGGCCGACATGCCGGCGATGAAAACCTGGCGCGGGTCGACGCTGTAATGGTCCATGATTTCGCGGGTAATGCCGGCGATGATGGACGGCTCGCCCTGGTCGCGCTGCTGGTCCAGCGCATTGAACCAGTTCCAGCATTTGGAACTGTTCGCAGCCTGCGACTGCGCCGGATACGCGACCAGGCATTGCTGCTCTTCGGCGATCCGGTTCATGCCGGTGCCTAGCGCAAAATCATCGGGATTCTGGGTGCAGCCGTGCAGCATCACCACCAGTGGCAGGGCTTGTCCATGATAACTGCTGGGGATAAACAGTTTGTAGCTGCGGGTGCCGGCCTGGTTGGAATAGGAGGCGTTGAGGAAGTGGCCTAGATCCGTATCGTCGTTGGCCGCCGGAACGTCTTGAGGGGGGAGCAAACCTGGCAGTCGGCCTATCTGGCCCCAGCTTTCGTCAAATGGTGAGGGGATACTGAGACCGCCGAACAATTTAGGAAAGAATTCTGCAAATGCCAGCCTGTGCTTGTCTTCGTGCTGCTCGGGCTGACGCTCGGGCTGACGCTCGTGCTCGGCCCGGGGCGGCGCCGTCTGCCGCGGTGGATTGATATCTCGCATGTGGGGTGGTTTTTCCTTGAGGTTTTTTGTCTGTGAACTGGATGCCCGGCCTATGGCGGGAAGCATCTTCTGCAATGCGCGCTGTATCACCGCGGTGGCGGCGCCGGGTCCCTTGCTGCGCAACACACGGCTTGCGATTTTCATCGTCGCCAGCATGTCTTGGTTGATCTTCATGGATATCCTTCCTGTTGGTGTCAGGTCAGCTACAGAATGCGCTCCGCCAAAGCAGCCTTGACGGCGGGGCTGGCGTGCAGGGCTCCCAGCACGACTATCGTATCTATGGTGGCCAGGGCCAGCTCTGGTGTGACATCGATTCCTATGCTTGCCATGCCTAAAATATGTATTTGCAAACGCTGGTTGGCCGCCTGCACCGCTTCCAGGTCGGCCCGCGAATAATAATGCAGGCCCAGTACCAGGCTCTTGCGCAGGATGGTCTGCTTGATCACCTCTGCATGCGTGCTTAACTGGTTCCTGATCGCAGTGCGTATCAGGTCGGTCCGGTTCGAATAAAATCCCTCCTGCACCAGCAAATCGATCTGCCCCAGGTCGATGAGTCCCATATTGATCGTGATTTTCTCGGTCTCTACGGGCTTAGCACGCGGTGTGGCCAGTGTCATCTCATCTCCATTATTATATTTTTGGACTCCATACGCCATCCATATGGATGGTATGTTAGGCCAATATCCGGTGTTTGCAAGGTTTTACGTCTTAAAATTACTTTTTGGAAATTTTTTAGTGTGCGCTTACCGCACCGGGGGCTATTGAAGGCAGCAATTGCACCGCAGTACAAACCGGCCGGGGCCGCCAGACGTAAGGGGAAAGATCCAATTACCCACATCATTTGTTAACAAAACTGTGGATAAGTGCCGCCGGGGCGGGCCAAGTCATTGATTTCATGCAAGATAAGCGGCCTGCTCAAAATGCGGGCAAAGCCCATGCCAGGCCCTCGATCAACCGCCCGGCATGGGCAACGGCATTGCCGTTCAGATTTTCCTGTTGCTATTTTCCCAGTAGGGTGCGCGCAGTTTGCGCTTGAAGATCTTGCCCGAGTCTTCCCGCGGCAGGCTGTCGGCAAACTTGATCAGCTTGGGAATCTTGAATTTGGCCAGCTGCGCCGCCAGCTGCACGCATATCTGGTCGGCGCTGAGCGAGGCCGCATGCTCTTCGCGCTGGATATAGGCGCATAGCTGCTCGCCGAACTCTTCGTCCGGGATGCCGAATACGGCGCAATCCTTGACCCCGGGGATGCCCAGCAAGACCGCCTCTATCTCGGCCGGATAGATGTTGACCCCGCCCGAGATCACCATATCGTTCTTCCTGTCGCTCAGGAACAGGTAGCCGTCCTGATCCAGCCAGCCCATGTCGCCGACCGTGACATAGCCGTCGCGGCCTGCCGCCTGCCGCTTGTCCGGCTGGTTGTGGTAGGTGAAGTCGGGCATGTGGGCGATCTGCACATACACATCGCCGACCACGCCGGCCGGCACTTCGCGGCCTGCCTCGTCAAACACCTTGAAGCTGGCGCCCGGTATCGGCCGGCCCACCGTGCCCGGTTTGCTGAGCGCGTCGGCCGAGGTATTCCTGGCCATCAAGCCGGTTTCGGTCGAGCCGTAGTATTCGCTGATGACCGATCCCCACCAGGCTATCATGGCCTGCTTCAGCGCCGGCGGGCAAGGCGCGGCGCCGTGCACCACGTCCCTTAGCGAGCTGAGGTCATACTTGCGCCTGACGTCTTCCGGCAGTTGCAGCAAGCGGTAAAACATGGTCGGCACGATATGCATATGGGTAATACGGTGCTTCTCTATCAGCGCCAGCATCTGCTCGGGATCGAAACGTTCCTGCAGCACGATATTCGAACCCAGGCGCGCCGAGGTGATGCCGTAGCTGTTCGGCGCCGAGTGGTACATGGGGCCGTTCATCAATACCCGCATAGGCTGGTCCGGCGTCAGGCCGTAGGCTGCCGAAGTGGCGGCTGTCATCGCGGCGAACTGCGCTGCGGCGACCGGATTGCGGCGTACGCCCTTGGGCTTGCCGGTCGTGCCCGAGGTATAGATCATCACGCCGCGCATATCCGGAGGCGGCGCGCTCCGGGCGGCATGGCCGGCCACCCATGCATCCCACAGGCGAGCGCCGGACGGCAAGTCCGCGAGCTCGGTATGGGTCTTATACGCGGCCAGGATCTCGGGCGGCGTCGGCACAAACAATACCTGCACGCCCGCCGGCACGCCCGCGGCAATATGCGGCCACAGGTCGGTATGCACCACCAGCACTTTCGCGGCGGAATCGGTCAGCACGTATTCGGTCTCGGCGACGGTCGCATGCCAGTTGATCGGTGTCGCATACGCGCCTATCAGGCCGGCGGCCAGCGTCGCTTCAAAAAAAGCGAAGTCGTTGCGTAGCAACAGGGCGACCACGTCGTCGTCGCCGACTCCCAGCGCCTGCAAGCCGGTTGCGGCCTGCGCCGCGTGCCGCTGGATATCGCTGATCAAACGCTGCCTGTCCCCGGCGATGATGGAGGGTGGAGTGCTGGTATTCATTTGATTTTCTCTTGGTGGTGACGTCTCGACGGCTGCCTGTCTCCCGGCTGCCGCGCAAATCAAAGTCTTACTTTACACCATTTTTCCCTGCATCCGGTTTTAGTCCGCGGCGGGCAACTCCAGGCTCAAGATCGCCGAGCTCAGGCATTTGCCGTGGGCATCCAGCGCCAGCGAACGGGTCACGCCGCCGCCCAGCGCTTTTTCCATCACAAAATTCAGCGCCCCCAGTCCGGGCAGGCTGTAGCGGCGCACTTCGCCATGCACGATGCCGCTGAAATGCTGCTTGACCCTTTCCGCGGTCAGGTAGTTTTCCAGCATGGCGAAATCCTCGATGTCGTAGGCGATCACGGAAATATTCGAGATATCTCCCTTGTCGCCGGCGCGGGAGTGCGCCAGTTCACGTAATTTCATCTCACACCTCCATCAACTGGATAGTCGGCCTGACCTGTTGCCGCGGCAAATAGGTGGACAACACCGCCACCACATCCTTGGCCGACTTGCTTGCCCCGCCGCCGCCGGCGGGGCCGCAGGTGTACAGGGTTTCCACTTCATTGCCTATGCGCTGCGCCTCTTTCAGCGTGGCGGTTCTCGCCGTCACCCGCAGGCGTACCTCATAGGGTTCGGCATGGGCGGAAGACAGCGCGCTGCCATGTATCGCATTGACGCCTATCAGGTCGTAGCGTATCTCCTGCTGGCCTTCGGCGGTATTGAATCCCGTCATTTGCAGGCGCCGCGCAACGATGTCCAGCGCCAGCTGCGCCCTTGCCTGCGCGCCGGGGCCGGCATACGATATCTGGCCCTCGCCGATGTAGCTGTCGATATAGCCGAGCGACACCTTCAGCGTAGCGGGCCGGGCGCGGCCGGTGGCGCCGCTAATGCGTACCCGGTCCGGTCCGATTTCTTCCATGCTGACCTGGGAAAAATCGGCGATCACGTCAGGGGTCAGGTAGGCGCTGGGGTCATGGATCTCATACAGTAATTGCTCCTTGCAGGTGGCTGCGCTCACCAGGCCACCGGAACCGGCCACCTTGGTAATCACTACGCTGCCGTCCTCGCCAACCTCGCCTATCGGGAAGCCCAGCCTGGCCAGGTTGTCCACATCCTTGTAGCCGGGGTCGGCAAAATAGCCGCCTGTGACCTGGCCCGCGCACTCCAGCAAATGGCCGACCAGCGTACCCTGCCCCAGCCTGTGCCAGTCATCCATGGCCCAGCCGAACTCGTGGATCAGCGGCGCCAGCACCAGGGCCGGGTCAGCCACCCTGCCGGTAATCACGACGTCGGCGCCTTGCGCCAATGCATCGACCACGGGCTGTGCGCCGAGATAGGCATTGGCAGACAGCAATTTGCTGCCCAGCTGGCTGACCGGCGCGCCGTTGTCGTCGCGGCAATCGCCGCGTGTGACCTGGTCCAGCACGTCATCGCCGCTAATCGCCGCTATCTTCAGTTTGTCCAGGTTCAGGGCACGGGCAATTTCCCTGACCCTGGCCGCGGCGGCCAGCGGATTGGCCGCCCCCATATTGGTGATGATGCGTATGCCCTTGTCGCTGCACAGGCGCAGCACCGCATGCATCCTGTCTTCCAGCAAGGGGTCGTAACCGAGGGCCGGGTCTTTCCTCTTGCTTTGCTGAGCCACCGCGATGGTGCGCTCGGCCAGGCATTCAAAGATCAGGTAATCGATGTCGCCTTTTTCGGCGAGCTCTATCGCGGGTTCTATGCGGTCGCCGGAGTAGCCGGCGCCGGCGCCAATCCTGACATGTCTCATTACCATTCCTTCCAAATCGAATAAAGCAAGACCGGCTAGATAGGAAAAATTCCCAGCAGCACGCAAGTGATCGTCATGATGACCGATGCGCCCAGCAAGTATTTAAATGTGTATTTCTGGTGGTCGGCCAGCTCTATGCCGGCCAGGCCGGCGACCAGGAAGGTGGCCGGTGTCAGCGGGCTGACCGGGAAACCGGTCGTCATCTGCCCCAGTAATGCCGCCTGTGCCACTTGTATCGGTTGCACGCCCAGTATCTTGCTGACCTCGGCCACCACCGGCAGCACGCCAAAGTAGAAGGAATCAGGATCGAACAACAGCGATAGCGGCATCGACAGCAAGCCCAGCGCAAACGGAATATGCGAAGCCAGCTCCGGCGGCACAAAGGCCACGGCGGTCTTGGCCATCGCCGTCAGCATGCCGGATTTGCTCATGATGCCAGTGAACACGCCTGCCGCGAACAGGATGCCCGCCATCAGCAAGGCTGCCTTGGCATGCGCGTCGACACGGGCGCGCTGCATGTCGACATTCGGATAATTGATCATCAGCGCCAGCACCACGCCTATCATGAACATCACTACCGGGTCTATCTTGCCGCTGATCATGGTGCCCAGCACGAATACGGTCAGGACTATATTGATCCAGAAATTTTTCGGGCGGCGTATCGATATTTGTTCATCGCTCAATTCATGGCTATGCAGGAAACCGTCGGGCGCGCCCTGGGTCAGGCCCAGGCGTATCTCTTCTTTTCTGCCCAGCAGGTAAGACACGGTAAACACAAAAGCCAGGCCGACCAGCTGTACCGGGATCAGGGGCATGAAGATATCGCTGACCGGGATATGCAGCGCCGCCGAGGCCCTGATCATGGGTCCGGTCCAGGGCAGGAAATTCACGCCGGCGGCCAGCGAAGCCACGCAGGCCAGGACGCGTTTGTCTATGCCCAGCCGCGTATACAGCGGCAGCATGGCCGGTATCGTCACCAGGAAAGTCACCGCGCCCGAGCCGTCCAGGTGGATCAGCAGGGCCAGCAAAGCGGTGCCCGGCACGATGCGGGTGGGCCGGCTGCCGACGATGCGCAGGATGCCGCTGATCACCGGGTCCAGCATGCCGGCGTCGGTGACGATGCCGAAAAACAGGATGGCGAATACGAACATGCCCGCCACCGGCGCGATGTTGGTAATGCCGGCGATAATGAATTTGGAGGTGCCCATGCCGAAGCCGCCTATCAGCGCGGCAAGAATGGGAATAGCGATCAACGCCACCAGCGGCGACATTTTCTTGGTGAGTATCGCCGCGAGCAGCACGACGATCGTGATAAAGCCGAGTAAAGCCAGCATTCTTGTCTCCTGTCTGTTTTTTATCCGCTACTTTGAGTTTTTTTGATGCGGCGGTAAATTATTCTGGCCCAGGCAATTAATTTAGTAAAATGGTAATTTACGATGGATTAATCTGTTTTTCCGATGAATGACTTTCTGATGAGCAAATGAGCGCCAATATCTCCACCCGCCTGCTCTATGCCTTCCTGGCGCTCGACGAGCTGAAGCACTTCACTCGCGCGGCCGAACGCTGCCACGTATCGCAATCGGCGTTCAGCGTGATGATACAAAAACTGGAATCTGCGGTAGGCGCCAGGCTGTTTGAGCGCGACACCCGCAACGTGACGCTGACGCCGGAAGGCAAATTATTTGTCGACGTGGCGCGTTCGCTGACAGCCGAAATCGAATCGGCCTTTGCCGACATGAGCGAATACGTGGAGAAGCGCCGCGGCCGGGTTGCTATCGCGGCGCTGCCTTCGCTGGCGGCCAATGGCCTGCCCGCCGTCATCGCGGAATACAAGAAACGCTATCCCGGCGTCAGCGTCACCCTGCATGACGCCTTGTCAGACCAGTGCCTGACCTTGCTGCGTCAGGGCAAGGCGGACCTGGCGCTGACCGCGCCCGGCCCGAATGTGCAAGAGTTCGACGCCAGCACCTTGTGCAGCGATCCTTTTTACCTGGTGTGCCGGCGCGATCACAAACTGGCCAGGAAACGCCTGATCCAGCTGGACGACCTGGCCGGCTGCGAAATGATACACTTGGCTCGCTCTACCAGCGTCAGGCAGCACGTGGACAAGCTGCTGCGCGAGGTAGCGACGATAGCCACAGGACTGGAAGCCGAGCATCTGGCCACCGTCGCCGGCCTAGTAGAACAGGGCCTGGGGGTGTCGCTGGTGCCGGAGCTGACCCTGTTCCAGTTCCGCCAGTTAAACCTGGTGGCGATACCGGTAGAAACCCACGGCCTGGTGCGCCCCATCTTGCTGGTCAAACGTAAGGGCGAAAGCCTGTCCATTGCGGCGCAGGGCATGCTGGAACTGATCTTGAAGGAGCTGGGAGAAGCCGAGCCGGCGCAAGCCGGACGCAAGCGCCGCAAATACCAGTGAGTGCAAATGGCGCGACGTGGGCCGCCCCGCTCCTGGTGGAGAAATGCCTGAACAGTGTTAAACCATCAAGAAACAGGGACAGCTTTGCTACAATCCGTATCCATTGCCTTAAGCAGCGCAACGGGGATGAAGCGAAAATGGAGGCCTCGACTTACACTTGCTTACACCATTTAATCGCGCAGGCTGAACTTAGGCCGGCAACTTTTATCTAAATTTTTTTGATCAGAATCGCATATGAAGAAATTAATAGTACTGATGGGATTGATCGCTGCCACCTGCGCGGCATCGGCGGCGGGCGTCGCCAAGGAAACACAGGAAACAAAAGGGGCGAAAACGGCCAAGGCCGCCAGCGCTAGTGCGTCTGCTAGCGTATCAGCTAGTGCAGCAGCCAGCGCCGTGCCTGCCGCCAACCCCGGCGGCACGGTTGCCGACTGGCGGGTAATAAATAGCGACAATAATGCCGAAATGAGCGTGGACGCCGCCTCGATCAAGGAGATAGGCAAGATGCGGCAAGTATGGGCGATGTGGAATTTCAAGGAAGCCAGACCGAACCAGGGCGATCCTAGCTTTCCGGCGCTCAAGTCTTACCAGGACATGTACATCCTGAATTGCGAAGACAAGACCATGCGCCTGAGCAGGGAAATCATTTATGCCGACAATTACGGCACCGGCGACAAACGCGACCATTCCGACGCGCTGACCAATATGACCTACGACAAGCCGGCGGAAGGCTCGGTGGCCGAAACCCTGCTCAAGCAGGTGTGCGCCTTCAAGCTGGCGAAAAAGAAATAAGCCGGCGCCACTGCTTGCCGCCAAGAAAAAAGCCGCTGCCTGGAAAGGCAGCGGCTTTTTGCATGCAGCGAGGAGCAAAATAGGAAACTATTTTGCAGCCAGGCTTTCCGGCTTGTCCCAGCCGCCGCCGACCGCCTTGTACAGGCTGACCACAGCCGCCAGGTGCGCGCGCTTGGTGTCGATCAGGCTGGACTCCGCCTGCAACAGGTCGCGTTGCGCGTTCAATACTTCCAGGCTGCTGCTATAGCCGTTCTGGTAGCGCAGGTCGGCCAGCCGCAGGCTATCCCTCAAGGCGGCCACCCGGCGCGTAGTCGCCTGCATGATTTGATCATTGGCCGACATATTGGTCAGTGCGTCATGCACGTCGCGGAAGGCGCCCTGCACTGTTTGCACATACTGTGCCAGCGCCTGGTTCTTGCGCGCTTCCGCGCCCTGCACTACCGCACCAATGGCGCCGGCGCGGAAGATAGGCTGGACCAGGTTGGCGCCCAGATTCCATAGCAGCGAGCTCGGGTCGATCAACTGTTTGAAGCTGTTCGATTCGTAGCCTATGCCCGAAGTCAGCTTCACGGTCGGGAAGTATTGCGACTTGGCCTGGCCGATATCGGCGTTGGCCGCCACCAGGCTTTGCTCCGCGGCCAGGATATCCGGACGGCGATTCAGCAAGTCGGAAGGCAGGTCGGCCGGCACCGTCAGTTGCTGGTACAAGTCGTCTATCGATGTGCCACGCGCCACCACCGGGTTGACCACGGCACTGGGCGAGCGCCCGACCAGCACCGCCAGCGCCGATTCGGTAATGGCCCGTCCCTGCACCGCCTGTGCCAGCGCGACTTCGGTGGCGGCCGCTTCCGACTCGGCCTGATGCAGGTCCAGCTCACCTATGGAGCCGGCGCCGAAACGTTTCTGTTGCAGGCGCAGGTTTTCCTGGCGGGTCTTCAATGTCGATTCAGCCAGGATGACCTGGGCATCATACGCCCGCAGTGCAAAATAGCTTTGCGCCACGTTGGAATACAGCGTAGCCAGCACGGTGCCGCGACTGGCTTCCTGCGCCAGCAGCCTGGCGCGCGCCGCTTCATCGGCACGGCGCAGCTTGCCCCAGAAATCCACTTCGTAAGATGCAGTCAGGCCGACCTGGTAGTCGCGGTTGATCACCGGTGCACCGGCCGGCAGTTTGCCGGCATTTTCGCTGGTGCGGGTCTTGGCGCCGGACAGCGTGCCGTCCACCGTAGGATACCTGTTCGAATTGGTGCCCGCCGCTACCGCGCGCGCTTCTTCGATGCGGCCTGCCGCCAGGGCCAGGTCCTGGCTGTTGGCGGCGGCTTCATCCAGCAAGCCGCTCAGTACCGGGTCCTGGAAGGATTTCCACCACTGCAGCAAGTCTACCGCCGCCCCCGGCTTGGCCGTTGCGGCGACGCTGATGCTGGCCGGAGTATCCAGTACCGGCCGCTTGTAGTCGGGGCCGACCGAGGCGCAGCCCGCCAGCAACAGGCTGGCAGCCAGCACGGTCAGTGGCAATTTTGAGTAGGTAAGAGTCGAGAATGTCATATGCTTATTCCTTACCCTCAAGCGATAGCACGCTTTGAGGTATGTGTACCGGATGCACAAAATCCAGCTCCGTGGTTTTCAGGCGCTTGTCATAGATCAGCTTGAAGAACAGCGGAACGAAGAAGATCGCCAGGAAGGTCGCCGCCAGCATGCCGCCGAAGACGCCGGTACCCAGCGATTGCCGCGCACCTGCGCCGGCGCCGTGCGAGAACGCCAGCGGCGCCACGCCCAGGATGAAGGCCAGCGAAGTCATCAGGATGGGCCGGAAGCGCAGGCGTGCCGCCTCCAGTGCCGCCGCGACCGGCGCATAGCCCTCATGGGTTTTCATCACGGCGAATTCCACGATCAGGATCGCATTTTTTGCTGACAGGCCGAGCAAGGTCACCAGGCCGATCTGAAAATACACGTCATTATTGAAGTGGCGCAGGGTGACCGCCAGCAGCGCGCCGAAGATACCGAAAGGCATCGCCAGCAGGATGGAGAACGGCAACGACCATTTTTCATACTGGGCCGCCAGGATCAGGAAAATCATCAGCACGCCGGCGCCGAGCGCAATACCGCCGGCATTGCTGCTGCGTTTTTCCTGGAAGGAAGCGCCGCCCCAGTCGTAGCCCACGTCGGCAGGCAAGACTGTCTTGGCCACGCGTTCCATCGCCGCAATCGCCTGGCCCGAGCTGAAGCCCGGTTTGGCGTCGCCCAGCAGCTTGATCGACGGCAAGGCATTGAAACGCTCTACCGAGTCGGGGCCGCTGATGAAGCGCACCGTAGTGAAGGAGCGCACCGGCACCATCTTGCCCGCCGCCGAACGCACATAGATATTGCCTATGTCGTCAGGCTTGGAGCGGAACTCGCCTTCGGTCTGCAACTGCACGGTATAGATGCGGCCGGCCTTGTTGAAGTCGTTCACGTAGTAGCTGCCCAGCGTGGCCGCCAGCGTATTATAGATGTCCGACAAGGCCACGCCCTGGGCGCGCGCTTTTTCATTATCCACGTCCACATACAATTGCGGCGAGTTGGCCTGGAACAGGGTTTTTACGCCAGCCAGTTCCGGTTGCTTATTGGCTTCGGCCAGCAGCGCAGGCAACAATTCCGACAGGCGCTTGACGCCGCCTTCGCCCTTGTTTTGCAGGTAGAACTCGAAGCCGCCGGTCTGACCCAGGCCCTGGATCGCCGGGGGAGCGAAGAACAGCGGCAAGCCTTCCTTGATATGGCCGGTCTTGCCATAGCTCTGGCCTACCAGCTGCGCCGCAGACTGGTCACGCTTGTCCCATGGCTTCAACGGGAAGAACATGGTTGCTGCGGAAGATTTCAAACCGCCGCCGCCCAGGAAGTCCAGACCGACCAGTGCGAAGGTCGTGTCTATGTTGGGATTGGTTTTCATGATGTCTTCGATTTTCTTGACCATCCCGTCGGTGCGTTCCAGCGACGTGCCTTCCGGCATGATCGCCGCGCCGATGAAATAACCCTGGTCTTCGTCCGGCACCAGGCCGCTAGGCACGGTTTTCCACAGGATGCCGACCATCGCCAGCATGCCGACGAACAACAGCACGCCCAGCAAGGCGCGCTTCATGAAGAAAGTGACGCCGTCGGTGTAACGCGTGGTCAGCTTCAGGAAGGCGCCATTGAACCAGGTAAAGAAAGCGTTATGCTGCTCGGTACCCGGTTTCAGCAAGACCGCGCACAGCGCCGGCGTCAGCGTCAGGGCGACGATACCGGACAACACCACAGCGATGGAGATCGTCACCGAGAACTGGCGATACAGTTCACCGGCCAGGCCGCCGAGGAAAGCGATGGGGCCGAACGCCGCCACCAGCACCAGTACGATCGCAATCACCGGACCGGTAACCTCGTTCATCGCTTCTATCGCGGCTTCGCGCGGGCTCATGCCCTCTTCGTTCATCAGCCGTTCCACGTTCTCCAGCACCACGATCGCATCGTCGACCACGATACCGATAGACAGCACCATGCCGAACAGGGTCAGGGTATTGATGCTGTAACCGAGCACATGCAAGCCCGCCAGCGTACCGATCAGCGACACCGGCACCGCCAGCGTAGGGATGATGGTGGCGCGCCAGCTTTGCAGGAACACGTACACCACGATAAATACCAGCACCATCGCTTCGCCCAGGGTCTTCAATACCTCGGCGATCGATTCGGTGACGAAAGGCGTGGTGTCATAGGGCGTGGCGTAATCCATGCCTTCGGGGAATTTAGCGCGCAATTCCTTGAAGGTGACGTCGATCGCCTTGCGCACTTCCAGCGCATTGGCGCCGGTCTGCAGGAAGATACCGATATTCGCCGACGGATGACCGTTGACGCGGCCGTTCAGGTTGTAGTCCTTGGATCCCAGTTCCACCCTGGCCACGTCCTTGATACGTATGCTGGCGCCGCCCGGTGCGGACTTGACGATGATATTGGCAAATTCGGAAGGTTCCAGCAGACGGCCCTTGGCCGTGACCGTCATGGTCAGTTCTTCGCTATTGTTCGGCGTGGCGCCGATCTTGCCAGCGGCGTACTGGGCATTTTGTTCGGAGATCGCAGTGGAGATATCGCCCACCGTCACCCCCAGTTGCGCCATGCGGTCGGGGCGCATCCAGATACGCATCGCATAGTCCTTGGCGCCGAAAATCTGCACGTTGGTAGTGCCGGGAATGCGCTTGATCGCATCCAGGATATTTTGCGTCGCATAGTTGGACAGGTACAGCGCGTCGTAGCGGTTGTCGGGCGAGAACAGCGCGCCTACCACCAGGAAGTTGGACGAGCTCTTGGATACCGTCACGCCCTGCCGCCTTACTTCCTGCGGCAATTTGGCGTCGGCCTGGCGCACGCGGTTGTTCACGTTTACCGCGGCGATGTCCAGATCGGTGCCGACGTCAAAGGTAACGTTGATGGAAACCCGGCCGTCGGCGGACGATACCGAGTCCATATACAGCATGTGTTCCACGCCGTTGATCTGTTCTTCGATAGGGGCGGCGACAGTGCGTTCCACCACTTCGGCAGACGCGCCTGGATAGATGGCGGTGACGTTGACGACGGGGGGAGAAATTTCAGGGTAGCGCGAGATCGGCAATACCCTGAGGGCGGCCAGACCGGCCAGCACGATAATCAGCGATAGTACGGTCGCGAATATCGGGCGGTTAATAAAAAATTTAGAAAACATAGAGGGTTCCTTAGCCGGGGCTTATTGTGCTGCTTTGGCGCTATTCGCGTCAGGCGAAGTTTTAGGTGCCGACGAAGCGGGCGATCCTGCGGCAGGCGATCCTGCGGCAGGCGCACCGGCAGCGTGAGCTGCGGCGGAAGCACCGCCGTTAGAAGCGCCGGCGGCGGAGGCAACGAAAGGCACGGGCTTGACCGTCATGCCGGGATCGTGGGCCTTGATGAAGCCTTCCACCAGTACGCGGTCGCCGGCTTTCAAGCCTTTGGAGACTACCCATTCGCCATTGCTCCAGCCATCCAGTTCCACTGGGCGCGGGGCCAGCTTGTTGTCGGGACTTACCGTGAACACGATCTTGCCCATAGGGGAATCGATCACGGCGCGTTGCGGCACGGAGATGGAGTTATTCAGGTTGGCGCCGCCCAGCATGACGCGGACAAACTGGCCGGGGCGCAGCACGCCGTCCGGATTAGGGATCTGGGCGCGGGCGTCAAAACCGCCGTTGGTCGGGTTGATGCGCTCGCTGGCAAAGTTCATCTTGCCGGAGACCGGATAGGTGCTGCCATCCGCCAATTTGATCTTGACGTCAAAATTCAGGCTGCCGTTGTTGGAGCGCTTGCCCGGTACGCTGACCTTGCCGGCGGTGACTTCCTTGATCAGTTTCAGGTAGTCGGCTTCGGTCACGCTGAAATTGACATACATGGGGTCGGTCTGCACGATAGTCGTCAACAGGCTGTCGCTGGCGGTGACCAGGCTGCCGTTGGACTTGCTGGCGACGCCGGTGATGCCGGCGATAGGCGCGACGACCTTGGTGTAGCCGAGATTCAGCCTGGCTTCATTGACCTGGGCGCGCGATTGCTTGAACGCGGCTTCGGCCGTTTCCATCAAGGACTTGGCATCGTCGAATTCTTTCTGGCTGATGGCTTTCTCCACCGCCAAAGGCGTCAGGCGGGCCAGTTCGCGCTTGGCCTGGTTCAGCTTGGCCTCATTCACGCCGGCAGCCGCTTCTGCCGATGCCAGCTGAGTCTGGTAAGTGCCGGGGTCGATCTGGAACAGCACCGCTCCGGCCTTGACCTTGGCGCCCTCTTCGTACAGGCGGTTTTCCAGGATGCCGGAAATGCGGGCGCGGACTTCAGTCTCGCGCGAACCGGCGGTCTGGCCGACGTATTCGAAACCCAGCGCCAGGTCGCGCGGCTGTACCGTCACCACGCTCACCTCGGGCGGCGGCATGCTGCCGGGTCCGCCTGCCGCTGATGCGCCGCCATCGTGCTTGCCGCATGCGGCCAGCAACAGCAGGGGTACGCTGACTGCCAGGGTACGCAAAACCTTGTTGGGCTTGGCGTTGCCGGATGTAATCAAAGGGAAATTTGATGCAGAAAAGGGGTATTGATAGGCGCGCATGGATTCTTCTCTATTAACGGAGGGTATGCTATTATATACATTCATGAATGTTTGTAAATCACAGCAGCAAAGTATTTCTTCTTGTACTTAAAAAAAGAACAATTTTCTCAGATATCTGACAATGATGCAGAGATGCAAATAAATCGGAAGGAGACATAAAATGGCCAGAAAAACAAAAGAGGAAGCACAAGAGACTTACACTGCCTTGCTGGATGCCGCTGAAAACGTATTTCGTGAAAAAGGTGTTACCAATACAACTCTGACCGACGTCGCCGTTGCAGCAGGCATGACACGGGGGGCTATCTACTGGCATTTCAAAGACAAGATCGACCTGTTCAAGGCCATGTGCGATCGCGCCTTCATGCCCATGGAGGCATTGCTGAACGAAGTTGTCGCGGGACCGGGAGAAGATCCGCTGACATCCTTGCATAAAATGGCGATACATATGTTGCACCTGGTGGCTACCGATAGCCGCCAGCGCACCATGTTCGATATCTTATTCCATCATTGCGAAAAAAACAGTGCCCTGGAATTTTTTATCCAGGACAGGGAAAGGCGCGCCGAATGCCTGGACCAGGTCATCCTGATTTTCCAGGAAGCAATCAAGCTGGGCCAGTTGCCGCCCGAAACCGACGTCAGGCTGGCCATGCACGCCTACCACGCCTACATGATAGGCCTGATCCATCAGTGGCTGGAGTCGCCCGAGGACTACGACCTGGGCCTGCATGCCGAAACCATGATGGACATCTTCATGGCCGGCTTGCAAGCGCGGCCGCCCTTGAAGAAAAACTCCAAACCTGGCTAGCAGTCCCTACCCGGTCCGCCGCCTCACTAGTACTAAAGGCCTGAATCGCCTCAGCAATATTGCGACAACAGGACTTATGACCGGGTTTATTGCGTTTTGTTCCAATGCATATGTCTTTCTTCGGCAGCTTCTTTCAGCAAGTGCCGGGCACGGACGGGATCTTTCTGCAGCTGCAGGTCGCCGTTTTCCATCGCCATCGCCAAGGCCTGGATGGCCACCGGAAAATCTCCCTGCGCCGATTTTTCCAGCCAGACACGGGCGCTCACAATGTCGCGCTGCACGCCTTCACCGGACAGGTAGGCGTTAGATAATAAAAACATGGCCTGGGCGTTACCCTGCTCGCTGGCCTGCTTCAGCCACTTGACGGATAGCGCCAGGTCCTGCTGGACGCCGTCACCATACTTGGCCAACCTGGACAGCATCAGTGCAGCCTTGTCGTCGCCTCCTTGTGCCGCAAGGCTATACCACTTCCATGCGACGGCGGCATCTTTGGCGAGCCCCAACCGGGCAAAATAATAGGCCTCGCCCAACTGAAAGGCGGCTTCGCCGTCGCCGCCGCAGCCGGCCCTTTCCAGCCACAACCGGGCTTCGGCCTGCCCTGCAGTGGTGCGCAGCAGCATCAGCCCCAGTTCGCGCTGCGCAACCGGCATCCCTTGCTCTGCCCATTGCCGGAGTTGCTTGCCGGCCTGTACCTGCTGCCCCTGGCCGGCAAGGATTGCCACCGATTCGATTTGCGCTGCGCTCGAGGGGGCTCTTGCCTGGTCGGCACAGCCTGCCAGCAGCAATGCAGCTACGCCCAACAGGATAAATTGTCTTGAATAATGGAGCATATTAATCCATCCGAAAAAAACCTGCGCGCCGCGATACCGGGCCAGGCCCACAAGCGGGTAAGCCAAGGCCTGGCGGACTGGCCCGGCTCTTGCCATCGCTACCTGCCCTACTTGCTTAAGTCAATCGCATACTTGGCGAAGCCGCTGGCGTCCAGGACTCCCTCCGATTTCACGCGCGCCAGGCCGATGGCCTGGGCCACCGCCAGCTTGCCGGGCGTCGAGCGCAAGATGACCGGCCCCTGAGTCGCTACCTTGACAAAGCTCCAGCTCTGGCCGCTGCCATTGCCCGCCAACGTCACCTTGCCGATTTTTTGCAGGTAGTTGCTGACCACGGCCTGACTGGCGTCGGGCGATTTGATGATGGTCTTGCTACCGTCTATGCCCGGGAAATTACCGCCGCCGCCGGCGCGATAATCATTGGTGGCGACGATGAAGTCATCGGTGGCTGCGACCGCCTTGCCTTGATAAGCCAGGTTCACGATACGGCTGCCGACCGGCTGGGTAACGTCGATCTGGTATTGCAATGCGTTGCCCTCGGCATAGAACACGTCGTAGTTATAGATGGTCGAATAAGACGGCACCAAATCCTGCTCGGCCGTGCTGTTCGGATCAATCTTGCCGAATTGCGATGCGGAAGTTTCCAGCCAGTTTTTCAAATCCGAGCCCTTGATCTTGACTGCCTGCAAATTATTATTGCTATACAGGTAGAGGTCGCCCGGGTTGCGCACCTGCAAACCAAACGGCGCCGCGGGCGTTGCGGCAGGAGCGACGTCGGTAAAGTCGGTCGGGCCATTGCGCCCGGCCTTGAACGGCGCGCTGCAAGAAATCACCGGGATAGACTTGTAGCTGGCCAGTGTGGCGTCAGTCGTGGTCGCCAGGAAATTCTTCACATAATCGATTTGTGCCTGGTTGACGATCTGGATCGCCCCTACATCGCCCACCAGCGAGAAGTAAGATGACATCTCGAAATCCGTGGTCGTGCCCAGCGGCTGCTGTGCATAAGCGATGGTAGCCTTGTGCTCGGTCGCGACGATAGGCGCAATCGCCGGATCGGCAGCGACGCTGGTGATGCCGTCGGCATACTTGAAGCCACGCGCCTCCACCGTGGTCTGCGGCTTTTGCACCACCCATTTTCCACCCTGGTAGATCAGGGTCATCTTGATGATGCCCAGGCGGCGGCCCCAGCTTTGGGCCATGACGGTAGGCACGCCGTTCACAAAGCCGTTGACCGGGTCCACCAGGGGCTTGGGCAAGGCTGCCAGCGAGGCGTCTATGGCCGGGCCCTTGGCTTCCTTGGCTTGCGGGAAAATCAAATGGGCGTGGCCCACCAGCAAGGCGTCGATGCCGGTAGTTGCCAGGTGCAGACTGCCGTTTTCCATTTTCGGGCTGTAAGCGGAAGCGTCCAGGCCGCCGTGCGACAAGGCCACCACCAGGTCGGCGCCGGCATTGCGCAGCACCGGCACATACTGGTTCGCAGACTCTTGCACGCCGTTCACATAGACTTTGCCGGCCAGGTTTTTCTGGTCCCAGTCCATGATCTGGGGCGGCACGAAGCCCATGATACCAACATTCAATTTGACGCTGACAGACGCACCGTCGGGCCCGGTCGCGGTAAATTGCTTGGGAATAATGGCATACGGATTGAAGATGGGCTTCTGGCTGGCCACGCTATTTACATTGGACAAGACCAATGGGAAGCTGGGGGCGCCGCAGGTCACCGGTTTGGATACGCCCGGCACGCCGAAATCCGTATTGGTGATCTGGCTGAGGAAGCCCAAGCCGTAATTGAATTCGTGATTACCCAGGCCGCCGCCGTCATACTTCAGGGCGTTCATGACCTTGTGCACGGCCAGTGTGCCGGCACACGGGATGGGGGACGCCGCCGCCTGGTAGTCGCCCAGCAGGGTGCCCTGGATGACATCGCCGTCATCGAACAAGACATTGTTGGGATTCTCCGCCCGCGCCCCCTGGATCAAGGTGGAAGTGCGGTCCAGACCCAGGCTGGCGTCTTCCGTCAATGAATAATAGTTGTAGCCGATGACGTTGGAATGGATATCGGTAGTCTCCAGGATAGCCATCTTGAGCGTCGTGCCCTCAGGAATGGCATTGGGCGTATTGCCGTTGCTGCTGCATCCGGCCAGCGCCGCGGTGACGAGCACGGGAAGGCATAAATTTTTCAACATGAAGCGGATCTCCGATCAGGTGGATCGCGACGGAATCGTTTGCGCGATCGGGTTAGCAAGGTCCTGCCCCGGTTTTGGGACGATTCATGGAAAAAAATCCCGATGTCTGGACAAGAGCGCGCAAAGTGTCGCCCCTAAATGTGACGGCTTAATGACGCATGAAGAAAATGATTATATAAAAAAATGAGGCGCGGGCGTAACTACAGCCTGAGCCGCGCCCCGGATTAATGCCAAGCCGTGGCCGAAAAACGAAATGATGCGCGGTCGATGGTAAAATTTGCGGCTCTGCTGGCGCCCCGCTCACCGGCCAGCGTCTACCCTATCGACGGAAAACTCCATGAATACCGAACTCCCCATGATCAATTTCGCCCAACCCTGCCTGGATGAACAGACGATGCAGGATGTCACCGAGGTATTGCGCTCCAACTGGATCACCAGCGGACCGAAGACGACGGCGCTGGAACTCGCCTTGTCGGCCAGTTTTGGCGGGCGCCCGACCCGGGTGCTGACATCGGCCACCGCGGCCATGGAAGTCGCCCTGGAAGTATGCAAGATAGGGCCGGGCGATGAAGTAATCACTTCGGCGCAGAGTTTTTTCTCTACCATGAACATGATCGTCAAGGTCGGCGCCAGGCCGGTGTTCGTCGATTGCGAGCTGGCGTCCCGCTCGATTGACCTGCAGCAGGTGGAAGCCGCCATTACTCCGCGCACCCGGGCCATCATGCCCACCCATTTCCCCGGCAGCATGGTGGATATGGACGCCCTGCTGGCACTGGCGGCCAGGCACCGGCTGCGTGTGATAGAAGACGCCGCCCTGGTGCAAGGATCGTACTGGAAGGATCAGGCGATAGGCAGCTTTGGCGACATCGCCACCTTCAGCTTCCATCCCAACAAGAACATGACGACCATAGAGGGCGGCGCGATCGTGCTCAATTCCGAAGCAGAAGCCAGGCAGGTGGATATCCTGCGCTTTCACGGCATCACCCGCTTGCCGGACGATAGCCGCGATGTGGTCGCCGCCGGCGGCAAATTCAACCTGTCCGATGTCTCTGCTGCGATCGGCTTGCGCCAGTTGGCGCAACTTGACGCCTTCCTGCAGCAGCGCACTTTGCTGGTGGAGCGCTACTTCCAGAAATTCCCGGCCATCCCGGGAGCCGTGTTGCCGCCCCATGATATGCCGCGCCAGAGCTGGAATATGTTTTGCGTGCTGTTCCCATTCAGCGAGCTGGGGCTAAGCCGCAAGGAATTTCGCGACGCACTGCGCCAGCGCGGCATCGCCACCGGCCTCTCGTATGAAGCCTTGCATACCACTACCCTGGGGCGCAGCCTGGGCTATCGTCAGGGGCAGTTCCCGCATGCGGAACGCATCTCCAATGAAACGCTGACCTTGCCGCTGCACGTGAACATGCGCCTGGAAGACGTGGACCGCGTATGCGAGGCGGTAGCGGCAAGCCTTGGACTTTAATCCTCTGGGCTGCGACCTCAGACCGCAGCCCCGTTTGAAGTCACAGGATCGCCGCAGTCGCTACGCCAGACATCCCACAATTCGGGCCGAAATTTATCACAGAGCTATTTGCCGGCCATGGCAGTCGCCGCGAGCGGTGCCGGCGCCAAGCCCATCTCCGCACGCAATTCAGCCCTGGCGAGGTCGAACTCGGCATTGAAGTCTGCACGGTTCATCAGTGCTGCGGCAATCAAGGTACCCGCCATGCGTCCTGCTTCCACATCTGAACGAAAATGAATGCCGGCAACAATGCGATTATTAGCATACTCGTACGCGCGCTGCATGATTTCGGCTCGCTTTTCCGGCAGCATATTGGCCAGGATTATTCCCATCAAGGTGCCGGCAGTGGCATGGCCGGATGGATAGGAATAGCTTTTGGAAAGTTTGACTACCGGCTTTGCCAGTTCGCTGTATTGATGCGGACGGGGACGCTTCCAAACATCCTTGGCAGGATCGGTCACCGGCCCTTCGGAAGCCAGAACCCTGATAAAAAAAGCGTTCAGCTTCGGTAATTTTTCCTTATTGAATTTTGAACCAAGGACATCGGAAAAACGCCAGATATCTTCCACGGCATCCGCCTGCGCATGCTCGACCATCTCAGGCGTGCGGCTTAATTGCAAATTCAATACCTCCGTCAATTCGCTCTTCATCTGCGGCGACTCCAGTGCAAGGGGCGGAGGCAATAGCCGGGTCAAATCCAGGTCTTTGGCTGCAATGAAGGGTTTCCCCTCCTTGGCAAACGTTGCCGGAGCGCCTGCGACACCGATTGCCAACAGCACGACCATCAACAAATTGGAAAATTTACGCATTACATAACTCCAAGATAGATAATTAAAAAAGATTAAGCATGGACCAGCGCGGCAAGCCTTGCCGATCTCTATGATGAAAATCGGATACTGAAAACCAGTCCTGCGCCGCTGCCGTTATTACTCAGGCTGAATTGTGCTTTGTGCTGTTCCAGCACATCCTTTACGATCGCCAGCCCCAGGCCGCTGCCCGGCTCCCGGCTTCCCTCACGCCGATAGAAACGGTCAAAAATGCGTTGCCTGTCCTCTTGCGGAACCCCGATGCCCGTATCGGCAATCGTCAGGCAAGAATCCGCGCCATCGCGGCTGACAATGACATCGACCCTGCCATCGCGTGGTGTATAGCGTATGGCGTTGTCAACGACATTGCCGAGCATTACCCGCAATGCTTCTCTATGGCCATCAATGACAATGTCGTCGTCCGGAGCCTCGACACCAAGATCGATATTTTTTTCCTCGGCGAGAAATGCGTAATCGGATACCGCTTGACGGGCAAGATCTTGCAGCCTGATTTTTTCTGTGTTTACCTGCCCGGATTCGCCGTCCTGCCTGGCCAATGCGAGCAGCTGCTGCACCAGGTGAATGGCCCGATTCAAGCGTTCATGCAGCCTCCTGATGCCAGCGCTCCTGTCTTCATCGCTGTCGGCCCTCTCGACCAGTTGCAATTGAAGCTTCAGGGCGGCGAGCGGCGTGCGCAGTTCGTGCGCCGCATCGGCGACAAACGTCTTTTGCAGCTGCATGGCCTGATCCAGCCGCATAAACAGGTCGTTGATCGCCAGTACGATAGGAAGCAACTCCGGCGTATAGCCGGAAGTATCAAGCTCCTGCAAGGCGTACGCCGACCTCTCGTCCAGGCTGGCCGCCAGCCTGTTCAGCGGCCGCAAACTGTTCCCTACTATTAGCCATATCAACACTGCCAGTATCGGGACGACAGCGACAAACGGGATCAATGAGCGCATCGCCAGATTGAATTCAATTTTCTCGCGATCGCGTATGGACTGGCCTACCTGAACGATCTGGCGATTGTTTTCTTCGCTATATACTTTCCAGCGCCGGTCGCCGACAACAACTTCAAAAAACCCGCGGGC
Source organism: Pseudomonadota bacterium (assembly GCA_040390485.1). Lineage (GTDB taxonomy): Bacteria > Pseudomonadota > Gammaproteobacteria > Burkholderiales > Burkholderiaceae_D > Undibacterium. Next base: position 25,812 of record JAZJYH010000061.1, read on the forward strand.
ATCGTATCTGGGTAAATTTTTCATGGGGTTGGAAGTAAACACCAACTCCCTGTTTTTGTTCCACACCTGGACTACAATCTTTTTGCCTGGATGGGTATCCGGAGTTTCACTTTGCTGCGGAGTCATATCCGCCGGAAAAGACCGCACGATTTGCTTGAGCTGATAGTCAAACAATTCATTAGTCTCATGCCTCACCTTGAGATATGTTCCAAAGCCGGCGGCGCTGATCGCCAGCAGCATGCTCGACAGCAAGCCAATCAGCAGTTGCTGCCGGATTGTTTTCATTGCCCGCATGCTTCGTTCGCCACTTTGTATCCTACGCCGCGCACATTCCTGATGAAGTCCTGGCCGAGTTTCTTGCGCAATGCATGGATATACACCTCTATCGTATTGCTCTCGATTTCTTCATCCCACCCATATATTTTCTCCTCCAGCTTGGCCTTTGACATGACTTGCCCCGGCTCATCCAGCAAAGCCAGGGCAAGCTTGAATTCGCGAACCGACAGATGCAGTGGCTTGCCTTGATAATGTGCCTCGTGCGTGGAGGCGTTCAAGGTCAAGCCCAGATGAGTCAACTCGTGATTTTCAGGCACCATGGATCTGCGCAACAAGGCACGCAAGCGGGCGAAGAGTTCATCAAGATCGAAAGGCTTGATCAGGTAGTCGTCTGCACCGGCATCCAAACCCCTGATCTTGTCGAAAGTGGAATCGCGGGCGGTGATGATCAGCACGGCAGCCACGCCTCTCGCCTTGCGATAGTGATCCAATACCTCTAGCCCCTGTTTTCCCGGCAATCCCAGGTCAAGCAGAATAAGCTGGTAGCTATTCTTCGCGATTGCGGCCTCGGCCGCAATGCCGTCACGCACCCAGTCGACCTGGTATTTTTCCTTCCGCAGACCCTCTTCGAGACTCTCTCCTATCATCGGATCATCTTCTATCAGCAGCAATCGCATGGATTTCATTCTCTTTAAAGTAGCGCACGTATTGGTTACTGCATGGTGTTTTCCGCTGCATTTTCGAAGCTGGCTACGCAAGGATGGAGGCTAGTTTTAACGCAGCACCGCGGCATCATAGTTTAAAAATATCGGCAACAGGCATATTTCCCGGCTATTTTTTCTTTGCACCCTCTCTTCTTGCTGCGACCAAATAGACAGACCGGATTGACACATGTTTTTCTGCGTCGAAAATTAAAATTCACTTAAATTCCATCAAATACAACAAGGTTTTTCATCGTAACTCAATGTCTTTTCCTTGTCATAAATGCTCAATAAGATGCCACGGGTCCAACAGGAACGCCGGTAAGCACGTAGCCTCTCGGCCTTACCCCGCAGTGATTTTTCCTGGCACACAGAATTCCATGAATCGTCCATATGCGCATTTTTATTTTCATACTACTACCGACTACAAGGAAAACACTGCAATGAAAAATCCCAGCCTGAAGCCCATGGCACTACACGTACTTGGCGCGCTTGCCTGCGTGTCTTTTGCGACGCCGTTGATCTCGTTTGCGGAAGATTTTGCCGATGCAGGCACATCCGGCAACAGCGGCACCGTCGTAATCGCAGGAGCAAAAATCAGCGAAGCGTCCAAAACTGCCATATCCCAGGGATCACTGACGGCGCGTTCCGCCCAGTCTGAAATCAGCGACGAATTTGTCCGTAACTTCACGGCGCCAACGGCGGATTTTAGCCAGATCATACAGATGGCGCCGGCCATGTACAGTTTCAGCCCAAACGGTCCCGGCCTCGGTGATACCAAAACCTATTTCCGTGGCTTCTCCGACGGCGACTACTCCATCCTGTTTGACGGTATTCCCTTTCAGGATACCAATAGCCCTAGCCACCATTCCTGGGCTTTTTTCCCAAGTCCGTTTATCGGGGGCGCCGTGATAGACCGCAGCCCTGGTTCCGCTGCGACATTAGGGCCGGCAAACTTTGGAGGCTCAATTAACCTGCTGTCACGTAATCTTGAGCCGCAAAGACGGGTTACAGCCATTGCTTCGGTAGGCTCGTGGAACACCACGCTGGCCGGGGTAGAATTCGCATCGGGACAGTTTGGCCAGGACGGCGCATCCAACCTGCTGTTCAATGCCCACGAAATGAAATCCGACGGCTATCAGACTTTTAATAAGCAGCAGCGCGATGCGTTCTCGGCAAAATACCAGTACGCATTCTCTGCGGATACCGCCCTTACCCTGTTTGGCTCATATATCACCGTGCACGCGAATACGCCAAACGTCAAAGGCGCCACCCGTAGCGATATTGCCAAATTCGGCGATAACTATTTGCTGGATTCCGATCCAGGCAAGGCCAACTACTACGCCTATAATTTTTATCACGTCAATACCGACTTTGAGTATGCTGGAATAACGTCCAACCTCGGTAACGGATGGAAGCTGGATAATAAAGCCTATACCTATTACTATCATAATCAGCAAAATTATCCCGGCGCTACCGTGCCGGCATCTGCCGCGAATACTGCGGCAAATAATAGCGGTACCGACAAGCTCAATAGCTATCGCACATACGGCAATATACTGCGCCTGAGCCAAGAGTCGGCAATGGGCATTTTGCGTACGGGCCTGTGGTCAGAAGTGGCCGACACCAATCGCTATCAGATTCCATCCAATCCATTGACCTGGGTAGATTCCGCCTTGCCGAATTTCCGCGAAACGTTCAAAACGACGCTGCTGCAGCCTTTTGCGGAATATGAATTTCAGGTATCGAAAGAATTGAAGGTCACACCAGGCGTCAAGTATTCTTCCTATAAGCAGGACCTGACCCAATTCGCAGACAACGGTAAAACCGTGGGCAATCTTAACGGGGCACCCAGCATAGGCCACGTCGCCAACTACCACGCTGTCCTGCCTTCGCTCGACGTTCATTATCTGTTGCAAGCAAATTGGTCGGCTTATGCACAATTCGCAACCGGCGATGAAATCCCTCCGACCAATGTGTTTGATGTCAAAAATGCGAACGTGACCACCTTGCCTGCGTCGATCAAAAGCAAAACCTTCCAGATTGGTTCAGTATGGAAATCCGACCAGTTCACGCTGGATGTCGACGCTTATCACATCAAGTTCGACAATGCTTATTCGTCGACGACCGATAGCGCGGGAAATACTAGCTTCTTTGCGAATGGCAGCTCGGTCACGCAGGGAATCGAGGCGGAAAGCACTATAGTCTTGGGAAAGGGATTGAGCCTGTACCTGAACGGCACTTATGGCAGCGCCAAATATTCGGACAGCAGCAAGTGGGTGCAGAATGCCCCCAGTGATACAGAGACCTTGGGTTTGAACTACCAGCAGGATGGATGGAACGCAGGCTGGTTCACAAAACGCGTCGGCAAGCTGTATAACGACAACGGCGCTACGCACGAGGCGATTGCGATCAATCCTTTTGTCATCTCCAACCTGTTTTTCAACTACTCCATACGGAATCCGTCCGGCATCGTCAAGAATGCCAAAATTCAACTTGGCATCAACAATTTATTCGACAAACATAACGTCGTCGGAGTAACCCCGGCCGGGAAAACCACCTCGGCGCCTGCCGCGGGAGATCAGTTGACCTTGCTGCCCGAACGCAGTTTTTCACTGGCGTTGACACTGGATTTTTAATCGTCTCATCTCTGCCAGATGTTGATCTATGCAAGAGGGCAATGCCCTCTTGCACTACTTTGCATTTGCAGAAACTTAGAACTCTTCCCAGTCGTCCTTGTCCTTGGCCGTGGCGGTTAATTTTTTTTGTGCCGCGGCACCCTGCTTGACCTTACCGGCCGCGCCGCGCGCTCTGAGCGGCACTACCTTGGCCTCGGAGCGGCAGGCCGGCGTTGGCTTGCGGCTGTTGCGGCTGTTGCCACTGCCGGCCAGCGCCGCCTGCTCATTCCTGCCCAGCTTGAAGATGCTGACGACCTTGGCCAATTCAGCAGCCTGGTCCTGCAGGCTGCCGGCAGCGGCCGCCGCCTGTTCCACCAGCGCGGCATTTTGCTGGGTCACCTCGTCCATCTGCACAATAGCCTGGTTGACTTGCTCTATTCCCGCGCTCTGCTCCTGGCTGGCGGACGTGATCTCGCTGATGATATCGTTCACCCGCCGAACGCTGGCGACCACCTCATCCATGGTGGCGCCGGCCTGCTCCACCAGCCGGCTGCCGATCTCCACCTTCTCCACCGAATCGCCGATCAGGGTCTTGATCTCCTTGGCGGCCGCGGCCGAACGCTGCGCCAGATTGCGCACCTCGCTGGCCACCACCGCAAAGCCGCGTCCCTGCTCGCCGGCCCGCGCCGCTTCCACCGCGGCGTTCAAGGCCAAGATATTGGTCTGGAAGGCGATGCCGTCTATCACGCTGATAATGTCGACGATCTTCTTGGCCGATTCATTGATCTGCCCCATCGTGTCCACTACCTGGGAAACTACATTGCCGCCCTTGCTGGCCACCTCGGAAGCCGACTCGGCCAGCTTGTTGGCCTGGCGCGCATTATCGGCATTGTTCTTGACCGTGGAAGTCAGCTCCTCCATCGAGGACGCCGTCTCTTCCAGCGAACTGGCCTGCGATTCGGTACGTGACGACAGGTCCAGGTTGCCGGAGGCAATTTCGCCGGAGGCGGTAGCGATGGCATCCGTTCCGGTACGCACCTGGCCCACTATGCGCACCAGGCTGCTGTTCATGTCCTTCAGGGCCTGCGTCAATTGCCCGGTTTCGTCCTTGGACAGCACATTGATCTCGGCAGTCAGGTCGCCTTCGGCGACACGCTGGGCAGAATCAACGGCTTTTTTCAAGGGGCCGACGATGCCCATCGTCAGCCACCAGGCAGAAAACACGGCCAGCGTCAGCGCCGCGATCGTCAGCGTCATCAGCAGGATGCGGCTGGCGGCCGCGGTAGCTTCTATCTGTTTGGCCGTTTCGTCTATGCTCTGGCGCTGCAGTTCGAGAAATTGCTGCAGCAAGGTCTCATACCTTTTGGAAGACGGCAAAAACTGCGTGTTCAATATTTTCTCTGCCTCGGCATTGTCGCCGGCCAGCTTGGCCTTGGTCACCGCGGCGCGAGCCGCCAGGTAGTTCACGCCTTCCGCGGTGGTTTTCTTGTAGTGCTCCATCTCGTTTTCGGCAGTCAGCAGCGGTTCCATCTTCAATTTCAGCGCCGCCGCTGTTTTCACCGCCTCCGCCGCCTCGGCCGCAAAGAACGGCCCCAATTCAGGATCGCTGCTCTTGACTATCGCCGTAGTGCGGCGTATGCCGGCATATACCAGGCGATACCAGTCGTCGATAATCCTCTCCTTGGCCAAGGGCTCTTCCATCATGGCCCGGGTCGACTCGGCGACAGCTTGCAGGCGCCAGATGCCTATGCCGCTGATGAGGGCGGTTAACAGCAAGACCAGGGCGAAACCGAGGCCAAGGCGGGTACCGATCCTTAAATTTTTCATGATGTCTCCTGATGGCGCAGTCTATTTGCCGGCTTGCTGCTTGTTCAAAAAAATATTCAATTCCCCGCCGGCGCATCTTGCACTTGCAAGCTGCCGACACGATCGCGGCCGGAAGTCTTGGCGACGTACAACGCCTTGTCGGCCGCTTGCAGGAAGGCCGCCGCGTCCGCCCCATGCGGCTGCGGATACCAGTCCTCCACTCCTATGCTGATGGTGACCACCCCGGCTGGATTGCCGGCGTGCAGGATATTCAGGGCCTTCACGCCCAGACGCAACTTTTCAGCGACGCTGATGGCTCCAGTCAGGTCGGTATTGGGCAGCACGATGGCAAATTCCTCGCCGCCATAGCGGGCACTCAAATCGCCGGGACGGTGCAAGTGGATGACTTCGCTGATGCGCCGCAAGCACTGGTCGCCTTCAGGATGGCCATAGATATCGTTGAAACGCTTGAAATGGTCGACGTCTATCATCAGTAGGGCCAAGGGCTGCTCGTTGCGCATGGCGCGCTTGAATTCGGTGCTGAGCGCGATATCGAACTGGCGCCGGTTGGCCAGGCCCGTCAGTGCGTCGTGTAGTGCAAAATTCTCCAGCTCGTGATTCAGTGCCAGCAATTTTTCCTGGGTCGCCAGCAACTCGTCCCGGATACGCGAACGTATCTTGATTTGCCCTATCATGTAAAAGCCCAGCGAAGCGATGATCAGAACCAGGAACAAGGTGCCGGCCACATGCCGTATGGCCTGCATCCTCCAGTTGGCGAGCACCTCTTCCGTCGAGAGCGCCGAGATGGCAATCAGCGGATACTTGTCCAGGTGATGGAAGCCGACTATCCTTTCCACCCCATCGAAACGGGAAATATTGATCGCTGCGCCATTCTTGTTCTTCATCAGGTATTGGCGAAAAAAGGGCGAATTGGACAGGTCCTGGCCTATAAACTTTTCAAGCGAAGGCCGCCGCATCAGCACCGTGGCATTTTCCAGCACCAGCATGATGGCGCCATGATTGCCTATAGAGAAATTGGCATAGTACTCGTCAAAGTACGCAATCCTGATGGTCGCCAGCACGACGCCGCCGAAGGATCCATCCGCCTTATTGACCCGGCGCGATACCGGGATAATCCAGTCGCCGGTGGACTTGCTCCTGACCGGCCTGCTGATGTAGGGAGTACGCTCGGGATGCGTGGAATGATAGAGAAAATACTCGCGGTCGGAATTGTTCCGGCCGCTGGGAACGTCTTCCATCGAATTGACCAACCAGCGCCCGTTTTCATCATAGATAAAGATGCCCTGCAGCTCGGGTAGCTCGGCCACGCGCGCAGCCAGCGACGGATACAGCTTGAGCAGCAACTCGGGATGCCGGCCTGACTGCTCGACTTCGCCGACCAATCCAAACAGGATAGTATCGGCCTTTTTTATCGTATCTTCGGCATGCTGGGCCACCGAGCGGGTCAAATTGCGGACATCGATTTCAGCCTCTGTCAAGGTGGTCCTATGCGCGAGCCAGGACGACCAGCCTTCCAGCACAACCAGTGAAAGGCACACGAGCACCACAAAGCTGGTGGCCAGGGCGAGCATAGAGCCTCGTTTTCTGGCGGGCTTGACAGGACGTGGTCCATTTTCTTGACTAGTCATGATTATATGTATGGTTTCTTGACCTCCTTTGAGTATAGTTTGAAAAAGTTACGCCCCATAAATATATGAGCTTAATTGACCCTTAGTTCACATTTTTTCACGCTTGGAATCCATTTGGCGCAGGCAGCGAGAGCGCGCTGATCCCGGAAAATTAGCCATTTAGTAATTAAATGCGACCGCCCCCCGGCCTCCTGGCATACGTCTTGCGTGCAGCAATAGTGCAAGCACATATCATCCACAACACGAGGAGCAGCCAACATGGATCGCGATGAAGTCACCAGGAAAATTGTTTCCGCCAAAGTCAAAAATAAAATGTCCTGGGCTGAAATTGCCAGGCAGATGGGCCAGAGCAAGGAATGGACAACCGCCGCACTGCTGGGCCAGATGACGCTCAACCTCGAACAGGCCGGCATCGCCAGGTCTTTATTCGGCCTGAGCGACGAAGAAACAGCCTGGCTGCAGATCGTCCCCTATAAAGGATCGCTGCCGACTGCCGTGCCGACCGATCCCTTGATCTACCGCTGGTATGAAATCGTCAGCGTCTATGGCACCACCATCAAGGAATTGATACACGAAGAATTTGGCGACGGCATCATGAGCGCCATCGACTTTTCCATGGACATCCAGCGCGAAGCCCATCCCAAGGGAGATCGGGTCAATGTGGTGTTGAGCGGTAAATTCCTGCCGTACAAGGAATACTAAGAGATCGCAGCGAAAAATAGCCCGGCGTAGTTGCGCCTCCTCGCGGTGCCCAAGCACTGTCTTCGTCGGCGACGCCTAGCTGGACTAATTTCGCAGCAGCATTTAAAAGTACGACTTAGAGTATGGCTTAGACGTCGGCCCATTGCCGCAGCAGGTTATGGTAGTGCCCGGTCAGGCCGATCACCTCTTCGCAGTCCCCTACCCTGGCTCTCAGCTTTTGTATGCTCTGGTCCAGTTCGAACAGCATGCTGCGCCGCCAGTCGTCGCGCACCATGCTCTGGCTCCAGAAGAAGGAGCATACGCGGGTACCGCGGGTGACCGGCTCCACCCGGTGCAGGCTGGTGGACGGATACAGGATCAGGTCGCCGGCCGGCAGTTTGACTTCATGCGTGCCATAGGTGTCCACCACCACCAGTTCGCCGCCGTCGTAGTCTTCCGGGTCGCACAGGAACAGCGTGGACGACACGTCGGTACGCAGGCTGTGGGCCGTGCCGGGAACGCTGCGCACCGAGCCGTCCACGTGCAAGCCATAGTGCTCGCCGCCGGCATAGCTATTGAACAGCGGCGGTATGGTACGCAGTGGCAGGGCGGCGGAAAAAAACAAGGAATTGCCGGCCAGCGCCGCCAGGATCAGTTGGCCCAGTTCCTGCCCCACTGCCGAGCTCTCAGGCAACTGCCGATTTTGCTTGACTTGCGCGCCCTGCTCCCCGACCGTGGCACGGCCGTCTATCCAGTCGGCCAGCTCCAGCCGGCGCCTGATGTCGGTGATTTGCTCGCGCGTTAATACGCCGGGTATATGCAACATCATGTCACGATTTCCTTATCATGAAAAAAGCCCCTCCTGTGACGGAGGGGCCAGATTAGCACAGCTGCCCGGCAGCTGTTCCGGGCATCAAAACTTGATATTGGCCGTTACCGTCGCATAGCGCGGAGCGCCAGGAGTGTAACGGTAGCCGCTCTTGTTGATCGCGGCGACGTATTGCTTGTCCGCCAGGTTATACACGTTCAGCTGCAGGTCCACGTTCTTGCTGATGGTATAAGCCGCCATTGCGTCATAGACCCAGTAGGAATTGGTGTAGGAAGGTGTGCCGATAGCGCCATCGGTGCCGCGCAGCAGGGAATCAACAAAACGTGCGCCGCCACCGATTTTCAGGCCGAACGGCAGCGTGTACGAAGTCCACGCCGTGAATGCCTGCTTAGGTGTATAGGTCAGGCTATTGACACCGCCGGCCGTGACCACCTTGCCGGCAGTGACACTGGTATTCATGCGGGTGTAGCCGGCGCTGACCAGCCAGTTGCGCATGATTTCGCCGGTAACGCCGAGTTCTATGCCTTGCACGCGTTTTTTACCGGTCTGGTAGTACAGCAGGTCGACCGTATCCTGTTCCACTTCATTCTTCACTTCCGTGCGATACACGGCCGCCGTGAAAGACAATTTCTGTTTCAGCAAATCCCACTTGGTGCCGATTTCGGTGGTAGTGGTTTCCTGCGGCTCGAACTTGGGATTGGCTGCGCTGCTGGCCGAGGTGCTCAAGGCGAAGTTGGAGCCTCCCGGCGGCTGCTTGGAGGTTGCATACAGCGCATAGATGCTGCTGTCCGCGGTAGGCTTGAACAAGGCAGCGATCTTGCCGTTGACCAGGGTGTCGGACAGATCCAGGTTGGTCGGTACCAGCGTACCTGCCGGCAAGCCAGGATTGGAGGTCGCCGTGGACAAGGCCATCGCGTTATACGTAGTACTGTAACGATCGAGGCGCACGCCGCCGTTGATTTGCCATTGCTCGTTCAATTTCAGGGTATCGAACAAGTAAGCGCTTTGGGTATTGGTAGTACCTTCCGAGCGCACGCCGTTGCGCACCAGTTTCAAGCCAGTCACCGGATCGTTAGGATTGGGGTTATACAGGTTGGCTGCAGGCAAAGTACCGGTGCCGGCATAGCCGAAGGTGATTTGTTTTTCGTTGGTCAATTCCAGGCCGGCGACCACGGTATGTTTGATGGCGCCGGTATCGAATTCTGCGGTCAGTGTGCTTTGATTGCTCAAGATTTCATTTTGCTGATCCTTGATGGTGCGCGTGTTACGCGCCAGGGTCCAGCTGGCAGGATTGGCCGGCGACGGCGTCAACAGGTTAGCGGTAATCGCCGTGAAGGCGGTCAGCAGGTAGTCTTGCTTGGTCTTGCCGTAGCGGGTCGTGTTTTGCAGCTTGATCTTATCGGAAAAATCATGCTCTATGCGCGCGGTGTACATGTCGGCGGTCACGTGGTCATAGTCAGATCTGGAACCGTAGAAATTCTTGGGATTGACAGGCGCTGCATTTGCCAGGAAAGGACGTCCATTATTCAAATCCGGGCTGGTATAGCCGGGCAAGCCTATGGTCGGCACACCGCCGTCGGGCACATTGTCCTGCGTGACGTGCAGGTAGTTCAGGTAGAAACGGGTCGGGCTCTTCAAGCCGAATACAAAACTCGGCGCAATCGCCCAGCGCTTGTTTTTGACTTCATTGCGGGCCGGGTTGCCGCTGTCCTGGTCCATTGCATTCAGCCTGAACGCCGTGCCGTTGTCGATGTTGATCACCTTGTTCCAGTCGGCGGTAACACGTTTCTGGTCGCCGCCTGCCGTGATGGAAGAGTAGAACGCATCTTCCATGCCCGCCTGTTTAGAGGTCAGGTTCACCGAACCGGTAGGCGAGCTGCGGCCGTTGTCGGTGCCGGCCGGTCCCTTCACGACGTCGATCTGCTCGATATTGAAAGTGTCGCGCGAGATGGAGCCCAGGTCGCGCATGCCGTCGACATAGATGCTGCTGGAGGTATCGAAGCCGCGCATGTAGATCGCGTCACCGGTGCTGGTGCTGCCGTTTTCGCCCAGGAAGAATGTGCCTACGCCCGGGGTATTGCGCAGCGCCTCGGTCAAGGTGACGGCACCTTGCTGCTCTATCAGTTCTTTCTTGATGACCGTGATGGATTGCGGTGTATTGATCAGCGCTTCAGTATATTTTGGCGACGCGGCCTTGTCGGCCTTGAACTCGCTTTCCTTGGACCCGACGACTTTTACTTCCTGCAGGGTTTGCCCGGCTGCGGCCGCGGCAGCGACAGTGGCGGCGGCCTGCTCGGCAGCTTGCGCGGCGACCGGTAACAGCATCACGGCCAGCGCGGTGCCCATGTGTTGGTTAAAACGGGATTGTGCGTGTTTACGGCTTTTAATCAGCGCCATGAGCGTCTCTCAATCTAAAGTAGTGGAGTGGCTGGCTGCTGCAGGATGTCTGCGCACTATCGGTACGACATCTGTACTATCTATACGATAAGGGCGCGATGCAAATGGCTGGCTGATGGGAACGTCGAATTGGCGTCGATTTTAACAAATCGTAACAAAGATGTAAATGATAATGATTATCATTAATTGAAATTTGTTGCACTTCTCGCCACGGCAGCCCTTGCCGCCGAGCTCCTCGCACCCTGATGCAGCGGAATAAATAAAGACTGGTTGCCAGCCAGGCTATCATTAGCAGGTTTAGCAAATGTAAAGATCGGGAGCGAGCGTGGTAAAGCTGGAAGAAATAGTACGGAAACAAAAACCGGGCGCACAGTTCGTGCTTTCCGCCCCCATGCTGGGCATGAGCGTCGCAGAATTCGACCAGGCCGCCAGGATATGGGCCGAGCGAGGCGGTCCGGGATTCAAGGCCGTGGGTGTGCCCTTCCGCAAGGTGATAGACGGGGTGTTCCTGATACAGAGAATCACGGTCGTCAGGTCGACTGATCTGGACTGATCTGGACGGATCTGGACGGATCTACCTGGCGCTTGATATTCCCTTCGCCACCATCACAGACAATTGCCGCACTGCTTCGGATACCGCCGGAGCAATCGCATCGTAGCCGGGACCATTGAGCGCTACATTAATGACGGCACGTTCACTCTTCACCATTTTCCTGGAGCTGTCCTGCAGTACCCAGATTGCCTCCAGCGCCACCTTGCCCCCGCTCTCTATCAACAATTGCTCGACCTGTATCTTTAGGTGGTAACGCGGCAAGCCGGGTCCGGCGCCGGCACTTGTAATTGCACCGGTCGTCGACCAGACTCCCGGCAACTGGCGGCGCAAATTGGCGACGATGGTCTGGGCGATCTGTTCATCCAGAGGCGCGACCCAGCGCTGGTCATCCGAAATAAGGGATTCGGTCGCGGACTTTTGCACCACCAGCTGCGGCCGGTTGATGGCTTCCGGTATCCGCACGCTGTCAACAATCAATTCATATCCGCCGCCCGCCGATGCGGTATCCGCAGCCAGCTCGCCGGCCGGATAAGCCAGCCGGTAATAGTGTTCGTTAGCCGGGGTGGCGCAGCCCGCCAGCAGCAATACCACCAGCGCCGCCAGCGTCGCGATTCTTGTTACATAGGTTGCGGCATACGTTGCTGCATATCTTGTTGCAGGTCGTGTCATGGTTTTACCTTTTGTTTTCCAAAGACCAGCGCGTCGGGGTGGCGTTCCAGCAGATCGGCCAGATTGGCCAGGGCGCGCGCGGATTTTGCCACCTGCTTCAGCGAATCGCGCACATCCTGCTGCAGCGGCGCCTCTTCGGCCAATACCGCATTGGCCTGGGCCAGCGTACCCCTGGCCTCCTTCAAGGTGGAAGCCAGTTCGGGAGTAATCTCGGTATCCAGCCTGCGCACCAGTTTTTCGGTGCTGGCCAGGGTGGTATTGAGCTTGTTCAGCGCCTGCACCAGCTCGGAGGATATCTGGTCGAAAGGCAGCTTGTCTATCTTCTTGGCGATGCGGCCGACGGTCTCCTGGATTTCGCCCAGGCCGCCGCCCACCGTAGGCAATACCGGATAGTCGCTGCTCCAGTCCATCTTGACCGGCGGCGCATCGGGAAAGAAATCCAGCGCTATATATAATTGCCCGGTGAGCAGGCTGCCGCTGCGCAATTGCGCGCGCAGGCCGCGCGCCAGCAAGTGGTTCAACAAGGCCCTTTCCTTGGCCTCGGTATCGTCATCGGGTAAATGGGCGCCGGACCTGACCCTGGATTTCAGGCGGTCCGGATACAGGCTCACCTCTACTGGGAAACGCGGCACGCGCCCGTTTTCGGTGAATTCCACCCCCAGCGACTTCACTTCGCCGATGACGATGCCGCGCAAGTCTACCGGCGCACCCTTGGCCAGGCCACGCAGCGATTCCGGGAAATACATCAAGAAGTTGCGCACCTTGGTATCCGGCGCGCGCATGGCGTGCTCGCGGTCTTCAAACAGCGGGAAGACCGTGCCTTCAAATGCCGGCTTGCCGCCCGGCAGTGCATCGTCGTGGTCCTGGAACGCCAGGCCACCCTCGATCAGCGAAGACAGCGACTCGGTGGTGACGCGCAGGCCGTTGGCATCGAGTTGCATGTCTATGCCGCTGGCGTGCCAGAAGCGGGTATCGGCAGTCACGTACTGATCATAGGGAGCGTCGATAAACACCCTGATCGTGACGCCCTTGCCGTCCAGGTCCAGGTTGAATTTGGTCACGTGGCCGGCATTGATATGGCGGAAGAAAATCGGCGAACCGTAGTTGACCGAACCGGTCTGCGCCCCATGCAGGACAAATTCGCGCCCGGCGGAATCGCGGGTGACCAGCGGCGGCTCTTCCAGACCGATGAATTCGTCGGTAGTGCTGTCCGCCGTGCCCACGTCCACGCTGATGTAGTTGCCGGACAACAGGGTATTCAATCCCGACACCGAGCCGCCGGAGATGCGCGGCTTCACCACAAAAAACCGGGTGTCCGTGGCCAGGATATCGGCCGCGCTCTTGATCAGCTGAGCCTTGACCAGCACCCGTTTGCGATCGGGCGATAGCGTGATTACCTTCACAAGGCCGACGTCGACATCCTTGTAGCGTAACTTGGTCTTGCCGGCTTCCAGCCCCTCGGCCGACTTGAACGTGATCGTGATCACCGGCCCCTGGCTGGTGATGCTGTGCACCACCAGCCATATGCCTATCAGCGCGGCAATAATCGGCACTGCCCAGACAAAGGAAGGCAAACGGCGGCGCTGGCGCACCGCCACCGTGGGGGCCGCTGCCTGCTGCCCGGCCTCCGGACCAGGGGGAGGAGGAACGGCAGCAGAATTTTCTGAAGTAGGATCATTCATGAGGAGTGTCTATTGCGTCCCAGATTAAACGAGAGTCAAAGCTTTGCGCCGATAGCATGGTCAGCACGACCACGGCCCCGAACGCCAAGGCCCCGCCGCCCGGATGGACCGAAGCCAGCGACTGAAACTGCACCAGGGCCACCAGCACGGTGACCACGTACACGTCCAGCATGGACCAGCGGCCCACGGCTTCGACCAGCCGAAACAATTGCGCGCGCGGCAGCGGATTCCAGCCGGACTTGCGCCAGCAGGTCAACAGCAGCATGCCGATGGAAAACAGCTTCAGCAAGGGCACCACGATGCTGGCAAAAAAAACCAGCAAGGCCAGCGGCCAGGAACCGGTGTCCAGCAGCACCAGCACGCCGCTCATGATGGTGTCGTCCTGTTCGCCAAAGATGGTCTCGGTATGCATCACCGGCAGCAGGTTGGCGGGTATGTACAGGATGCCGGCGGCGATCAGGTAGGCAGCCGATTTTGCCAGACTGTCGCGCTGGCGCACATGCAGCCCGGCGCCGCAGCACGGGCAATGGGTGCCCGCCTGATCCGTGGTCGAGCACAGGGTTTCGCAGATATCGCAAGTCACGACCCCAGCCCTGGCGCCGGTGCTGCCCGCCCTGGCTTCCAGCTTGGAGTCAAGTTGCAGCTCAGCCATGGACCGCCTCCGAGGACGCGATCTGCTGATGCGCCCACATCCAGACATTGCGCGGCGTCAGCACTGACGCCAGGCCGGCCGTCACAAAAATCAGACTGGCGCATGACCATAGGGCGGGCCCGATAATAATATCCGCCATGTTTTGCAGTTTGACCAGGGATACCAGCAAACCCAGCATGAACACTTCTATCATGCTCCACGGACGTATTTTTTGCAAAAAACGCATGGGCGCGCCTATTGTCCCGCCCGCATCGCCGAATTTCAGCGAGCCCAGCACATACAGAGCCACCGCGATCTGCAAGGCAGGCGCAATCATCGTCGTCACCACCACCAGCAGCGATATGGCGTGCATGTCATCTTCCCACATCGCCAGCGCCGCCCCAAACAAGGTAGTACCGCGGCTGATTTGCTGCACCTTCAATGCCAGCAAGGGAAAGCTGTTCAGCATCAGCAACAGCACTGCTGCAGCCACCGCGATCGCCAGCGCCTGGTCCAGCGTGGCCCGGCTATTCCGGTATAGCATGGCCTGGCAACGCGGACAGCAGGCTGCCTCGCCGGCGGCCAGCGCCACGTCGTTACAGATCAGGTCACATTCGTGGCACACGATAAGCTTGTTGGCAGACACAGTTGGCTTGGGTTTCTTTCAGGATAGGAGCGAATCTGCAGGCTAGGCCGCGCAAATTCAGCCGGATTTAATTCATTTTCAAAAAATATAGCAAATACTATACCGGATGATATTTGAAGTTTGCATGTTTCTAGGCGTAAAGATGTAACAAGGATCTGAAGCGCCATTTGATTGCATCAAAATCTGCAGTTGCCCGCAGCCCGACGTCCAGGATGACCGATCGCCTGGCAAAGCCGAGAGTTGACGCGCCACGGTGAAGATTCATGGCTACGGCAATCATGTTCCGGCGCCGCGATTTGCCAGACCGGTCAGTTGTGCGCTAGGCTAGCGGCATTCGACCTCATACCATTTTTACCATGACCGCCACCCCGCTCCCCCCGACCCTCGCCCAGCACTTGTGCTTCAAGCTGTATTCGACATCCTTGAAGATGACCCAACTATACAAGCCGATGCTGTCGAAACTGAACCTGACCTACCCGCAATATCTCGTGATGGTCGTCCTGTGGGAGGAAGAAGGGCTGGGCATCAAGGACCTGGCCCAGCGCCTGCAGCAAGATCCCGGCTCGATTACGCCCCTGGTTAAACGCCTGGAGGCGGAAGGCTATCTGATCCGCAACCGCGACCCGAGGGATGAACGCAACCGTGTACTGACCCTGACCCAGGCGGGCAAGGACTTGCGCGCCGCCGGCGTGCGCATCAGTGAGCAGATTGCCACGGCGTGCGCCATCACCTCCCACGATGCGGATCAGCTGATGGCCGGGATCAGCAAGCTAAGCAATAATCTGGACCCCTGAACCCGGTTTCGCCACAAGCGTAAAAAAAATTTTAAAATTAACTTGCACACTAATGATTAGCGTGCTAAAGTTCATTCCATGGTAGAGCGCAGCACGGCGAAATGCCATACATTTAGTTAGCGCACTAATTAATAGTGCTAAATATAAATTTACTTCTATTTTAAAAGGATCCATCATGAAGAACTCGATCAAATCTGCCCTGCTGTTTTCTGCTGCCTTGTCTGCAGCTTCCATCGTTGCCACCCTGCCGGCCCATGCTGCCGAGGCAATTGCCGACGACACTACTGTCGTGCTGGTCCACGGCGCTTTCGCCGACGGCTCCAGCTGGGACCAGGTGATCCCGTTGCTGCAAGCCAAAGGCTTGAAGGTCGTGGCCGTGCAAAACCCGCTGTCTTCGCTGGCCGACGATGTCGTCGCCGCACAACGGGTGATTGATGCCCAAAGCGGCAAGGTCGTACTGGTCGGCCACTCCTGGGGCGGAGCCGTGATCACCCAGGCCGGCGTCAGCGATAAGATCAAGGCCTTGGTGTACGTCGCCGCGTTCGCGCCGTCCGAAGGCGAATCGCTCGGCAGCGTCGGCAAGGATTATCCACTGCCACCCGGCATCCCTACGCTGAAGCCGGATGCCGCCGGTTTCGTTGCCCTGTCGCCGGAATCGTATGCCGCGAACTTCGCGCAAGACGTGCCTGCGGCCAGGACCAAGGTCCTGGCAACCACCCAGGGCCTGTTTCCGGCCAAGGCGTTTGGCGAGCCGATTACCTTCGCCGCCTGGAAAAACAAGCCTAACTATTACATCGTAGCCAGCAAGGACCGCATGATAGATCCCGGCTTGCAACAGGCTTTTGCCAAGAAGCTCAATGCCATCACGACGACTGTAGCCACCAGCCACGTGCCTATGCTGTCGCAGCCGAAAGCGGTCGCCGACGTCATCCTGGCCGCCGTACAACGCTGATGCCCGCGACGGCCACGTAGTGGCCGTCGCCCTCCATTGAAGATCCACATGAATTATTGGCGAGAAACGCAGAAATCAATGGAACAGGCCACTCTCCGCCTACAGCAGGAACCACCCGCCGGCCGCTCCCAGCAGCAGGTAAGGCCATGAACGCAAGGCAATCTTCCAATCCGCCCAGGACGGCCAGCAAGACAGGAACTGCGGCGCCAGCACGAAGGCCAGGGCCAGGTCGGTCCATTGAAACCGCAAGCCAGCCTCGGTGCGCCAGGCGGCCACCAGGATGGGGATCGCAATAATCAGGATAGGCGCTAGCGCCGCCGGCGCGGCGTTATACCAGCGTACGTTGCCCAACACGACGGAACCCAGCTCCCAGCGATTGCCAACACGACGCGGGATAATGGAGAAGGACTGCGGCCGAGCGCCAGTCAGCAAGCCCATGCAGAAATGCGCCAGCTCATGACATATGGTGCCGGCGAGCGTGAACAGGAAAAAGAACGGGTGCCTGGCGGATAGCACGCGTATCACCAGCGCCAGCAAGACGGATGGCAGCAGATACAGCGCAATATCCTGGTGCAAGCAAAGGTAAGCGGGCGCGACCGCCGCACAATCATTAAAAAAGGACATGCCTGAGCGGGCAAATGGGAAGTTCATCTTACCGTTAGGCGCTTGTTGTGGCCTGCATGGGCCACCTTCCATGTGGCGCTGCCCGGCAATGCAAAACCGATCAGGAAACCTATAGCGATGAGGGCCATTGAAGGAATAGACATGCCTGCTGTCACCTAACAGCTGCCGCTGCAACAAAAGACATGATTTTTTCCAGTTGATTGAGGTAGCAGGCTAGCTTAACGGCTCATTTAGAGCCGGTCAATTCCTCGCGCTGCTTCTTATAAGTCTCGTAATCGGTCTGTTTGAGTTTCAGACAATCCGATTTGTCGGTCCCCGCGGTTTTATTGCAATTGTCGCGGGCGTTCTCTTGCAGAGAATTATAAATTTGCGGCGTGGTGCAGGCTGACAGCAGCAGCGCAGAGATCAGCAGCAACGATGTCCTTGTCATTGAAAAATCTCCTGGGTATAGCGTGTAGGTCAGAGTCAGACCGGATACCGGCAACAAAGTTCATGCGCTGCCGGCTGCAGGGAAGCTGACGGGCAGCGCAGCCCCCCTACGCCGCATGGGCTGCGCCTGTTCCAGAGTTAGGCAAACAGCTTGTCGTAAGCGGCCAGCAAATTCTGGAGCATCTCGCTGCTCTCCATATTCGGCCCCAGCTTGTGCAATCCATAGAAACGCTCGCTGCGGTCCAGTAAGGCTACCGCCTGGCGCGCATAATAAGCGCAATGTACACTAAAGCGCCGGCCCGGCACCGGGTATTGGCGCAAAAGCCAAATCAAATCCCGCAATTACCCGGGATGAGGCTTAAAAATGGACAGAACGCCCTAAGTTCGGCGAAAGGCCTGCCTGCAATACACTAAGGCGGCATTGCATTGTTCCGCTGCTTTTTCCCTGCCCTTTTGCGCTGCCAGAGCCGGGAAGCCGCCTATTCCCGGTACCAAAGCCCATAGGTAAATTGCTACTATCTTGTCCAGGATCAGGTTACACTGCGGCAACACAATAAATAATTTGCTGACGATGACCATCCAGTCCAAGCACATCCATCTCGCCATAGGCCTGGGCAGCAGTGCCGTGCTGGCCGTCGCCCTCATGTATTTCCAGGAAAGCCTGGGCTTGCTGCCCTGCCCGCTCTGCGTATTGCAACGCATCGCCTACCTGCTGATTGCAGTCACCGCGCTGGCCGCGGTAACGCATAAGCCGCGCCGCCGGCGGCCGGCCGTCTACGAGTCGCTCTTGCTGGTATGGTCGGCGGCGGGCATCGCCCTGGCAAGCTGGCAAGTCTGGCTCAGCTATCATCCTGCCGTCGCAGCCTGCCGGCTCAGTGTTGAAGAAAAGCTCTTGAATGCCCTACCCTTGGCCAGGTGGTGGCCGGCCATGTTCGAGGCACGCGGCGATTGCGTCGCGGTCGAGTGGTCGCTGTTCCAACTATCGATGGCCGACTTGTCGCTGATCGCCTTTGTCCTGATCGCCGCCCTGAGCATCCTGGGCGCGAAACGTAAACGGCGCGAATCGGCCAGGCTGATGTTCAGCTGACGTGGCAGATAGGCGCCGTGATGTAGGCAGACAGGAGACGGCTTGGCGCCCTCTCCCGTTTTGCATGCCGGTGGTTCAGCCGTGTAATTTCTTGGCGGTCTCGGCAATCTGCTTGCCCTGGTAGCGCGCGCCATCCAGCTCATTTTGCGTAGGTTGCCGCGAACCGTCGCCTCCGGCTATGGTAGTGGCGCCGTACGGTGATCCGCCGGTGATTTCGCTCAAGGTCATCTGGCCGGCAAAGCCGTAGTTCAGCCCGACGATAGTCATGCCGAAATGCAGCAGGTTGGTGATGACGGAAAACAAGGTCGTCTCTTGCCCGCCGTGCTGGGTCGCCGTCGAGGTGAAGGCACCGCCGACCTTGCCGTGCAGCGCACCTTTCATCCACAGGCCGCCGGCCTGGTCCAGGAAGTTGGCCATCTGCGAAGACATGCGGCCGAAACGCGTGCAAGTGCCGACGATGATGGCATCGTAGTTTTCCAGTTCGGCAATGGTGGCTACCGGCGCCGGCTGGTCCATCTTGTAATACGACGCTTTGGCGACCTCCGGCGGCACCAGCTCCGGCACCCGCTTCACGTCGACCGTTGCGCCCGCCGAGCGAGCTCCTTCTGCGACGGCATTTGCCATCGCCTCTATATGCCCATAAGAGGAATAATACAGAACCAGAACCTTGGCCATGTGACTCTCCTGTAGTGTGGATGAAGTTGGTACTAAGGGGGAATGTTTGCTGACGCCGGAAGAGCGCGGTATCCGGCTTTCCATTCTGCAATTGCGCGCATAGCGACACGCACTAGACCATACTAGAATCTAAAATCGCATCAGTAAAGAAATACCGGCCGTCGCCGATGCAGCCATCAATTAAAGGCCGACAATCTTGCAATTTGGTAATTCTTTCAATATTGGCCGCCGGCCCGTTGGGGGGTCAGCGCGGCGATGCCGCATCTTGATCGACTTGTGCCAGCAGCAGGCCTTCAAATTCCATCAAATCACCGGCACTCATATCCGAAATCAGCCAGTATTGCAGGCCGGCCCTGCTCCAGTGCGCCAGTTGGTAGCCTTGCTTCGACAAGCGCTGGATGTCGCGCTGGGCGCCCTCTTCTTGTCCCCGCCTGGTCGGCCAGATAAACAGGTTCAGCACGTGGCGCTTATGCCGGTACGCCAGGGCCGCCACGGTGCGCTGCTCCACATAGTCCAGCCGCCCCCCTACCAAGGGATAACCTTGTTCGGCAAAATCGTGCACGGGCGGTGCAAAATCCAGCTTGCCGGTGAACCAGGGTTTGACCGTATGCTGGTCCGATGAGGCAACGTCGGCCAGATGGTCTGCCAATAACGAGCGGAAATGGCTGTCGGTAAGCTCTTGCGCCAGTTGGTCCATCTCCGGACCGGCCGATGGCGGCAGCAGCAGCACGGCGGCCAATGCCGCAGAGCAAGCGGTGGCCAGCCCCAGGTTGATCCAGGCCCACGGCAACCTGGCCAGGCGCTGCCCCAGGCGGCGCGGCGGCACGGGCACAACTGGCTGACGGATGGCAGCCTGTATGCGCTGGCGCAGATGTCCGGGCGCCACATACCGCGTGCCCTGCGTCCTGAGGGCATCGCGCAAACTGTTTAGCCGGGTGAATTCCGCGCTGCATGCAGGGCAAGCGGCAAGGTGGGCGGCAAGCTGCGGCGCCTCGTTCGGCCCCAGTTGCTGATCGACATAAGCCGGCAATAGCCTGCGGATTTCCTGGCAATTCATCATGATCCTCCCTGGCAGGCGGGTTTCAAATACGCCAGCAAGAGCTTGCGGCCGCGCGCCAGGCGCGACATCACCGTCCCCATCGGTATGCCGACTATTTCGGCGATTTCCTTATACGACAGGTCCTCTATCTCTTTCAACACGACGATTTCCCTAAATCTCTGCGGCAATTGTTCCAGCGCCTGGTGGACGATCTTGTGCGCGTCCTGCCTGGCGAGAATGAGCTCAGGATTCAGGAGATCATCATAGGACGAGCAGTCGGCGTCCTCATGCTGGCCGTGCTCGCTTTCTTCGTAGGGAACGTCATGCTGTTCCGGCTTGTGGTCGCGCAGCGAGGTGTAATAGGTATGCCTGACGATGGTCAGCATCCAGGCGCGCGCATCCCCGCCCTGGAAGCCGGGAAAGAACCTGAACGCGCGCACATACGCCATCTGCGCCAGGTCTTCAGCGTCCTGGGTATTGAGCGTTAGCCATCTTGCCAGGCTATACGCGGCATCCAGGTGCGGCAATACCAGGGCCTCAAATTGGCGAACCAGCTGTTCTTCATCCAAATTCGTATCCATCAATCCCCTGTTGTCCTGATGGTCAAGACTCGCTTGCGCCGGGTTTTATTCCCCAAAAAAATAAATTTTTTATTTCGGGAATATTTTCGTTGAAGCGGAGTTATACGACATGTGGCCAGGCGTTTTTATGCTTGCCCGGCTGTCACCCCTTTAGGAGGATACCATGCAACAAAAATTCATCCGGCGTGATTTCCTGAAACTGGCCGGCATAGGCGGTGTCGTGTTTGCGTCCGGCCTGGCCGGCGTATCCAGGCAAGCCAATGCGGCCTACCAGGAAGATTTTTACTTTGTGCAGCTCTCGGACACCCACTGGGGATTCGAGGGCACCCCCAATCCCGACGCGCGCGGCACCCTGCCCAAGGCAGTGGCGGCGGTCAACAGCCTGGCCCAGCAGCCGGATTTCATCGTCTTCACCGGCGACCTGACGCATACCACCGATGATCCCGCAGAGCGCAGGAAGCGGCTGAAGGAATTCCGCGACATCGCCGCCCAGCTCAAGGTCAAGCAAGTCTATTTCATGCCAGGCGAACACGACGCTTCGCTGGATAATGGTGCCGCCTTCCAGGAATTTTTCGGCAAGACGCATTACCGTTTTGCGCACAAGGGCGTGAACTTCATCGTGATCGACAATGTGTCCGACCCTACCGCGTCGATAGGCGAAGCCCAGCTGCAGTGGCTGAAAGCGGAATTGGCCGCGCTGGACAAGAAAGACAAACTGGTGGTGCTGACGCACCGCCCCCTGTTCGACCTGGCGCCACAATGGGATTGGGCCACCCGGGACGGCGCCAAGGCGATCGAATTGCTGATGCCGTTCCAGAACGTGACCGTGTTCTATGGACACATCCACCAGGAACACCACCATATGACCGCACATATCCCGCACCACGCCGCCAAGTCCCTGATCTTTCCCTTGCCGGCGCCGGGCTCGGTACCCAAGCGCACGCCGCTGGCCTGGGACCCGGCCCATCCCTACCAGGGGCTGGGTTTTCGCGACATCGAGGCCGAAGCCGGCAAGCCGGCCCTGGAGATCACGGAATTGCCGGTAGTAAAGGCTTAACCATCAAAGCTTGAGGGACAAGACCATGATAAAAAACTTACCGCCTTCGCCTGCGCGCAGGAAAATCCTGCTGGCTGCCGCCGGCACCGTGGCGCTGGCCGGGCTGGCCGGGATGGCAGGCCTGGCCGGCGCCAATGCGCCGGTCAAAGTGATCCGCATCAGCGCCAGGAAATTCCAGTTCACCCCAGCGGAAGTCCGGCTCAAGCGCGGCGAGGAAGTCATCCTCGAGCTCAGCACGCAAGACGTGCTGATGGGCTTCAGCGTACCCGGCCTGAAGATGCGCTCCGACCTGGTGCCGGGCAAGACGCAGACGCTGCGCTTCAGCCCCGACCAGGCAGGCGAGTATGAATTCCTGTGCGATGTATTTTGCGGTTCCGGGCACGAAGAGATGTCGGGCAAGTTGATCGTCCTCGCCTGATCTTGCAGAGTGGGCCGGCGTCACCAGCGCGAAAAATGGTCTTCGGTCACGCCGACCAAATTGCGCACCGGCACAGCGGCGGCATCGGGCGCAGCCTTGACCCAGCCGTTGAATGTGCCTATAGGTTGCAGGTAACTACTGGCAGCCACCAGCATATCCTTGTTTTCACGGCGGAAACCCTCGGGCTGGAACTGCAGGTCCAGCAAGCCGTCATCGGTGCTGATATGCCAGGCCGACATGGGATCGGCCGGATCGAAATCGAAACTGGCCTGGCCCAGGCTTATCAGCCGGCCATCCAGCCACAGCGCATTTTCCTGGGTGCCGAAATAGCCGGCCTGCAGATTGAAACCCAGGCCCAGGCTATGTGCCGAAGCCCAGCGCCAATCGGTCTCCCTGGCCAGGAAACCGCTGGAATAATCGAAGCTGGCGACTCCGCCATCCAAGGAATAGCGCTGCCCCGCCGTCCGCACTTCACCGCGCAGCGGCATGCCGGAAGATTTTTGCGTCGCATGCACCGCGCCTCCCGCTATAGGGCCGACCGCCAGCAAGAAAGGCGCGGCCGCCGCGGCCTCAAACTCGGCATCGATTTCAAAGCGACCGCAACGCAGGCGCAGCTGATAGGTATCGGTGGCCGCACTATAGCGATAGTCGATTTGATTGCCGAGGAATCGGAACTGACTGGCGGCTCCCGCCGCAGGAGCATCGGCGATGCCGGCCGTCAGACCCGGCAGGCCGTCCTGCGAAAAACTGCCGACTTCCCTGCCCTGCCTGCGGTCAAACGCGTAGGCGAAAGCGGTATTGATCCAGCCCAGGTCGACGATGGCGATGCCGCAAAAGATATCCTCGGTGGCGAGCGCCACATATTGCCAGCGCTTGTGATGGAAGTAGCGCCATAGCCGGCTGCGCCGATACGGTGCCGCCAGACCGCTCCACTCCAGTTGTGCGAGCTGTCCGGAAAACTTGCCGAAATGCGGCTGGCCGTCTGTGCTCAGCAAGCTGGCCGGCGCAGCAGGTAATTGGGTGCTTGAAGTCATGGTCTCTGTTTTCTAGTCTCTATTTTTCTCATGTGGCGAGCATCAGCTAGAGGTGATCTCATATCCTGTTTTTCCTGGCAAGACTTATCTTTAGTAAAATCCCTCTAGTGACGCCGAGGCGCACTGTTGTGACAGCGTCCCGGCAGAGGAAGAGCCCGCGCATTTCGCCCAATCTGCGGCTGCTTGCAAGCGACTCAATGCCCTGACCACCCAACAAATCCTGTTGTTTATGCTGCATTGCGACTTGCTTAACTATTAGGCAAAACCTAGCCTGCATGGCGACCCGGGACAAACCCGCAAGCGTACTCATCAAGGAAAGGAGGCCCACCCACCCGTATCCGTCACGCTGCCTGAGGCTAGCAGTTGCAACACCCAGCACCAGACTATCAGCAGCCCCCCATACAAGCTGAAGCTGTCATTAGGAGACAAAATGAAAATACAATTTTGGAAAAAACTGGCCGCCAGAGTGGCCACTGCTTTGCTGGCGATTAGTATCATCCCGGCGCCGTCCTGGGCCGCCGGTTATACCCAAACCAAATACCCCATCGTGCTGGTGCACGGCCTGTTTGGCTTCGACAATATCGGTCCGGTCGAATACTGGTACGGCATCCCGGCTGCACTGCGCGCCGACGGCGCCCAGGTCTACGTGACCCAGGTATCGGCCGCCAATAGCACCGAGTTGCGCGGCGAGCAGTTGCTGACCCAGGTCAGGCAGATCCTGGCGGTCACCGGCGCGGCCAAGGTCAACCTGATAGGCCATAGCCACGGCGGGCCGACCATACGCTACGTGGCTTCGGTGCGGCCCGACCTGGTGGCGTCGGTGACTTCGGTAGGCGGCGTCAACAAGGGTTCCAAGGTGGCCGACCTGCTGCTCGGCGTCGCCCCCGACGGCTCGCTGTCGAATGCGGTGCTGGTGTCCATCACCAACGGCCTGGCGCAGATCATCAGCTTCCTGTCCGGCAGCCCGAGCATGCCGCAAGATTCCCTGCTGGCGGCCAAGTCGCTGAGCACGGCCGGCTCGCTGGCGTTCAATGCAGCGCATCCCGAAGGCATACCGGTTTCCGCTTGCGGCGAGGGCGCCTACCAGGCCAACGGCGTCTCGTATTTTTCGTGGAGCGGTGCGCAGCCCTACACCAACCTGCTGGATATCATCGACCCCTCTTTGGCCCTGACTTCGCTGGCCTTCGGCTCGGCCAAGAACGACGGCCTGGTCGCCAGCTGCTCCAGCCACCTGGGCAGGGTGATACGCGACGACTATGCGATGAACCACCTGGATGAGGTGAACCAGACCATAGGCCTGGTGAATATCTTTGAAACCAACCCGGTGACGCTGTATCGCCAGCAAGCCAACCGCCTGAAGAACCTGGGCTTGTAGAAATTTCTCCCCGTCTAAGCATGATGATCACAAAAAAAATCTGGGCAATGCTTGCGGTGGCGACGCTGGTCGCCGCCGGTTTTTTTGCTGTCAGCGCAAGGCAAAAAGAGGAAGCTCCCGCCCCCGCGCCAGCCGCCGAGGCGAAGCTTTTCCCTTTCGTGCGCTCGCTGGCGGGTACCACGACCGACGGCAATATCGCCGCGACTGCCGGCGACGAACTGGTGGTCAGCGCCGAATTGAGGCGCATGTTCGACTATTACCTGTCCGCCCTGGGCGAGAAGAGCCTGGACGCAATACGCAGCGAAATAGAAAACGAGCTGGAGCGCAAGCTGAAACCCGGCGCCGCCCGCGCCGCCAGGGATTTGCTGGGCCGTTACCTGGCCTACAAGCGGGCGCTGGTGGAAGTGGAAAAAGATACCCAGGTCGCGGGCAATAGCGCCGCCAGCCTGCAAGGCCGTTTTGCAGCAATGCAGCAAGTCAGGGCGCGCTTCTTTAGCGAAAAAGAAAACCGGGCCATGTTCGGCTTCGATGACGCTTATGACGGCGATGCGCTGGCCAGGCTGCAGATCAGCCAGAGCAAGATCCTGAGCGAGACCCAAAAGAAACAACAGCTGGCCGCCCTTGATGCGGCAATGCCGGCCGCCTTGCGCGAGGAAAAGGAGGCGCCGTTTGCGGTAGTCAGGCTGGAAGAAAAAACGAATACGCTGCGCGCCCAGGGCGCCAGCGAAGACGATATCTACCGCATGCGCGCCGCCGCAGTTTCACCCGAGGCCGCGGCACGGCTAGCCGAAGTGGACCGCGAAGACGCAGCATGGAAGAGCCGCATTGCCGCTTACCAGGCGGCACGCAGCCAGATACTCCGCTCAGGCGGCGAAAGCTCACTGGCAAGCCAGACGGCAGTCCAGCAGCTGCGGGATTATCGATTCACTGCCGCCGAGCAAAAACGGCTGGCTGCCTATGAATAAGCGACAGCGGCGGTAACAAAAAAACATTCCCTGCGCAGCGCAAGGAATGTTTTTCCCGGCACCAATGCTTAAGCTGCCTTGTAGCGATCGGCTGCGTGCTTGAGGGACAGATTAGGGCCGAGGTGCTTGCGCGCGGCGTCAAGGGCGTCCCAGTCGGCGGCAGCCGGCAAAGAAGGAATCGTAATCAGTTCGCGTTGATCCAGGCCGGCCAGCGCTGCATCCACCATCTCTTCGGCAGACATCACGATCTCGGTCGGCAAGTGTTGAACCGCAAGGCCGGCCTTGTCCCAGAAATCGGTGCTGGTCGCCCCCGGCAACACCGCCTGCAGCTGCACACCCTTGTCTGCCAGTTCATGGTGCATGGATTGCGTCAAGTTCACGACGAAGGCCTTGCTGCCGCTGTAGACGCCATTCAGCAATTCCGGCGCCAGCGCGACGATGGAGGCGATATTGATCACGGTGCCGCTGCCGCGCTGCGAAAAGCTGACTGCCGCCGCGCCGGCCAGCCGGGTCAACGCTACCACGTTCAGTTGTATCATCGCTTCCATCTGGTCCAGGTCGGAATCCACCAATGTGGACGTCGCGCCGACGCCGGCATTGTTCACCAGTAAAGTAATTGCACTGTCGCTACGCAAGCGTTGCTCCAGTTTCAAGACATCAGCCTTCTTCAGCAGATCGGCGGCGAGGGTTTCCACCTTGCGGCCGGTGTCCGCCATAAGGCGTGCAGCCAGTATGTTTAAGCGGGCCTGGTCGCGCGCCACCAGGATCAGGTCATAGCCGCGCCGGGCCAGGCGGTCGGCGTATACCGCGCCTATGCCGGACGATGCGCCGGTGATCAGGGCCGTGCCTTTATGTGTTTGAGTGTTCATTTGTAATCCTTGCATTCAAAATAGCGTTAAAAGATGGCTTGTTCGCATCAGAAGCCGGAATATCTCGCCTAAGAAAGCAAATTCCGGATTGACGAGAACAGTGTATGGGCATATCTTGATGACATAAATGACGTAGATACCTCTTTTTAAGACATCTCATGAAACGTATAGGTCTCATTGTTTTTCCCGGCTTCCAGATACTGGACATGGTGGCAGTGTCGGTTTTCGAATTGGCCAATATGGCGCAGGAGCAGCCTGCCTATCAGGTCGAGGTCCTGTCCGAGCACGGCGGGGTCGTGACGAGTTCTTCCGGCGTCAGGGTCGACACCGTCGCTTTCGGCAGCGCCGATTTCGATACTGTCTTGGTGACTGGCAGCATGATGATCGAGCCCCAGTCCAAGAACCTGCATGACTTCCTGAACCGGGCCTTGCTGCAATCGCGCCGCACCGCCAGCATCTGCACCGGCGCCTTCATCCTGGCCGAAGCCGGCATCCTGGACGGCCGCCGCGCCACCACGCACTGGTATCACGCGCGCGACCTGCAGCGGCGCTTCCCGCAGACCAAGGTGGAAGAAGACCGCATCTTCATTACCGACGGGCCGGTCTGGACTTCGGCCGGTATGACGGCCTGCATAGACCTGTGTCTGGCGATGGTGGAACAGGACCTGGGGGTGGAAATGTCGCGTGCGGTGGCCAAGAAGATGGTGGTCTACCACCGGCGCAGCGGCGGCCAATCGCAATACTCGGCGCTGCTGGAGTTGAGCCCGAAATCGGACCGCATCCAGTCATCGCTGGTCTATGCGAAAGAAAACCTGCAGAAAAACCTGAGCGTGGAAGAACTGGCGGAAGTAGCGCACCTGAGCCCGCGCCAGTTCAGCCGCGCATTTGCCGAAGAAACCGGGCAGACCCCGGCCAAGGCGATAGAAAACCTGAGGGTGGAAGCGGCACGCAATATGATAGAAGATGGCCGCCATCCTATCGACGTGGTAGCGGCCGAAACCGGCTTCGGCGATCCCGAACGCATGCGCCGGGCCTTCCTGCGCGCCTTCGGCCAGCCGCCGCAATCCATCAAACGTGCGGCGAAGAGCCTGAGCGCCTGAAGAAGATACGCCGGCTCCTGCTCTACTTACTCGGCCGCCGCCATCCGCAGTGACAGCGCTATGCCTTCCGCCGCCTGCGTGATTTCCGCCAGTGTAGGGAAACTCGGCGCTATCCGTATATGGCTGTCCAGCGGGTCTATGCCATACGGGAAGGCCGCGCCGACCGTGGTCAACACGATGCCCAGTTCCCTGGCCAGCGCCGCGGTGCGCTTGGCCAATCCCGGCGGCGTTTGCAGGTCGATGAAATAGCCGCCTTGCGGATGGCTCCAGCTGACCCCATCCATTCCGGCTAAGTATTTAGCAAACTGGGCGTGCACCGCATCGAATTTCGGCTTCAGCAGCTGTCTGTGCCTTTCCATCAATGCTTCCAGGTTGGCGCGATTTTTCAGGTAGTGCACGTGCCGCAGCTGGTTGACCTTGTCCGGGCCTATACCCCGTACCGAGGAATGTTGCTGCCACCAGGCGATATTGGCCGGCGAAGCCGCCAGCGCTGCCAGTCCCGAACCGGCGAAGCTGATCTTGGAGGTGGAGGCAAACACGAAGGCGCGGTCGGGATGGCCAGCCTTGGCGCATTCGTCCAGCATATTCGGGATAGTGATTTTGTCCTCCCCCAGATGGTGGAAGCGGTAGGCGTCGTCCCACAGCAGGCGGAAATCTGGGGCCGCGGTCGGCATCGCCGCCAACCGGCGCACTACTTCATCCGCATACACGGTGCCTGTAGGATTCGCGTATTTGGGCACGCACCACATGCCCTTAATACTGGCATCGCCGGCCACCAGCCGCTCGACCAGGTCCATGTCGGGTCCGTCCTCGCTCATGGGGATGTTGATCATTTTGATGCCGAGCGCCTCGCAGATAGAGAAATGGCGGTCGTAGCCGGGCACCGGACACAGGAAGCTGACCGGCTCCTGGGATACCCAACGGGCGTGACCGGTGGCGCCGTATAGCAGGTGGAACACGATCACGTCATGCATCAGCGACAGGCTCTTGCTGCCGTCGACCGCGACTTGCGAGGCCGGCAGCTCCAGCAATTCGCCGAACAGCGCGCGCGCCTCCGGCAAGCCCAGCGCGCCGCCATAATTGCGGGTATCGGTGCCATCCGCCGCCAGATGGGTGTTCATCGCACCCAACAGGGCATTCGACAGATCCAGCTGCTGCGGCGAAGGTTTGCCGCGCGACATGTCCAGCTTCAGGCCCTTTTGCTTCAATGCCTGGTATTCGGTGTGAACTTGTGTTGCATTCATCGTGCTCTCCTGGTGGCGATGCCACCATGATCCTCTGCCCCGCCGTCACTGAACAGATATAGATTGATACAAAACCTGGCATAACAGATGTAGCAGTTGCGGCTAGCTCTTGAACAGTCCTTCGGCAAAATCCACGAAAGCCTTGATCTTGGCCGCGCGATGATGTTTCTGCTGGAATAATATCGACACGTCCGGTCCCGGCGCGGCCCAGTCTTGCAAGATAGGCAGCAATGCGCCCTCGCGTATCGGCGCCGCCAGCGACACCGACATATGCTGGACTATGCCGGCGCCGGCCTTGGCGGCTTCTGTCAGGGATTCCACATGGTCCATCGCCACCAGCGCCGGTGGAATATGCTGCAGTTTTTCACCGTCTCTTTCGAATACCCACGGCCTTACCTGGCGCGAATTGGGCTTCAGGAAACTCAGGCAGGGGAACTGGGCCAGTTCCTCCGGGCTGGACGGCACTCCGTGCTTTTCAAGGAAAGCCGGCGAGGCGCAGCAAATATAGGCGGTCTTGCAAATGCTCCTGGCGATCAGGTTGGAGCTTGGCAACTTGCCTATGCGTATCAGCACGTCCACCCCCTCCTCCACCATGTCTATATTCCGGTCGCCCACCGTTATTTTCAGGGTGATGTCGGGATAGGCGGATAAAAACCGCGGCAGTGCCGGCGCCACGTACAGGCGGCTGATGATGCTCGGCATATCCACCCGCAGGCTGCCGCTGGGGGTCCGGTTGGATTGCAACAGGCTGCTTTCCAGGTCGTCCATGTCGTTCAGCAGCTGCAATGCATATTCGTAACACTGGCGCCCCTCGTCCGTCAGCGACATGCTGCGCGTGGTACGGTTCAATAGCTTGATATTGAAATGTTTTTCCAGTGCAGCAATATGGTTGGTGACCGACGAGGTGGACAGCCCTAGTTTATCGGCGGCCCGGCTAAAGCCGCCGAATTCCACCACGCGGCAAAATACCTTCAGAGCGTCCAGGCGATCCATAGTCGGGGTTTCCTATCCAGGCATTCCGTAAAAATCCAATTCATTGTAGCACCGGCAATATTGACAGCATTATCCAGATTTTCTAAATACTGCATTATGCCCGGCCCTGTTTTTCCACTGCGGCGCCACGCCTAGACTGTGTGCCATCGACGCGGCAATCAAGCAACGGCGACACTTTCAAGGCTTCACCCAACTTAGGAAATAATCATGTCAAACACCCCATCCATGCGTGCCCTGGTCCTGGAAAACTACGGCGACAGCTTTATTTCCAGTACTATCGCCCGTCCCCGCCCCGGACCAGGCGAAGTGCTGGTACGCATCCACGCCAGCGGCGTCAATCCGCTCGACACCAAGATACGCAGCGGCAATGCCGCCCACGCCAAAACCGTATTGCCGGCCATCCTGGGCATAGACCTGGCCGGCGTGGTGGAAGCGGTCGGCCCTGGGGCCGGCGGCTTCAAGCCCGGCGATGAAGTGTATGGCATGACCGGCGGGATTGCCGGCGTACCGGGCTCACTGGCCGAATTTGCCGCCGTGGACGCCGACTTGCTGGCGCTCAAGCCTGCCGGTTTGAGCATGCGCGAAGCTGCGGCCTTGCCGCTGATCTTCATCACCGCCTGGGAGGGCCTGGTCGACCGCGCCCATCTGCAGCCGGGGCAAAAAGTGCTGGTGCATGGCGGCGCCGGCGGCGTCGGCCATATCGCTGTCCAGCTTGCGCTTGCACTGGGAGCGGACGTGTATGCGACCGGCTCGGCAGGACAGAAGGAAATTATAGAGGCTTATGGCGCCACTGCGATCGACTACAAGAGCATGGCCGTGGCAGACTATGTCGCCGCCTGCACCGGCGGTGAAGGTTTTGACGTCGTGTATGACACGGTGGGCGGCGCCACGCTGGACGCCTCGTTTGAAGCCGCGCGCACCTATGGCGGCCACGTGGTCAGCTGCCTGGGTTGGGGTACCCATAAACTGGCGCCCCTGTCCTTCCGCGCGGCGACCTATTCCGGCGTGTTCACCTTGCTGCCGCTGATCACCGGCAAGGGCCGCGCGCATCACGGCGATATTCTGCGCGCAGCCGGCAAACTGGCAAACGCCGGCAAGCTGAAACCCCTGATGGACAGCCGCAGATTCACGCTGGACACCGCAATGGATGCACATGCCTTGCTCGAAACCGGCACCACCCGCGGCAAGCTCGTGATAGATATCGTTTAAGTTTGGCATGCGACCCGCTCCGCCCGGCCTACGCCGGAATGAAGCGGGTTTGCAGGCGCTACCTTTAAGCAGCCTTCAATGTCCGTGCCGCCCGGTTGGACGCCGGCACATTGCTGATGGCCAGGGGCACACCGGCATTCACCGCCTTGATCCAGTCGGCGGTACTGGCGACCGCGGCAAAATTGGAATGGAAGATCACGCTCAGCACGCGATGAACCTCTTCCGCCGTAGCGCTGCCGGCCGCATTCGTGTAGGGGACGGCGCCGGTCGCATCGCTCAGCATTTCCACCTTGTAGCCCTCGTGCATGGCCTGGTAAATCGTGCTGGCATTGCAGTTTTGCGTCATGTAGCCGGTGATGGCCAGGGTATCGACCTGGTTTTCCTTTAGCCACGCGGCAGCATCGGTGCCGCCAAACACGCTGGGCATATTCTTTTCTATATGATGGTCGTGCCCGCGGCTTTTGACTACCTCGTGCAGCTCCCACTCCGGCTTACCCTTCTGGAAGATCGGCGCGCCTTGCGGTGCCGTGTGCTGCACGACCAGCACAGGGATGCCGGCGGCCCGGGCCGCATCCATGGCCAGGCCGATATTGTTTATCGAGATTTTTGGATCGGGATATTCGATCAGCAGGTCGCCAGTGAAATATTCATTCTGTACGTCGATCACTATCAAGGCGCGCTTAGGCGATTTAGGGGTTGCAGTCATGATGTTCTCTTTCGTTTGATGGATGATTCGGCAAGCTCTGTGCTGTCCGTGGAAAGCATTATCGGTGCGGGCCATCTTTTGCGAAAGTGACCTAATTGCCAATAAGCGATACAATCGGGCCATGCCGAAAATATCCCCCTCCGCCAGCAAGACTATCGCCGTCGTGGCTTTCGACGGTATCAGCCCTTTCCATCTGTCCGTACCCTGCCTGGTGTTCGGCGAGCATCACGCCGGCCTGGGCATGCCGGAATTCGAGATTTGCGTCTGTGCGGCCGATCCCCAACCCAATACCGGCGCCGGCAAGCGCGGCGGGCAGACTATCACGACCAGCGCAGGTTTCAGCATCAACACCCGCTACAGCTTGGCTATCCTGGCGCGCGCCGATACGATCGTACTGCCATCCTGGAAAACCAGCCTGGAACGGCCGTCCGAACAACTATTGCATGCCTTGCGCAAGGCGCATCAACGCGGGGCGCGCATCGTCGGCCTGTGCCTGGGCGCCTTCGTAGTGGCTGAAGCGGGCCTGCTGGATCAGCGCACGGCCACCACCCACTGGGCGCTGGCGAAGGAATTTGAGCGACGCTATCCGCAGATCAGCCTGGACCCGAATGTCTTGTATGTAGACCATGGAGACGTGACCACGTCGGCCGGCACCGCAGCCGGCATAGACTGCTGCCTGCACCTGTTGCGCTCGCAATACGGATCGGACGCCGCTAGCCACGTGGCGCGCAGGCTGGTGGTGGCCCCGCATCGCCAGGGCGGCCAGGCCCAGTATATAGAGCAACCGCTGCCGGTACTGGCTAGCGACGACCGCCTGTCCAGGGTGCTGGAATGGATGCTGCAGCACCTGGCGGAAGAGCAAAGCCTGGACCAGCTGGCGCAACGCGCGCTGATGAGCCGGCGCAGTTTTACCCGGCACTTCCAGAAACTGACCGGCACCACGGTCGGCCAATGGCTGTTGAACCAGCGCCTGGCGCAGGCCCAGCGCCAGCTGGAATCCACCAGGCGCTCGATAGACGATATCGCCAGCGATACCGGCTTCGGTTCGGCGCTAGTGCTGCGCCGGAATTTTGCCAGCGCCTTCCAGACCTCCCCTTCAGCCTACCGGCGCGAATTTCAGGGCAGCTAAACTTTCAGCCCGGTGGCCGGCTAGTGTCCTGAGTCAGAAGTTCATTGAATAAGAAAAGTGATGCAATCAGTGTCAAGCTAGGCGCAAAACGGAGCAAGGGTGGCCCTGTGTCCCTATAGGGAGGGAACATTGCCTTGCAGGGCAATGCCGTTACGCAGGCGAACAGCTTGCTGTTCGAATTCCCTGCTTCACCCCCTTGCGAGTATTTGCAACGACGGCGTAGCAGGGGTTTCGGATAGCATGCTATCCGCCTGCGTAACGACCTTGCCTTGCAAGGCAAGGTTCCCCGCCCACGATTTCATCGCTTTTCTTCGACGAATTTCTGACTCGGGACACTAGACTTCCGTACTTAAGCCCAGCGCGCGCGCCAGTACTCGGGCCACGTGCACCGCCTGCTGCTGGGCGCCGTCGTGTATCTGGTGCCGGCAACTGGTGCCGTCGGCGACGACCACGGTTTGCTGGTCGGCCGCCATGGCCTTCCTGACGGCCGGCAACAGCGACAATTCCGCCATCGCCTGCGATGCCTGGTGATGCTCGTCTTCATAGCCGAAACTGCCCGCCATCCCGCAGCAGGATGACTCCACCACCGACAGCTCCAGCTGCGGTATCCATTTCAATACCGTCTGCACCGGGGTAAAGGCGTCGAAGGCCTTCTGGTGGCAATGGCCGTGCACCAGTAACTGATTATTTTCCAGCGCCTGCAAGTCCAGCTGCAGACGGCCGGCCTGTTTTTCACGGACCAGGAATTCTTCAAACAAGAAGGCCGAACGGGACAATTTCTCGGCCTCGACGCCGTAGCCGTAGCTGAGGAATTCGTCGCGCAGGGTCAGCAGGCAGGACGGTTCCAGGCCGACCACGGCGACGCCGCGATTCACGAAAGGCAACAGGGTGTCCAGGCAGCGGCGCGCTTCCGCCTTGGCCTGGTCGACCAGGCCGGCCGACAAATAGGTGCGTCCGCAGCACAGCGGCCGCTGGCCGGGCGCCGCACTGAAATGCACTCTGTAGCCGGCCGCTTCCAACACTTGTTGCGCGGCCCTGGCGTTTTCCGGCTCCATATAATTATTAAAAGTGTCGACGAATAGCAAGACCTCCTTGCCGGCAGTCAGCGTATTCGCTGCAGTCGTGCTGGCCCGCGCCTGCGACAGGAACGAGCTCTTGAACCGGGGAGCAGAACGCTGCGGCGCCAGCCCCAGGCTTTTCTTGACCCAGGCAGACACCAGCGGAATCTTGTCGGCCAATGCAATCAGGCCACCGAGCCGGCTTGCATACGGCGCATAGGCTGGCATATAGGCGACCAGCCTGTCGCGCAGGCGCAAGCCGTGTTTTTGCGTCCAGGCGGCCCTGGTCTCTATCTTGATCTTGGCCATGTCGACCCCGGTGGGACAATCGCGCTTGCAGCCCTTGCAGGATACGCACAGGTCCAGCGCTTCCTTGACCTCGGGGCTGGCCAGCCCCTCCTGCCCCAGTTGCCCCGAGATCGCCAGCCTCAGGGTATTGGCGCGGCCGCGGGTCACGTGCTTCTCATCCTTGGTAATCCGGTAGCTGGGGCACATGGTGCCGGCGTCGAATTTGCGGCAGTGCCCATTGTTGTTGCACATTTCCACCAGCTTGGCCAGGCCGCCGGTCCGATCCGGTCCGCTGCCGGCCGCAGTCTCTACGCCGCTCAGCGGATCGCGCACTACATTCCACGCCGACCAGTCCAGCTTGCTGGCATGCGGCTGCTCCAGGTAACCGGGCGCAAAGCGGAAGTGGCGCGCATCGTCCATCTTGGGCGGATTGACGATACGGTCCGGACTGTAACGATTCTCGGGGTCGAACAACTGCTTGATCTCACGGAATGCGTGGTTGATTTTGGGACCGTATTGCCAAGCCACCCACTCGCCACGGCACAGGCCATCGCCGTGTTCGCCGGAATAGGCGCCCTTGTATTTGCGTACCAGGGCGGCGGCCGCATCAGCGATCTCGCGCATGTCCTTGGCGCCGCCGCGCCGCATATCCAGTATCGGCCGCACATGCAGGGTGCCGACGCTGGCGTGCGCATACCAGGTGCCCTCGGTGCCGTATTGATGGAACACCTCTGTCAGTTGGCTGGTGTATTCCGCCAGGTGTTCCAGCGGCACTGCGCAATCTTCGATGAAGGAAACCGGCTTGCCGTCGCCCTTCATGCTCATCATGATGTTCAGCCCGGCCTTGCGGACTTCCCACAATGCCTTCTGCTCGCCGGCATCGGGCATTTCCACCACGGTGCCCGGCAAGCCGAGGTCGGCCATCAGCTCCACCAGCTGCGCCAGTTTTTGCAGCTGGGCGGCCTGGGTTTCGCCGGCAAACTCCACCAGCAGGATGGCCTGCGGTTCGCCTGTCAGCGCCTTTTGTATCACCGGCCTGAACGCGGGATTGCCTATCGCCAGGTCTATCATGGTGCGGTCCACCAGCTCCACCGCGGTCGGACCCAGCTTGACGATGTGTTGGGTCATGTCCATTGCCTGGTAAAAGCTGGCGAAATTCACCACGCCCAATACCTTGTGCTGCGGCAGCGGTACCAGCTTCAGGGTCAGCTGGCGGCTATACGCCAGGGTCCCTTCGGAGCCGACCAGGATATGCGCCAGGTTGGCAATGCCGTCGTCGCTATATGCCCTGGGATTCTGGCAATCGAAAATATCGATGTTATAGCCGCCAACCCGGCGCAGGACCCGGGGCATCTGCTCCCTGATCTCGTCCCTTTCGCGCACGGCGATCTGCTGCAGCCCCTGCACGATGGCATCCAGCCGCGGGCTGGACTTCATTTTTCCTATGGAAGAAAACTGCATCTGGCTGCCGTCCGCCAGCACGGCGTCGATGGCCTGCACATTGTGCACCATGTTGCCGTATTCTATGGAGCGCGAACCGCAGGAATTATTTCCGGCCATGCCGCCTATCGTGCATTGCGCGGCGGTCGACACGTCCACCGGAAACCACAGCCCATGCGACTTCAGCCAGGCATTCAGGTGATCCAGCACGATGCCCGGCTCCACCGTCACGGTCCGCGCCAGCGGATCAAATTCCAGCACATTGTTCAGCCATTTGCTGCTGTCTATCACCAGCGCCTCGCCCACGGTTTGCCCGCACTGGCTGGTGCCTGCGCCGCGCGCCAGCACCGGCACGCGATGCTGGCGCGCGATATCCAGCGCCAGCAGCAGGTCGTCCTGGCTGCGCGGGACCACCACACCGAGCGGCATGATCTGGTAGATGGAGGCGTCGGTGGAATAGCGCCCGCGGTCGGCGGCGCTGAACAGCACGTCGCCTTGCAATTCCTTTTGCAATTGGCGCAGCATGGGCGTCGCCCCTCGCCCGCTGGGCGGGACCAGGTGGAGTGGTTTCACTAGCATGTCTTCTTGTCCTGTGAGAAAAAACTCTTGAATGCTAATTGCTCATATCAAGTTAAATTGGATGGGCGGCAATCCCTGCACTTCGCCGCTGACCACGCCGGCATCGACCGGAAAATGGATCCCGGTATACGAGCCGGTAGTAATAATGCTGCCGGCCGCCAGCGGCATGCCTTGCGCGGCGCAGTGCCTGACCAGCCACGGCAGCAAGCGCCGCGGATCGCCGGCAGGATTGCTGCCGCTGCCATTGAATATCTCGCTGTCGCCGGTACGCAGGCACAGCTGCGGATTGAGGAAAGGAAAGTCCTCGTCATACGGGACCGCTTCACCGACGATCAGCGCGCCATGATTTTGCAGGTCGGCCAGTTGCAGCAGCTTGCCGACCTCGGGCCAGCCCGCCAGCCGGCTGGAGACGATTTCTATCGACGCCTGCATCGCATGCAGGCCAGCCATGACTTCGGCGTCCGGGATGCAGGCGTCGGCGGCGCTGAATTCGCGATTGAAAACAAAGGCGATTTCCAGCTCCAGGCCGAGTACCGGGAAGTGCTTGCGGTTCAGCGCCGCGGTGCAGCGGTATATCCCGTCCAGCGGCAAGGGCGCGCCCTGCACAGGTCCATCGGCCGACTTGGCGCCTATCTTCCAGCCGCCGGTAGCGATGCTGATGCGGTTCAGGAATTCACGCTGTACTGCATAAGCCTGCGCTGCATCGGCGATGGCCAGCTCGGCGGGTACCGCCACGACCGCCTGTGTTTGATAGGCATTACTCAATAAGCCGGATAAGCCAGGCAAGGTCTGTGCGGTGGAGTTTGACGCTAACATCTTTACCCTTTGTTGATGATCAGTGATGCCTAATGGTGCGTGGTGGTGCGTGGTGGTGCCTGGTGAGACGTGCAGTGGGTGGCGTACGCTACAGCAGGCAACCAGTCCCTTCCATGTTGCGAAAGAGTCTGATTGCCCGCACGGCCGCTCCTAGATATTGGCCGGATAGGCGTTATCGGCTTTTTCCGTAACGGCTGCCGGCGCCAGCTGGAACTTGCTTTCCGGCTGCATGCGGAAGGCCAGCACCACGCCAAAGCCCATCAATATCATGCTGCCGACGAAAGGCAGCTCCCAGTTGCCGAAGCGGTCTATCAGATAGCCTGACAATACCGGCGAGATAATCGCCGCCAGCGCGGAACCGGTGTTCATCATGCCGCTCGCAGTACCGGAAAATTCCGGCGCGATATCCATGGGGATCGCCCACATCGGGCCTATCGTCATTTCGGCAAAGAAGAAACCGGCGCTCAGGCTGAGTATCGACACCAGCAGATTATGCGTGAACAATAGCGGCAACAGCGACAGCAGGGTCAGCAGCATGCAGACCGATACCATGTAGCTGCGGGCGCGCTTCAGGTTGCCGGTGCTTTTCAGTATCTTGTCGCTGACGATGCCGCCCAAAGTATCGCCGACCACCCCGGCAAAAAACACGCTGGAGGCAAACAGGGCCGACTTCTTCAGGTCCAGGTCGTAGCTATGCAGGAAGTATTGCGGTATCCAGCTCAGGAACAGCCACAGGGTCCAGCCGTAACAGAAATAGACCAGGGTGACCGGGGCCATGCGCCTGGCCAGCGGACCCCAGGGTATCTGCACGTTCTTCTTTTTCAATGCCGGCAGCGCCGCCAGTTCTTCCTTGGACACGCCGGGATGATCGGCCGGATCTTCGGTAAACACCAGCATCCACGCCACTACCCACAGCAGGCTGAGCACGCCGCAGACATAAAACGACATGCGCCATCCGTACGCCGCCATGATGAACACCACCGCCGCCGGCGCCACTGCATTGCCGATGCGGGCGAAGGCGTGCGTGATGCCCTGCGCAAAACCGCGATTTTCCTTCTTGACCCAGCGCGCCATCGCCGAGGTGGCGGCCGGGAAGGTCGCGCCCTCGCCCAGTCCCAGCAGCAAACGCGCCAGCAGCAAGGACACCAGGCCGCCGGCAAAGCCGGTCAGGATGGTGGCCACCGCCCACAATACGCCGCAGACGATCAGGGTGCGCCTGGCGCCGAAACGGTCGCTGACCCAGCCGCCAATAATCTGGAACACCAGGTAGGGGTAGGCAAATGCGGAAAACACCAGGCCGATTTCGGTCTTGTTGAGATTAAAATCCTTACCAAAACCGGCCGCTGCGGTACTGACATTCACGCGATCCAGGTAGGTGATGAAATACATCAAACACAGCATGAACAGCACAACACTCGTTGCACGAAAACCTGATCGTTTCATTCTTTGTCTCCATTGGTTTAGTCACTGCATGGCACTATCACAGCGTATTCAAGCAGCCCTCTGTGTAGCCCTGATTAGCCCTGATGACCTTGTCTGCGCAAGGTTCACGGGCCGCTCATCCGGGGCTTACAGTTGCTTGCCCTTGTGTGTAGTGAGGTACTGCATCGCCGCCGCCACGCCGCTGCCGGCTAGCGGTACGCCGGCCAGCTTCAGGCCCATCTCGCAACCGGCCAGGGTCGCCATCAGGGTCAGGTCATTGGCCTCGCCCAGGTGGCCGATACGGAACATGCGGCCCTTCAGCTTGCCCAGGCCGGTGCCCAGCGACATGTCATAGTTTTCATAGATGGTCTTGCGGATGGCGTCGGCGTCAAAGCCTTCCGGCGTCATCACCCCGGTCAGTACCGGCGAATACACGTCCGGGTCGGCGCACTGCACCTCCAGGCCCCAGGCCTGCACCGCTACGCGGCAGGCGGCGCCCAGGCGCTGGTGGCGGGCGAATACATTCTCCAGGCCCTCGCCCAGGATCATGTCGAGCGCTTCCACCAGGCCATACAGCAGGTTGGTATTGGGCGTGTATGGCCAGTAGCCGGTCGCATTCATTTCTATGATTTCGGTCCAGCCCCAGAAGGCACGCGGCAATTTGGCCGATTTACTGGCTTCCAGCGCTTTTTTGGATACCGCATTAAAGCTGATGCCGGGCGGCAGCATCAAGCCTTTTTGCGAGCCTGAGACGGTGACATCGACGCCCCATTCGTCGTGCCGGTAATCAGCCGACGCCAGGCCGGAGATGGTATCAACCAACAGCAGCGCCGGATGGCCGGCGGCGTCGATCGCCTTGCGCACGGCGGCGATATTCGAGGTCACGCCGGTAGAAGTTTCATTATGCACCACGCAAACGGCCTTGATCACATGCTGCTTGTCGGCCCGCAGCCGCTCTTCTATCAAATCGGCGCGAACGCCACGCCGCCAGCCTTCTATGCCAGGCAAGCCGAGGAACTCCGGCTTCAGGCCCAGCGCTTCGGCCATTTTTTTCCACAAGGTGGCGAAGTGGCCGGTCTCGTACATCAAGACCGTATCGCCGGGACTGAGGGTATTGGTCAGCGCGGCTTCCCAGGCGCCCGTGCCGGAGGCTGGGTAGATCACCACCGGCTGCTCGGTCTTAAAGATTTTCTTGATGCCATCCAGCACTTGCAAACCCAGCGCGCCGAATTCGGGGCCGCGGTGATCGATGGTCGGATAGCTCATGGCCCGCAAGATACGGTCAGGCACGGGGCTGGGACCAGGGATTTGCAAAAAATGACGGCCCGCAGGATGGAAGTTAAGCTTTAACACTGACATCTCCTTTTAAATTGAATTTTGTATACAAAATACTTTAGCAGATGAAAATTGTTAGGTAAAGCGCTATTTTTGGGCGCGGCCACGTGGCACGCCTTGCCTGCCTGTAGTCAGCTGCCGCCGTATTCATTACGGAAATGCACCGAATTTTCCTAATTCTTCATAGGAGATCAAGCATTTCAGGCCTGAAATGAATCATTTCCTTCAAGAATCTTTTAACCGGGATGCATATACACCATCACCGCTGCTATTTCAGTTAAAACACTTATGAGTTAAAATCATCAGGTGAAAGAAAAGAGGAATTTGCATGCAAAATACAATTTTAGGAGCAGAGCAACTGCCCGGACAGGCACCGGCAGCCTCGCTGAACATGCGCGTGGAGCGCCAGCGCCTGCACGATATGGTGGTAGATCATCTGCGCAACCTGATCGTGGAAGGCGTTCTGGCTCCGGGCACCAAATTGAATGAACGCGAGTTATGCGAAACCCTGGGCATTTCCCGCACCCCCTTGCGGGAAGCGATGAAAGTCCTGGGCGCGGAGGGCTTGGTGGAAATACAGCCCAATCGTGGCGCCTCGGTCTCGCGCATGACCGAGACCGAGATCTGGGAAACCTTTGAACTGATGAGCGGCCTGGAAGCGCTGTCGGGCGAACTGGCGTGCGAGCGGATTACCCCGGTAGAGCTGGCCGAGATCAAGGCCTTGCACTATGCGATGCTGTCGTGCAAGGCGCAAAATGATTTGCCCGGCTATTACAGCCGCAACCAGGCTATCCATAACAAGATCAATGAGGCTGCCCGCAATTCCGTGCTGAGGCAAACCTATATTGCCATGAACCGCCGCTTGCAGGCGCTGCGCTTCAAATCCAACTTCAAGGCCGATAAATGGGATAGCGCCGTGCACGACCATGAAGAGATGATCAAGGCCCTGGAAGCGCGCGACGGCAAGCAGCTGGCCGCCGTGTTGCGCCGGCATTTGCTGGACAAGCGGGACGCGGTACTGAGTGTGGCGAACGCCGCGGCCAATCCCGCGAATCGGCTTGAAGACGGCCCTGGTTCCGCCTGACGACAAGTGCCTGAGCTTAGCCCGGGCATTCGTCCGGCGTCTTGCCCGTCCCGTAGGCTCATTGCCATACCATGCTGCCTCCGTCGCCAGAATGCGCCTTGGCGAAGTTTTTTATTATTTTTAAAAATAGCTTGCAATCAAATAGCGCGCTACATATAATTCAAGGCATGGAAACCAAGTCCGACAAAACCAATCAAGTACCACAGCTGGATGCACAGCTCTGCTTTGCCTTGTACTCTACAT
Organism: Pseudomonadota bacterium; assembly: GCA_040390485.1. Taxonomy (GTDB): domain Bacteria; phylum Pseudomonadota; class Gammaproteobacteria; order Burkholderiales; family Burkholderiaceae_D; genus Undibacterium. The sequence continues at coordinate 67,495 of JAZJYH010000061.1, forward strand.
CGCTGGCCATGAGCAAACTGTATCGCAAGCTGCTGCGCAAACTGAGGATCACCTATTCGCAGTACCTGGTCATGATGGTGTTGTGGCAACAAGACGAGCTGACCGTGTCCGAAATAGGCGAACGCCTGTTTCTCGATTCGGCCACGCTGACGCCCTTGCTGAAGAGGATGGAAGCGCAGGAATTGATTACCCGTGTCAGGGCGGCCAATGACGAGCGTCAGGTGATCATCAGCCTGACCAAGACCGGCGATGCGATGCGCAAGCAAGCCATAGAAGTCCCTAAGTCGGTATTGAGCGCGACAGAATGTTCCGCCGCGGAAGCGACAGCGATGAAAAATGAACTGGCGCTGCTGCGCGCGAAATTGGCGAAGAATACCGAAGACTAAGGCAGCAATTTGAACCTTGATTTCACACCATTTAAGTAGTGCACTATATAGTAGCCAGCAATTTAAATTGAGACCCTAGCTCTAAAATTAGTTCTTGGGAAAGTAAATGGGCAGAATGAATACTCTCAAATATATAGCGCACTACTTAATAGCTAGCAATATTAACGAATTCCCCGGCGCCTGGCAAGCCGGCAAGAATCAGCAGTAGCCAGACCGCAGTGTAGTAAACCCTTAGCTTGTTTTGACCATTTAACCGTAACGCAAAATTAGGAGATCTACCATGTCGATCGAAAAGTACTGTACCGCGCTCATGCAAAAGCCTCAGGCGGCCGTGACGGACGCGCCGTTTCTTCGGACGGCGTACTGGACGTGAAATTGTCTACCCCCAAAGAACTCGGCGGCGCCGGCGGCGCGGCCACCAATCCCGAGCAGTTGTTCGCTGCCGGTTATTCCGCTTGCTTCCTCGGTGCGATGAAATTTGTTGCCGCACGCGACAAGATCGCCATCCCGGCCGCCGTCAGCGTGGACGGCAGTGTAGGCATCGGCGCGATTGCCACCGGCTTCGGCATTGAAGTCGAACTGAAGATCGCACTGCCCGGCCTGGACCGCGCAGCGGCCGAAGCCCTGATCGCCAAGGCCCACATCGTCTGCCCCTATTCGAATGCGACGCGCGGCAATATCGACGTCGCTTTGACCTTGCTGTCTTGAATCGGCAAGCGTCATCCACTGCAGTTAATCAAACCTGGAACACCTAGAAAAGGAAAGAGCATGAAATCCATACAGAAGATACTGGCCATGAGCGCGATTGGCCTCTCGGTCGCTACCGTCGGCAATGCCTATGCAGCAGGCAGCCCCGGCGTAGAACACAATACCCAGGCATTTTTGCAGGCGCTGGAAGCTGGCGGCGGCAAGCCCCTCGAGCAATTAGCGCCGGCCGACGCCCGTGCCGTGCTGGTAGGCGCACAAGCCGGCGTCAAGCTGAATTTGCCCAAGGCCGACGTCTCTGAGAAAACCATCAAGGTTGACGGCCAGGACATCAAGCTGACTATCGTGCGCCCCGCAGGCGTCGGCAAAACCCTGCCGGCCTTCATGTTCTTCCATGGCGGCGGCTGGGTACTGGGCGACTTCCCTACCCATGAACGCCTGGTGCGCGAGCTGGTGGCCAATTCCGGCGCCGTCGCAGTATTCGTCAATTACACGCCCTCCCCCGAGGCAGCCTACGGCGTCGCCATCGAGCAGGCCTATGCCGCGACCAAATGGGTGGCCGAGCACGGCAAGGAAATCAAGGTCGACGGCAAGCGGCTGGCCGTGGCCGGGAATAGCGTAGGCGGCAATATGGCCGCGGTAGTCAGCCTGATGGCAAAAGACCGGGGCACGCCCAAGCTGAGATACCAGGCCCTGCTGTGGCCGGTGACCGACAGCAATTTCGATACCGCCTCCTATACCCAGTATGCCGACGGCCATTTCCTGACCAGGAGCATGATGAAATGGTTCTGGGACAGCTATACCACCGACGCCGCCAAGCGCAAGGAAATCTATGCCTCTCCATTGCAGGCGACGACAGCACAGTTGCAAGGCTTGCCGCCGGCATTGATCCAGACCGCAGAGTTTGATGTGCTGCGCGACGAGGGCGAAGCCTATGGCCGCAAACTGGATGCCGCCGGCGTGCAAGTCATCAGCGTGCGCTATAGCGGGATGATCCATGACTTCGGCCTGCTGAACGTGGTCAGCGAAGTGCCGGCCGTACGTTCGGCGATGCTGCAGGCTGGCCAGGAACTGAAACAGCATTTGAAATAATGTAGAAATTCCAGCCGTGGCGTATAAATAGTCAGCTATTTGATTTCGAACTATTTATATGCCACTGACCTGCCGCTGGTGTGTTGGAATACTCCGACTTACACTTCCCAGACCGTCTCCCTGAAACGCTGCAGCATCCAGCGCGCAGCGGGGCCCGGCGGAATATCCGTGCGGCTCAGGGTTTGGAAACGGTATACCGCGTGCCGCCATTCGCTGGAGTCCAGCACATGCAGGCGGCCGGACTCTATATCGTCCT
>JAZJYH010000062.1:0-64940 GCA_040390485.1 Pseudomonadota bacterium
CCTGCACCTGTTTAGACTCATTCGCACACCCAAATTAAATGTCAACACGCCCTAGATCAGCGGGCTGCGCAGCAAACCCCTACGCTCGGCCGCTTGCCTCAGCCACTTGTCCGGCACCACCATGCCGCGGCAGATTTCCTGCACCAGGTCGCCGTTCCTGCGCATGATGGCGACCAGCGCCGGCGACTGGTCGCGCGCAAAATGCCTGACCAAGGCGTCCAGCAACAACGGCTTGCTCATTGCCTCTTCTTCCCGGGCCTGGGCCGGGGCCAGCCACTGCAGGCGCGGCAAGATCACCGCATACGGGATCGCCAGTTTTTCCAGGTCGCCGAGGAACCACCAGAAGCCCCGGCAATGGTTCGCTGAAATACCCTGTGCGCCATGCTCGCTATGCGCCAGGTCGCGGTAGAACAGCCAGCCCTTGACCAGGGCCTGTGATTTGTAGATGGATTCCTGCACCATGAACTGGGCCAGCGGATTTTGTGCCAGCGGCAGTTGCTGCTCCATGATTTTTTTCATCTTGGCGCCCAGCGTATCGGCCAAGTTGGGGCCGACGTAACTGTACAGGTCCGGCTGGTAGCCGGGCTGAAATTCACCGGACTCCGAACCCGGATCAAACAGGTAAAACTTGGTTGCCAGTTCCCAGTGCGCCAGGCCGCTACGCTGCCGCACCAGGAAATCAAACTCCCCTATAGTCTGGTTATTGCCGTGCCTGACCTGCAAGCCATGGGCAAACAGCGTACCCTGGTGTTTCAGGTAGAAGGCCAGCAGGTTCTCGGCATAGTGGCCCAGCCGGCTATGCTTGTGTAACTCCAGCGCCTGGTGCAACGGGGCCGGCTGCCGGTCCAGCGCGCTCAGCCAATCGATCAGGGCCTGCGGATCGGCGATCGGGATGCTGGCTATGCTTGCCCCCCAGGTCGGCGATTTTGCCGCCAGCATGTCGGGCGAAGTCAGCATCCACGCCAGTGCCCGCACATGCGGATCGTGCAGGTGTTGCCAGTAACGGTGAAACAGCGATTGAAATTCCATATTCAGGCGAACTCAGGCATGTTCTGCCGGGGGCATAGCCGCAGCTTGGGCCAGGCACAGATCGGACCATGCCTTGCTTTTTTCTGCGGGCTTGCGCAATAGATAAGCCGGATGATAGGTCACCACCAGCGGCAATTTTGCATAGCGATGCAGCTTGCCGCGCAGTTGGCCGACCGGGGTTTCAGGGTCCAGCCCCAGCAAGGAAATGGCCGCCGTTTTGCCCAGCGCAACGATGACTGCAGGCTTGATCAATTCCACCTGCCGCTTCAGGTAGGGCAGGCAGGCCGCCGCTTCTTCGGGCGTGGGTGGCCGGTCCTTGCCCTGGGCATCGGTAGGCCTGCATTTGACGACGTTGGCAATGAAGGTATTTTCTCCGCGCTGCATATCCAGCGCGCGCATCATATTGTCCAGCAAATGGCCGGCAGCGCCGACAAAGGGCTCGCCCTGCAAATTCTCGTTATATCCCGGACCTTCGCCGACAAACAGCCACTGGGCCCTGCGATCGCCTACCCCGAACACAGTCTTGGCGCGGCCTTCGCACAGGCCGCAGGCGCGGCAGCCGGCGACGCTGGCTTCCAGCTCATCCCAGCCCATTTCCGCAATGGCGTCCGCGCGTTGCAGCGCCCTGTCGCTCAGTACGTCGGCCGACAGCGGCGGCCTGGCAGCGGATGGCGGGGCATCTGCCGCAGTATTGACATCGGCGGCAGCCGCAAACGCGTCTTCCAGCGTGGCGGGTGCAGGTGCATGCCTTGACTGCGCAATTGCTTCCTGCCTTGGCGGCAGGCGCTGCAAGGACGGCGTCGCTTGCACATTGTCCGCCGACTGATCTGCTTGCTGAGCTGCCTGTTCCAGCGGCGGGCTCGACGGCTCGGTCTCGCCGACCGTGGCTTCCGCTTGCCGAAGTTGCCACAACGGCCCCAGGCGCATCTCGGCTAATAGCTGGGCGCGCCGGCCTGTATCCCTATTTTTTGCATTACTTTGATGGTTGTTCACAGTGTCATCCGCATTACGATTGCATCCTCACGGGTATTGTCTTCAGCCGGATAATAGGCCTTCCTGCGGCCGATTTCGGCAAATCCATAGTGCTGGTATACCTGGATGGCACGGGCATTCCCGATCCGCACTTCCAGCAAGATAGACTCGGCCGCGTGCTCGCGCACATAGGCGCACAACTGCTCCAGCAGCACCCGCGAATATCCGCGGCCCTGCTGTTCGGCGCTCACGGCGAGATTCAGCAGGTGTACTTCGTCCACGATCAGCATCGCCACGAAATAGCCGACCAGCTCATGCCGCGCATCGCGCAAGCCGCACACCTGGTGTCCGGCATTCAGCGAATCCATGAAATTCCCCCGGGTCCAGGGATGAGCATACACCTGCTGCTCTATCTTTAATACCTGGTCGACGTCTTCCGGGCCTAGCACGCAAAAGCCATGGCCTGACAATAGCTCGCTCATGCCGTGCCTTTGTCGAGATTCGCCCCCTGCTTGGCCAGCATGCGCTCTTCCGTGGTCAGGGCGATCTTGTTGCGCAAGTACAAGGGCTGGGCCTGGGCCGCCGGTATTGCCTTGCCGGCACGATAGCCCGCCAGCGCCAGCCGCGCTACTTGCTCGGCGTGCGGCATGCACGGCAGCCGTATTGCGGCGGCCGGCAAACTATCCAGTTTAAGGCCATTGCCGTGCACCAGCAGCGTCTGTGAAAAGTCGGCACCGTCCAGTAGTTGCGCGAACGAAGAAAGCCGGGGCTCTACCAGGATCTGCCAATCGGCACCGGTATGCCGATAATGCGCCCAATACACTTCCTCCATGCGGGCATCCAGCACGCAGATCAACTCGCTGCGTTGCAGCGCCAGGGCGCGGTCGCGGGCGCCTTCTGCCATTGCCAATAAGCTCACCACCGGGACCACGGGCAGGTCTGCGCCGAAGGCCAGCCCCTGCACGATCCCGCATGCGGTACGCACCCCGGTAAAGGCGCCGGGGCCGCAGCCAAAGCCTATCGCATCGCACTGACCGAGCACTATGCCGGCTTGCTTCAGCAATTGCTGCACCATCGGCAAGATACCCTGGGAGTGGGTTTGGACGCCGGACAATTCATGGGAAACCATGCCATCGTCTGTCAGCAAGGCTGCCGACGCCAGTTCAGTGGAAGTTTCTATGCTTAAAATAATTGTCATGGGCGTATTTTACCGCGCCCATACCCTGTTCGTCTCTGTTATGGAGGCCGTCCCGCCCAACTAAAGGAGACGGCTGCGCGGATGAGCCATGATCCGAAATACGCAGGTTTTTAGCGGATACAGTAAAATGCGCCATCATGAGCCCCTCCTCCATCGACACCGAAGACCTGGCCCAGATAAGGGCCGACCTGCGGCACAAGCCCTGGCTGGTCGCCTGCCTGTGCGCGGCCTGGTGCAATACCTGCGGCGACTATCGCGCGGCCTTCGATGCCCTGCGCCTGCAACACCCCGACAAGAGCTTTGCATGGCTGGACATCGAGGACCAGGCGCACCTGGTCGACGAGATTGACGTCGAGAACTTTCCCACAGTGCTGATACAGTACGGCGACACCGTGCTGTTTTTCGGCACCATGCTGCCGGATGCGAAGCAATTGCACCGGCTGCTACTGTCCCTGTCGGAAAATGCGGCTGCGCCTGTTGCTCTTAAAAGCTCATTCAACCAGGGCACGCCGGCCAACTGGAGCTTGCGCAGACTGATCATGGAAACCAGCTAAAGCAGGCTCGAAGTTTGCCCCGGCGGCGCGGTTAAGCTGCCGTTTCAAGGCCTTGCAAATTCCATTTCTGCATTGCAATAAAAAAAATTCATTGCCTGATGCGTAAATTCCCAGTAATGTCGCCGAACCTGTAAAAAATAATATTTCTGCTTAGGATGCAACATCGGCATCCAGTTTTCCTGCGCAGGATATGTCCAAGCTCATAAATAAAATTAAAACAGCATTTCAATATTGACAATTTATCCAGAATGGATCATCTTTTCTAAGCTCGGCTCGGAGACGGTCTATTTGGATGGGTGGAGCTGAGGCTAAGCTGCCAGAAAACAATTGCGCCCGGGAACGGCAGGCGGCAGCGTGGCTCCTTGTGCATACTTTTACGTATCACTACCACTACGATGCTTGAATATCTTCATCTAGTTGTCGCCGCGCCCGAAACCAGCCTGCTATATGCGGGCAGCTATGACCCCGTGCTGGTCAGCTTGTCTGTCGTCGTTGCGATTTTCGCCTCCTACGCCGCCCTCCTGGCTTCCCAGCTTGTGACCTCCGCTGCAACCAGGACAACAAGACGCAGCTGGCTGACAGTCGGCGGCCTGTGCCTGGGCCTCGGCATCTGGGCGATGCATTTCGTCGGCATGCTGGCTTTTAACCTGCCCTGCTCCAGCAGCTACGACTACAGCATTACCTTGCTGTCGACGATCCCCGGCGTCCTCGCCAGCATGCTGGCCTTAAACATCATCAGTCGCCGACAGCTAAGCTCGATGCGGCTTGCCACCGGCGGTTTGCTGCTCGGCGCCGGCATCGGCGCCATGCACTATTCGGGCATGGCAGCGATGCGGCTGGACGGCATGATACGCTACGACCTCAAGCTCTTCCTGCTGTCCATCGTGGTCGCAGTCCTGCTCGCGACGCTGGCCCTATGGATGAAATTTCGCCTGTCTTCCCTGCGCTCCAGCTGGAGCGCAAGGGCGCCCGTCATCAGCGCCATTGTCATGGGCCTTGCTGTCGCCGGCATGCACTACACGGCGATGGCGGCCGCCTATTTTGTTCGCGACGGAGATACTGTAGCCGTCGATTCCCAGATCAGCTCTACCCTCCTGGCTTCCATCGTACTGGTTGCCACCAGCGCAATGATCGTCGTCACCATCGTTGCGACTTACATAGGCAAATCCAATCTGTTTTCTTTTGAGAGGTCCTACAGGCTAGTCGGTTTATTGATCGCCAGCTGGGCTGCGGTCGCCTGGCTGAGCGCCGAATATTTTCATAGCCGCCTGGTCAAGGACTTGTACCAGCAGGAATCGCAAATCGCCAAACAGCAAGTAGCCAGCATTGCCGGCAATATCGAGGAAAGCCTGCAACTGCTCAAGGGCATTCCCTTGGTGCTCTCGTACGACGAGGGAGCCCGCCGGGCACTGCGCAGCTTTGGCGCGAACGCAAGCCCTTCCACCGTTCCCTATGAACAACGCAAGCAGCAATGGACGCATGATGCCGGCCTGGGCGAGTTGAACGCTTCGCTCAAGATCGCGGCGACCACCTTCAAAGCGGACGTGCTATGGATAGTCAACGCTGCGGGCGACTGCATTGCCGCCAACAACGCCGATGACCCGGACAGTTTTATCGGCACGAACTACGCCGACCGCGAGTATTTTCGTCAGGCGCAGGCAGGCCAGCGCGGCCATCAATATGCGATGGGGCGGGCCAGCAAGGTGGCCGGGCTGTTCTATTCTTACCCTATCATGGAAAAAGGCCGCTTTCTCGGCGCCGCCGTGGTCAAGCGCAATGTATCCAAGCTGGCCGGCTGGACCAGCCAGGCCAGGGCCTTCATCTCCGACGCCAACGGCGTGATTGTCCTTGCAGCTGACAGCAAGCTAGAATTCCGCACCCTGCCGCATGCAGGCATTGCGACGCTATCGCCGAAAAAGAGATTGTTGCAATATAGGCAGGACAGCTTTGCCCCCCTGCAAATCACGCCCTGGGGCGACGAACGCTTTCCCTCCGCTGTGCGTATCGGGGATGACGAATTCCCCATAGTGCTAACCTCACAGGCATTGCCCGAAGACGCCATTGCTATCCACGTTGCGCGGCCGCTCACTGAATTAGTGCGTCTGAGTACCCAGAAACTCTGGCTATTCCTATTGATTACGGTCGCCGGCAGCATGCTGATCGTCGCGGCCTCGGCGATAGTACTGTACCTGCGCGAAGCGCATAAGACCGAGGCCGACCTGCGTGTCGCCGCCACCGCGTTCGAATCGCAGGAGGGTATGGTCATTACCGATGCCACCAACGTCATCCTGCGAATAAACCGGGCCTTTACCGACATCACCGGCTATACCGCCAACGACGCCGTCGGCAGGGAATTAAGCATATTCGATACGGGCCGCCATGATGCTGACTTCTATGCTGACATCTGGAAGACTATCCATCGCGACGGATCGTGGCAAGGAGAAATCTGGAACCGCCGCAAGAACGGCGAAGCCTATCCCGAGTGGCTGACCATCACTGCGGTGAAAGGAGCAGCCGGCAATATCACCCACTATGTCAGCGCGCTGACTGACATTACCCAGCGCAAGGCGGCTGAAGAAGAAATAAGGAACCTGGCGCTATACGACTTCCTTACCCGCCTGCCCAACCGCCGCTGCCTGATGGACCGTTTGCAACAGGCGCTGTCGGCCAGCGCCCGCAGCGGGCGCCAGGGTGCGCTGCTGTTTATCGACCTGGACAATTTCAAGGACCTCAACGACACGCTAGGCCACAACATGGGTGACCTGCTGCTGCAGCAGGCCGCGCAACGCTTTACCTCCTGCGTGCGCGAAAGCGACACGGTAGCCCGGCTGGGCGGCGACGAGTTCGTGGTGATGCTGGAAAATTTGTGCGAGAGCTCCCACGAGGCCGCCGAACAGGTCAAGGTGGTCGGCGAAAAAATCCTCGTCACGCTGAACCAAGCTTACCTGCTCGGCGAACACCAGTTCAACTGCACCTCGAGCATAGGCGCCACCCTGTTTCTCGGTCACAGCGAAAACGTTGAAGACCTGTTGAAGCAAACCGACCTTGCCATGTACCAGGCCAAGGCTGCGGGCCGCAATACGATGCGCTTCTTTGACCCCAACATGCAGGCGGTGGTCACGGCGCGCACAGCGCTGGATGCGGACTTGCGCCAAGCTTTGCAACAAAGCCAGTTCCAGCTTTACTACCAGCCCCAGGTGGACGGCACAGGCCGCCTGACCGGTGCCGAGGCCCTGATACGCTGGCACCATCCGCAGCGCGGTACGGTGTCCCCGGCCGAATTCATTCCTGCCGCCGAAGAATCGGGGCTGATCCTGCCTTTGGGCCAATGGGTGCTGGAAACGGCATGCGCCCAACTGGTAAGCTGGGCGGCGCGGGCCGATACCGCCCATCTCAGCATCGCGGTGAATGTCAGTCCCCGCCAGTTCCGCCAGGCAGACTTTGTCGGGCAAGTGCTGGCCATGCTGGACCGGGTCGGCACCGATCCCTACAAGCTCAAGCTGGAACTGACTGAAAGCCTGCTGCTGGACGATGTGGAAGACACCATCGCCAAAATGATGGCGCTGAAAGCGCGAGGCGTAGGTTTTTCCCTGGATGATTTTGGCACCGGCTATTCGTCGCTGTCCTATTTGAAGCGCCTGCCCTTTTACCAGCTGAAAATCGATCAATCCTTTGTGCGCAATATATTGAGTAACGCGAACGATGCGGCCATCACCAAAACCATCGTGGCCCTGGCGCAAAGCATGGGAATGGCAGTGATTGCCGAGGGAGTCGAGTCAGTGGAACAGCGCAATTTCCTGGCCGACCAGGGCTGCCACGCCTATCAGGGCTATTTATTCGGGCGACCGCTGCCGCCGGAGGCATTCAAGCAATTCCTGCCCCGCACCATTCACCAGAATGATAACAACTATCAACGATCAGAATTGGATGCATAACTCTCGCGCTCCTATACTGACATTGCAATGCAGTAATTCAATGGCCTTTAGGAGTTTTCCATGTCGACACTTCCCACTACAAGCTCCCTCGCCAATTTGGCGCCGACCGCTGCTGCCTCTGTGCCGCCATGCGTTATGCCGTACAGGTCGGCAGTGAAGTCCATCTGGGCTCGCCTGTCCGGCACGCTGAACGCCCTGCTCGATAGCCACGGGGAGTGGGAGCGCGCCGGGCAGGAAGCATATCTTGCCAAGGCCGTGTCGGCCTACGATTTGGAACGGAGAATGCGCGCATTGGACCGGCACGCCTGCCGGCAGCCGCTGCGCATGATGACCGATCACAGTTTCTGATTGCAATTCCGGGCCGCGAGCATGCGACTGCCGACTTACTTGTCCACCTTCAGGAACAGATCGCGATCGGGTGCAAAGTTCGCATAAAACGGAAGTAAGGCGCCGCCTATCGCTCTGGCGTCCGAGCCTATGGTGCCGGCCAACACAATTGGGCGTGTGACACCTTCCCAATTATAGTAATCCAGTGCAGTTTCGACTGCCGTCATCAGTCTATCAAGCAATCCCCTATCGATGGAGCCATCGATAATCACGTCATCCAGATCCAGCAGGCAGGTTGCGCTATTGATCGCCAGGGCGATGGCGCGTGCGGCATCGTCCAGCCATGCGGTCGTATGCGTCAGCCAGGGCGCTTGCAGCGCCCGCGCATCCACCGATGCAGTCTCATCCAGACCGGCAGCGCCGAACAACTGTTCCAGATTGAACAGCGATGCATCGCTCAGCAATTGGCCCGGCGCGCTACCCGCCTCACTTTTGGCTAGGCCCAGCGAGATCGACCCTATCGCTCCCGCATTGCCATGCCGTCCGCTACGCAGATGGCTGTCAATGACCAAGCCGCCACCGATGAATGTGCCAACAAACACATACAGGAAGCTGTTGATGCTACGCCCCCGGCCAACGACCAATTCGGCGACGCAGGCAGCGGCAGTGTCTTTGGAAAACTCTACCGGCACCTTAGTCATGGCTTGCACCTGCTCGCGAATATCGATCCGGTTCCATTTGTCGGCCAGTTCAGGTTCGATGCTGAGCAATTGCTGCCATCCGCCCAGCGCCAGGGGTGCAGCAATCCCGATGCCGCTCAGTCGCGACGCTTTCTTGGGCCCGAGAAAAGCGCGCATGTGGCCGAGTTGCAACGCGATTTCGGCGAACAGCAAGTCAGGATCCGGGAATGCATACGACAATGAAGTGCGCTCGCGTACTTGGCCGACGAAGTCCATCAGCAACACATCCAGGCTGCGGCGGCCAATTTTGATGCCGATGGAAAAGGCCCCCTCGGGATTGAGCGCTATCGGCACCGAAGGCTGGCCGACCTTGCCGCGCAGGGACGCCAGTTTGAGCACCAGCCCCTCTTCCAGAAGCCGGTTGATGATCAGCGACACCGTTTGCGTGCTGAGGTTGGTGAGTCTGGCAATATCCGCTTTCGGCATGCTGCCGTGAAAGCGGATCGCCTGCAACACGACACGCTCATTGAACTGGCTCATTCCGATCTGGTTTGAGCCGCGCGGCCTGAGTCGCTTGATATCGTCTTCACTTGGCTCAGTGAAAGCGGTTTGCATGGTATCTAACATAGCCGAATATTATGCCAGAGAATCAGCGATGACTCCCTTTTTGAAAGTGAAGTTGGCGTAGGGCTGCATTTCACCGGTCTGCACGATCGCGTAGGCTTGCTTTACCCGCGCATAAAATGCGAAGCGTTCTACCGCCTCGCATTGCGCCGGGTCTGCCGAACCGCTTGTCGCCAGCAAGCCAATCACCGACTGCTGCAACGCCGACAAATATCCTGACGGCGTATCGCATACCTTCATATAGGCTACCGGCTGCGCAACGGCTGCATCCAGCGGAAACACCGACAGCACCGCCTGGCATGCGCGCTGCAGGCTGATGCCAGGCAGGCGGATGATCTGCTTGCCATGTCCTAGTGTTTCAGCGGTGAAGTTGGCATCCGCCACAACGATCTCATCACCATGCCCCATTTCGCACAAGACCTTGAGCAAGTCCGGCGAGAGCAAAGGATCGATACCCTTAAGCATGGGCGTCCTCCGGCAAGTCTTCCGGATTTTTGGCGCCGGTCATGACGGCGACCGTATCCGACATGCTGATGGTCTTAGGATTGACGACCGCCGCTCGCTTGCCCAGTCGCTGGATATGGATACGGTCGGCGATTTCAAACACATGCGGCATGTTATGGCTAATCAGGATTACCGGCAAACCCTTGTCGCGCACCCGGCGGATCAACTCCAGGACCATATTGCCTTCTTTTACGCCTAGCGCGGCGGTCGGCTCATCCAGAATCACCACATGCTTCGCAAATGCAGTACTGCGCGCCACCGCCACACCTTGCCGCTGTCCGCCGGACAAGGTTTCAACCGCCTGATTCATGGAACGGATCCCGATTTGCAAGTCCCGCATGTGACGGATCGCCTCTGCCAGCATGGCCTTCTTGTCGATGATCCTCAGCCATTGCCCCAGGATCCCCGGACGCAATATCTCCCGGCCGAGGAACAGGTTTTCGGCGATGGTCATCGCCGGGGCTACAGCGAGGTCCTGATACACTGTCTCGATGCCATGCTTGCGCGCATCGATCGGCGAGTGGAAACGTACTGGCTTTCCATCCAAAAACATTTCCCCCTCATCCGGCACGATGGCACCGGAAAGCGCCTTGATCAGCGAGGATTTGCCTGCGCCGTTATCGCCTATTACCGCCAGGATTTCGCCGGCCCGCAAATCGAAATCGACACCATCGAGTGCCGTGACATGACCGTAACGCTTAACCAGACCGCGCGCCTGGAAAATCGTGGTTGAAGTAGCTGTGTTCATGACTCAACCTTTCTTGTGCGTGAGTTGGTCGGCCGCAACGGCCAGGATGACCAGGATGCCCGTGACCAGGATCTGGAAAACGGACGGTACGCCCATGAGCGTAAGGCCATTGCGGAATACACCAACGATCAGCACACCGATCAAGGTGCCGATAATCACACCGCGGCCGCCGAATAGACTGGTGCCGCCCAGCACGACGGCGGTGATGCTGTCCAGATTGTCGGTTTGACCGGCCTGCGGGTCGCCTACCCCCATGCGGGCAATAGACAACAGCGCAGCAATCCCATAAAAAAGTCCCGCCGCCGTATAGACGCCAATCAACACTCGGCCGGTTGCGATGCCAGTCAGGCGGGCGGCTTCCGGATTGTTGCCTACCGCATACAGGTGCCGACCAGGCGCCGTTTCACGCAAAAATAGCCAGGTCAACAGATACAGCAAGACCATCAGCACGGTGCCGTAGGTGATGCTGGTCTGCCCCAGCTGGAATGTATTCCCCAGGAACAGCATCGCCGCCGGTAAATCGGTGATGGTCTGCGCCCCGGAATACAACTGGGTAGTGGCGAAAATGATGTTCATCGTGCCGAGCGTCACGATGAATGACGGCAGCTTGATCAGAGTGACCAGCGCGCCATTGGCAAACCCTATCATCGTGCACACCAGCATGCCGCACAACATCGCAAGATAGGGATTCATGCCATGGGCCACGCCAAATTTGGTCATGACAATGGAGCCCAGGGCCATCGCCATGCCGCAAGACAGATCTATGCCTGCCGTCAGGATGATCAATGTCTGGCCAATCGCAATCACGCCAACGACCATCACTTGCTGCAAGATGAGTGAAAAATTTTGTCCGCTCAGAAAGCGGTCCGATTGAAAGGAAAAGAAAATGCACGCCGCTAAAAGCGCGAGCAGCGGCCCCATAGAAGAAAGGGGCGGCAAACGGCCGAAGAGGGATTTCATGACGACGGATCTTCCAGAACGCAGAGATATACGAGCAGTTGAGCGAGCAGTTGACAAAATAGTCTCCCGAATTTAGACATGCGTCACCAGCGTGACGCGATGGAACGTATGACGTCTGAACTCGATGCAAGCATGACACGCATACCGATAGCATCGGACGCCATGCTTGGATCGTCAGCCAGCCATCAGGGATAGCTGGAGATTCTCATTCTCAGGCGCCTATTTGTTGCCCCAGCATGCATCAAGACCGAATTTCGTATCCTTGCTAGTAATCCCTGCGACAGTCTGGTGCGCAATCAATGTTACGCCGGTGTCGTAATAACCGGCCGCTTTTTTGCCGGTTTTGGCATAAGCAATACCGGCTTCCACTCCCATCGCAGCCATTTTCAACGGGTATTGCTGGGAGGTCGCGGCGATGATGCCACTCTGCACGTCTTTAACACCGGCACAACCGCCATCGACAGAAACGATCATCACACCCTTTTCCTTGCCTACGCCCTTCAGCGCCTTGAACGCCCCCGCCGCAGCGGGCTCGTTGATGGTATAGACCAAGTTAATGTCAGGGTTTTTTTGCAGGCAATTTTCCATGGCAGTCTGGCCTTTTGCCTGGTCGCCGAAACTATCCGCCATGCAGACCACGTCCGCCGTTTTGACGAGTTCAACCGTCTTGGCACTGATGCCTGCGGCGCCGAAACCGGACAGGAAGCCATTGTGACGGGTAATCCCTACCGGGTGCCCCGGGAACAGATCCAGCATGGCGATTTTTGCCGGCTTGCCGGCCAGCGCCGCCCTGGCATACTGGCCGATCAGCACGCCGGCCTTGAAGTTGTCCGTAGCAAACAAGGCATCTACCGCCTCCAGCGGCTCGGTCGGGCTATCCAGTGCAATCACCATGATGTTTTGCTCACGCGCTTTCTTGATTGCCGGCACGATGGCTTTCGAGTCGCTGGGCGTAATCAGTATCGTCTTGGCGCCTGCGGCGATCATGTTTTCGATGGCCGTAATTTGGCCGGCATTATCGCCGTCCGATTTGCCTGCGCCGGTGAGCAATTTAACGCCGTTGGCTTTAGCAGCCTGTTGCGCGCCTTCTTTCATTTTTACGAAAAAGGGATTGATCTCGGTTTTCGTGATCAAGCCAACGATGGGCTCGGCAGCTATTGCCACACTTGCCATGGCAGCCAAAATGCCCGCCGCGGCGATTTGGTGTCGCTTCATTTGTGTCTCCTCTGTTTTATTGGTTGGGTTGCAACAAAAAGATGCGAATTAATACTTTACTGCCGCAACGATTAGGAATATATTCCTCAATAATTAATAAATCAAGTGGTTTTATTAATTAACTGAACCACCCAAAAACATACAAGATACGAGACAATGATGATTGCTACCGTCGGTGAGGCATTGGTTGATTTAATTGAACAGCCGGATGGGCGCTTCGAGGCCTGCCTGGGCGGTTCGGTCTGCAATTTCACACAAGCCCTCTCCATGCAGGGCGTGCCGACGACCTACCTCAACCCCTTGTCTCACGATAAATTCGGCCAACGGTTTAATGCGCTTCTGCTGAAAAAAGGCGTCAGCCTGGGCGCGGGCAGGCGCAGTAGCTGCCCCACTTCGCTGGCCGTTGTCAGCCTGGACGCGCAAGGCTCGCCGACCTATGCCTTTCACCGGGAATCGGTGGCAGATCGCGATATCACGGCCGACCTGCTGGTAGCCAGCCTGCCAGCGCCATGCACCCTATTGCATACCGGCGGTCTGGCCCTGGTTCCGGCCGATCTTGGCAAAATCCTTGCCACGATCCAGGCTGCGACCAGCCGCGACGCGCTGATCTCGATTGATGCGAATCTGCGCCCGATGGCAGTCGCGCAGGATGCCGGCTACGTTGACGGCGTAAAGCGCGCACTGCAGCAGGCACATATCGTCAAAGTCAGCGATGAAGACCTGGAGTTGCTCGGACTGGGCCATGCCACGCCGGAGCAGCTCGCGGCCGCCCTGTTTGAAGAATCGAAGGTGCAACTGATTGCCTTGACCCACGGCGCCGCCGGCGCAACGCTGCTGACCCGCACCCAGCAAGTCTCAATGGCGCCGCCGGAACACTTGAAGGTGATCGACACGGTGGGTGCCGGCGACTGCTTCCATGCGGGATTGATCGCTTTTTTGCAGCATGCAGGAAAACTGGCAAACGCCCACTGCCTGGAACAACTGGAGCAAGCCTCGCTTCAGGCGGCGCTCCAGCATGCGATCGCAGCCGCCAGCATCAACATCACGCGTACCGGCTGCGATCCCGCAAGCTGGGAACAAACCATCGCGTTCAGAAAAACCCAATTCAAAGCCGGCAATGGAAATGGCCATGCAAGGGCTCGCTGAGCGCGTGTCCGTGTTTGACAACAAGACATAAGAATCCCCTCGTTAACGGTGACACCGAACCAGGGGCTCAAGCAGTTGGAACGTGATGGTAAATTATCTCACCTGCGGCACAGTTGACGCCTATCCTCGATAAGCGCAGAGGATTTTTGCGGGCGGCTGCCAAGGCGCGCGGCCCCAAATAAGCACACAATAAGCACACAAAGGACAAAACGATGGATCCCATCAAAGTCGGCTTAATCGGTTACGGATATGCAGGCGCCACTTTTCATGCCCCGTTGATTTCAGCGGTGGCCGGGTTGAGGCTTGCCTACATTGCTTCGTCCAGCCCAGAAAAAGTCAGGCAGGATTTTTCGCGCGCCGAGGTGGTAGCACACCCGGATGGCGTCATCGGCGCTGCAGATGTGGGCCTGGTCGTCATCGCCTCGCCGAACACCACCCATTACACGCTGGCGAAGCAAGCCTTGTTGGCCAATAAGCATGTCGTGCTGGAAAAACCGTTTACGGTTACCGTTGCGGAGGCAATGGAACTGGTGCAACTGGCCGAAGAAAAAAAATTGCTGCTCAGCGTTTTTCACAACCGCAGGTGGGACAACGATTTCCTCACTGTCAGAGCTTGCATAGCATCCGGGATGCTGGGGGAAATCAATACCTATGAAGCGCATTTCGACCGCTATCGTCCGGACGTGCGCAACCGCTGGCGGGAGCAGGACTTGCCAGGCTCGGGCTCCCTGTATGACCTAGGCTCCCATTTGATTGACCAGGCCCTCGTACTATTCGGCATGCCCGACGCAGTATCAGCCGATCTGGGTACGCAACGTTCCGGCGGAAAAGCGAACGATTATTTTCACCTCGTTTTAAGCTACGGCACAAGACGCATCATCCTCCATTCGGGAATGCTCGTGAGAGATCCCGGGCCGCATTTTCAGGTGCATGGCAGCAAAGGCAGTTTTATCAAATACGGAATGGATCCCCAGGAAGAGGCATTGAAACAGGGGCGCCGCCCCGGCGACGCGCCGTGGGGCCTGGAACCTGAAACCCTGCACGCGAATATCACACTAGAGAATGGCGGGCTGAGCATCGCAGGCAAGGTCACAAGCTTGCCCGGCGCTTACCAGGCCTACTACCAGGGCATGCATGAGGCGATTCGCAACGGCGGCCCGGCGCCGGTACCCGCCATGGATGCGCTGAACGTGATCAGGGTGATAGAAACTGCGCTTGCAAGCAGCGATCAGGGCTGCACGCTCAAGGTGATCGGATACCCAAGCCTCGCAACATCGACAAAATCACATCCGCCATCGTAAGGCGGCCGCCAGCAGAACTGCCAGTACCCAAAGAATAGGCACATCAACTTAAAGGCGGCGCATACGAACTGGCGACACAAAAGAAAACGGGTTAGTGCAAATAGCACTAACCCGTTTTCAATGCCTCGATGAAAAAGGCGGTATGGCAGTATTACTGGTGCGGCTGGCAGGAATCGAACCCACGACCCCTTGGTTCGTAGCCAAGTACTCTATCCAGCTGAGCTACAGCCGCGAAAGGCGAGAATATAGCACAGGGCGCTGCAAATAGAAAGGGCTGGCGAGTCATTTTACGGCTCGGCACGCCGCCGCCTCAGCTGCCCATTGATGTGCCGTCTTGTCTACGCTCCAAGCAGTGCATAGCAAGCCGTAAGCCGTAAGCCGTAAGCATAGGCATGGATAAAGCAGGCCTGGTCCGCCACCCGTTCGTACCGAATTTGTATCGAATTTGTATCAGAAAAGAAAAAAGGGACTAGATTTGCATCTAGTCCCTTGAATCTGGTGCGGCTGGCAGGAATCGAACCCACGACCCCTTGGTTCGTAGCCAAGTACTCTATCCAGCTGAGCTACAGCCGCGAAAGAACGAGAGTATAGCACGGCTATTTTTAAATAGGGAAATTATCCACGCAAAAGACGGAATAATTTGACATCCACTCCCACCCCGGCAGCAGATACGCAACATGCGGGGATTGCAGGCCTGCGCCGCCCACCTGCAAACCATCAATCAATGCATCAACCCCAGGCATCGCACCAGGCCTTGACATGCACTAGCTTGCCAGGGAACAAAGCGCAGCCGCCCCACTCCTTGTTTTGCTCTTCGTAGAGCTGGCAAGTGCCGCAGATTTGCCCAACTTCATATCTAGGGAATTTTTTCCTGTCCACCTTGGCCGGGTCCAGCTTGTAGCCATGCTCGATGGCCAGCGGATCGCTCTCCTGCAACTGGGGATCTGCGCCTTGCGCCAGATTAAAATTCACCAAGCCGATTGCGCCGGCTGCCGACCGAATGACAAAAGTCCTGCGGTTTATGCTCATGATGACGATTGCTCCGCTTGAATGAAATAACAAAAGATGGGTGGCGCCCAATTGCTTACGGCAAAACGAAATAGGCAGGAAATGAAATGACAAATCAGGAATATCGGCGCCGGGCTAAGCTAAGGGCAGACCTTGGCATCAATTCGTCATCATCAATCAAATTAGGCGGGAATGCAAACACATCAAGATTACTGAATCACAGTGCGCGCAAAAAGAAAAAAGGGACTAGATTTGCATCTAGTCCCTTGAATCTGGTGCGGCTGGCAGGAATCGAACCCACGACCCCTTGGTTCGTAGCCAAGTACTCTATCCAGCTGAGCTACAGCCGCGAAAAACAAAATTATAGCATAGCTATTTTTCGTTTGTCACCCACTTTTGTTTAAATTTCTACTTGGGAACCGACCTCGATGACCCGGTTGGTGGGCACCTGATAATAGTCTGCCGCATCGCGGGCATTCCTGGACAGGGTAACGAACAGCCATTCGCGCCACATCGCCATGCCGCTGCCTGGACGCGAAATGATGGTCTGACGCGCGATGAAGTAAGAAGTTTCCATAGGCTCGAACACCAGGCCGTGCACCGCACACAACTCCAGGGCCTTCGGAATATCCGGCTCATTCTTGAAGCCGTAGAAAACATCCAGCTGAAAACAATTGTGCCCCAGGTCGGTGATCTTGACGCGGTCGGAAAAAGGCACCCAGGGAATATCGGCATTATGCAGGGTCAGGAACACCACACGCTCGTGCAGTATCTTGTTGTGCGACAGGTTGTGCAGCAAGGCGTGCGGCACGCCGTCGGCTTCGCCGCGCAGGAAAATCGCGGTGCCGGCCACACGGGTCGGCGGCGATACGAACAAGGACGCCAGGAAATCCTCGAGCGGAATCGCATGCTTGCGGAGATTCTCAAATACCAGCTCACGACCGCCTTTCCAGGTGACCATAATGGTGAACATCATCATGCCCAGCACCATAGGGAACCAGCCGCCTTGCAGGAATTTCAGCGCATTTGCCGAAAATAGTGCGGCATCGATTACCAGGAAAAACCCAGTCGCCAAAAAGCACAGCGCCAGATTGTATTTCCAGCGATAGCGGATGACGAAGAAGGTCAGGATAGACGTGATCAGCATGGTACCGGTGACAGCAATGCCGTAAGCAGACGCAAGATTGGATGAAGAACCAAAACCCACCACGACGGCTACCACGAACAATAACTGCAGCCAGTTAACGATGGGAATATAAATTTGCCCTATCTCTTTAGCCGAGGTATGCACAATTTTCATGCGAGGTAAAAACCCCAGCGAAATTGCTTCCTTGGTCATCGAGAATGCGCCGGAAATTGTCGCTTGCGAAGCGATTACCGTTGCAATGGTCGATAAAATTACCAGCGGATAGATGCTCCACGCTCCCAATTGATTATAAAAGGGATTGCCCACTTCAGTCGCGCCGATCAGCAATGCACCCTGCCCCAGATAATTGAGCGCCAAGGCAGGAAACACCAGCATGAACCACGCAAAGCGTATCGGCCTGCGGCCAAAGTGCCCCATGTCGGCATACAAGGCTTCGGCACCGGTAAAGGCGAGCACTACCGCACCCAAAGCCACGAAGGCCAGGTAACGGTGCATGAGTAAGAAATTCAGGGCGTGCCAGGGATTCATGGCCTGCAAGATGGCCGGCACTTTGATGATGTTGACCAGCCCCATGCCCGCCAGCACCAGAAACCAAAGCACCATGATCGGGCCGAACAATATGCCTATGCCGGCGGTACCCTTGTATTGCACAGCATATAAACCGATCAATACAATCAGCGTTAGCGGCACCACGTAGGGCTTGAAGGCGGGGGTCGCCACCTCCAGGCCTTCGATTGCCGACAGCACCGAGATCGCCGGAGTAAGGACACCGTCACCATAAAACAAGGCCGCCCCAAACAAGCCCAGCACCATCAGGACAAAATGCCAGCGCGAGGCCTTGGTCACCGACTCCAGCGCCAGCGCCATCAACGCCATGATGCCACCCTCGCCGCGGTTGTCGGCTCGCAGGATCAAGGTAACGTATTTGAGCGCAACAATGACAAACAAGCCCCAGAATATCAGCGACACTATGCCGAAGATATTCGCCTGATCGAGCGCGAGGCCATGTTCTTTGGAGAAAACCTCTTTCATCGTGTAAAGAGGACTAGTGCCGATATCGCCGTAGACGATACCGATGGCAGCCAGCGTTAGAGCGCTCAGGCTGCTTTTAGTATGTTGGGTAGACAAGTGAATACCTAGTTATTATTGGTGCATTGCACAATAGGTGATTCCCGATCGAAATTCAAGATGGAAATCAATTTTTCCGAATGCTAATGTAAATGCGCAACAGAATGCCAGTTTTGCACAAAATCCGATTGCGGCATAGGCAAAAAAATACTATAGCGCACCACTCCCACAAAATACATCGCAAACAAAAAGAATAAAACTCGTACGATGCGAACGCCACGCAAAAAATTTGCAGAAAAACAAAAGCCCCGCATCAGCGGGGCTTTTGTTTGCATGTCTTAAATGTCCATTAATACATGAGTAGATTCCCGAAACCCAGTTCTATCTGAAAAGTGGCCTCGACGTGAAAAGAATCAACTCGTGTATTACCGCACATCTATTACTGCATATCTCTTATAAATGATATCGAACATGCTTTCTCGACATTCATTGGAATAAAATATACCACAGCCGTTTTTTCTTTGCAAGCATTTTCAAGAGAAAGATTGTTCTGCTGCAAAACCAGCTTGCCCGGGCAGCGCCACTGCCCCTTGCGGCCTCGGGGCAAACTTGGGGGGCGAGGCATGCCGGCACGCTTAGGACTATGCTAGTGCCAGGGCGATGGGCCCGCAGCGCCTCTCCCGGAATAGGGGCAGTTTCGTGGCTATATTTTGCACCGGCCACTCGATGGGTTTAAACGCCCTGCGCTAGAATCGCTACACATGCAAAAACCAGGACACCCATCATGCGCAACATCCACCTGTTAATCATCGATCCGCAGAACGATTTTTGCGATTTGCCCGAGCATTACCTGCCGCTCGACCCAGTCAGCAAGACGAGACTGTCCCCTGCCCTGCCGGTCAGCGGCGCGCATGCCGACATGTTGCGCCTGGCAGAACTGATCCAGCGCGGCGGTGCCGGCATCAGTGATATCAGCATTACCCTGGACTCGCATCACAGGTTGGATATTGCCCACCCGGGCTTCTGGCACGGGGCCGATCAGCAAGCGCTGCCTGCGTTTACCCAGATCTCTGCTGCACAGGTGCGCGCCGGCCAATATTTGCCGCGCGATCCGCATGCTTTGCCACGCACACTCAGCTACCTGGACGCACTGGAAAGCGCGGGCCGCTATCAATTGATGATATGGCCGGTGCATTGCGAGATAGGCTCCTGGGGCCAGAATGTGCACGCCGATATCCGTGCAGCGTATAGCCGCTGGGAAGACGCCGGCCAGCGCATCGTCACCAAGCTCAACAAGGGCTCCAATCCCTGGACCGAACACTATTCTGCAGTGATGGCCGAAGTGCCTGACGCAGACGATCCCGATACGCAATTGAACCAGGGCTTCATCGCCATGCTGGCCGGCGCCGACCAGATCTTGATCGCGGGCGAAGCCGGCAGCCACTGCGTCAAGGCAACCACCGAGCACATCGCTGACAATTTTAGCGCGCACAGCCTGTCCAGGCTGGTACTGCTCACGGACTGCATGAGCCCCGTCAGTGGATTTGACGCGCAATACCAGGGCTTTCTACAAGACATGCAAGCCAGGGGCTTGCGGCTGGCGCGAAGTTCTGATGTACTGCCTGAACTGCTGGCCAACGCAAGCCGCTGAGCAGCGGCAGTTTTGCCATCATGCAGTGCCTGTTCGTCACACATACCGGATAACAAGAACAATGAAAACGATAGTACGCAGCCTGCTGGAAAACGATCTGTACAAATTTACGATGTGGCAGGCCTTGCTGCATAGCCACCCAAACACCCAGACTGAATATTCCTTCGTCTGCCGCAATACCCCGGCCTATCCGCTGGCAGAATTAAAGGATGAAGTGAACCAGGCGCTGGACCAGTTGTGCACCATGTCGTTTAGTGAGGATGAGCTGACCTACCTGCGTAGCCTGCGCTTCATCAAGAGCGACTTTGTCGATTTCCTGACGGTATTCCGCTTCCAGCGCCGGCTGATCACGGTGGAAACGGACGGCGAGCATTTGATCATCCAGGCCAGGGGGCCGCAAGTCCATGTGATGGGCTTTGAGATTTATGTGCTGTATATCGTCAACGAACTGTATTTCCGCCGCTTTGACGCCGAACCTTTGCTGGCCGAGGGCCGCCGGCGCCTGAATGCAAAAATTACGGCACTCAAGAACTTCAGCCGGGAACCGGCGCGCGGGCATCCATTCGGCTTCTTCGATTTCGGTTTGCGTCGCCGCTTTTCCGGCGCTTGGCAGGAAGAAGTGGTGGCGACCCTGGCGCGCGAGGCGCCGGAATATTTCAACGGCACGTCCAATGTCTACCTGGCCCGGAAGTACAAACTGGTGCCCATAGGTACGATGGCGCACGAATACCTGCAGTCCTATCAATCCTTCGGCGTGCGCCTGCGCGATTTCCAGAAAGCCGCGCTGGAAGGCTGGGTACAGGAATACCGCGGCGACTTGGGCACGGCGCTGACCGACGTGGTCGGCATGGACGCCTTCCTGGCCGATTTTGACCTGTATTTCGCCAAATTGTTCGATGGCCTGCGCCATGATTCCGGCGATCCCGTGGTGTGGGGCGAAAAAGCGATCGCGCATTATGAAAAACTGCGCATCAACCCGAATACCAAACGCCTGGTATTCTCAGACGGTCTGGATTTCGACACTGCATTTTCCCTGTACCGGCATTTCGCCGACAGGACCATGACAGCCTTCGGCATAGGAACCCATCTGACCAATGATATGGGCATTACACCATTGAATGTAGTGATGAAGCTGGTATCATGCAATGGGCAAGCGGTTGCCAAGCTGTCGGATGCGCCGGGCAAGACGCTGTGCACTGATGAAACTTTTTTGGCGTACCTGCGGCAAGTCTTTAAGCACCCCGCGGTCTAGCATACTCGATCCCTGCCGGGAAAATGACGATGAAAGTAATTACATGCGCTGACCTGGCCATCCTGATAGGCCGCTTCCAGCCCTTCCATAACGGCCACGCAGCCTTGCTCGAAAAAGCCCTGCAGCGTGCGGCCAAGGTGATCGTCATCCTTGGCTCGGCCTATCATGCGCGCAACCCCAAGAATCCCTTTACCTGGCAAGAACGGGCCGCGATGATCGCCAATACCCTGGGAGAAGCCGACAGGGAACGCGTGTCGTATATCCCTTTGCGCGACTACTACGACGACCGGCGCTGGGCCGGCTCGGTGTTGGCGGCCGTTGCCCGGCAAGCCCCCGAAGCCGTCAGCGTCGCCCTGGTAGGCCATTTCAAAGACACCACCAGCCAATACTTGCGCCATTTTCCGCAATGGAACCTGATAGAAGTCGGCAACCTGGCCGACATCGACGCCACCAATATCCGCCAGGTCCTGTTTGAAGCAGAGAACGTGGATATCTCACTAGACGTGGTAGCCAGCGCGATGCCGGAAGCGATACGCCATTACCTGAAGGCCTGGACCCGGCTGCCCTGTTACGCCCAATTGGTGCAAGAGCACGCTGCGCTGGAGGAATATAAAGCTGCCTGGAGCAGCGCGCCCTACCCGCCTATTTTCACCACCGTGGACGCCGTGGTAAAAACCGCCGGCCATGTGCTCTTGATCAAGCGCGGAAACCAACCCGGCCTGGGCCTGTGGGCTCTGCCGGGCGGCTTCGTGGAGCAAGGGGAGCGCCTGCTGCAAGCTGCCATCCGCGAACTGGGCGAGGAAACCACGTTGGGCGTGCTCAGCGATACCCTGCCCGATGCACTAATCGCCGTCGAAGTCTTCGACCATCCCGACCGCAGCCTGCGCGGACGCACCATCACGCATGCACATTTCTTTGACCTGAAGCACGACCAGTTGCCCGAAGTAGAAGCCGCCGACGATGCAGCCAGCGCCAGCTGGGTAGCAATCGAAGAACTGGCAGGCATGGAAGAGCTATTCTTCGATGACCACTTCCACATCCTCGATCATTTCCTGAAGCTGACCAGGGATTGAAGCCGCGCTTTGCTTAGGGCGTGCAGTATGAATTATTTCTGAGCAAAGATGATAAAGAAGGACACCACCGCGAAGCCGCAATAGGTCACCACCGTATAGGTGATGGTATAACCCAACGCAAACGACAGTTTCTTGCGGTGGGCAAATTTGTACAAGGCGAGGAAGGTAATAAAGAAAAACGCAGGGACAAACACGCCTATCAACAGCATGCAGAGATGATCGAGGTAGTTGGGATTGCGGGTGTAGTCTGCCACCCAGGTGAAAATGAATACACAGCATTGCAGCAAGGCGCAGGTAGCCGCGAGTATTGAAATTCTCGATGCTAATTTTCTTTTGGAAAGCGCAGCCACGTCATTACTCCTATCGCTAAGCCACGGATAGAGGACATCTTCTTAATGAGATTTCCGTTGCAGTTGCATGATAGAAAGTATAGATCAAGCACAATTAAAAGGTAATGGATTCCTACAAAATTGTTTATCCAATTGTTAAATGCACCGGTCTTCGCACTGATTTTCGCGTATTTGATAAATAAAAGACAAAACCTGTGCCGCGCAAATGCCTCGCTGAAAGCCCTGGCTTTCCATCCGGCGCGCAGCCTGATTCACAGAGAAGCTCGCTGCCCGCTCCTACCCCAGCAGACGCTGTAGGGTAAATACCCAGTCAGGGCCGTCGGCAGCGGGATAGTCAGCGCCGATGCGGAAGCCCTGGTGCTTTATTTCTTCCTGCTCATTGCGCAGCAGGAATACGCGATAAGCCCCCGGCTCCAGGCTCACAGCGACAGATAAGGGCGCACCCAGTTTGCTCAGGCAGCTTATCCTCAGACGTCCGCTAGTGCAGACCAGGTCCGCGGTATGCGGCAATACGTCCTCCACGTGAAAACCCTCGTTGCGGCTTTGCTGGAGCGGCGGAGCGTGTTCGATCGCGGCTCGGAATACGCCATTGAACGGCAAAGACCAGGCCAGCAATTCGCCGCGCCTGGCACAGGCAATCAATTGCCGATCGAGATAGTAGGACGCCAGGCGTTCATCGGTCGCCTTGGAACGTATGACTTGCCTGGCGGCGTCCAGCTGTGTCTCGATGAAACCGGCGATATTCGCCGGGCTCGCCTCATCATAGATGGCGGCGTACAGGGCTTCTGTTTCTATGCGTAGGTCTGTCATGCGTCGTGGCCCATCCTTTAATAAAATGCCCTGCCGGGTATCATAGCTTGCACTGCTTTCTGGTAGCTGACCAACGCCGGACTCATCTGCGGGCCGCCGGATGCCCTGCCCGTCGCCCATGAGCATACACGCAGCTATCGATTCAACGGTGACATCGGCAAAAAAATATGCATGTATAAAAATACATTAAACCCACGGCAATGGTCCCGCTGTCTTTCTCATTTTTTATCGCGCATGATTTTCTTGTGACCAGACCAGGCCCTGCTTCCTGAGAAGATGAAGGGCTTTTCAATTCAGGTGCAGGGTCTTGCCGAGATAGTCAAAAAACACGCAGTACAAGGCTATCGGCAAAGGCAATCCCAGCAAGCTGCCCAGCAGGTATTGATAAAACCTGACCCCGGACAGGGACAGTACGTAGTTCAGCGCCGGCGCAGTCTGGAACAAGGTTCTCAGTAGCGCAACGCTCTTGACCGGGTGCTGATCCAGTTGCGCCAGTAGCCTGATGGCGTAGGGGTTTTTCAACTCGCGCAAGGCATCGCCGCCGATAAAGCGTATCGTGAAATAGGTAAAGATGCAGGAGCTCATCGCAGCGATATAGGTGGCGATACCGCCCCATACCCTGCCTAGCGCCAAGACCGCCGCAGCCAGGAACACCAGGCCGGGTATCTGGATCAGGTTTCCCAGACAAAACAGCGCAATAAAAATCAGCAGGCCGCCCAGCTGGTGCTCGACAATGATCTGGTGCAAAAAAACCAGCTTGAAATGCGCGCGCAAACCTGAAAATTCGAAGGCCGCCAAGAGCAGCAACAGGAAGGCAAGCACAATCAATATTCGCTTATAACCCCGCATGCAATTCTCCGCCTGTTATTTTCATTTGAACAGCAAGTCCGGCGGCGCGGGACGCGAAAAAAAATAGCCTTGCGCATAGTCGCAACCGGCCTCCAGCAGGATGTCGCGCTGGGCCAGGGTCTCCACTCCTTCCGCAATGACCTTCAAGCCCAGTTTGTGCGCCATCAGGATAATCGCCTCACACAGGACCCTGTCGCTTTGGTTGGAGTCGAGGTTGCGGACGAAGGAGCAATCTATCTTCAGGTAGTCGATATCCAGTTCCCTCAGGTAGACCAGCGAAGAATAGCCGGTGCCAAAATCGTCCAATGCCGCCTGCACGCCGGCGTCGCGAAACTCCAGCAGGACCTGCTTGACGCGCTCAGTCGTATCCAGCAGCAAGCTTTCGGTAATTTCTACCGTGATGCTTTCTCCAGGCAGGCCCAGTTCACGCAGATAGCCCAGCCATCGGCTACCGCCATCGCCGCCATCCGTACGAAATTGTGCCGGGGATTTGTTCACGCTGACCTGGAATTCCGGATCAAATTCTGTCCGCCAGTATTTAACCTGCTGCGCCGCCTGCCGGAAGACCCAGTCACCGATATCGTTGATCAGGCCGGTATGTTCTGCCATAGGGATGAATTCAGCGGGACTGACCAAGCCGCGCACCGGATGCTGCCAGCGTATCAGCGCTTCCGCCTTGCGCACGCTACCGGTCGCCAGCTCGACGATGGGCTGGTAGTAGACCCTGAATTGCTGCCCTTCCAGCGCGCTGCGCAAATCATTCGACAACTGCATGCGGGACACCGCTGCCTGTTGCAACGCCGAGGTAAAATAACAATAGCGGTTGCGTCCTGACTTCTTGGCCACATACATGGCCTGGTCTGCATAACGCAGCAAGTCCTCGACACGGGTGGCGTCATCCGGATAGATCGTGATGCCTATGCTGGCGGTAACGAAGGCCTTGTGTTTCGCCAGTTGGAAAGGGGCGGCCAGGCGCTTGATGATTTGCTGCGCTACCCGCTCTGCACTGCCGGCGTCGGTGATGGCAGGCAGGATGACGGTAAACTCGTCGCCGCCCAGTCTGGCCACGGTGTCCGACTCGCGTACGCTGGCGCCTATCCTGTGCGCTGCCTCTATCAGCAACTGGTCGCCGACATTGTGGCCCAGGCTGTCATTCACTTCCTTGAAGCGGTCCAGGTCGATGAAGAGTAATGCAAGCTGCGAACCATCGCGCTTATCCTTCCTCAACTCTTGCTCCAGCCTGTCATGAAACATGCGCCGATTCGGTAAATGCGTCAGCGCGTCAAAATTGGCCTGCTGCCAGATCAGCTCCTCGGACAGCTTTCTTTGGGTGATATCGGTGACCATGGCCAGTGAGCCGGTATAGTTGCCGGTCCCGTCATAGGTGGGGCTGGCACTGAGCGAGGCCCATAAGTCCGTACCGTCCTTGCGCCGGAATTTGAAGTCGTGCTGCTCGGCGATACCCTGCTCGCGCCGTTTGATATTGGCTTGCGCAATTGCCCGGCCCTCGTCGTCCATGAAATCGACAAGCGGACGCATCCACATCTCTTCTATCGTGTAGCCAAGCATGCTCGCCATCTTGCGGTTGACGAAAGACGTGTTGGCTTGTGCGTCTATGGTCCAGATACCCTCTTCCGCAGTTTCGACGATACGGCGGAAACGCTCTTCGCTGTCGCGTAAGGCAGCCTCGTTTTTCCTGGCCACGGTAATATCGCTGACAAAGCCGACCATGCGGGTAATATGCTCCGCAGCATCCAGCACAAAGTGGCCGTCGTCCTGCACGATCAGCGGCGTACCATCTTTCCTTAATACGCGGTACTCCAGGTGGAAGGCCTCATTGGATTGCAGCACTCGCTCTATTTCCCGGTTGAATTTCCCGCGATCCTCGGGATGTACAACCAACTCCAGCCACTGATGCAGATGATTGCCCAGTTCTTCCACGCTATAACCGAGCAGCCGCTGCACATCGCCGGCATAGCTCATCACATTGGAGGCAGGATCCCAGTCGTACAGCAAGTGGCCGCTGGCATTGACCGTCGCTTCATAGCGATTTTTCCATTCAAGCAGGGATTGTTCTGCACGGTGGCGCTCGCTAACATCGAAAGTGACGCCTAGCATGCACTCAGGATTGCCCTGCGCGTCATACAGCCCGCGCCCCATCGACGCCAGCCAGTGCACGCTGCCGTCCGGCCAGACTGTCCTGAATTCCGCCTGATACAGGCTCTTGTCCCGCAGGGCCTGCCTGGCCTGGCTATCTATTTTGTCCCTATCCACGGGATGCAGCGCATCGCGAAAAGCCTGGTGCGTCACCCGCAGCCCGGGAGGCAGGCCGTACAGCAGCTTGCATTGGGGTGACCAGCTCAATTCATTGCTTTTGATATCCCAATCCCAGGTGCCGAGCTGGCTGGCTCCAATCACCAGGTTCAGCCGCTCTTCGCTCACCTTCAGGGCTTGTTCCGATTGCACTCGCACGCTGATATCGCGGATGAAGCCGGCAAACATATGCTGGCCATCGACCCGCATATCGCTGAAGGAAATTTCTACCGGAAATTCATGGCCGTCTTTGTGCAAGCCAAATGCTTCGGTATTACGCCAATTGATTTTCTTTATCCCGCTCTGCAAGTAGGCTTGCAGCCCGCGCCGGTGCGGTTCACGCATGCGCTCCGGCTGCAGCATGGATATTTCACGACCGACGACCTCATCCCGTGCATAGCCAAAAATTTCAGTCACGGCCGGATTGGCGTAGAGGATGACATTTTGCTCGCTCAGCAGCAGCACCACGTCGGTGGTTGCTTCCCACAGCAATCTATAGTGCCCGTCCCCAATCATGCCGGCAGACGGCAACAGCCTGCCACTGTCCTGTGCGGTGTGCTGCACTACGCCACGCTGCGTCACTGGGCCCTCTTCAGGCTGATCATCAAGCTGTTTACCGGAAATCACTGGTTCTAGTGACATGGCATTCTCTTGGCTTAGCTATGGATGTCTGCAGATACTACATTAAATAGTGCCCGTTTTCCCCACATTTATCGGCCCCTGGCGGCCCGACATAGCCGTCCGGCGACGGCAAAAGCTGGATTAAACTTGCTGCATGGAATGCTTAAGCCTGCCCCACGCGGGCCAGCAATTGCATGGCTGTTCAGGAGTTTATTTGGGCTCGCCTGGCCCTAGTATTTCCTGATCTTGAAATCATGCGCCGTCACTATGCGGGTAGAGGCGATCAGGGAACTCAGCCCCAAGATCAGCTGGGTTAATACCTCGCCCGGCAGAGCCCAGATCTGGCCAGCCGGCGGCTGCACCTGCGTCGTTGCGGTAATGACCGGCGTGACCCATTCAGCCTCCGGACTCACGTCCAGTGCGATCTCGCCTTCCGAGGTGGTATGCAGGTAGATTTCGCCGCCATGCTGCAGGCAGAAACAGATGCCATAGCCTATCGGATTCTTGCCGCTGATCGTGCGCTGTAATTCACGGTTGTGATTGTCTATCCACATTTCCACGTCGTAGCTCGTGCTCAAGACTATCCACGGATATTCTGGCTGCAGCTCCCTGCTGCTGTCGTTATCATGGCCGGCGTCGCTACTGAAATCGTCCATCATTGCATTTATCTGTCTGTATCCGAAACCCCCGTAGGGTACATCAAGATACCCGTCTTTTTGCAAAGAAAGACTGCCGGCGCCCATAAAAACGCGCGCTTTCAAGGCCGGTCCGGCAAATTACATCATGCTGTGACATAATCGCAGGTCGCCGCGCTGTCGGCGCGCCCCTTCAATTTTACAAAATAGACAAGTCTCCATGCGAGAAGCATTACTCTTGTGGCTGCACAGTTTTTTACCGTCGGCCAGCGCGGTCAACCGCTTTGAACGCATGCGCGCATGCGCCGGCGCCTTGTTCGGCATGGTGCTGACCGCCGCTGTCAGCTATCTGCTGCTCGGGCAAGGTACTGCTGCTATCTGGCTGATTGCGCCTATGGGCGCCTCTGCCGTACTCTTGTTTGCCGTCCCGGCCAGCCCTTTGGCCCAGCCCTGGTCGATCATCGGTGGCAACCTGGTGTCTGCCGTGGTAGGCGTCAGCTGCGCCAAGCTGTTTGGCGAGCCGGTCATTGCCGCTTCATTGGCGGTCTCTTTGGCCATCGCCGCAATGTTCGCATGCCGTTGCATCCACCCGCCCGGCGGGGCGATAGCGATGACTGCGGTGCTGGGCGGACCGGCCGTGCATGCCTTGGGCTACCAGTTCGTCGGCCTGCCGGTGGCGGTCAATTCCCTGCTGCTGGTGCTGACCGCCATCTTTTTCAATAACACGACCGGTCGGCGCTATCCTCACCCGCAACAGGTTTCGCATAAAAACAAGCACGAAACCAGGGACGCAATACCCACTAACCGTCTCGGCTTCACCCCCGCGGACCTGGATGCGGTTTTACAAAAATACAACCAGGTGCTGGACGTCAGCCGCGATGACCTGGAATCGATCCTGCTGCAGACCGAGATGTCGGCCTACCAGCGCCGCTTCGGCAGTATCGATTGCGGCAAGATCATGTCGCGGGACGTCATTACCGCGGAATTTGCGACCGAACTGGACGTGGCCTGGCAATTGATGTGGCAGCATCGCTTGCACGCGCTGCCCATCGTGGACCGCAGCAGGCGGGTATTGGGCATGCTGACCACCGACAGCTTCTTACGCCACGCCGGCCTGCAGCAACACGCCGAACTGGGCAGCAAACTGGGCGGCCTGCTGCGCCGTACCCGGCATACCCATTCCAGCAAACCCGAAGTGGCCGGCCAGATCATGACGACCGGCATACAGACCGTGCATGTCGGTAAAGCGATCGTGGAACTGGTGCCGCTGATGTCGGACCAGGAGATGCACCAGATCCTGATCGTCGACGACCAAAACAAGTTGCTCGGCATGGTGACCCAGTCCGATATGATCGCGGCCTTGTTCGAAGCCGGCCTGGGACAGCGCGCGGCCTGAGGAATGTCGGCAGATCAGGCGGCCCTGGACTTGAACCAGTCCGCCGTTGCCGCATCCGCGGGAAAAAAAGACTCTATCCTCAGTTCATGGAGCGTCACGTCGTGCGGCGTCCCCATGGTCGTGATCGCCGTGAACATATTCAGTTCCACGCCCCCCTTCCTGATCGTCATCGCCAGGAAGGGCAAGGCGCGCAGGTCGAGATTGGGCGTTTGGGTCGCTGCCTCAATGCCGGGCAAGGCAATCAGCTCTTGCAGCAAATGGGTAGCCTCGCTCCCCGGGCCGTCGCCCATCGCCTCGCGCTGTATCCAGTGCAGCAGGTCGGCACAGACCTCTTCCCAGTTGAGCAGGTATTGCCTGACGCCGGCCGGGTCCAGCATCAGCTTCAGCACATTGACGCCTTCGCGCGGCATAGGCTGGTTCTCAGGCATGTCCAGCAGCCACTTCATCATCATCGCAGCCGGACCATTGGTCATCACCAGGTTCCATAAGCGATCCACCACCAGGGCCGGATAGGGTGCCTGCTGCGCCAGCATGAAGTCCAGCGCCTGCTTGACCGATTTCAACTCGGGATCCGACAACTTGCGTTCCTGGTAAGCAGGAGCAAAACCGGCTGCCAGCAACATCACATTCCGCTGCCGCAGTGGAATATCCAGCACCGTGCCCAGTTTCAAGATCAACTCCTTGCTAGGTTGCGAGCGTCCGCTTTCCAGGAAGCTGATATGCCGCTGCGAGATATTGCTTTCGGTAGACAGGCGCAACTGGCTGTATCCGCGCTTGTCGCGCCAATAACGCAATGCTGTCGCAAAGTCGCTGAAGTAGCGATCCCTGGCGATATGCCCGGCCGCATGCTCAGCTACCGCCTGTAATTGTGCTGCGCCCATACTTGCTCCCCGGTGGTTTATTGCGACCGGCATTTCTGCCCCTTGCAACACAGCATTGTCTATTAAACTACAAATTCATGCAGGGGAACTCGCCCGGGGCCGCATTCAGGCTGCCACAGGCGCATCGAGGAAACCCGTGACGCTCCGTATGCGCCCATCTTCGGCGATCACGGCGACGTCGGTTCCATAAGCCACCGGGTCTGCGCCCTCGGCACCCAGGGCCCAGGAAAAACGCACGACATCATTGTGCCCATCCTGCTTGCCGTGCAGGCTGAAACGGAGGCCGGCAAATTGCTGCTGCGCCGCGCCTATCATCGCGTCCAGCCCGTCGTGGCCGGCGCCGCGCATCATCGGGTCCAGGTAACCCGCTTCCGCCGTAAAGATGCCGGCTATCCTTGCGCGGCGGCGCACTGCATCCAGTTCATTCCATGCGGCAAGATATTCGGTCGCGATGTGGGTGGCGATGTTGGTGGCATTGTGGCTTGCATTGCTGGCGGGGCTGCTCATGATGATTACTCCTTCGAGGTGGTCCGTTGAGAAAAATGCGATGTCGTAGTCGACCACTGCATTCTCCGGGCAAGCGCCGGCAGCGTCGATTACCTGCCAGGTAATCAAAAGACCGAAGGCAAGAAAACCATGGATGGGCCCGCAAGGCCGCTCAAGATGCGAAAAAAGGCAATCGCCGTGGCCGAAATTCCCCGCCACAGCGATTGCCGCGATTGCCTACCCTGGCTATACGGACTCAGGCAAATTCCTGCCTGGACTCGTGCCAGCCTGCCACAACCTGGTCGACGCTGCAGATGCGCGCAAAACGTTTTTCCAGCACCAGCTCGGTTTTTTCCTTGATCTCTGCAGGTTCGAACAGCCGGCCAGAGGAAAAATGCCGCATAGGGAAAGTCAGGGTAGCCTCGGTCACGTAATCGACCTGGAAACCGAGGTCGGAGGCATTCCTGGTCGTGGTTTCGCAGCATTGCTCGGTCCGTATGCCCGAGACGACCAATTTGCCGATCCCGCGCGCATGCAGCCACTCCACCAGGCCGGTACCTACCATCGCGCTATGCACCTGTTTTTGCACCGCATGGTCGGCATAGGGGTCACTACCGGACATCGCTACCACATAGCCGGACTCGGGCGCGAAATGCGCATATTCCGGTATGCCTATGTCGACATGGAATACCCTGACGACAGGGATGCCGGCCTCGCGTGCCGCCGCGATCAGGCGGTTTTGATGGACAAGGTAGACTGCAAGGTCGTCTTCGCGCCAGTAGGCGGCGTGGCGGAACGACTCCTGGACATCAATGACCAGCAGCGCAGACGGGATTTTTTGAGGGGACATGGCGACTCTTTCATCGTGGATCAATGAAAGGATTGTATCGCCGGCGCGGGCTTGTGGCTGCACCGGCAAACGACAAGTAAGGGACAATTTGGGACAAGTAGGGACATCTATTCGCTTGGGCTGGCCTCACTCGCTGGCCGGCGCCTGGAACACCGTCCAGCGGTTGTCCTTAAACAGGTACAAGGCCGACGATAGCTTGCCGCGCTCACCGCTGGAGTGCAGTTGCGCGATGATTTTACGCAGACGCTCCACCGACCTGGCGTCTGCGATCGGCGCGAACAGCAGGCCGCCGCGCTTGGGGGCGGCAACCACCAGTCCGGCCGGCGCCTGTGCCAGCAGACCGCTCCACAGCTCCCGGTCCAGCAAATAGCTGCTGCCGAAATCCGCAGACCTGGCCTGGATCAGCATCAGGCCGCCATTGCCGCGCCTGATTTCGGGCTCTCCATACACGCGCTTGATATTCTGCAGTGCCACGCGCAGCGCCTGGTCCGGCGTCAGTTGC
This sequence comes from Pseudomonadota bacterium, assembly GCA_040390485.1. Taxonomy (GTDB): domain Bacteria; phylum Pseudomonadota; class Gammaproteobacteria; order Burkholderiales; family Burkholderiaceae_D; genus Undibacterium. The sequence continues at coordinate 32,086 of JAZJYH010000062.1, forward strand.
AGGGCCTGCAAATCCCGCGGGGATGCATCGCGCAGGCTGCCCGCCTCGTCAAATACGAAGCGCAATTGCATATCGCCCAGATAGTCGAACCAGCCGCTGTCAGCCGGCCGCATGACGTCGTCCGGCTTATTGGCCCCTGGCGCTTCGCGCAATACCAGCATCAGGCCGGCATGGTCTGATGCTGCACGCGGGTCTTGCGCCATTGCCGCACTCGCGATGGACAAGCTCGCCAGCAGCGCAAGACAGCATGACATCGCCAGCCGCCGCAGGCTGCTCACGGCGCCTCTGCCTGTTCCGGCAATTTCCCGCGCTGCATGAATACCGCCAGGACTTCAGCCGCCTTGCTGCGCAGGGCCTGCCATGCCGGCTGGTCGAATAGCTGCTCCAGTGTCGGCGCGGTCGCAGGCGCCTTCTCTATCAGGGAATCCAGCATACGCTGGTAGTCCGCCATGGCGACCCGTTCATGCTCTGAAAAAACCGGTGCGGTATAACGCTGCGCCCAATCCTCCGCAACCCAGTCCCCCCACTGATGCAGGATTTCGTTAGGGACGTTAAGCTCGGGCGCAGTACGCTGATAGGCGCGCTGCTGGTCAAACGAGGCAGCGAGCTCCAGGTACTCGATAATGTGGGCGCGCACCCTGAGCAGGATGGCGGCGTCGATGGCGGGATGGACAATAGGGTCAGTAACGGATGGCATGAAGAAATACTAGCAGCCGAAAAGGCCGCCAGGAATGCATAAAACCTGCAGTATAAAGCAAGCCGGGTCAGGCATGGCAGTGCGTCAGCAAGCCGAATCAGGCATGACAAGCCATGCATTCCTGCCTGACATGCATGGCGGCCGCTACCGCGCCAACTACGTCGCGCGCATCAGGAAAGCCATTCCGGGATTTCTTGACGACGATCTTGCCATCGATAGCCACTTCAAAGATGCCACCCTTGGCGATAATCAATTCGGCATCCAGCCCCAGTTGTTTGCGCAAGGCCGCCGCCGCATTGACCGCGCTGGCGGCGTAGCCGGAAGGCTTGCAATAGGTGATGGTGATACCATCGATTCCGCCGTGATGTTTCATGTTCGCTTGCTCCCCAGGAAAGTGGCGAAGGCTATCGCTTTGAATTGCTGTATCGGCTTGGGGCTGCGGTCTACCTTCATGCGCAGCATCGTCCCTTGCCAGCCTGCGATCAAAAAATCGGCGATATCTTCGGCGCTGAACTGATCGTCGATTTCGCCGATTTGCTGCCCTTCGCGTATGCAGGCGGCAAAAGGAAGCCGCCACTCTGCAAAGATATGCGACAGTTGCAGGCGCAATTCCTCGCTTTGCGTCGAAGCTTCCACGCTGAAATTGCCGATCAGGCAGCCGCAAGTCCACTCGCGCGACTCCAGCTTGGCGGTAATCAAGTCCAGGTAAGCACGCAGGCGCTCCCGCGGAGACTTGGAGGCGTCACCCAGGGTCTGCTGTATGAAGCCGCGCATATTGTCGAAATAGCGCTGCAGCACCTCGACCGCGAAGGCTTCCTTGGAGCGGAAGTGGTTGGTGAAAGAGCCTTGCGGCGACGATGCAGCGGCGACAATGTCGCGCACGCCCGAAGCGGCATAGCCGCGCTTGAACATCACTTGCAGGCCGGCATCCAGGATGGTTTCGCGTAGAGAAGCTTTAGGCATGGCGGCTCTGGAAAAAAACGTACGGAGTTTGTCGGATAAACAATAATACGGACGTACGTATTATATGCCAAAACAAGAAAATTGCCAGCCGAAATTTACGCTCCACGGCAAACCCTGCCAGACGTCCGAACAGCTGCTGGCCTTCCTATCATCCTCGTTGAAAGCGGTAGCGGCTGCGCCGGCATGGGATGCTGGCCGGACATCGGCCAGCCGTCTTCAAGGCCGGCGCCCATCTAATTCCCTCGTTTTTCCGCTAGTTGGCCGCCTCCATTGCCAAGCGCAGACGCCTGCGGGCCCATGCCAGCGACCTAAAAATCCCTGAAATCCTGCGCAGAAGCCGGCTCGAAGAGGACGAAATACCCCGTTTCGCCCTTATTTATAGGGAAAATTGCACAGGAATTTGCCCGCAGGCATTACATATTGCCAAGCATGTGCTAATCTATCCGCTCTTACAACTATGGAGTTTTTATGAAAAAAGGTGAACTGATTGCAGAATTCGCAGCGCGCACAGAATTGTCCGCCAACGCTGCCAACAATGCAGTGAATACGCTGATCGACATCATTACAGAACGCCTCAAAAAAGGTGACACTGTAGGCATTACCGGCTTCGGTACTTTCTCTGTAGCCAAACGCGCTGCACGCAAAGGCCGCAACCCATCGACAGGCGAACCGATCAAGATCGCAGCATCCAAATCACCAAAATTCTCGGCAGGCGCGACATTGAAAGCCGCTGTGAATCCTAAGAAGAAGTAAGCAAGATAACATTCGCCAGCGTACTGGGAATGACAAGGGGCCGCTGGCCCCTTTTTCTTTAGGCCGCAAGTTCATCCGGCAGCCTGCCGGTCTGGAAATATACGCCGCCCGGCCCCGCTCCAATCGGAATTCCCGCTAGCGGCTATAATGAGGCGCCGATTTCCCGTATTAAACCTCCTGGCTGAGCGACGTCTTAGCCAACCCCATGAATTCAAGAATAGCGTTCTTATTGCTGGCCGGCCTTGCGCCAACTGTTTACCATCTGCCTTCCCATGCCGAGGAGGTCCTGCGTTTTGGCATCAATGAAGCCAATCCCGAGCCATATATCTTCCGCGACCGGCAAGGCCAAATCATCTCCGGCATAGGCGTGGAATTGCCGGACCTGATTGCGAAGCAAATGGGGCTCAAGTCCCGGCGCCTGCCGATTTCACGCAACCGGATAGAGTCTGCGCTGCTGGACGGCAGCGTGGATGTCATCTGCCTGGTGAATAAAAAATGGATACGCAATGTCGGGGATTTTTACTGGAGCGGCCCGATGTTTTCAACCACCGAGCTGCTGGTCAGGCGCCACGACGCCAAGCAGGTAAGCAGCCTGAAAGACCTGCGCGGGCAAATCGTCGGCACCGTCACCGGCTATTCCTACCCCGCCCTGGACCAGGCCCTGCGTAGCCAGGCCGTCATCCGCGAAGACGCGCCCACCGAGCTGAACATGCTGAAAAAAATGCTCGTCGACCGCAGCAAGTACGGCATGATTGATTCCATCAACTACCACTATTTCCTGCGCGACCCGGCCAACCGTAAGATGTTTGCCAGCCGTCCATTGGCGCTGGAAACCAATTCTGTGGAATGCGGGATATCAAAAAAATCGAGTCTGCCGTACCAGCGTTTTGCCGCCGCTTTCCAGTCCATCGCAAGCAGGAAACTGGCCGAGGAAATTATCGCCAAATATCGTTGACGGAGTCAGGCGATTGCGCCACACCCTTAGCCTTTAACCTTCTATCATCAGCTCGCCGTCGTCTAGTCTCTTGACCAGTTCACGGGCCCTGGCCGCGTATTCAGCCATGACCTGCACCCGCACGCCGCCCACGGCAATCGCGATCAGGGAATAGGCTTGCACCAGATTGCCATCCACGACTATCGCCGGTATCCCGTCCGCCTCCAGCCGAGCCCTGAGTATTTCCGCTTCCAGCATGCTGCCATACACCGCCACTGTTTCCAGCGACATTTCCTGCCATTGCTGCGCCGGCGCCATCTTGAGCTGCGCCGACTTTGCCTGCAGGTATTCGCGCCTGATCACCAGGGTATTGCACAGGCTATCGCCTATGCGCCGCCGGTCGCGGAAAAATGCAAACAGCCAATCCAGCACAGGCAAGCATAACAGGGGAATATTCCTGCCGATGGCCTGCCACCGGGAGCAGGCCTGGTAGTCGCGGTCCGACGCGACCACTATCTTGAACAAGAGCTTGCCGGGACTGCGGCCGGGGACAAAGGCATCCCACACGATCACCATCAGCAGCCACGCCAGCACCGCCCTGCCGGCAGACAGCAAGCCCGCGAAGGACAGTAGCCAGCATGCCAGCACGGCCAGCGCAAGGTCCACCAGCTTGGCGGCTATCCGCACGCTTCTCGACGCCAGTTTTTCAGTATCCAGTTCTATCATAAGCGAGATCCCAATCATGGTATTGCTTGCTGGTCCAGGCCCGGCCAAGCAGGCATTGCCCGCGTAAATGATCAACGAAGTTATCAACTAAGTTACCAACTAAGCCCTCAACTCTGTTTTACCAGAACTGCAGCGATTAGCAAAGCGGAAGCTTTGCCCTTTTTGCCATACGGCCGCGGCGCGGGGACAAGCAGATCCCGAGCGCAGGCAAAATTTATCGTAAAACGGTGTAAGTTTTCGGGAATTGCGCCGACCAAGCTAGAAGACTGGGTAATTAAGCCCTGCGCCCTCCAATTCAGCGGCAGCGCAGTTGGCGGCAATATCAACCCATAACATATCACCCATAACAGCAAAGAGGACCCGCCATGGTGCTCGCCATCGCATCGGACGCAATCACCGGCAGCCTTGCCAGCAGCGGCGTTGCCGGCGCCGCGCTAGAGGCGCAATTGGAGCGTTATCAAAAAGAATTGGCGGACTGCGTCAACTGCTCTTCCGCCAAAACTTCTGGCGGCAAGGCGCAGATCGCCGAGCTATCCGGCAAGATCAGCGACCTCAAGACTCGCATGGAAAAAGTGCTGGAGGCCAAACCTGGCCACAGTCTGGAGCCTAGCGCCGACTCCGGTGCCACCGCTGCGAACGCCGGTGCAGCGATCCCCTCAGACCTGAATGCCGCCACCGGCCATGCCAGGGCCGGCGCAGCAAGCCTGACGGTCGGCGGTCTGCTGGACCTGTACGCATAAGCGCATCCGCGCAATACGGTCCGCAGCGGCGCCGCTCTCCAGCGTGCCTGAGCGACCTGCTATCCGGCGCTTCTATCCGGCGCTTCAGGCCGGGACGGAGTTAAAAGGCCCGGACGGTCTCGGTGTCGATACGCATTTGCCCCATCAAGGTTTTATGCACCGGACATTTGCCGGCGATCTCGGTAAGCCGTGCCTGCTCCTCGGCGCTGAGCGCGCCCAGGTATTTGATCTTGCGCGTAAACACATACACCCCCTCTTGCTGGCCGTGTTCTATGCGCACGTCGATATCCTGCAAATCCATCTGCTTGCGCTGCGCGTACATGGTCACCGTCAATGCGGTGCAAGCGCCGAGCGCGGCTGCCAATAAGTCATGCGGCTCGGGGCCGGAGCCGTCGCCACCGAGGGCTTGCGGAGCGTCGGTCAGCAGCTTGTTCTGGCCTATCTGTATCACGTGCTGCAGCTTGCCCTGACCTTTGACAATTTTCACTTCCATGGTGTGCACCTCGCGTTGATATTTCGTTAAATTTACAAATTGCTAGCGCATGCAGGCAACGCTTGCAGTAGTGCCTGCGCCGTCGATAAGCGAGATCGTTTCTTTGCACTCTACCAACATTGTCATATTGCACTACAATAGATTCTCACCCATCCAATTTGCAGCCTGCATCCCTAGAGAACCCAATATGGCCATCAGTCATCTCATCAAAGAACCGGCTTTCTTCACCAAGTTCAAGATCACGCCGGAGAATGCCTTTGCGATATACGCCAAAGACGATGCGATGGCTGATTTTATCGTTAACGGCGATATCATGATCTTTGATACCTCAAAGACGGAGGCGCGCAGTGGAAAAATGTATGCCATCGAATACCTGGGCAGCTTGCTCGTCAGGTTTTTATGGATAGGCGCAGACGGGAGCTGGCGGCTGGAGGGTAGGAATGTGAACAAGGAAGCCTACCCCGACCAGACATTTTCTGCTGAGCAGCTTGCCTCACTCAGGATTTGCGGCGAATTTGTGTATAGACAAGGCGGCTAAACAACGCCCCTGTGCAAGTAGCAGGTGACAAATGGCCGCACGCAGTGCAAAATCCTTGCTCCCACTATTGCCGTAGACTGCCGCTTTTTTATTTGCACGGCACTCGTTATCTCCTTCCTAACAATAATAAGAGCAGGACGTATAGTGAATAAGCAGCGCCAACTCTTTGACGTGCTAACCGGCCTGGAACTGCGCCTGTTGCAAGCTGACGTGCGCGCGAATCCCTGCGCACTGGATGCATTGATAGACGACAGCTTCGTCGAGTTTGGCAGCTGCGGGCGGGCATTTCGCAAGTCCGAAACGCTGTGTCGCCTTTCCAACGCGCCTTCGCTGGAATTTGCAGCGGAAAACTTCAAGCTCCGGGAAGTGATACCGGGCTTGGCGCAACTGAGTTTTCGCCTGAAAACCAGGAATCCCGCATCCGGCGAAGTCAGCTATACGTCGCGCTGCTCGCTATGGAAGCGTTTTGGGCAAAGCTGGAAAGTGGTTTTTCATCAGGGAACGTCGAGCGCAGAATTTTAAGCGGGTAGACAAGACAAGGCCCCAAAAAAATAATGCCCGCGATGGCGGGCATTATGTATTGGACTACGAGCGATTTACAGGGTCAGCCCATATCCGGGTATGGAATTGGCTGTCAGCTCGGGCAAGGTATCATTTTCCGAATGATAGACATCGCGGGTCAGCAACAGCTCCAGGCTGGCGTCGCTCAACCACGGGAATTCTGCCAGCGTTGCTGCCTGCCACAAGGGCATGACAGCGGCCCTGTCCTGCTGCGCAACGGTATTCACCAGGTCGTGCCCGAATTTTACTGCAGACTTGCAGATGCGGCTGTAGACATCCAGCTCTTCGCGAATCAAGTCCGGATATTTGCGGGCGAGGACCTTTTGCATGGCGGCGGCACTATCGTCTCCCGATTGCAGCGCAGAGTCCAGTCCGCAATTCAGGATTTCTCTCTCTTCCGACAAGAGTGTCCCTACATTCGATTTATGAGATTGGAAGCCAAACATATTGATTACCCCCTTCACCATCCAGAGTTTCTAACAAATTCCAAGCTACCGGTATCAGGAGCGCGCCAAGACTGAATCAAGAGAAAGCTCATAAACATCATTCGCAAGTTTGCTTATCCGTCACTTGCAATCGAACTCCATTATTAATTTTCTTAATTTTATAATAGAACAAGATTGCATTTTTTCCATTTATATTTACTTTTGGAGCAAGCATCAACAACACTGTCTGCAAATATCGATATTACTCATATAAACTATTAATAATGTTACCGATAAGAAGCACAATTACAAGCTAATTCTTTCATTTGATACACATTTTACAAATATCCAGTGACATTTCGGCAGCTTAGGCCGGCCCAATTCACCTCTATTAAACCATTAGACCGGGAAGTTTGCAGGCTTGTTCCATTCCCGGCGACCAGGTTTGGGGTATGAACAGCAATAAAGACCGCTCACGATTCCTATAGGCGAAAAAAAACCCGCAACCTTGCGGTAGCGGGCTAATTCCAATCCTTAGGAGGTTTGGAGGAGACAAGTACTACTATACTCGCAATAATGGTGCGTTGCAACATGGTAAAACTACGAGGTCTGCGCCTGCCTTGCGGCCTGACTTGAAAAGACGCCGTGTATTACAGCGAGCTACCTCAGTATCGCCTGCGGTCCGCGCCACATATTCGCGCCGGCAGAGCAGGAAAGGCGGCCAGCTGACGACACGCCGCCGCTTCCCCATTACACTACTGAACTATTTGCAAGCTAGCCTATCCAAGCAGTGCTTTGCACAGGCTGTTTGCCATCCATCCCCAATAATCCGTCACAGTATTGAAAAATACGGCGCCTATCGTAGCGCCGTGTTTGTAAACCCAGTTTAACCCCAGTTTTTAATGAGCCGCCCCATCGTAAGCAAAGTAAGAAAAAATCTCGCTGCACGCCTTGCCCCGTCCCTGACCGTGTTGCTGGTCACTGGTGCGCTTGCCGTCTTGCCCCACTTAGCCTTGGCACTGCCAGCAGAGTCGCCCGCCAGCCAGCCCGACATCAGCCTGAGCTTGCCTGAGCTGCCGGGGGAAAGCGTATCTGCGCCCGGCCATACCGACCTGCGCGACAAAAGCCTTTCCCTCAACTACGACAGCCTGCAGCAAAAATGGCGGGCCAGCATCGATGAATACAAGAGCAGCAATCCCATGTTCGTCATTGACTATGGTCTGCGCCTGAGCGACCAGATCGCCGCCGGCGGCCGGGTCACCCACCAGCGCGAATATTCGGAAATCCTGGTCAACAGCGTGTATGCGCCCCGTCCCAGCTTGCGCTTTACCGTCTCCGGCGGGCAGTTGCGGCCGAATAGCGACTATGTGTCCGAGTCCACCAGTAACGGCTACAACGCCATATTGCAAAACAGTTATTTGCTGGATCTTAAAAAATACTGGTCCAGGGACAGCCTGGTGTCCGATGTGGGCCTAAGCTCCTATGTCGTCGAGGCAAACGGCAAGGCAAACACCAATCGTACGACCAAGGATGGCAGCGACATGGGCGATACCGAAAGCCTGTACCTGGATACGCCGGCACTGGGCAAGAAAGCCAGCGTGGTGCTCAACCTGGGCCTGCATCCTACTGCCGACAGCCGCCTGGAATGGCGGCGTGAACGCGGCCGCGTGAATTACTACGTGGGCGACGAGGCCAGGGACAGGGAATACCTGATGTCCAGCCGTTTCAAGTATTCGCATAACATCGACAATTGCACGCAACTGCAAGGCCGCTATCGCAGCAGCGAAAATTATGACCGCATGAACCTCGGCATAGAGAGGAACAACTGGAACCTCAGCGTGACCCGCACGCGCGACGACGGCGTCAATGACACCGGGATCCAGATAGGCTACAAGATTCCGCTGTCCGGCCCGCTTTCCAGCGCCAGCAATTGCCAGCAAAAACCGGAATCCGCCCCCAGCTTCAACTCTATACTGGAGACGTCCACCAAACGCCCGGACCTGTTCCCGCGCGATGCGCTGGTGAAATAGTGCGCAACGGTATGGCATATGGCCAGTGACATTTGTTGCCCTGAGCCTTATCGCCTATCCTGAATATACCAGCGGTATAACGAGGGAACGAGCGAGCGAGGGAGCACATCATGACATTTACCAATGAGCATTTCGACCAGCTGAAAGCAAAAATAGACCTGGTCAAGACCGGCATGCTGACCACCATGGACAACTCCAATTACCTGTTCAGCCGGCCCATGACCAGCCAGCAACTGGATGAGGATGGCTGCCTGTGGTTTTTCTGCCCGGAGCACTCGACGATCACCGAGCACCTGGAGCACAATACCCACGTCAATGTCAGTTTTTCCGATCCAACCAAGAACCTGTATGTATCGCTGTCGGGCCATGCATCCGTGTCCGGCGACAAGCAAAAAATCGAACAATTATGGAACCCCCTGGTTGCCGCCTGGTACCCGCAGGGCATGCACGACCCGCAGGTTGCGCTGATCAAGGTGCATATCCACGCCGCAGAATACTGGGATTCCGACACTGGCAAAATGGCGCGCTTGTTTAGTTTGCTCAGGGCGGCCATCACGGGCCACCCGCCGAAAGGCATTGGGGAGCATGGCAGGATAAACTGCTAGGCGGTTCCACCGGCATCGGTTGACGAGGGGGCAATCGACGCCTCATCCTGCCCCTGCGCCTTTCATGCCTGCACGCAATCGTCCGCCGTGCTATTTCCTCCCGTTCCTCCGCTTGCGCCCCGTATCTTGTAACAACAAGGTCATATCCGCTTCCTATAATCTGCGATGAATTCCTGGCAAGCTTCTGCGCCTTCCGTCCTTTCATCCACAGCCATCGCGATCCATGAAAACTTTTGCTTCCATGCGCCCTGCCCTGGGCCGCCATATTCCGCGCCCCCTCATCCTTGCCTCCTTGCTGACTGCCGGTTTGGCGGCCTACGGCTGCGGCGGGGCCGACAGCTATGACGCCGCAGCCGCCGATGCCAGCGTCAAGTTTTCCTGGGTGGAGCTGGGCGCCAATAACCAGGCCGTGGTGCGCGCCATCACCGCCGACAATGCCTGCCCCCTCATGTTGGTCGACGGCGTCAAGACGCCAATGAGTGTGCGCAGCGCAGCCGGCACCGCGCTGCAGCGCACCACGGCCAGCGCGGCGACGGATTCCAAGCCCTCGGCCTTCCCGGTGACGTCCTGCGAGCTCAGGCTGGCGTCCACCGCGACCGAGGCAGTCATAGGCTCGCGCAGCCTGCCCATCCCGAAACCCAGCCCGCAACGCGTGGTGATCCTGGCCGACACCGGCTGCCGCCTGAAGAAGGCCGACAACGCCTGGCAATCCTGCACCGACGGTGAAGCCTGGCCGCTGGCGACCATCGCCGCCACTGCGGCCGCGATGAAGCCCGATCTGGTGCTGCATATAGGCGACTACCACTATCGCGAGAACGCCTGTCCGGCCGACATCGCGGGTTGCCAGGGCAGCCCCTGGGGCTACGGCTGGGACGCCTGGGAAGCTGACCTGTTCAAGCCGGCCGCGCCTTTGCTGGCGGCGGCGCCGTGGATCATGGTGCGCGGCAATCATGAGGAATGCGCGCGCGCCGGCCAGGGCTGGTTCCGCTTCCTGGATACGCAAGTCTATGACAGCAAGCGTAGTTGCGACGATCCGGCCAACGACGAGCTCGGCAATTATTCCGACCCTTACGCAGTAGCGGTGGGCGGCGACACGCAAGTGATCGTGTTCGACTCTGCCAAGGCCGGCAAGACGGCGCTGGCGGCCACCGACGTCCAATTCCAGAAATACCAGACCCAGTTCCAGGCCGTGACCGGCCTGGCGGCCAAGCCCAATGTGAACAGCATCTTTACCAACCACCACCCGGTGCTGGCCTTTGCTCCGCTGGCCGGCAGCGCGCCGGCTCCCGGCAACCTGGCGCTGCAATCGGTGATGCAGGCTGTGACGCCGACCGCCTACTATCCTGCCGGTATCAAAACGGCCCTGCACGGCCACGTGCATGATTTCCAGGCGATTAATTTTACCTCCAGCCACCCGGCCACCTTTGTCTCCGGCAACGGCGGCGACAACCTCGATGTCAACCTGCCCGATCCCCTGCCCGCTAGCGCCATCCCGGCGCCGGGCACCGTAATAGACAAGATTACCCACACCAGCACTTTTGGCTTCATGGTGATGGACAGGCAAGCCAACGGCAGCTGGGCCTACAAGGCCTACACCCGCAAAGGCGCGCTGCTGACCACTTGCCTGCAAAACGGCAGCAAGGTCAATTGCGACAAGACCGGCTACCTGCTGCCTAACTGACATTGATGGCGGATTACCGGTCCGGCGCCTGGCGGCATAGAGTTGCCGCGCTACTCATCGGTGCCGGCCTGGCCTGGTCTGCCGGCGCTGCTGCTGCACCTGTTGCGCCTGCTGTAACTGTTGCGCCTGCGGCTACGGACAAGCCTACCCCGCACTTGAACGCGATGCCGGACCCGGTGGCACTGCCGGCAGCAGACCCGGCGCTGGCAGTGCTGGCGGTGCTGGGACGCAAGCTATTCTTTGATCAAAACCTGTCCGAGCCGCGCGGCACCAGTTGTGCCGCCTGCCACCAGCCTGGAAAAGCCTTTTCCGGCAACCACGGTTCCGCTCTCGGCGTGGCGCTGGGCAGCAAGCCCGGCAGCATGGGCACCCGCAACACGCCGTCCTTGCTGTATTTACGCTATACCCCTGCGCGCTTCTTTTACCAGGACGACGACGCCTCGCTGCCAACGCCGTTCGGCGGCTTCTTTGCCGATGGCCGGGCCGACACCCTGGCCGAACAAGCGCTGGGACCCTTGCTACATCCACTGGAAATGAACAACAAGAACGCGCGCCAGATCGCCGGCAAACTGCAGCGCGGCCACGGTGCAGAAATGCGGGCACGCTTCGGCGCCACGATTTTTGCCAAGCCCGAACAGGCGACGGCGGCGGCGGCGCGCGCGCTGGAAGCTTTCTTGCGCAGCAATGAAATGAGCCCGTTCAGCTCCCGCTATGACGACTATATCCGCGGCAAGGCCAGCCTGGGCCAGGCAGAACTGAAGGGACTGAAATTATTCAAGGATGCCGACAAGGGTAATTGCGCGTCCTGCCATAAGTTCAACGAGACCTCGGCCAATCCGGCCCGCTCCTTGTTCACCGACTTCAGTTACGACGCCATCGCGGTGCCGCGCAATAACAGGATTCCGGCCAACCACCGGCCCGGGCATTACGACCGGGGGCTGTGCGACACCGCCGTCAAACTCAAGTGGCAAGACCCGGAACAATGGTGCGCCTACTTCAAGACACCCAGCCTGCGCAATGTGGCGGTACGCGACAACTATATGCACAACGGCGTGTTTGACTCCTTGCGCGACGTGGTCAGCTTCTATGCCACGCGCGCCACGCAACCCCGGGACTGGTACAAATCGGGAATCAAGTTTGACGACGTCCCGGAAAAATACAGGGGCAACGTGAACGTCAATGCTGTGCCCTACAACAGGCGCGAAGGCAGCAAACCGGCGTTGAACGAAGAAGAGATAGACGACATCGTGGCCTTCCTGAAAACCTTGACCGATGCACCCTACGCCGCCAGGGCCGCAAACAGGAAATAGGCCGGGCAGGCAGCGCCAGCACGGCGCCTCAAATGCGTCTCACCTCGTGAACCGATGGCCGCAATCTCAGTTTTTCCTGAGGAAATAATTGCATATTTTTTAAAATTTACTATAAAGCATTAGGGTGCATCGCAAAGAACAACGCCAGAAAAGGAATCCCCATGTGGTTCAACCATCAAACTTTTTTTTCTGAGTACGAAAAGCAATTTGTGCCGCTCAGCGCCCCCAAGCTGAGCGGTCTGGATCAGTTGCTGGGCTTTGTACAGCTGGATCCGGATGTGAACGATCCACGCTGGGTCGCCTACATGCTGGCCACGGTCAAACATGAATGCGCGGACACCTGGCAGCCGATCACGGAGATGGGCAAGGATGCCTATTTCGACAAATATGAGGTCGGCACCCCGCTCGGGATCAGGCTGGGCAATACCCGCGCCGGCGACGGCTTGCGCTACAAGGGGCGCGGCTATGTGCAAATTACCGGCAGGGCCAATTACGCCAGCCTGAGCCAGCGCCTGGCACTGGGCAAGAGCCTGGAAGACGATCCAGAACGCACCCTGGACCCGCTGACCGCCTACCGCATCATGTCGACCGGCATGCGCGAAGGCGTCTTCACCGGCAAGTCGCTGAAACAATACCTGAACGAGGCCGGCACCGACTATCTGGCGGCGCGCCGCATCATCAACGGCCAGGACCAGGCAGGCAAGATCGCCGCCTATGCACAGGGGATAGAAAAAGCCTTGCGGCTGGCCTTGCAGCAATAGCCCGGCGAACCGCGCTGTGCTTTACAGTAATTTCCAGCGTATCAGCAGCGCCACCACAGCCGGCACGCCAAACACCAGTGCAAACATGGGCAACTCCTCGGCCACGGTATAGCCGGCGTCGGATACCCCCATCCACAGATTGATACCGGCGGCGACCAGCCATAGCGGCAAGAAAATCAAGGTGGCCAGCTTGGTCGCATCGGCACTGCTTGTCGTCAGCTTGCGGGCAAGGATATGGCATACGCCCAATACCACAAAACTGATGAACAGCACGATGGCGGTATGCATATTGGCCCCTTACTCTTGATGGTCGACGTCTGCACCCTGTCGGCCAGACTGGTTGTTTTGCCCGCGAGCATAACCTAGAATTATGCGGCCGGCACAAAAAATCATTGCCCTGCTTCATGCCGGCACCACGCATTGCCTGGCACTGCATTACACTGCTAGCTGCTGCCAACTGCTAGCATCACGGCAGCAGCCCCTGCAACCTAAATGACCTGCACACCCGGACCGCCCACATGCGTAGACTGACCAGTATAGTATTTTTCCTTTGTATAACGCCGTCCCTGCACGCGCAAGGCCTATTACCCGCCAATGTCAGTGAGGCATTGGTCAAGGCTAACCTGCCCGCCCAGGCGCTCAGCGTATGGGTAGCGCCGGTGTCGGCCAGTTCCCACGCCCCCACCCTGGCCAGCTATGCCGACCGGGCGATGAGCCCAGCGTCGACCATGAAGCTGGTCACCACGATGATCGCGCTGGACGAACTCGGCCCCACTTATCGCTGGAAGACCGGCATGCTCAGCGACGCCGTCATCAAGAACGACACCCTGCGCGGCAAGCTCTACCTGCGCGGCGGCGGCGATCCCAACCTGGGCTGGGACAAACTGGAACAGATGCTGCGCAGCCTGCGCGCGCAGGGCATCAAGCGGATAGCCGGCGACATCGTGCTGGACCGCGGCTTTTTCCAGCCGACCCGGCTCGATATCAACGCCCCGGCTTTTGACGAAACCCCGGACGCCTATTACAACGTGATCCCCGACGCCTTGCTGCTGCATAGCAACCTGATCAGGTTTGAACTGGAATCCTCCTCGGACGACATCACGGTGCGCACCTCGCCGCCGATGAACAAGGTGCGTATAGAGAACCACCTGGCGCTGCGCGACGGCAACTGCGCCGAGTGGGAAGCAGGATGGAAGGCGCCGGAAGTGGAAATTACCCGCGCAAAAACGGTCAACCTGATCCTCGCCGGCAGCTTCCCGCGTAATTGCAAGACCGCAACTGAACTGAATACGCTGGACCGCAACCTGTACATAGAACGTGTGATACAAGCCTTGTGGCGCGAACTTGGCGGCAGCTGGAACGGCATCGTGCAAGACGGCACGACCCCGGCCGATGCCAAACTGCTGGTAGAGCGCCAATCCGACACCCTGGCCGACACCATACGCATAGTCAACAAGCGCTCCGACAATGCGATGGCGCGCCTGTTATACCTGACGCTGGGCGTGGAGCAGGCCAAGAGCGGCAGCTACCAAAGCACCCTGCAGGCCGCCAATGAGAAAATCATCGGCTGGTTCAACAAGCACGGCATCAACCCCGATGGCATCGTGCTGGAGAACGGTTCCGGGCTGTCGCGGCTGGAACGCATCAGTCCGGCACAGTTGGCGGCGCTGCTGAAGGTGGCCGAGCATAGCAACTGGTTCGCCGAATATGCGAGCAGCATGCCCATCGTTGCCGTGGACGGCACCATGCGCAAGCGCCTGAAGGGCACCGCCGCCGAGGGCCGCGCCAGGATCAAGACCGGCACGCTGAAAAATACCATCGCCATAGCCGGTTACGTGCGCGACAGTTATGATGAAACCTGGATCGTGGTCGCCATGATCAACCATGACGATGTTTCCAAGGGTCGGGCGGTACTGGACGAACTGCTGGTCTGGGTTGCCAATGGCGGCGCCGAAGGCGCCAACAAACTGGCGCAACAAATGCTTAAGCCCTGAATTTTGCCGATGGTGGCGCCAAGCCGGGAAACGGCTATTGAAAAGCGCGAGTTCGCACCTATATGCGGCTTACTCTTGGCGCGCATCATAGGAAAAACCGTGGCAACACAATGGCAAGACAATGCGCCCCCTCACAACAGGTGACTAGCAAATGACTACTCAAACATCCCAGCCCAAGCAATTAAAAATCGACTTCGTATCGGATGTATCCTGCCCCTGGTGCATCATAGGCCTGAAGTCGCTGGAACAGGCGATAGACCGCATCGGCGGCGAGTTGCAGACCGACATCCACTTCCAGCCATTTGAGCTGAACCCGCAGATGGGCAGCGAAGGCCAGGACATTACCGAGCATCTTGCCGAAAAGTATGGCGCCAGCGCCGAGCAAACCGAACGCAACCGCGAAGCCATCCGTGCGCGCGGCGCCGATGTCGGTTTTCGCTTCAGCATGGAAAAACGCAGCCGCATCTACAATACCTTCGATGCCCACAGGTTATTGCACTGGGCAGAGATGGAAGGCAAGCAACATGCCCTGAAGAATGCACTGTTTGAAGCCTATTTCAGCAAGGGCCAAGACCCCAGTTCGCACGAAGTGCTGGTGGAGCTGGCGGGCCAGGTCGGCCTGGACCCTGTGCGCGCGCAACAAATCCTGGCTTCCGACGAATATGCCCAGGATGTGCGCCTGCAAGAACAGTTTTACCTGAATAGCGGCATCCACTCAGTGCCGGCCGTCATCATCAATGACAAGCACCTGATCCAGGGCGGGCAACCGGTAGAAGTATTTGAACAAGCGCTGCGCCAGATAGCTGCCGGCGAGTGATACTGCCAGGCAGACAGGCTGGGGCAAGCAGGGCCAGCCTATGCGGCTTGCCCTGCATCCCTATGTGCCCCAACTTATTTCCAGATCAATAGCGCTGCCAGTAGCCGCCTGAAAACCGCCAGCCGTTACCGACCCTGAGCCAGTGCCCCGGCACCCAGAAATACCCGGCGCGGCGCGCTTCCCAGTGGCCGGCGACCCAGTTGTGCTGGCCTCCCGACCATTGCCAGTAGCCGCCTATCCAGACATGGTTAGGCCCCGGCGCATTTCTGACTACCTCTACCCGCGGCGCCGGCGGCGCCACGGTCACGACCATAGGGATAGATCTCGGTTCGGCGATCAGCTGCACCCAGCGCCCCTGGTGAAACACCCAGCCGCCATGCTCGACGTTCCAGTAAGCCTGCTGGTACACCATCTCCGGGCGAGCTTGCTCCCAATGACCGTTGGCCCAGATATATTCATCCTTGTCCCAGGTCCAGTGTCCGGCGATCCAGTAGGAATCGACATACGGCGCCGGCGGGATCACTTCGGCAATGGCGGGCGGCGGCGCCGGCATGGCGACCGTTTTCACCCTGTCTACATGTTGCGAGCGTGGCGGCGCCGCGCAGCCCGCCAACGCCAAAACGGCAGTCAAGGCGGCTAGCGAAAACAGCGCTTGGCGCCGGTGATGCTGGGATTGCAATGATTTCATTATGTGGTAGCCATTCTGTAAGAGTAGCTATTAAACGAAAATCCGCGGCTTAAGGTGGACGCATTTACAAAACATTACAAATTTACATGTTTTGATAAGAGTCTACGGCAATCTTGCACTCCATTTGCCAAGCTGGCGCAGACGGCCGGGGCATTTACCCAATTGTGCGGCGCAATATTACTCGGCAGGTTTTCCGGCGCCGGACTCACGTTCAATTTGCTCGCGCCGCGCTGCCTCCGCTTTTTGCAACTCCTGCTCCACCTGCTGGGCTTTTTGCAGGGCCTGTTGCTGGCCCGCCAGCGGATTCGGCGCCTTGCTGTCGTTCTTTCCGCAAGCCGCCAGCAACCCGGCCAGCAATCCGACCATCAAAAGCCGGCATAAAAATTTAGTCAGGTGAGGCAAGCGCATGTCATCGGCTCCGGTTCAGGCTCTCAGGGTTAGGCAGCGACTATGGGCTGCAAATACAAAATCACGCCGTCGCCATGCAAAGTCATCGCTTCCACTTTCTGGTAGGCGTGTGCGGCGCGGTATTTTGCCAGGGCAGGATCGACCTTGAAATAGGCCAGCATATACGATACCGGATGGTGCCAGGGAAACTCGGCCAGCATACACCTCTGCGCAGGGATTTCCTTCAGCCTGGCCTGCTCCGCCAGGTCTTTTAATTGCTGCTCGCTGACGCCCTCGATGGCAAACCCGATCTCGGCCCGGCCATCGGGGAAAAATACATCCATCGGTCGCCGCTGCCGGATGCCGGCCGCTTCCAGCAAGGTATCCAGGCTATCGGTGATCTCGCCTATCTTTTTCATGTCTGCGCCCATCATGTCCCTATACAGCAAGACAAACGGTCCCTGGTTTTGCTCGACGATGGCTATCTGCCTGAATGCGCCCAAAAAGACCAGCACAGCCAGGCACAGGATCAATACTGCAAAGACCGCACCGATAAGGATTTGCATATTCTCCCCTCGTAAAAGCGTTTTTACCAGCCCGAGTGATGACGGCGGCGCCGCAGCTTACGGATTTACCGGTTTGCGCAGCAGATAGATCAGGTACAGGATAATGCAAATGGAATCAAACACCGCGGCGACATGCAGGCCTTTCAGCGCGGCCTCGTTCCAGTTCATGATGATCATCGCCACCAGGCCCAGCTTTTCAACGGCGGCGGCAAACATCACCGGCCGCCGCAATGCCGGCCGCTTGGCGACATACACCAGCAAGGCCCCCAGGCAAAACACGATCAGGCCCCAGTGCCGGACAAAAAATAGACCGGTAACATCGCCCACCTGCATGCCGGAAGCCTGCAGGAACAAAGCCGGCGCCAGGAATTGCAGGCCCGGCAGCATGGTTACTATGCCGGTCACGTACAGGATGGTCTTGATGGTTTTTTCGTTCATGCTCTGTCTCTCTTTTATTTTGTTATATATGGTACTGGCCGGATACTGGCCGACGCATCCTGCACAAGTCGGCGCCGGCGCGTGGTCGGGTTAGCGCCCTCGGCCTCAAGCTTGTTGCCAGTATCGTATAACTCCCGCCGCCTGCGCGCAATCAATGTTTGGCCAAGAGCGAGGATGGCGGTAAAAGTACGCAATTTAGGTATAATCATTTGCCCCGCGAGTTGAGACGGCGGCATATTCGCGGCTAGTTTGCTGAGTTAGAAGTTCGTTGAATAAGAAAAGTGATGCAATCAGTGCTAGGCGAGACGCAAAACGGAGCAAGGGTAGGCCTGTATCCCTGTAGGGAAGGAACATTGCCTTGCAAGGCAATGCCGTTACGCAGGCGAACAGCTTGCTGTTCGAATTCCCTGCTTCACCCCTTGCGAGTATTTGCAACGAAGCATGGCGCTGATTTCATTGCTTTTCTTCGACGAATTTCTGACTCGGGACACTAATGCCGCTCTATTCTTTTGAGGCCGTGCATGCTAATAGTCTGGGGTAACGCCGATTCCGTCAATGTACAAAAGGTGCTGTGGTGCTGTGAAGAGATGGGCATAGCCTATCTGCGCATAGACGCGGGACGGCACTTCGGCGTGGTCAACACGCCTGAGTTTCGCGAACTGAATCCCAACGGACTGGTGCCGACCATCAATGACGACGGTTTCGTTCTGTGGGAATCCAATGCCATCGTGCGCTACCTGACGGCCAAGCATGCGCCGGGCACCCTGTGGCCCACTGACGCGAGGGCGCGGGCGGACGCCGACCGCTGGGTCGACTGGAGCAATTCCACGCTGTGGCCGGCCATGCTGCCGCTATTCAAGGCCTTCATGCGCACGCCCGAAGCGCAGCGCGATGCGCGCGTCATCGAAGCAGCCAGGCAGCAAACCATCGCCGTGCTGGAGATCCTCGATGCCCAGCTCAAGTCCAGCGATTTCGTCGGCGGCACGGCTTTCACCATGGGCGATATCGCGACCGGTTGCGCGGTATGGCGCTGGATGGCGCTGCCGGTAGAACGCCCGCAGCTGATCCACATGCAGCGCTGGTTTGACACCCTGGCTACGCGCGCCGCCTACCGCAAGGTGGTTATGCAACCCCTGATTTGATCGGGGCGCAAGCTTCGTCACGTGTGGCAAGCTGTCCCCCGGCCTCCATCAACCTACCTCCGCCCCAACCACCAGCCATGAACCTGACGCTACTTCGCCAACTAGGCTCGGGTATGCAAACCTCCCCGCGGCACCTGTCCTTGATACAGGCAGAGCTCAACGGCGGCAAGACGACCAAGGCAGACATAGACCGGCTCGCCGAGGCGCCCGACGCCTGCTATTTGTCCGTCAGCGGCCTGGAGCAGCAAACCCTGGAATACCTCGTCGCAACCTATGGCTCCCGCCTGGTAGCGCTGAACCTGTGGAAGTGCCCGCGGATCGAGAGCCTGGCCCCGCTGGAAAACCTGCCCAAGCTGCGTTTCATTGCCATGTACTGGAATCAAAAAACCGACCAGCTTTGGAATTTTTCTCGCAATAAGCAGCTCGCCGGCGTTCGCTTTACTGATTTTTCAAAGCTGAGAAGCCTAGACCAGTTTGCAGAGGCGCGCAGCGTCGAAGAACTGGAATTTGGCCACGACCTGTCCGGGAAGAAGCTGGTCTTTGATTCCCTCGCTCCGCTCGCAGGCCTTGACCGCCTCAAGCACTTGACGATAGGCGCGCAGGGAATCCGGGATGAGCGGGTCGAGCCCCTGGGAATGCTAAGCGGCCTGCAGACGATACATTTCGGCACCTCGCTGTTTACCACCGAACAGGTAGCCTGGTTGCGAGCCAGATTGCCCCACAGCGTCAAGTCCAGCGTCCTGGATGCATTCAGGACGATATATCCGCCCATTCAACTAGGCGGCAAGGCGATAGACACCTTCGTCGTAGGTCACCGAAAACCCAGCCTTGATTCCCGTACCGACGCCAGCCGGATCGAAAAATACCGGCGCGATTTTGATGCTATGCTTGAATTTTTTACTGTCAACCGCGAAGCATGCCCCGCTGATTATTGCATCCAGAAAGCCTAAGTCAACAATGGAGGCGATTCAAGGCCGTAACCCGTAATAGACATGGCCGTAACCCGCATTACGTAGGGCGCATTGGAAATGCGCCGCATGTATCGTAAAATATCCGCATGCCCAATTACCGACGCGCCTGGTATCCAGGTGGCACATATTTCTTTACCGTGAATTTGCTGCAACGAAGCGGCAATGATTTGTTGGTACGGCATATAGCATTGTTGCGTGATGCGGTGAGGTGGACGCGCAGCAGGCATCCGTGCGACATCGACGCTTGGGTCGTTTTGCCGGATCACCTGCATTGCGTCATTTCGTTACCTGAAGGCGACGCAGACTTTGCGCTGCGATGGCGATTGATCAAGAGCCGGTTTTCTCACTCTATCCCTGATACGGAATGGCGGTCCGAAACACGCAAGCGCAGAGGCGTGCGCGGTATTTGGCAACGGCGCTATTGGGAGCATCTCATTCGTAGCGAAGCGGACTATGCGGCGCATATGGATTACGTCCATACCAATCCGCTCAAGCACGGCTTGGTGAGCAAGGTAATAGATTGGCCGTATTCGACGTTCCATCGCTTGGTAGGCGAAGGTGTTTATCCTTCTACTTGGGCAGGCGGCGATACGATGGGATGGGATTATGTTGACTGAACATGCGGCGCAATTCGCTGCGCGATTGACGCCCTACCTAGTGCGGGTTACGGCCTTCTATTTAACCCGGATAACCGGAAAAGCAGAAACTACTGCGGCTAGATAAAATTTTTTTTCGGCCAATAGCGGACGCGTACAATTTGGAACTCGGAGTAAAACGGAAAAGCGAATGTCATTCCGTGAGATAAGTTCTTTGCAAAAACGGTACGACAAGCAATTCTGCTACCTGATGTAAAGTTGACCGCCGATGTTTTTTGTTGACGGTTACGCAGCCATTCCATTGATATTGACGAGGGAAAATGAGAGTCGTCACAGCCTTGATTTTGTTGGTATTTGCCGTCGGATTTTCATCCATTGGTTTGTATACCTTTGCCCTTGGTGCAAAAGGCTGGATGAACGCCAGGCGCGCTCAAAGCTGGCCCACGGCAAGCGCAACCATCGTCGACCGAAACCTCGACACAAGGTCTGGTAAAAATAGAACGAGCTATGAAGTAAAGGTCGCCTACCGCTACGAAGTTGACGGCAGCAGTTATGAGTCGAAGCGTCTTGCCTTCGGTTACGCGGGTAGCCCCGATAGTGAGTCGGAACGACAAACACTGGCTTGGCTGTATGCTAGCGACGCGGCCACAGCGCATTACAACCCCGAGAACCCGGCCGAAGCGGTGCTGGATGTTGAAGTGAGCCAAGGTAGTATTTTTTTCGTTGTGTTTGGCGCGCTCTGGTCGCTGGTCGTGGGCAGTTTCATCTATGGCTGTGTCAAGCGGACGCGGCGCCGACACCGTCAGGAGAAGTAGGTCCAACGCCCTTATAGGGAATAGTTTCCGAAGAGGGAGTTTTAGAGCGGTGCCGTTGCGGCAGACGAATGTTGCGTTCTTCTGCAGACGGCCACAGCAAGACCGTAACCCGTAGTAGACATGGCCGTAACCCGCATTACGTAGGGCGCATTGGAAATGCGCCGAATGTATCGTAAAATATCCGCATGCTCAGGAGTTCGAAATCCATGAACGTCGATTTGAGTCTCCTTGACCGCTGGTTGACTGGCTGGAGTCTGGCACGAGGATTGCCACTACCAAGACGCTACGGTGGAGGATTGGTCGTCGAGGTCGGCTGGCCAGAGCAACTGCGTCGTCACGTGTTTGTTGATGCGGGACGAGAGCTTCGAGAATGTGCATCTCAAATACATGACCCTTTCATTTATCTGAAGGCAGCGGTCGATACTGATGAAATGCGGCTCGCACTTCCCGTCCATTGGAAAATTGAAAGCCCACGCTATCTCATGTACCGTCCTACAACGATGGCCATGTCACGCACACCTCCAGCCGGTTATGTTGCTAATGTAGAAGTAGAACATGGGGCTTATATTATACGCTTCGCCGATTCAACTGGCCAGACGGCGGCTTTAGGACGTGTAGTGCTGAACCATGGCAGTGCGGTATTTGACCGCATCGAAACGCTTGAACCCCATCGCCGAAGGGGACTAGGTGCCGCATTGATGTTCGCGCTTGACGCCTTGGCAGAAAATGCGGGAGTTTCCGAACGACTTCTCGTTGCGACTGAGGCAGGACGCGCTCTTTACCTTAGCCTGGGGTGGCTAGTGTTGGCGCCATATTCGACGGCCGTACTTCCAAGGCCGTAGCGCGGAAGGTGTAGGGCAATGGCGCAGCGCGGCATTGCTGCCCGGCCCGGCGTTTCATTCCCGGCAAAAATGACGGTTTACCGGAAAACTCATGCTCCAGCTTTCTGGAGGATAATGGGCAATGCACTGAACCAAGCTCGTGAAAACAAGGATATTTAGGTTTTTTGCCTTAAAACCCCTATAATCCGGCCTCTCGATTTAACGCCCCCCATCTCCAACCAGGAAGCCGCCCCATGCTCATCATCACCATCAAACAAGGCAAGGAAAAGAGCCTGCTGGAAAAACAGCCGTGGATCTATGCTTCTGCGGTGGAGCGCGTGGACGGCAAGCATGAGGAAAGGAACAAGCCGGGCGCGACCGCGCTGGTGCAATCGTCTTCCGGTCAGTTCCTGGCGCGCGCCGCCTACAGCCCCAAGTCGCAAATCCGGGCACGAGTATGGAGCTTCGACCAGGCTGAGGCGGTCGACCATGCCTTGATCAAGCGCCGGGTCAAAGGCGCGGTGGCTGCGCAGATTAATACGGCAGGCGATCCGATAGCGCTAATCACCGGCGAGGCCAACGGCCTGCCGGGCTTGCTGGTGGATTGGTACGGCGGCAAACAGGGCTACCTGATCTGCCAGTTCAATGCGGCCGGCGTCGATGCCTGGAAGGTGCCTATCGTGCAGAGCCTGATCGCCGAGACCGGCTGTAAGAATGTGTATGAACTCGCCGATGAGCTGATGCGCAAGGGCGAAGGCTTGCCGGTAGTATCCGGCGCGCTGGCCGGCGACGAACCGCCGGATGAGTACCTGGTCATCGAAAAAAGCCAGGGTTCAAAACCAGGTATCAAGAGCGGCAAGAGGGTTTAGCCCGGCAACACAGCCGGGTAGCAATGACTCCCAGGATCAATACGCCCAGTACGGGCCCTTGCCTTTAGGCGTAGCCGCGTTTTCTATCGCCACAAACACCCTGCGCCCGAAGAAGAAAGGCAGACCCCAGTCAAAGGTATTGCTGCCGGCGCTGCCGCCCACCGCCGCCGCGGTGACGGAAGACGGCAGGTTGTCGACGTTGACCAGGATGAAATTGATGGTGCCCGAGGCCGCCCCGCCCGATGAGGTATTGACGGCGCTCAGGCTGAGCGTGCTTGGCGGGCAGTAGAATCCGCTGGAGGTGCTGCACTTGGCTATCGTAGAGTCGGAGAAATAATAGCCGTTGGAACCGCTATCCAGATAGGAAGCAGTCAGCGCCTTGCCCTTGTAGGTGGTCGTAAAGTTACCTACATTATTGGTCGCATACACGGTTTCCGACGCAAAGGCGTTGTTGGCCTGGCTGCCTATGCCGAAGATCAGCGAGCCGGTCAGCGAGGTGGCGCCGCCGGCCGGCACCGCCGGCAAGACCAAGATCACGCCGTTATTGTCACGCGCGAACGCCGCCACCGGGTTGGCGACCTGCTGCGCCAGCGGCAGACTGGTGCTGAGGCAGCTATTGGCGGTGCATCCATAATAAGTGCCCGACACTGCAGAATTCACACAGGCGCTGCCGCAATCTTCGTTGAAAACCCCTATGCCCAGGATGCCGTTAGCGCCCAGATTGGCGACCGTACCCAGGTTGCTCACGCCGCTGCTGCACTCCGTAGGAGTGGCGGCAAAGGCGGGTGCGGTATCGCCCACGATATTGACAGACAGCGCCGACGCCACCTCCCCGCCCAGCTTGACGTCGGCCTTTTGCACCGAACCCCAGGTATAACCGCTGGTGAACTTGACGCATTCGCCCACTTGCGCGCCCGACGAGGTCAGCACCGCCGGCAAGGCCAGTGCCGGATCCAGTATGCCCGGCGCAATGATGCGCAAGCCGTAAGAACCGGTATCCACCAGGATGTGGTCTATGGTCTGGCAGACCGCGGTTCCGGGCCGGCAAATCGTCACGCTGACATAGGGCTGGTTGATGACGCCGTTGGCGGCCGGCGGGCCGTTGTCAACGGTCATTGCCACCGTATTATTGACTGCGGCGGTCACCGCCAGGGTGGCCGAGCCGGTGCCGTCGCCGCCGGCTCCGCTGCAAGTCAGCGTATAGACATAGCTGCCGATGCTGCCCTGCGTGACCTGCAAGCTGCCGCTGCTCGCCTTGCTGCCGCTCCAGGCGCCCGAGGCAGTGCAGGATGTGGCATTGGTGGCGTTCCAGCTCAGGCTGGCCCCCTGCCCTATGACCACCGAGGCCGGCGCCAGGCTGATGCTGACCACCGGCGTCGAAGAACCGCCCGTTGTGTCGGAACCGCCTCCGCCGCCGCAAGATGCCAGCAACAGGCAGGATACGATCGCCAGGCTGCCAGTGAGCATGCCTCCCGTGTTCGCACGGGTGCGCAGCATGCCATGCAATTGGTGCTGGAGGCTGGCAAAAAATCTCATGGGTAGTCTTCCGTCTATCGATTAATGGATGTCGTCTGCGGTGAAACCGCTGGGGAATTCGCTGGCCACCCAGGCCCGCCCTTCATAGGCGCGCATATGGCCGCCGGAATGGATCACCACCTCGGGACGGTTGATGGAGACTTGCGAATTGCCGGCCCTGGGCTTTTTGGCGGCCTCTGCATTTAGAGTGTCAACATGCTTGCCGAGCAAAGCTTGCAAATCGGGCATGAAGGGGCCTGCCCAGCTGACGGCGAAAACGACGCCATTGGCTGCCACGTATTCGCGCACCACCGTGCCCGAGGACAAGATGCTCTCATTGATACGGTAAGTGGCGGCGGCCTTATCCGCGGACAATACGCGCGCCTGCCGGCCGCTGTCCTTCAGGCCGAAATCGGTAGGGGCGCTGCCCAGGGCCGCACCGGCCGTCGGGCAAGCCAGGGCACAGATCGCAGACAGCAAGAATAAGGGAATGACGGTACGCATTAAAACTCCTTGACATGGTCCAGCCTGGGCAAGCGATCCCGGTAATGCACAGCGGGCGCATGATATCAATGTAGAGGCTGTTGCCAGCCTTGTCTGTAACCGATGGTAACCACCGCTCAAGATGGAAACCGCACGCGCTGTCGCTGCTCGCCACTACAGTAGGTGTTGCTCGCATTGCAAATATTATCAGGATCATTCTATCAAGATAACATTGCAAATCAACAGGCTGATAACAAAGTTTTTACAGCTTCAATTTTACCCGCCAATTGCAAAAGTATTGAACCTAAAGCGCGCAGCACTGTCCATCGTCTTTACTTGCCTTTACACAAAGCCTTCTTGCATAAAGCCTGCATGAGACCCCATAAACCTATGTACGGATCGCGTATTTATTTGTTATGATCACGGCAAGAATAAAACCCGGTGCGCACTTCGAGCATGTTTAAAACCTCCCATCCCACCAAGCCTATGCTGGCGACAACTCCACACTTGTGGCAGTTGTTGCACGCCTGCGCTGGTCGCGGCTGGCGCGCCTGGATCGCTGTCATCACCGCGATCACTTTTGTACTACTGGTTTCCACCGCGGCAACGCATCACCACGCCACCTCGCTGGAAGACCAGGGATGTTCGCTGTGTAGCGCGGTCGTCCATAAGCTAAGCGGAGCCGAACCTGCGCAGATGCTGGTGCAGGCCGTGGTTTTTCTTGCCTATCGTCTCCCATCGCTGGAAACCGCCAGCGTTGTCTACCTCTCCCCCCTGCTGCTGCCGCCTAGCTGCGGTCCTCCTGCATTTTTCTGATCCGCCGCAATAGGTCCTGCCCGCCACACCTGATTACCTGGCGTCAGGCCGGGCTCTTTGCCTCGCGTAACGCCTGCTGATAATGGATTTACGGATTTTTTCCGTCTGCAATCAGCATGCCTGCGCCATGCCTGCGGATCAATAGGTCCCGAATATTTTTCGTCAAATTTTAAGAAGGCGCCGGCTCCGGGTGGTGTTCCCTGGCCGCGCCCTTCCATCCTATACAAAGCTTTAAAAGGTTTATTATGCAAGGTCCGCAACGCACTCCCCAATTACGCAAGCTGCCATTATTACTGGCCGGCTTGTTTGCCGCCTCCTCCGCCTGTTCCGCCTACGCCACTGACTTGCAAAACGAAGGCCGCAGCAGCCAGGGCCAACTGCCGCCGAACGCCGAGACCAGCCGGCAGGACACCGACGCGGCCGCGTCCAACAGCAGTAAAGTCGCACTGCTCGCAGATGCAGGCACACCCGCTGCCACCCCGGTCGCCACAGTCGAGGTGACTGCGGCCCACCTGAAGAGCGCCCGCATCGACCTGTCGCCCAAGATCGGCACCACCGTGTATTCGATAGACAAGCATATGGTGAACATGCTGGGCCAGGGCGACAGCACGCCTTTCAATGAGGTCTTGCTGCGCCTGCCCGGCGTCGCGCAGGATTCCAAGGCTTCCGGCGGCTTGCACGTGCGAGACGACCATGCGAATGTCCAGTACCGCATCAACGGCGTGCAACTGCCGGAAAGCATCAGCGGCTTTGGCCAGTCCATCGACACCCGCCAGATCGACGAGACCGACTTTATCACCGGCGCGCTGCCGGCCCAGTTCGGCTTGCGCACCGCCGGCATCGTCGATATCCAGACCAAGGAAGGCCACACCACGCCGGGCGGACGCATAGGCCTGCTGACCGGCAGCCATAATTATTACAACCCCAGCGCCGAATTTTTCGGTACCCGGGGTGCGTTCAACTACTACCTGTCCGGCAGCTACCTGTCCAACTCCATGGGCATAGAAAACCCCACGCCGGCCAGCAGCGCCATCCACAACAAGACCGAGCAGGCCAAGACCTTCGGCAACCTGTCCTACTTTGTGGACGACAATACCCGGCTGGGCATGATGTTCGGCACCTATAACGGCAAATTCCAGATCCCGAACAATCCCAACCAGGTCCCGGCATTTTCCCTAAGCGGCGTCAGCGATGCCGGCGCCGGCAGCAGCAGCCTGCCGTCCTCGCAACTGAACGAAAACCAGCGCGAAGTGAACCGCTTCCTGGTGTTGTCTTTCCAGAAAAACCTGGGCGACGTCAACTACCAGCTGTCCGCGTTCCGCCAGTATTCCGAGCTGCATTTCACGCCGGATGCGGTAGGCGACCTGGTGTATAACGGGGTTGCCTCCGACACGCTGCGCTCCAATTCCTCCAGCGGTGTGCAAGCTGACTTCAGCTACAAACTGAATGCCACACACACCCTGCGCTCCGGCCTCGCTTACACCCGCCAGGTCACGCATAGCAACAACACGGTAGCGGTATTCCCTACCGACGACGCAGGCACCCAGACCTCGACCGATCCGTTCAAGATCACTGACAATTCAGGCAAAACCGGCAATATCTACAGCCTGTACGCGCAGGACGAATGGCGCATCGCCGCACCCTTGACCCTGAACTATGGTGTGCGTTTTGACCGCGTCTCGGCCTTTGTCGAAGAACAGCAGTGGAGCCCGCGCCTGAACCTGTCGTACAAGCTGAATGAGGCCACCGCGCTGCATGCCGGCTACTCGCGCTACTTCACCCCGCCGCCGCAGGAACTGGCTTCGCAAGCCAGCATCAACCTGTATGCCAATACCAGCAATGCCCCGGCGATAGCGGTGTCGGACAATGTCAAGTCCGAGCGCACCCACTATTTCGACGTCGGACTCAGCCACAAGGTCAACGACAGGCTGACGCTGACCGCCGACGCCTATTACAAGAAAATCCGCAATATGCTGGATGAAGGCCAGTTCGGGCAGGCCCTGATACTGTCGCCGTTCAACTATGACAAGGGTTATGCCAAGGGGCTGGAATTGTCGGCCGTGTACAACGACAAGAGCTGGGGCGCCTTCCTGAACGTGACATTGCAAAAAGCGCAGGCGCAAAACATCATCTCCGGCCAATCCCTGTTTGATCCCAATGAGCTGGCGTATATCGCCAACCACTACATCTATGTGGACCACGACCAGACCTATTCGGTGTCCGGCGGCGCCCACTACCACTTCGGTCATTCGCAAGTCAGCGCGGATTTCCTGTATGGCAGCGGCTTGCGCAAGACCCCGGATGGCGGCGCTCCCAACTCGGCCTCGCTGCCGGCCTACACCACGGTCAATGCCGCGTTCACCCATAACTGGAAGAAAACCGCGGTTGGCGATATAGAGGGACGCATCTCGCTGATCAACCTGTTTGACAAGTCTTACCTGCTGCGCGACGGTTCCGGCGTAGGCGTAGGCGCTCCGCAATACGGCGCCCGTCGCACCCTGTATGTCGGGCTGTCGACCAGCTTCTGATCTGGCATACCTAGAAGCCCGACCCTTATTTGCTGCGGCAGATAAGGGCCGCTAAAACTATCGCCCCCTGAACGGTAGCACCCCGGATAGACCCATTTTTTAAAAGGACACGATGTACTCTGCCACCTTCATCTTTGACACCAAGCAATTCGATGCCGAATTCCACCGGCTGGACGCCCTGATAGCAGCGGCCGCCAGGGAAACCGAAGGCTATCTAGGGGAAGAGGCATGGGAAGACCCAAAGACCGGGCGCGTCGCCAACGTCTATTACTGGGCGTCGGAGTCCGGTTTGAAGCAGCTGATAGAACATCCCAAGCACCAGGAGGCCAAGCGCCGCTATTCCGAATGGCTGGCCGGTTACCAGGTCATCATCTCGCAGGTGGTCCGTACCTATGGCGACAAAACCCTCAACCATGTGACGCAACAGGTGTAAAGCCTGCGCCTAAATCCGGGCATTTTGCCTTTTCCAGGCGATGCCGGCTTGAACAAAATACGACAAAATAAAAATCTTTCCAAATCTTTCCCTTGCGCAAATATACTGAGTTTATAATCAGCGGTATATATTCAAAAATCAGATTTAAAAATCGGGAGAGAAGAGAATGATGGAAGCCCAGATGTCTTCGCAAATTCGTACGCTGTCGTATATGGAAAATGAAGGCCATCCGGTGCTGGGCACCCTGGTCGAGCAGATTTTGCACCTGCTGAATTCACGGCTGAGCTTTAGCGACATCCTGATACATCAAAACAGCCCTATCATGCTGCGCCAGCCTAAGGGCCTGGTGGCGGTCACCGACTCGCCTATCACCAAGGAAGAGCTGGAAGAGTTTTTTGAAGTAATAGAGCCAAACTGGTCCGAACGTATCCAGGACCGCGCCTTTGACCGCTCCATCGACTTGAACACGGCGCGCATCCGCGCCAACTGCTTCACCTTCCAGGGCAAGAAGCGCCTGGGCTGCGTGATCCGCCGCTTCCCGCGCCAGCCGCTGGAGTTGAGTGAACTTGGCTTGCGCCAGTGCGAGCAGGATTTTGCCAAATTCACCAGCGGCCTGGTATTGATCATCGGCGATACCTGCCAGGGCAAGTCGACCACCATCGCGTCGATGATAGACCAGATCAACAAGACCCGCTCCGGCCACATCATCACGATTGAAGACCCGGTAGAAACCCTGATCCCGCAGCGCAAGTGCATCATCACGCAGCGTGAAGTGGGCTTCGACGGCGACGTCGCCAGCTACTACCTGGGAGCACTCGATGCCCTGCGCGAACGCCCGGACGTGATCGTCATCGGCGAAATTCGCGACGCCCAGACCGCGCAAGAAGCGCTGGCGCTGGCCGAATCGGGGCCGCTGGTGCTGGCTTCGCTGCACGCACGCTCGACCGAGCTGGGCTTGCAAAAGATGCTGCGCCTGCTGGGCAATGGCGAACCGCAGGCACAGGCCCTGGCCCAGGCCTTGCGCGGCGTCTTGTGCCAGGCGCTGATGCCCTCGCTGGACGGCGAGCGCTATTATCTGGCCACCGAATGCCTGACCACCAATCCGGACATCGTGCGCCTGATAGAAACCGGCGGCATCGCAGGACTGCGCGCGCTGATGGACGGCGGCGCAGCCACAAGTCCCGACAATGGCTGCCACTCCATGAATTCAGCCTTGCTGCAATTGTTGCGTGACAAGAAAATCAACCCGGTCGACGCGAGGAACGCCACTACCGACCGCGTCGGCTTCATGGATGCGATCGCTGCAAAATTAGCCAGGTAACAAGCCAAGCCTGAAAGTCCGCCCTGCCTGCCGGCAGCGGCCTTTCAGGCCTTGATGCGCACGCCCTCCGGCGCGGCAGCTACCGCCGCGAAGCCGCCCCCCTATGAACAATGCCGAATTTACATCAAACGCTGTTTATTTGATATGCTGGACCCGGCAGCCAGGCTGGCGCGCCAGCTCGGCCCCTGCCTGAACGAAGCTACATGAGCGACATGAGCAAATCATTCGTACGCCGCCCCAAAAAAATACCAAGGAAAATAGTATGATGACCCTCTTTGCCGTTCCGGTTTTCGACGCCACCGTCATCGTCGACGGAAACGAATTATTTAAAGGAAAAGGTTCCGCAACCCAGTGGGGTGAACGGCTGGCGAAGGAAGTCGGCACCGAAATCACCGTGCAGAAAATCGGCGGCGGCTGGGCCCTATGCGGCACCGTGGATGGCGTCGATTGCATCTGGGGCATACACGGCCAGCGGCTCAAACGCATCAATTGACAATTCCTGCTTGCGGTTGCGTGAGTGATTTTCCCGTGGCAGCATGTGTTAATCCTTTTTGTTAATCCTTTTGCCACCATCATTAAGCGACCAAATCCCATGCCAGTCACCGGACTTCATCATTACAATCTGCGCGCCAGCCGCCCTACCCTCGACGCGCTACGCGACTTCTATGTGGACATCGTCGGGCTGCAGCTGGGCTACCGGCCGCCGTTCGCGAGTTTTGGCTACTGGCTGTATGCCGGCGAGCAGGCTGTCCTGCACCTGAGCGAAGCCGCACCGCAGGAAATGCGCCGGCCCAATGCAGTCAATACCTTCGACCATGTCGCATTCGCTTGTACCGGCTACGCCTTGTTCGAGGCCCGTTTGCGCGAACTGAATATCAGCTACAGCAGTGACCAGGTCCCCTCAAACGGCCAGCGCCAGATTTTCTTTGCCGATCCGGCCGGCAATGGCGTGGAATTGAATTTTCCCGAGAACGAGGCCTAACCACAGGCCGCTGGACCTGCAATCCGGAATCGCCGCCGGCGGCTAGCCGCGCCCGGCCATGCCAGTTGCGGCCCAAGATACCCTCATTCAGGGAACTATTGCCCATGAACCATCTCCAACCGGTTTCAGCCGGATTCAAATAATGAAGCCTCTTATCGCCCTCAATTTTTTCCTGCTGCAAATCCTCGCTGCCGCAGCGAATGCGGCCGAGCCTCCTTCAGCCCCAAATCCAGCCACAAATTCAGCAGCAGCGCAGGCGGATGAAACGGTCATGGTCAACGGTACCAAGGACCCGGAATTCAAACCCTACCGCCAGATGCTGGCCGGCCTGGATGCGTTTGAGCAGCACCAGCAATTGGCGCCGGCTGCCTTGCCCCGCT
Organism: Pseudomonadota bacterium; assembly: GCA_040390485.1. GTDB lineage: Bacteria > Pseudomonadota > Gammaproteobacteria > Burkholderiales > Burkholderiaceae_D > Undibacterium. The sequence continues at coordinate 63,865 of JAZJYH010000062.1, forward strand.
TTGTATTGCGGCCGCAACAGGCTGATGCCGGCGTCAATGCTGTCAGTGGCGTCAGTGGTGTCACACTGCGTATTGCGGGCGATACCACCTCGATCGACGTGCCTCTCGCAGCCGACGGCACGTTTTCATTGCCGCGCAACCAGTCTCTCGCAGCAGAAGCTAATGCCGACCTGCTCCTGAACAGGAAAAAGGGACTGTATCGCTGGCGGCCCGATATTCGCAGCCCCGACGTGCCGGCAGGCGCCCGCCGCTTGGGCGACCTTCGCCTGGAATGCGAAATGCGATGGGCGGTAGAGCAAGAAGATTTAAGCTTTGTCAAGCGCACCCTGTTTCGAACGATGGGCGGCCCCTGCCGGTCGGCCAATATATTCGTCTTGTATCCTGCCCCTGAGAAACTGGCTGGTGTGAGCCTGGCCTCGGGCCAGCGCCGGGAATCGCTGGCCGCCGAACGGCTGGCGGGGAGCGCCCTTTTTTATGCGCCGCCTCTGCATGACCGTAGCTGGCCGGACGATACCCTAGTCGAGTTCGAGTTCGCAGCACGGCCTTGATGCTGCGGCGGACGTCCCCTGCCTGAGTGACGCTGCCGCCAGCGCAGGGCCGGGAGCCACCCTGCCCGCCTCCCTGTCCAGGTTGATTTGCCAAATTTTATGTGGCAGGATGAGGTCGCCAACCGCCCGAACCAGGAGAGCCGCAATGAACGAAAACGATCCCTTGCTCGCCAGCCAATTGGTGGTGCGAGTTTGCCTGTTTGCCGTGGCGGCAATCGCCATGGTTGGCGGCGCCCTGCAGATGTACCTGGGGCAGCCGGATACCTCGGCGCGGCTCGACAACGTCCATCGTTTCATGGCGGGGGTTTATTTTTCCACCGGGCTTATCAATCTGTGGGCCGCGATGACTATACGGCAGCAGGGGACCCTGGTGTACTTGCTCGCCTTCGGTGTGCTGCTTGCCGGAATCGGTAGGTTGATATCGATACGCCGCGTCGGCTTGCCCAAGCCTGCCGCGGTGTGGCTGGGCTATCTGGTTCCCGAGCTGGTCCTGCCCTTCGTCATCGGCATCGCCCACCATGCCAGCCG
>JAZJYH010000063.1:0-15426 GCA_040390485.1 Pseudomonadota bacterium
AACGGGTGTGTTTGAGCGTAGCGAGTTTCGCCCGTTTCCCATTTTTTGTACCGCACAATCGGGCACCCCGAAGGGGCGAGGCTTGCGGTCGCCTTTTTTTGCTTACTTTTTTTGGCGAAGCAAAAAAAGTGAGTAGCATGCCGGGCTACCCCCGGCCAGCAATCACAAAACGACCAAACCACAAGCGTTAAACTAGATACTCAGAATTCGGTAGTAACCACTATGGATTGCATATCACCAGCACCGCCGTGATATTGTCGCGGCTGCCGTGTTCCTTGGCCAACTCGATCAAATCCAGGCAAGCCTGTTCCAGGCTTTGCGCATCGGTTCTTCCCATGATGTCTTCTATCGCCGAATGCGGCGTGTTCCCGTACAGGCCGTCGGTGCACAGCAGATACAAGTCGCCGGGCTGGTAGGCATATGATTTGACATCGGGCTTCACACTTTCGGTAGGCCCTATCGCCTGCAGTAATAGATTGCGTGCAGGTAAATTGTCGACGATGCCTTCTTCAATTGCCTGCTGGTAGAGGGTCTGATCGCGGGTCAGTACGCTGAGTTCGCCGGCGCGATAGCGGTACAGGCGGCTATCCCCTACATGGAATACCACCAGCAGGCCCTTGTCCAGGTATTGCCAGATACCGGTCAGCGTCGTGCCCATGCCGTGCCCGCCGCCGTTGTGGTTGGCCAGGTTTTGGGCGTACAGCTGGGTATTGGCAAATTCAACTGCGTCGAACAGTGTCATTACGGCCGGCATGGTTTCGTCGGACCAGGTGGCATCGGGATCATGCTCGGCGACGATAGGCGTGTTGCCGGCGTCGCGCGACTGGGTGAAGTAACGTATGAAATCGCGTATCGCGAGGATGGCATTGGCGCTGGCAATTTCTCCGCCCTCATGCCCGCCCATGCCGTCGCCTATCACGACCAGGCCGAGCTCCTGGTCTATCAGGAAGTTGTCTTCATTGGATTTGCGCACCAGGCCGACGTCAGTCACGCCATAGGCTTGCCCCAGGGCTAGTTGATGATAAAGGCTGGGAGATAATTGCTTCCAGTTGCTCAAGGTAACTCCGTTGTTTGCCTGCCCTGGTTTTTGACAGCGGATGCATGTCATTATGGTAGCATGGAAGCAAATGCCGGCAGTGCAAAATTGGCACTTAATTGGCGCTTAAGTGGCATATGGGGCAAAGGGCCGAGCCAGCGCAATTGCAGTATTTTCCTGTAAGGAATGATGCGGGAATGCTGCCGTGATGCATTGCAATATCCGTCGCCTGGATGGACCGGGCAGAACAACAGTCGAGGAAGAGAGCAGGCATGAACGAAGGTCCGGATACGATAGAGTCGGCCAGCCCATCCGTGGATGGGGCGCAGTTTGCCGAGCTTGGTCCAGGCTATCCGGCAGCGCCTACTCCGCCCGCAGCTGCGCCGACAGAAGCGCACAGCCAGGCCGCCAACCTGGAAAAACGGCTGCGCGCGCTGCAGACCGTGGTCGAGCTGGAGCGCAAGCTGCGCCGGGTCAAGGAGCTGGAAGTGCTGCAGCTGCTCAGAAAATCGCGGGCAGAGAAGCCGCCTGAGCCGGCCCCGCCCATCGACGACGACCTGACGGTAATGCATGTGCCGCAACCCGCGGCCGCGGCGCCAGCCGGCCTCAGCATGACGGCTGAGGTGGCGACGATACTGGCGACCGTCGCAGAGTCAGAACCTTCTTCCAGCTCCGGCATCTCGCACTTGCTGGCCCCAGAAGTGCCCAGTGTCGACGACATCCTGCCCGCGGCGATACAGCAGCCCGACGGCAAGGAAGAGATGCTGGCGCTGCCGATAGGCTTTCATTTGCTCGAATATCGCATCGACAGTGTGCTGGGGCGCGGCGGCTTCGGCATCACTTACCTGGCGACCGACATCAACCTGAATGTGAAGGTCGCTATCAAGGAATACCTGCCGGGCGACTACGCCTATCGCGCCTCGGATAAATCGGTGACGCCGCGCTGGCCGGAAGACAGGGAAATATACCGGCACGGCCTGGAAAGCTTCCTGGTCGAGGCGCGCACGCTGGCGACTTTCCGTCACCCGAATATCGTCCGGGTGGCACGCTTCTTCGAGGCCCATCGCACCGCGTATATGGTGCTGGAATACGAGCGCGGCAAGCCGCTGAAGGAATGGTGGTCCCGGCACAAGGGGATGCAGGAAGCAGACTTGCTACTGCTGGTGCAGCCGCTGCTGGAAGGCCTGGCGGTAGTGCACGATGCCGGCTACCTGCACCGCGATATCAAACCGGACAATATCTATGTGCGGCAGGAAGATGGCAGCCTGGTCTTGCTGGACTTTGGCGCCGCCAGGCAAACCGCCGGCGAGCGGCACAAGATGGCCAATGTGGTCACGCCCGGTTATGCGCCGTATGAGCAATACGAAGCGGCGGACCAGGGGGCCGCGACCGATATCTATGCGCTGGGCGCGACGCTGTACTGGATGATCGCCGGCAGCAAGCCGCTGCCGGCGCCGGAGCGCAGGATAGACGACTGCATGACGCCTGCGGTGCAGGTCGGCAGCGGGCGTTACAGCGTCGAATTTTTACAGGCGATAGACTGGGCGCTGAAGCTCGACGCCAAGGACCGGCCGCAGGATGTCGCCAGCTTCAGGCAGGCGCTCTTTGCGGCGCATGCCGGCAGCCTGAGCTGGCGGGACGCCCTGCATTCCGGCGAAAATGAAAGCCTGGTGGGCGAGAGCTGGCGCACCCTGCTCGAATCCCCTCGTTTGCTGAAATCCTGGCTGTCCCGCTCCGGCAGGGCCGTGCTGCGGCCGGGGTCCTGGCCGATAGTCGTCAAGATGACGCTGGCCATGGTGCTGGCGACCCTGCTGCCCATGATGATCGCGGCCTATTATAATTTGAATGCGACTTTGCGCACCGTCTCAGCGAGTGAATTGCGCGCTCTGGAGCAGCACGCCAAAAGCTCGGCGGGGCGTGTGTCGCAGTTGATCAATGACAGCCGCAATCTTGCCAACTATCTGGGAACCGACTCTGACTTTGTCAGCTTCCTGGAACATCCGAGCGCCGCCGCAGCGGCCTCCATCAGCAGCAAGCTGGCTGGGCTCGCCAATTCCAATGCGGACGTGCATCCGCTGATCGTCATGGACAAGGACGGCAACGCTCTGGTATCCAATGATGCCGGCGTTACCGGCAAGAATTTCAAGTTCCGCGAATATTTCAAAGAGGCGATGGCAGGGCGGGCGCATATGACCGGCATGGTGGTCGGCTCTACCGCCGGCGGCGCCGGTGTGTATTATTCCAACCCGGTGATTGGCAGCGACGGCAAGGTGATAGGAGCGGTCGCCTTGCGCATCAAGGGTTCCAGTATCGCCAGTATACTGGACGACATGAAGAGGGCCAACCTGGTGCCCTTTTTGATCGATGGCGACGGCGTAGTGATCTACCACCCCAACAGTAACGTGCTGTATCGCAGTCTGGTGCCGCTGCCGAAGGACAAGCTGCAACAGATCGTCGCCGACCAGCGTTTTCAACGCGACAAGATAGCCAGCCTGGACATGCCCGACTTGGCCGGGGCCATGGTCGGCGCCCGCAGTACCGGCAATATCAGCTATCAATCGAGTATTTCAAAAGAAGAGGAAATTGCAGGCTATGCGCCGGTCAAGGGACACAATTGGGTAGTGGGTGTGACGGAATTGCGCGAATCTTTTGAGCGGCCGCTGAACCAATTGTTTACCAATGTGCTGTACCGGGTACTCGTGGTGGGGCTGGTGTTTTTATTGCTGGCGGTCTGGTTCGCGCGTAGCCTTGTGCGCCCGATAGAAAGGCTGACCATGGCCGCCCACGCGCTGAAGAGTGGCGATTATGAGAAAGCGCATATCAAGGTGAGCTCGAACGATGAACTGGGGCGCCTGGCGCGCACTTTCAATGTGATGATAGACGTGTTGCGCCAGCGGGACAGGGAGCAGCAGCGCAAGAAGGTCGGCCAGCGCAGTGAAGCGGCTGGCGCCGACCAGGGCATTACTTGAGCTGCGCTGCCGCGGGATAGCCGTAGTGTAGTTGCCACGCTCCGCTGGCGGTTTGCGAACAGGCGTAGGCGCTCAGTCCCATCGCCAGGGCCGCCTGGTGCGCCGCCCTGTTGCCGGCGCCTATCTTTTTTTCCAGCGACCACGCAGGATCGACAATCCGCGTATCCCTGAGCAGGATCAGGCGTGCCAAACCGCCATACAGCATCGCGAAATTCCTGACCGCAAACTGTGCCTCGAGCAAGCCGCGCAGACTGACGATGTTGTCCGGTGACACGGTGGCACCTATCAGGCTACGGCCAAGCTCACTGGCCTGGTCCAGGCGCGCCTGTATGGACCCACGGTGCAGGCCATAGCCCCGGTATTCCGGCAAGCAAGCGACACCGTCCAGTATGGCAAAGCGCGCCTTGTCTGCAGGCGCGATGCCGAGCAGAGCGGCCATATGCGCACTGGTGGCGGAAGCCGTGCCGAGTACGCCGTAGGCCACCATTTTCCCTGCCTGGCCAAAGCAGCCTACGATAGCCCCGGCCTGGCCGGTGTGGGCGGTGAAATGGTCTGGCTGATCGGGACGCACCAGGCCGACGGCCTGGTCTGCGATCGCTTCCAGGTGCACGCGGTGCGCCAATGCCGCCTCGTGCGGCTGCAGCTTGCGCCAGCTGAACGGTTGTTGCGGCTCGCTCATCCAATGATCTCCGCATAGTTGATGACTTTCAGGGGAGGATAGCAATCCAGGCGGGCGGCAACCGACAGATTCACCAGGTAGGAAAAGCGCGCCAGGGTCTCTATCGGGATATCTTGCGGGCGCATTTTGTTGACCAGTATCTGTTCCGCCATGCGTGCGGTCAGGCGGCCCACGGCCTCATAGCGCGATACCAGGCCAAACAGGGCACGGCCGTTACGCAAGGCGATCTCGGTTGCGGAGAAGCAGGGCAAGCCGAATTGCAGGGCGGTCTCGGTCATCAGCTTGCAGTTGGCGCCGATAAAACTGTCCGGCCCCAGATACAGCAATTGCGGATCAAGCCTGGAGATATTTTCCACCAGTTGCGGCAATGCCGCGGCGACTGCCAGCCCCCTGTCATCCAGTGGCACCGCCTGCTCGAATAGCGGGAAGCGGTCACGGCGCGAAGCGGCGCGCAATTCTTCCACGTTCTGCCTTGAGTTGAGTTCCGCAGGGTTGTAGATCACCCCCAGTTTTTTCAGGGGGCGGTAGGCGCGCATCGCCTCCAGCTGCTGATACAGTGGTACGACATGGCTGGCCCCGGTGATGTTGCGTCCCGAAGAAAGGCGGGACTCGACCAGGCCCGCTATTTCAGGCGAGGCCACCATGGTGAACACCAGCGGTATCTCGGTAATATGTTTGCCGCCGGCGGCGGCGCGCTTGCTGCCGGCAACCGCCAGCGTGACGGGCGTGCCCCAGGTGTAGACCAGGTCGGCGTGCAGGGCGCGTGCCTCGGCGACCAGGCCCGGCACCTTGCTGAGGTCTTGCGCCACATCGCGGATGATCAATTCCACCGGGATGCCGCGGCTGGCCAGGTAGTTCCTGAATCCCTGTTCTACCTCGGTGAGGCCGCGGTACAGTATCATGAAGATACGGAAAGGGCGGCGGGGCGTTCCCTGGGCTGCGGCTGCCAGCTGTGGCAGCGCCAGCGATGCCAGTCCGGCTTGCAGCAGTTGGCGGCGCGTCATGCTCATGGTGTTTCACCTTGCAGGCTGGTTTCCCGGGCTTGCTGCAGGTCCGCGCCGGTGCCGGTCAGTGCGAACAGGAGTGCAAACAGGGCGGCCGATGCCAGACCGAATATTCCCAGGATGGCCATGGCCTGCCTGCTTCCCTGGGCCGCCACCAGGACAGCCGCAAGGGCCGGCCCGGCAGCGGCGCCCAGGCGTTCCAGCAGGCGGAAGATGCCGAGTATCGTGCCCGGGCTGCTGGCCTTGGCTTCCTTGCGGGTCAGCCTGGCCACCAGCGCCAGTTGCGCGGAAATACTCATGGCCTGGCCTATGCCCAGGCAGGCGATGCCGAGCAAGACCATCAAGGGCCGGGCCGACAGCAGTACCGGCAACAAGCCGGCGCCGGTCAGCAGGCCGCCGGCGGCGACCATGCCGGCGTGGGCGTGATAACGGTCGGTGATCCTGGCGAATAGCGGGGACAGCACGAGCGCCGCCAGGCCGTAGCACATCGCATAGCGGCCTATCTCCGATTTGGAGCTACCCATTTCGGCCAGCAATACCGGCACCAGGTAGATCAGGAAGCCGGAGTAAATCAATTTCGCAGGGATCCCGCTCAGCACCGACAGCGCGACAAAACGATAATTCTTGGCCAGGCTGGCCAGTCCCTTGCCGAAACCGGCAGGCGGGCCGCCGGGCGCTGGCCTGGCCGAGCGATTGTCCAGGATGCCGGTTGCCAGCCCGGCGGCGATCAGGGCGACTGCCGCGCCAACCATGAATACCAGCCGGTAGCCTATGCGGTCGGCCAGTATGCCGCCCACCGCCGGCGCACAGATTTCGGCCACCATGATGGCGCTGACAAAGCTGGCCATGCCGCGGGTGCGGTTATCGGCCTGGGTATGGTCGATGACATAGCCCTGACAAGACATGAACATGGTCGCGTAACCAATGCCGGTGATGCCGCGCGCCAGCACCAGGGCGGTGAAATCGCCCAGCAGGCCGGCCATCAGCAAACCGAGCACGACGGTCAGCGCGCCCAGCATGAAGCTGCGCCGCCTGCCTCGCCGGCCCGACCAGCGGCCCGCCAGCGGCATGCTCAGCGCGACCGCCAGCAAAAAACTGCTGATGGGCAGGCTGGCTTGCACGCTGGGGGGCAGGTTCAGATTCAGGTTCAGACCCAGATTCAGGCCCAGGCTGGTGGTCGCCAGCGAGCCTGCATACAAGGGCAGGAAGGGGCGCGACAGCATTTCCGCAAACATGAACAGGAAGGTCAGCAGCCGGATCGCAGTGACGCGCGGCCGGGCCAGCTCATGCATGCTGTCCACTTCAGCGAAGCGGTGGCGGGCACGCAATTGCACCAGCATCGCCGACCAGGACTCGCGCATCTGCGTGCTTCTCTCGGCCGCCGCGCCGGCAACTTGTGCCAGCTCATGGAAGGTCAGGTTGATTTTCGCCGCCAGCGTATTCAAGCCTTCGGCGATGGTCGCCAATTGCTCGCCGCCAGTGGTCGTGAGGCGGTTCCTGAAATTGCTGGCGGCCATCTGCTCCATCATTTCTGAAATCTGGTGTATGGGCGTGGAAAAATGGCGGGCGATAATGAATTGCAGGATTTCAAAGGCGATCAGCAAGCTGGTCAGCAAAATAATCCCTATGTCGTAGCGCAGATCGCTGATGCGGGCGGTAATGTAGTGCTGCTCTACCCCCACATGCAGCAGCCCGACCACGACGCCGAGGTGCTGCACCGGAATGACGGTGTCCCGATACGGCTTCTCGCTGTGCGTCGCCTGGTCCACCACCGCCCTGAGCGTGGTGCCGCCCGCTGGCGCGCCGTCGGGCCGGCCGCTTTTTTCCAGGGCCTGCCTGGCCTGTGCGCTGCTGATGCCGCTGGAAAACAAGAGCCTGTCCCTGGTGTCGCATAAGAGCAGGAAGCCGATGTCAGGATTTTGCTCCAGGATGTCGTCAAAGAAGTCGCCCACCCCGCTGATTTTCTCAAACGGCACCTGATAGGCCAGCGCGCGCTGGATTTTCTGCGTAACCGACTTGCCTACCGTCGCCGCCTTGCTGTCCAGTTCAGGCAGGATGCGTTTTTCTATGACGGACCAGGCATACAGGGAAATCGCCGCTTGCGATAGCAATAGCACCAGCAGCGCAAACAGGAACAGGTTCCTGACCGGGCCAAGATAGGCGGCGCGCGTCATGCCTGCTCCGCAGCTGAGGCCGGGGCCGGGCCGGCGTCCGGCTTGGCCTGCACGGCCAGCGTGCCGGCCAGGGTTTTGCGGACCAGGCTAAGGTCTTGCAGCGCGGCCTCGGAAGAGTGGATGACCTGGTTCAGCAGCGTATCGTCGTCGGCCAGGCTATCCGGCAGCGGCGCCGGCTCTGTCAGCGAGCGCTCCAGGGTTTGCGCGATATGCGCCAGCCGGCGATTGGTTTTTGCGATCAGCAGGTTGATCCCGGCAAACACCAGCACGGCCGTGACGGCGATGGCAATCAGCGACGCCAGTAATAATTGCCTGCCCAGCGCGGCCAGCGCGGCATGGTGGACCGATCTCGAATAGCGCATCGTGATGCCGCCGGCGTCCGTTTTGATGTTGCTGGCCAGCGGCACGCCCACTACCAGGGCATCGGCCTCGATCAAGTGCCAGCTGCGTCCCGCTTGCGCAGCCCTTTTCCACGACGCGGGGGGGGCGGCGCCGGCCATTTTTTCGCCGCTATGGAAGACCTGCATGCCACTGTCGTCATACACGCTGATGGACAGGATGCCGGCGTCTTGCCGTCGTTCCGCTTCTATCACCGCCTGCGCGTTTTCCAGGCTGTTCAGCGCCAGGCCCAGGTCCAGCCCGGTCTCCAGGTTGCTTTTGAGGTCCCCCAGCACGAATTGCAGGCGCGAGCTTTCCAGCTCAGTCAACGAGCGTTCAAATTTGCCCAGGTTCAGGAAGGCCGTCAAGCCTATCGCCAGCGCGGAAATCAGCGCGATCGGCAGGGTGATCTTGAGGCTAAGTCGTGAAAATTTCATATCGCTTGCAGGCAGGAGCGGCGTATCGGTGGATGCAGCATGGTTTTGCTTTTATTGACATAAAACACAAGGTATAGGAACTGTGCAAAGACCCAAGGTGTTGTTTTTTGATAAAGGCCATTTTATCCGGCACGCCTGCAATAATATTGACACAAAATACTCGGTCACCGCTTAAATTTGATGTGGTGTGGAAATATATCAAGGCCGCGCCTGTCGCCGATTTATCGGTTTTATGCCATGCCTGGCCGACACTTGATGCCAAATAGGGCCGCCACGCAAGCGAAAATTCGGCGCCGCCTCGCTTAGTATCGGCTGTCGGACCGGCTGCGAAGGACGCTTGGCGGCCCGGCTCGGGCAGGACGCTGCAAAGCAAGGGCATTTGTAACAGCTTATTTGTAACAGCTTATTTGTAACAATTTTCCAGGTCATGTATTTGTCACACAAATACTGCTCAATTTGCCCATCGCGGATAGAATGAGGCAGTTTTTTTATTCCCATCAATCCATAACTCGCATAACAAGAGAACAGATGAATAAATCCCTGACCCAGGCGCTGCGCGCTGCGCTCGGCATCGGCGCCGGCATGTTGTTGCTGGCCGCCGGTTTCAGCCACGCCGCCGCAGACAACGAGAAAACAGACATTACCGTGATCAAGGCCGGCCGGCTGGTCGATGTGGAAGCGGCCAAAGTATTGACGAACCAGCTGATCGTGATCCAGGGTGAACGCATCCTGGCGGTAGGACCGGCAACCGCCGGGGCGATACCGGCAGGAGCCAACATCATCGACCTGTCGGCGGCGACCGTGTTGCCGGGCTTGATAGATGCACACACGCATTTGACCGGTAATCCGCATGAACACGGCTATTCCGGCCTGGCCACGTCCAGCATACGCTCGGCCCTGTACGGCGTGCGGGCGGCGCGCGATACTCTGAATGCAGGATTTACCACGGTACGCAATGTGGGTGCGGACGGCTTCGGCGACGTCGCCCTGCGCGATGCGATTAATGACGGCGATACGCCGGGACCGCGCATGCTGGTGTCGGGCTATGCATTAGGCATCAAGGGCGGCCATTGCGATAGCAATTTGCTACCGCCGGAATACAACGACGTCGGCCGCGGGGTGGCCGACGGCCCATGGGCTGCCAGGGCCAAGGTCAGGGAAATGGTCAAGTATGGCGCAGACCTGATCAAAATTTGCGCCACCGGCGGGGTGTTGTCCAAGGGCGATGCGGCGGGTGCCCAGCAATACACGCTGGAAGAGATGCAGGCCATCGTGGCCGAAGCGCATAAGCTGGGGCGCAAGGTGGCGGCCCATGCGCACGGCGCCAGCGGCATCAACGACGCGATACGGGCCGGCGTCGATTCCGTCGAGCATGCCAGCCTGATCGACGCGGAGGGGATAAAACTGGCGCGTGAGAAGGGGACCTGGCTGGTCATGGACATCTATAACGACGACTATATCCTGAGCGAGGGTGAAAAGGCCGGCTTCCTGCCGGAATCCCTGCTCAAGGAAAAAGAGATAGGCCAGTTGCAAAGGGATAATTTCCGCAAGGCGCTGGCGGCCGGTGACCATATGGCATTCGGCTCCGACGCCGGGGTCTATCCCCATGGCGACAATGCCAAGCAGTTTTTTTACATGGTGAAATACGGCATGACGCCTATGCAAGCCATCCAGGCGGCGACCATCAATGCAGCTGATCTGCTGGGCTTGAAAAAAGACGTGGGTAGCATCAAAGCGGGGAAATTTGCAGATATCATTGCGGTCTTTGCCGATCCGCTGACGGATGTCACCAAGCTGACCGAGGTCGGTTTTGTGATGAAGGGCGGGCAGCCGGTCAAAATGAAAAAACCGGGCTGACGTCGTCGGCCCTGGCCACGGCAGGGCCGCGTGCAGGAGTTGCAATAGCAGATATGGATAATAAGAAGGAATTCTCTTGAGACGACAAACATTTGGGCAGCAATTGATGCGCACCAAGGCGGTGGGTGGCTCCGAACACGCTGGCGAGCATGAGCTGAGACGCTCGCTGGGGTTATTTTCGCTGACCATGATAGGCGTCGGCGCGACGATAGGCACGGGTATCTTTTTCACGATGGTGGAAGCGGTGCCGAAAGCCGGTCCTTCCGTTATCCTGTCGTTCATCATGGCGGCCGTCACCGCCGGCCTGACAGCGCTGTGTTACGCGGAACTGTCGTCCAGGATTCCCGCCTCCGGTTCTTCGTATTCTTTTGCCTATGCGACGATAGGCGAATTTGCCGCGTTCATCGTCGCCGGCTGCCTGCTGCTGGAGTATGGGCTGGCTGCCAGCGCGACCGCGATAGGTTGGTCCGATTACCTGAACAATTTCCTGGTGAATGCAACCGGCTGGAAAATCCCGGAAACCTTGCGTTCGCCTATGATCGCGTCTGGCGTGAAGGGGCTGGAAATCCACGTAGGGCATTTCAACCTGCCACCGGTAGCGCTGGTCGTGATTTGCGGTTTCTTGCTGTTGCGGGGCGCGAAAGAGTCGGCAACAGTGAACGCCGTGATGGTGTCGATCAAATTGGTCATCCTGACTTTTTTTGCGGTGATAGCGTTCTCCGGTTTTGACGCCGCCAACTTCACGCCTTTTTTTATGGCCGACAGCGTCAAGGGGCCGGGCGGCATATCCGCGGTCACGGCCGCGGCGGCGACTGTATTTTTTTCTTTTATCGGCCTTGATACGGTTGCCACGGCAGGCTCGGAGGTCAAGGATCCCAAGCGCAATGTGCCTTTGGGGATACTGGCGGCGCTGGTAATCGTCACCGTGTTTTATTTGCTGGTGGCCGTCGCCGCGATGGGCGCTCAACCGGCCAGCAAGTTTGAAGGACAGGAAGCCGGATTGGCGGTGATCTTGCAAAACGTCACCGGCAAGGCCTGGCCCGCATTGGTGCTGTCAGGAGGCGCGGTCATTTCCGTGTTCAGCGTCACGCTGGTCACCATCTACGGGCAGAGCCGGATTTTATTTGCGATCAGCAAAGACGGACTGATACCCAAATCTTTCCATGCGGTCAGCGCCAGGACCCGTGTGCCGGTGAATAATACGATCATTGTTTGCATCGTGGTAGGCATCGTGGCGGGCTTTGTGGATTCGACCTTCCTGTGGGACATGGTCAGCATGGGAACGCTGGTAGCTTTTATCGTGGTTTCCGCAGCTGTGCCTGTGATACGCAAAAAACACGTCGATCTGAACCAGGATCATGGCGGTTTCCGCGTACCGTTCGGCCCTTATTTGGTGCCCGCGCTGAGCATACTGGCGTGCCTGTATATCCTGAAGGATTTGTCGCGGCTCACCTATTGGGTATTTTTTATCTGGATGGGGGTAGCCATTGCAGGCTATTTTATGTACGGCATGCGCAATTCGCGCCTGAATCCACACCATCATTCATGAATACAGCCCGCTGCATCTACTACAGTTCAACATGCGAGGATACCCATGAAATGGAATAACCTGACCGTTGCTGCTTTTTGCTTATGCTATGGCGCCGCCCATGCCGAGCCGCTGGGCAGCGTGGATACCGCCTTCAAGCTGATAGGGCCGGACCACAAGATCGTGGTGGAAGCCTACGACGATCCCAAGGTGGACGGCGTCACCTGTTATGTGTCGCGCGCAAAGACCGGCGGCGTCAGCGGTGCGCTGGGCCTGGCCGAAGACAAGAGCGAAGCGTCGATCGCTTGCCGCCAGGTGGGGCCCATAGGCTTCAAGAAGCCCTTGCCCAAACAGGAGGAAGTGTTCAATGAACGCCTGTCCATCCTGTTCAAGAAGCTGCGCATCGTACGCATCGTCGACAAATCGCGCAATGCGCTGGTGTACCTGACCTATTCCGACAAGCTGGTGGACGGTTCTCCCAAAAATAATATTACCGCGGTCCCGGTAGACCGTGGCACGGTGATTCCGCTGAAGTAGAAATCCGCGCGACGCCGCCGGCCGGTGCCATGTAAATTCTCGTCGAATTTACATGACCCCGGCCTGTTCCCGCCATTCCCCATTTTGGGCGTTTCCATCTGTCCTTGCACCATCTGCGTACAGGCGTCGCACTATTTTCTTTCAAGAAATTTTCATGTTTTCCGTTTTTCAGCATTAATACCACACCGCCTTTGCGGTGCCAAAACTCTATGCTACCTTAGCCCTCGGTTCATTCAATATTCATAATTAATAAGAAGCCTCCTGCAAGGGTCATGGCCGGCAAATTGCCGGCTATCTTTTTGATGGGAGGCTCCTGGAATCAGTTGGCAATGACAACGATTTCTACACCTTGGGAAGGTATACAAGCTATGCAAGTTCAAAAAGGGAAAATGGTTTTTCTCGCGGCGGCAATTTCATCCCTCTTCGCGAGTTCAGCCTGGGCGCAACAATCTACCGATGCAGCGCCTGCCACACCCGTTGCCGCTACCGCGGGCAAGCGCTCGGAACAGATAGAAACGGTGACCGTCACGGCGCAAAAACGCAAGGAAGACGCCAGCAAGGTGCCATTGAGTATTTCCGTGATGACGGGCGAAGACCTGGTCGGCCAGCACATCTCCGACGTCGGCGACATTACCCGTTCTATTCCGAATATTTCTTACTCCGGCGCCAGCGGTTCCGGTGCCGGCCTCAGCAATATAGAAATTCGCGGCGTCAGCTCGGCTGCCGGCTCCGCCACCGTCGGTATCTATATGGACGACGTGTCGATGACTACGCGCAACCTGTATAGCCTGGGCAGCGCCGAACCCAAACTGTTTGACCTGGACCGCATAGAAGTGTTGCGCGGCCCGCAGGGTACCTTGTACGGCGCCAGCTCCATGGGCGGCACCATCAAGTTCATCACCAACCAGCCTAACCTGAACGAGCGCGAGAGCACTATCTACTCCGAGCTTTCTTCCACCAAGGATGCCGGCACCAATTACACGGTCAACGGCGTCTTTAACCTGCCGCTCATCAAGGATGAGATGGCTCTGCGTATAGGCTTGCAGAAAGGGCGCAATAGCGGCTATATCGACCAGGTCTCTCCCGTTACCGGCAAGGTGATTGCCTCCGGCATCAACTCGGAAGACAGTTCGGTCGCGCGCATCGCCTTGAAATGGGTGCCGATGCGCGGACTGGTGATTACCCCGTCGGTCTTTTATCAAGACGTAAAGAGCGACGATATCGACGCTTCCTATACCAGCCTGCCGAAAAACCAGACCAGCAAGATAGTCCGGGAGCCCGGCAAGGATAAACTGGTCGTGCCTAGCCTGACCGTCAACTATGACATGGGCTTTGCCGACCTGGTCTCGGTGTCCAGTTACTTCAAGCGCAATTTCGACCGTACCCAGGACGGCACCATCGTCAACAGCAGCTATATCGGCAGCCTGATCAGCAGCCCGGCCGGCTTGGGCGAGCTGGTGGGCGGCCTGCCTTCCGCGGTATACCTGAACAACGAGGTCACGCAATTCTCGCAAGAGATACGGGTCGCTTCCAAGCCCTACGATCCGAAAGTGTCGCCGATTACCTGGATAGGCGGCGTTTTTTATTCGAATTTGCGTACCCATGTGGTGGATAACGAGCCGGTGTTCGGCATCAACCAGGCCTTCACCGCAGCCGGCGCGAATATTGTCGACGTCTTGGGCTTTGTCTTCCCTCAGGATAATTCCTACTTCAGCGCCCGCCACTACCACACCACGCAGACCGCGGTATTCGGCGAAGCCAGCTATTATTTCAGCCCTACGCTGCAGGCGACCGTAGGTGCGCGCTATATACGCGCATCGGACTCGCTGACTCGTGACGGCGATTTCTTCTTTGCTGGTGACAGCCCTAAGCATACGTATGCGTCTTCCGATTTCAATGCGCTGACGCCCAAGTTTTCGTTGTCCTGGCAGGTCGATCCCAATAATACGCTATATGCGACGGCGGCCCAGGGCTTCCGCCTCGGCGGCCAAAATCGCTATGTTCCGTATGACGTCTGCAAGGCCGATTTTAATAAGCTGGGCATGACATCGAGCCCAACCTCGTTTGATCCGGATAAATTGTGGAGCTATGAAGTCGGCAGCAAGTCGCGCCTGATGGGTAACCGGCTGTCGCTCAACCTAGCCGCCTTCTATATAGACTGGGACAAGCTGCAGCAAGACGTAACGCTGCCGGGCTGCGGTTTCGATTTTGAAACCAATGTGGGCAAGGCCAAGAGCTATGGCCTGGAAGTGGAGATCAAGGGTAAGCCTAGCGCCAATATCCTGCTGGGATTCTCCGGCGGCTATACCAATGCGACCTTGGCCAGCGACGTCCCATCGCTGGGCGCGAAGTCCGGCGACTCTATCCAGGGCGTACCGAAATACAATGCCAGCCTGACCGGCCAGTATAATTTCAACATCACCGGCGACACCTACGGCTTTGCGCGGGCCGGCGTGCACTGGGTAGGCAGCAGCCACGGCAGCCTGATCCGTACTGATCCAGATTATGTCAGGCCGTCGTATAACACGGTGGACGCCAGCGTAGGCGCGGCTTTCGGTAGCTGGGAAGTGTCCCTGTTTGCCAAGAACTTGCTGAACAATGACAAAATCATCCAGAAACCGAATGTGCAGTCCGTCAGCGAAGGCTATCGCCTGAGGCCTTTGACCGTAGGCCTCAGCCTGACCGGCAAGCTGTAAGCAATAGCATGAAAAATCCCCGCATGTCGTCAGGCATGCGGGGATTTTTTTTAGCGCCTATCGAGAGCTATGGGAGCCATGGGAGCGGCGCCGGCGTCTGGGCTTCACCACTTCGGCATCGGCAATGTCCT
>JAZJYH010000064.1:0-7856 GCA_040390485.1 Pseudomonadota bacterium
TTGCTGCAGATGCAGCAGCGCCCTCTGTTCGCCTGCATCGCCGGCAATCTGGCGGTTGGTGCGCCCGCCGCCCCGTTGATGGTCTTGCCTGCCCTGTTGATCGGGCCCGGGTTTTGCCTGTTTCTGCCTGTTCAGCCATTCCCATACCGGCATTGTCGTACAATCCTGAATTAGTCCATATCCCGGAATATAGCATGAGCACGTCCGACATCCACCCGCTGGTCAATTCCCCCGTCATGGAGACGCTGGCAAAGCAGAGTTATCCTGTCGGCACATTATATGTAGTTGCCACGCCAATAGGGAATGTTTGCGATATTTCGCTGCGCGCGCTGCACCTGCTGTCGCTGGCGGACAGCATCGCCTGCGAAGATACCCGCAACACTGCGCAGCTTTTATCCCGTTACGGCATCAACAAGCCCTTGATCGCGGCGCACCAGCACAATGAAAGGGAAGTCGCGGACAAATTGGTCAGCCGTTTGCAGGCCGGCGAACGCATTGCACTGGTGTCGGATGCCGGCACTCCCGGGGTATCCGATCCTGGAGCCAAAATCGTCGATGCCGTGCGTGCCGCGGGCCTGAATGTGATGCCGCTGCCCGGCGCGTCCGCAGCGATTACCGCGCTGTCCGCCAGCGGCCTGATCAACGACCAGTTCTATTTTGCCGGTTTCTTGCCCGCCAAGGCGGGACAGCGCGAAACCGTGCTGCGCTCGCTGGAGCAGACTCCTGCGATCCTGATTTTTTATGAGGCGCCGCACCGTATCGTGGAATCGGTGCAGGCACTGGCCGCCGTGCTGGGCGCCGCGCGCCAGATTGTATTTGCCCGCGAACTGACCAAGCTGTTCGAGCAGATCCACCGCTGCCCTTTGTCCGATGCAGCCGACTGGCTGGAAAACAATGCGCATGGCGAAAAGGGCGAATACGTATTGCTGGTGGAAGGCGCGCCCGCCGGCAGCGACGACAACCAGCTAGAAGCGCGGCGCATCCTCGGCATCCTGCTGGCAGAATGCTCGGTGAAGCAGGCGGCGGCGCTGGCGGCGCAGATTACCGGACAAAAGAAAAACGCGCTCTATCAATTGGCGCTGGAGATGAAGGACATGCAGGAGTAGGCGCCGCTACCCCGTTAGCGCTGCACGATCAGGGGCCTGGCTATGCCCAGGTTGCCCGCCTGCATCAGTGCGGCACCGGCTTCAGCCTTGCTGGCGAACGGACCGCTGACCAGCCGGTACAGGCTGCCTTGCTGCACGATGTCGAAAGCCGGCAGCCGGTTTTCCAGCTTCGCCTGCAGATGGGCCTGGATGCTTTCCGCATTCGCCTTGATCGCGTAGGCGCCGAACTGCAAGTAGTAGCCGGACGCGGCGGATGAACCCGGCACCGCCGCCACTTTTTCCACCACCTTGTTTTCCTGCATCGCCAGCAAATCCTCCATCGTGATCTGGTCGCCCGGAATAGTGGAGTCTGCCGCAGCAGGTTTTTTGTTGTCGGGCAATTGCACCACTTGCTGGACTGTGCCGGAGGCTGGCTGGCTGGCCGAAGCCGCCGCCAGTGCCGGCGGCTGGTTCTTGCGATTCTCCGCCATCTTTTCTATGTCTGCGGGCAGCAGGCGCTCTACCTCGATCTGGCTGCTGCCGCTGCCCAGATAGCCCAGCTTCAGCGCTGCGGTATACGACAGGTCGATGATGCGGGTGGAATGGAAAGGGCCGCGGTCATTGATCCTGACGATGATCTGCCTGCCATTGGCCAGATTGGTCACCCTGGCGTAAGAGGGAATGGGCAGGGTGGGATGGGCTGCGGTAATTTTGTACATATCGTACAACTCACCGGACGAAGTCTTCTGGCCATGGAATTTCTTGCCGTACCAGCTGCCTATGCCGCGCTGGGTAAACGGGGTAGTGGTGTCGGTAATCGGCGTATAGGTCTTGCCGAATACGACATAGGGCTTGTTGCCCGACCTGGAATAGGCTTCCACCACCGGAATGGGGTCCACGATAGATTCCAGGCCTTCCGGCGGATTGTCGCCCGGGCCGTCGTCCTTATAATAAGCGCCCTTGCCGGATCCTGCCTTGGGCAGTTGCGGAACGCCCGGCGCGGGCTTGGCGGCGGCAGTACGCTGCGTTTCGGGTGCAGTCAGTTTGGAGGCGCTGCCGCAGGCAGCCAGCAACAAGGCCGGCAAAACCAGGGTCAGGCCATAACTGGCCGCCTGCCATGGCGCGCGAGTGGAGTTCATCATGTCTGCACCAGCTTTCTATTGCGTTGCACGCTCATTAGGATGCCGGCGCCCATACCCAGCGTCAGCAACGCGGTGCCGCCATAGCTCATGAAGGGCAAGGGCACGCCGACCACCGGCAGGATGCCGCTGACCATGCCCATATTGACGAAGGCATAGGTGAAAAAGATCATCGTCACCGATCCCGCCATCAGCCTGGAAAATAAGGTGGGGGCATTGGCAGCGATCATCAGGCCACGGATGATCAGCAGGAAATACAGCACGACCAGGATGCAATTGCCGATAAAACCGAATTCCTCGGAAAAAACCGAAAAGATAAAATCAGTGGTTTGTTCGGGTACGAAGCCCAGCCGGGCCTGGGTACTATGCGTCCAGCCCTTGCCGCTGATACCGCCCGAGCCGACCGCGATGGTGGACTGGATAATGTGGAAACCCTTGCCCAGCGGATCTGTGGTCGGGTCTATCATCGTCATCACGCGGTCGCGCTGATAGCCGTGCAGCCTGGGCCAGATCACCGGGATACTGGCCGCGACGACCAGCACCAGAGTGATCAGCACGCGCCAGGAAAGGCCGGCCAGGAAGATCACCGCAAACCCTGCCGCCACCACCAGCAGGGCCGTGCCAAGATCCGGCTGCTTCGCAATCAGGCCGACCGGCACGCCGAGGATCACGGCGGCAATAATGAAGTCCTTCCAGCGCAGCCCGCCTTCGCGTTTCTGGAAATACCAGGCCAGCATCAGCGGCGTGGCTATCTTCATGATTTCAGACGGCTGGAAATCGACGCCGACGTTGATCCAGCGCCGCGCACCCTTTTTCACGGTGCCGGCGACAGCGACCGCAATCAGCAGGGCCACGCCGAAGGTATATATAGGGATGGCAAAGCGCATCAGGGTCTGCGGCGGCACATTGGCCACTATCCACATGACGATAAATGCGATCAGGATATTGCGTAGCTGCCCCTCTACGCGTCCGGGAAAATCGATCCCCGCAGAGTACAGCGTGACTATGCCTATGGACATGATCAGGAAGATGATCATCGCCAGGGCCGGGTCAAATACCATGACGCGGGAGCGTATCGCTTGCCAGCTGATAATTTTACCTTGCATACCGCTCAGTCCTTGTTTCCTGTAGTTTCGCCGCCTGGCCTAGGTCCGCCTTCTGCCTCGGCATCCGCCTTCACTTCCGATGCCGGCTTGGTCTGGGTAATATCCACTTTTTGCGCCGGGGTCTTGTCTTTTTCTTGCGGCCGCTTGCCCAGCAAATAATAATCCAGCGCCTTCCTGACGATGGGGGCCGCCGCTTCGGCGCCGAAACCGCCGTTTTCTACGATGATGGCGAGCGCTATCTTGGGATTGTCGGCGGGGGCGAACGCGGTAAACAGCGAATGGTCATGCAGGTTCTTCGCCATTTTCTTGGAATCGTATTTCTCGTTTTTCTTGATGCCGACCACCTGCGCGGTACCGGTCTTGCCTGCGGCGACGTATTCGGCGCCGGCGAAAGCCCTGTAGCCGGTACCGAAGGTTTCCTGGGTCACGCCGACCATCGCATGCTTGATGATGTCGATATTTTCCTGCTTCAGCGGAATCCGGTAGCTTTCCTTGGGCACGGTCAGCGTACGTTGTTTGGTTTTCGGGTCTTCCACGATCTTGACCAGATGCGGCTTCATGACGATGCCGTTATTGGCCAGCGTGGCAATCGCATGCGCCATCTGCAGCGGCGTAAACGTGTTATAGCCCTGGCCTATGCCCAGCGAGATGGTTTCGCCCGCATACCATTTTTGCTGGGCCGCCTTTTTATAGACAGAGCGCTTCCACGCAGTGGACGGCAATACGCCCTGCTTCTCGTGCTCCAGATCGATGCCGGTCTTTTGGCCGAAACCGAACGGCTTCATGAAATCGTGGATATTGTCCACGCCCAGGTCATTGGCCAGCATGTAGTAATAGGTATCGCAGGAGGCCACGATGGAACGGTACATGTCGACCAGGCCATGCCCGCCCGGCTTGTCATCATTGAAGCGATGGCCGCCGAACATGAAAAAGCCGGCGTCCGAAATCGCCTGCGCCGGCGTGCGCTTACCCAGTTCCAGCGCCGCCAGCGCCATGAAGGGCTTGTAGGTGGAGCCGGGCGGATAAGAACCTGTCAGCGGACGATTTACCAGCGGTTTTTCTTCCGACGTGTTGAGCTCATTCCAGCTTTGCTGGTCTATGCCCTCGACAAATAAATTGGGATCATAGGTAGGCTTGGATACAAAGGCCAGCACATCACCGGTAGCCGGCTCGATTGCCACCAGTGCGCCGCGGCGATCGCCAAAGGCTTCTTCCACGACCTTCTGCAGTTCTATATCTACCGACAGGATCAGGTTGGTGCCGGATGTCGGTGCGCTGCGCGACAGCGTGCGCAGCGCCTTGCCGCCGGCGGAGACTTCAACTTCTTCAAAACCGGTGTTGCCATGCAATATTTTTTCGTAGCTTTTTTCCAGGCCTTCCTTGCCAATATAGTCGGTGCCGTTGTAATTGGAAGCGTCTTCCGTGTCATCAATGATGTCTGCGTCCTTCTGGCTGATGCGGCCTATATAGCCGATCACATGGGATGCAACGTCGCCCAGCGGATACTGGCGGAACAGGCGGGCCTGGATATCCACGCCGGGAAAGCGGAAACGCTGTGCGGTGAAACGAGCTACTTCCTCGTCGGTCAGCCGGGTGCGGATAGGCAGGCTTTCAAAGCTCTTGGAGTCTTCCATCAGCTTGCGGAAGCGCTTGCGGTGCTTGGGCTGGATATCGACCAGCATGGCCAGTTCATCGATCAGCACATCCAGGTCGGTAGTGATTTTGGATGGCGTAATTTCCAGCGTATAGGCGGAATAGTTCTGTGCCAGCACCACCCCGTTCCTGTCCATGATCAGGCCGCGGTTAGGCACTACCGGCACGATGGAAATCCGATTCTCATCTGCCTGCAAAGCATACTGGTCGTGCTTGACGATCTGCAGCCAAACAAACCGGGATACCAGCAGGCAAAAACAGACGAACACAAAGACGCCTATGAATAACAGGCGCATCCTGAATAAATAAATTTCGCGTTCGGTGTTCTTGAGTTCTGTCATACCTTCGACAATCGGTGCGGTCGCAGATGGCCGGGCCGTCTGCGCAAATCAAATCAGATGGGACGCGTATCGTCCCTGTCCACCGCGCGCCGCTGCGGCGCCAGCAACAGCCACGTCGCTATCGGCCACAAGGCTGTGGTGACGAAACTCTCGACAAAATACAACCAGCCGGGGAACGTGGCGTCCTGCGCCACTGCCAGCCTGACGACGATCTCCACCGCCTGCGCAAACAGGAACAGCGGCAGCACGTACAGCGATTGCGTCAGCGGCTTGAACCACAGTACGCGCCTGTGGATGGTGATCGCAAAATAGGACAGCAAAGTATAGGTCAGCGCGTTCTCGCCCAGATGGGTCGCATCGTGCACGTCCATCAGCAAACCCATCATGAACGCAACGCCTATGCCGACCTTGCGCGGCTGGTGAATACTCCAGAACACCAGCACCAGCGCGACGAAATCCGGCACGCCCATGGCCCTGCCCCAGGGCAGGAAATTCAGGAAAAAAGCCAGCGCCAGGCTAACCGCGATGAAGAAGGGACTGACCGGCAATAAAATGTAGTGTGGGCTGTTCATTGCTGTGCCTCCTTGGCCTTGTCTTTCACGGCTTCTTGCGGAATGGCTTCTTTACCGGGTTCTTTACCCGTTTCCTTGTCAGCCTCCTTGGCCGGCTCTTTCGCCGAATCGCGCGTGACCTTGCGGTTCAGCTTTTCTTTCTTGTTCCTGACCTCTTCCGAGTCGGGACGCGGTAAATCACTGGCCGATACCAGCAGGATCAGCAGTTGCTTGTTGCGGTCTATGCCGGCGGCCGGCGTGCACAGGATCACTTCAAAGGTCTCGACCGCCTTGCTTTCAACCTGCACCACCTTGGCCACCGCCAGGCCCGGTGGGTAAATTCCGTCCAGGCCCGAGGTAACCAGCTCATCGCCGGCTCTGACATCGGCATTGGCAGTCATGCGCATGTCCAGGTAGCTGGACTGGCCGCGGCCGTTGACGACGCTGCGCAAACCATTGCGCGCGATCTGCACCGGAATAGCCTGGTTCTTGTCTGTCAGCAGCGTTACTTCAGAAGTCAGAGGGAAGATGCGCGTGACCTGGCCGACCACGCCGAGGTCGTCGATCACCGGCTGTCCGAGTGCCACCCCATGCTGCGATCCGCGGTCCATGATGACCTTGTGCGACGACTGGTCACGCGCATCGTACAGGATTTCACTCATGATGGACTTGACCGCAATCCGCTCCCTGGCGTCCAGCAATTTGCGCAAGTGTGCGTTTTCCGACAGCAGTTGTGAATTTTGCTGCAGCTTGTCTGCATTGCTGGTTTGCTGATGCTTCAGCCTGATGTTTTCTCTTTCCAGCGTATTGGCCGACGTGAAATAGTCCGACAGGTTGATCACCGCATCGCGCGGCATCACGGCGACCATCTGCACCGGATACAGCACGGTGCCCAGTACTTGCCGGACCAGCTTCAGGTATTTGAGGCGCGCATCGACCACCAGCAAGAAAATTGCCAATACGGCGAAGAACACCACTTTAGCCCGGGCGGAAGCGCCTTGCTTGAAAAGTGGTGGTGGACTATATTCCATGAACGTACCTGCTAACAATCAACGCCGAATCAGTAGAGCTGAGGGCGTTAGACATGGACTATCGACTTATTCGTAGGAAAAGATGGAACCGAGTTTGTCCATACGTTCCAGCGCCATGCCCGAGCCGCGCACGACACAGGTCAACGGGTCTTCTGCAACGATCACAGGCAGGCCGGTTTCTTCCATCAGCAGACGGTCCAGGTCGCGCAGCAAGGCGCCACCGCCGGTCAGCATCATGCCTTTTTCGGCAATGTCGGCACCCAGTTCAGGCGGGGTTTGTTCCAGCGCGTTTTTCACTGCGGACACGATATTGTTCAAAGGATCGGTCAATGCTTCCAGGATTTCATTGCTGGAGATGGTGAAGGAGCGCGGGATGCCTTCGGACAGGTTGCGGCCCTTGACTTCCATTTCCTTGACTTCGGAGCCAGGGAACGCGGAACCGATTGCTTTCTTGATCGCTTCTGCAGTCTGCTCGCCGATCAGCATGCCGTAGTTGCGGCGGATATAGTTGACGATGGCTTCGTCGAATTTGTCGCCGCCTACGCGCACCGAACCTTTGTACACCATGCCGCCCAGCGAAATGATGCCGACTTCGGTAGTGCCACCGCCGATATCCACCACCATGGATCCGGTCGCCTCGGATACCGGCAGGCCGGCGCCGATTGCAGCCGCCATCGGCTCTTCGATCAGGTATACCTGGGAAGCGCCGGCGCCCAGTGCGGATTCGCGAATCGCGCGGCGTTCCACCTGGGTAGAGCCGCAGGGAACGCAAATGATGATGCGCGGGGACGGCTTGAAGAATTTGGTATCGTGCACCATGCGGATGAACTGCTTCAACATCTGCTCGGTAACGGTGAAGTCGGCAATCACGCCGTCCTTCATAGGGCGTATCGCCTCGATATTGCCGGGAACCTTGCCCAGCATCTGCTTCGCTTCCTTGCCTACCGCCT
>JAZJYH010000065.1:0-165727 GCA_040390485.1 Pseudomonadota bacterium
TGGAGCCGACTGTCGCCAGGAAGGCCAGGCCGTCTTGCAGGCGGCTTTGGACTTTTTCGACCGAGCGCTGGATGGACATGGTGACCCAGGTATTCAAATCGATTTGTTCCAGCAGTACGCCTTCATGGTGGTCGATGGCCTTGGTGGCGGATTCGGCGATGAAGCGGAAGGGGCTGCCTTCTTTCAGGCTGGTCACGCCGGCTTCCACCGTAGAGGTTTTCCAGAACTTGGTCTTGGCTTCCCTGGACTGGCCACTCATCTTGAGGGAATCAATGAACTTGGTGATCAGGATGTACCAGCTGCCCATGGACATGACGGCCAGGATGATCAGCGTGCTTTTCGCAACGAAGTCACCGCCTTTCCACAAGGCATCCAGGCCGTAGGGGTTGTCCACGGTTTCCTTGGTCACCGACGGTGCCGGCGCGGCAACGTCGGTCGGCGCTCCAGCCGTATCGGCCGCAGCGGCCGCAGTGGCCGGACTAGCGGCAGGAGCCGCTGCCGCCGGCGCAGGCTTATCTGTGGCGGCTGCGCTGGCCGCGGGTGCGGCCGGGGTCTCTGTGGCAGGGCTTTGTGCCATCGCGCCGCTGATATTGCCGGCAAACAATAGTGCGGCAACCATGGTGGTGAAATAAGTTTTCATACAATTTCCTTATGCTAAGTGTTTATTGGATTGCATATGCCAGCCCAAACTTTGGCTGGAGGCCTATTTGTCCAGCTTCCACACATATTGCAGCTTAGTCCAAAATTGCTCAGGTTTCCCGTCCACGGTGCCCGGAATAAACTTGCACAGGCTGAGACCGTCGCGCGCCGCATTGTCCAGGTTCCGGTAACCGCTCGATTTTTCTATCCTGGAATCAACTACCTTGCCGTCGACGCCCACCAGTAAAGACAAACTTACGACGCCGCTCTCTTCATTGCGCAAGGACGCGGGCGGGTAGGGCGGCTTGGCGCAGGCGCGGGAATCGACGATGGCGGGTACCCTTATCGGCCCGGTAGACGTGGTATCGATGGCCGCCGGTGAGGTCGAAATGGTCGCTGACTCAGGCGCAGTCGTGGTGGTTGCGGTGATGGTGTCCTGTTGCTGCGGCGTTTGCACCGCTACTTCGGGCGGCGGGATGAAAGGCTGCGGCGCTTCCATCTGCGGCGGGCGCGGCATATCGGGCACGGCTGGCGGCGGTGGCGGAGGCTGTATCTCTTCTACGATCTGGACATGCAAGGGATCTTGTATGACTTGAATTATTTTATGCCCCAGCCCATGCAGCAAGCCGTATACCAGCGCCAGATGAAACGCCAGCACCAGCGCAAAGCCGGTCAGTTGCCTCGCCGGGATTCCCCTATGTTCACTTGTGTAGTCCATTATTCTCTCCTTTTCCAGGTAGATATAAGGTCCATACTCAGCGAAATGGCCGCCTTGGTCAGTGTGCTAACGCACAGAACGGGCGATTTGCAGGACTGCCCGCAAGAAACAATGGCGGGGGCGGCGCGGGGAGAAGCGCCGTTTGCCGCTCAGGCCGGGATTACCATTTGCAGCCCTTGTCAGTGATGGCATCCTTGAGCATGAATAAGGGGGCGAGCAGGCCGGTATCGGCGTGCGCGGTGCGGCAGTCGCTCCGCTGCGCTTTTTTGGCGGCGGTGTCGATCTTTGCCTCGATGCTCTGGTCGGCCTGTTGTGCGGCCCGCAGTTGTTCTGCCGGCGTCAACTGGCGCCCGCGTTCGTTATGGCGAGCCAGCTGGCGCAGCTTGTCCAGGTCCAGCCTGGGCGCTTCCGGTTGCGTCATCGTGGAAGGGGCAGAGGGCGGCGCGCTGCTGAGCCCGGTGTCTATTGCCGCATCAGGGCGGTCCGGCATTTTCCTGGCCATCGTCGGAGGTTTGGGGCTGGTTCTTTTCATCGCCACCGGCGCTTGCACCTGCACCTGCGCAGGCTGGCTGTCGGCAGGCTTCGGCGGCGCTGGCCGCGGCAAGGCAAGATTGCGCAGGTCCATGTACACCACCTGCTCCGCCCTGCTGTGCTTGCGCTGCAAGATACCCTGGCTGAGCAGCAGGTACAGCGCTGCGACGTGGAATGCGGCCACCAGGGCCAGGTAAACGAGGGGACGATGCGGGTTTGCCGGTTCGTTTGAAAATTGCATACAGCTCCGGGTGAAGGGGAAATTCAGTGTGCTTGCCAGGTTTAGGATTAGTCAAAGGTAAATAAGTTTCAATTTAACCAATTACCTTGAGAGGGCAGCAAGCACGCCTTGCTAATGCCGCTATACTTTCAGCTTTGTTGCCTCCCATTTTTCGCCTTTATTCGCCCTTTCATATCCTTATTTGCATATCGCGCAGAAAGTCCACCATGTCTACCATAGATCTACGCAGTGATACCGTTACCCAGCCGAGCGCCGCGATGCGCGCCGCGATGCTGGCTGCTCCAGTGGGTGACGACGTTTATGATCAAGACCCGACCGTGCATCGCCTGCAAAAGGTGATGGCGGAGCAGTTTGGTTACGAGGCTGCGCTGTTCTTCCCGACCGGTACCCAAAGCAACCTGGCCGCCTTGCTGGCCCATTGTCAGCGCGGGGATGAGTACCTCGTCGGCCAGGAAGCCCATACCTATCGCTACGAAGGGGGCGGCGCTGCCGTATTCGGCAGCATACAGCCGCAGCCTTTGCTCAACCAGGCCGACGGCAGCATCGCGCTGGAGGATATAGAGGCGGCAATCAAGCCTGACGATATCCATTTTGCCCGCAGCCGCCTGATTGCATTGGAAAACACCATAGGCGGACGGGTGCTGCCGATGGCCTACCTGTCGGCTGTCAGGCGCCTGGCCGCCCGGCACGGCTTGTCCACCCACCTGGATGGCGCGCGCGTGTTCAATGCCGCGGTCAAGCTGGGCCTGACGCCGGCAGAAATCTGCCGCGGCCTGGATTCGGTCTCGGTATGCCTGTCCAAGGGCCTGGGCACGCCGGCCGGCTCGGTATTGTGCGGCAGCCGTGCGTTGATCGCGGATGCCCGGCGCTGGCGCAAGATGCTGGGCGGCGGCATGCGGCAAGTCGGGATACTGGCCGCTGCCGGCTTGTATGCGCTGGAGCATAACGTCGAGCGCCTGGCCGAAGATCACCAGAATGCCACCTTGCTGGCCGCCGGCCTGGCTGAAATTGCAGAGCTGCGGACCGAGCCTGTGCAAACCAATATCGTGTATACGCACGTCGCCGCTGCCGATGTGGCGCCCTTGTCAGCCTACCTGGCCAGCCGCGGCATCGTCGCCTCGATGGGGCCAAAAACCCGGCTGGTGACGCATCTGGATGTATCTGCCGCGCAAATACGGCAGGCTGTGCTGGTGTTCAAGGACTATTTCAGCGGCAAAGCCAGGTCCTGAACAAAGCCTGAGCTTGGGGTGAGGCAGGGCAGATGATTGCCTTTTTGCAAATATTGCTTACCAAAATATTGGGAATATGTTAATTTTAATGGCGGCTAATATATTTGTATTTAGTAGCGACTGATCATTTTGATCTCACACCAAGAATGTCGAAAGGGCATTTTCATGAAACAAAAATTTTTGCATACCTTGTACGTATTGGCTTTGCCGGCCCTATTGTCAGCTTGCGCCGGCCCCATGAAGGGGGATGAAAACAGCGTTGTTGAAGAGAAAGAATATATTACCGGCAGCAATCTTCCGCAGCGTAAAGGCACTTCCAACATCAGCGCGATGAGCAAAGACGAACTCGAGGCACTGAGGCGTCAGATTAGCAACACACCTAGAAATTGATTTTGCAGCGCATGCCTAATGCAGGGTGCGCTGTTCCGGCTCTGCGTCAGGCGCGGATTTGCGCTGCTGCACCAAAATCCAGGGCCTGACCACCACCGTCCATACGTTGGCGTTGCCATCCAGCCAGGCCTTGGCCTGCAAGTCGCTGACCTTGGCGATGCCGCCGCCGGCTAGCCACTGCGCTACCTGATCCTTGTTGTCCTTCGATATTTGCAATGCGACCTCGATCAGGTCCAGTTCTTCGCTGACCGCGACCACGGTGCCGGCCGCGAAATGGCGCAATAATTCTTTCCACGGCCATTGCGAAGTTTCTTGTACCAGTTTGGCTTTCAGCAATTCGTCTTGTTCCATGATCTCGATAGTTAGGGCCTGTTAACATTTAAATTGGGTGTGCGAATGGGGCTAAAACATTGCAGGGCTAGGCACCGAAGTTACAAATTTGGCGCCGCTTGGTTGATCCAAGCCAGCGGCTCGTAACAACGCCCTGCGGTGTTTTAGACCCATTCCCTCCGGGTTCAAACCAAAACGCGCGCTGGACTGCGTTGCGCGCCTTGTTAAGGCTCCAGCCTTAACTGCGTCGCACGCCTTGCCAGCCCGCGTTTTGGTTTGAACGCATCTCCCAATTTAAATGTTAACAGGCCCTAAGGCAAAAGTGGAATTTTAGCGCGTCATTTAGTCTCGCTGCTGTTTTTATCGGCTGGCACCGCCTGCGGAAAGGCGTGCATTTTGCGCAGCATGGGGAAACCGACTATCCACAGTCCGGTGACCACCAGCGTGGCCACGCCGCCCAGGACCAGAGCCGGCACCAGGCCGAACCAGCCTGCGGTCAGGCCGGATTCGAACTCGCCCAGCTCATTGGAGGCGCCGATAAACACTGAGTTGACGGCGCTGACGCGGCCGCGTATCGCATCCGGGGTTTCAAACTGCACCAGCAGATGGCGGATATATACGCTCACCATGTCGCCGCTGCCCATCAGGAACAGCATCAGCAGGGCCAGCGGCAAATTGCTGCTGGCGCCCATCACCACCGTGGCCGCGCCGAACAGGGCCACGCCGCCGAACATCCAGCGCCCGACGTGGCGGGTAATCGGCCAGAATGCCAGGGCCACCGAGGTCAGCGCCGCGCCGACGCCGGGCGCCGTGCGCAGCAGCCCCAGGCCGGTCGGCCCCACCTGCAAGACGTCGTGCGCGTAAGCCGGCAGCAAGGCCGTCGCGCCGCCGAACAGCACCGCAAACAGGTCCAGCGAAATGGCGCCCAGCACGATAGGCCGCGACCAGACGAAGCGCAATCCTTCCAGCAGGCTGTGCAGGCTGGCCGGTTCCTTGTGCACCGCCTGTACCGTGAGCTCGGTTCTCGCCATCAGCAGCACCGACAGCGCCAGCAAGGCGGCCACGATCATATACACGGTATTGGGGCCGGCCAGGTACAACAAGCCGCCGACGATGGGCCCCAGGATCAGGGCCAGATGAAAGCTGGAGGAGCTGAGCGCGACCGCCTTGCTGAAATTTTCGCCCGGCACCAGGTTCATCAGTATCGCCTGCGAAGCCGGCATCATGAAAGCCCGCGCGCTGCCAAACAGCACCAGCACCGCGAATACCGGCCACACCTTGCCGCTGCCGGACAGGGTAAACGCCAGCAACAGGGCCGCGCATAATAGCTGCGTCAGCAGGCACAGCAGGATGATGCGGCGCCGGTTGTACTTGTCGGCCACGTGGCCGGCAAACAGGATCAGGACAAAGAAGGGGGCGAACTGCGCGAGACCTATCAGGCCCAGGTCGAACAGGCTGCCGGTCAGTTGGTACACTTGCCAGCCTATCGCCACGCTCTGCATCTGCACCGCCAGGGTGCCCAGCACGCGGGCGGAAAGATAGTTTGCAAAATTGCGATTTTTTAAAACACTGAAGCCATTCGAAAAGGTCGTGGACATGGGGAGGATAGTAGGTCAGGGATCACGCACGCGGTGCAGGAGGCATGAGTTCTGGGCTTCCATCATACTTTATTGCAAGACCAAGTGCTTGCCGGTGGCGCCGATCCGCGTGCATGGGCGCGCATGCACTGGCGGCGACAGGCTGCGCTTTGCCTGGCCCTGCCTATTTGCCGTCGGCGGCCTTGATCCAGTCCGCGGTCCAGTCGGCTACCTGGTCGCGCCAAGCGCGCCGCGAGAAGGTGTGGTCGGCGTCGGCGAGTTCACGTCGGCTTACCTTGGGCGAGGCCAGCAATTTTTTCCAGCTGCCTGAGGATGTCGTCAAGTCGGCAAATTCCTGCGCGGTCAGGTCCTTGCCCGCCAAAATAATCAATACCCGCCCAGAGAAGCGGCCCAGGCAATCACGCATGCGCCCAGGCAAATCGGCCTCCGGGGCGATGCCGGAACCGGCAGCGGCCGGTGCGTTCGCCGTACCGCCGGCCGCTGCAACCGGCGTCGGCGCAGTAGCCTGGCTCAGCAGGCGGGCAAATGACTTTGCCGCTGCTATAAGGCTAAATTTTCCGGAAAAGATTTTCTGCCACAGCCCGGCCTCGAACAGGCGGTTGAGGTAATAGTGTTTCAGGTAGGCCTTGGCCGCCCCCTGTTCTGTCCTGACCCAGGGATTGAGCATGGCCACTCCCGTCACGCGCGCATCCTGGGGGGCATAGAACAGGGCGGCAGACGCGGCATCGCACAGGCCCCATAGCGCCACTTCGCGCAAACCCGGTGCGGCGCTAAAAAACTGGTCCAGCGCGGCGCGCACATCTTCGCTGATGCTGTCGAAAGACGAAGGCTGGCCCTCGCTGTCTCCCATGCCGCGGTAGTCAAAGCGCATCGCCGGTATCCCGCGCTCGGCCAGGTGCCTCGCCAGCAAGGTGAATTGGCGGTGGCTGCCGGCCCGATATTGCGGGCCGCCGACGATGACCAGCACGCCTGTGGTTCCGGCTTGCTCGGGCAGGCTCAGTACCCCATACAGCTGCGCATCATGGCAGGGGAAGCTGAGCGCGTGTTCGGTGAAAAGCATGCTAGGGCCTCTTGAATACATCGACGGTAGTGCTGATCCACTCCGGCGCATCGACGGTTTCCTGGGTGGTCCAGAATGGCGGCCCGCAGACTAGGTCTATCCACAGGCTGGCGCCTTTTTGCATCCATGCGTCGGCCAGGGTTTTTCGCGCCGGCGACAAGACGGGATTGTCCGGATGGACATTTTCCAGCCAGTAGACGGGGCTTGCGGGCGGCGTCCACAGCTTGATATCCAGCTGGTCTATCGTCGCCACCAGTTCCGCACCAATTTCATAGCCGGCGATTTCCAGCTTGTCGCCGGCCAGCAAGGCCTGGCGCACGCCCTGGGTGCCGCCGCTTTTCTGTTCGGCGCCGGCGATCATGTCATTGGCCAGCAGCAACCTGAAAAACTGGTTCAGGTACTGCGCACCATTGAATACCGGTTGCCATAAGACGATTTTATCCAGGTCGGAGCGGGCATCGCGCGCGAAATCGAGCGCCAGCAAGGCGCCCAGGCGCAAGCCCCACAGCGAGATGGGATCGTCGCTGCGCATCATCAGCCAATGCTGGGCCCGGTGTATATCGTCTTTCCAGGTTTCCCAGCGGGCATCCTTGAAATCCCCCGCACTGTCGCCGCAGCCGTACAAATCCATTTGCAGGACCGCATATCCGGCTGCCGCCAACGCCCGAGATTGCAGCGCCGCCATGCGGCGGGATTTGTTCATTTCTTCGGCAAAGGGATGGACGTAAATGATGGCGCCCTTGCACAATAGTTCAGGATTGGCAGGGTAATACAGGCAAAAGCGCTGGCCGTTGTCGGTCTCCAGGAAAAATGCTTCGGCAACTGCCTGGCCGCTTGTCCTCATTGTCCTAGTTTGCCTTCGACGAAGGCCGCCAGGCTGCCCAGGGTCTCGAAAGTCCGGCCATTGATTTCATCATCATTGATCGTGATGCCGAAATTCTCTTCCATCGCCGCGATCACATTGACGACGGCCATCGAGTCCAGTTCAGCCATGCCGCCAAGCAGCACCGTATCGGCGTCCAGGCTGGCTTTTTGCTGCCCCAGGTTCAAGGTGGTGGCCAAAATATTTTTTAACTCTTCTATCGCTTGCATAGGCTATCCAGATAATGCGGGTCTTCAATGTAGGCAGGCGCCCCGACCGGGCACTTGGGCTGGCCGGTGCCGGACGAAATAATTATTCCAACAGCATCATACCCGAACCAGGTGGTGTGGGAGGCATGCTGTGCTCGCTGCTTATCCGCCGGGATTTAACTGAAATTTGCGTTAATCAAGGCAGGTATTGCCTATAATACGAAGAGATGGGGTTTTATGAATTGATTGCCGCTGATATATTTGTAACAAGAAAAATTTCGCTTGCAGGAGAGTGACTCGCCCGTCAATGTGTTGCCAGTCTTATTATTTTATTTTTAGCAACTTTTTATTGTCGGAAATTTTTACGCTTTTTTAAGAAAATGACGTCCGGCAAATTTTTTTCTTGCTCAAAATCTGTAAGTCATTGATAATTAACGCATATTATCAAGCACGAAAAAGTGGAATATATCTTGCTTACTGCTAGATTAAGAATCGCAAAAAAATAGAGAATTGTTGACTAAAACATTTCTTGGCGAAAATAAAATGCAGGGATGGAGAGCGTCATGACTATTGAACAGCAGCAACACGACGAGAATGAAAAGCACCCGCCGCAGCAGCTGGTTGAAAAAGCCGCTTTTGCCGGCGAGTCACGTCGCCGTTTTACCAAATCCGGTTTGGCTGCGTCTGGCGTTCTGGTGACTTTGGCCAGCCGGCCTGCTCTCGGTTGCACGATCAAGGTTGCCCCTTCAGTTTATTGTTCAGGCAATACCAGTGGACACGGTCCTGCGACTAGCGTCACTTCCGGCTGCCCGCCGTCATACTGGCAAGACAATTGCGACGAAGGCTGGCAGGGGACTAAGAAAAACGCTTCTTTTTCTGCCTGTTTCCCTGGGTCTTCTGCGACATATACTGATTTTTCATCTTTCCAGGGTGCGTCCCTGGGCGACGTCATCAACGGTAAAAAAAATGTGGTTTCCGATCCGACCGGCTTCGGTAAGTTCATTGTGGCGGCCTACTTGAATAATGCGACTCACAAGGCGCAATTTTTGCCCTTGTCTACGATTCAGGCCATATGCAGGGAAATTACCACTACCAAGCAATATACGCCCTCCAGCGGAGCTAAACCTTGGTCGGTCGATGAGGTCATGAATTATCTCCGCGGCACCTGGGATTGAGAGCGCAGCAGTTTGCAAGGCCCGGAATTCCTTTGAGATGATGAACCAAGCATGAAGTGGCGAGCGATTGCAGACAGTTCCGCTATCCGTAACTGGGGCGATGAGTATGTGGTATACAATCCCCGTTCTGGAAATTCCCATTTGCTAGGCTATGTTGCCGGCCAGATTTTACTGAAGCTGCAACAGGCGCCCATGGACGCTGCAGGCCTGCTAGACAAATTGCCCATTGATTGGCAGCTCGATGCCGATCAGGATGTCACCGAGCAAATCGACGCCTTGCTGGCAGACCTGGGTTCATTAGCCTTGATCGAGCGTGCCTGATTGACTGTTTCCTCACTTAGATTCGCCGAACTTGAAGCCAGGCTCAAGAAGGGCTTGTTCCTCCGCTTCGGCCCCCTGGTCATGGCGATCCAGACCACCATACCCAGCGTGATAGAGGGCATACGCCTGGTCTACGCAGACTATCCGCTGGCGCAGGAAGAATTCGCCGATTTCCACGTCACCCTCAATCCTCCGCGCAACCTGAGAAGATGGTTCCGGCAACAGGCGATCTTCGAGCTGGACGGCGTCACCCCCTTTAAGCCGCTGCCTTACGACCAGGCCTTCCCTATGCTGGAATGGGGCATGAACTGGTGTATCTCGAATAATATGCACAGCTATTTGATGATACATGCCGCGGTGATGGAGAGGGACGGCCACGCCGTCATACTGCCGGCCCCGCCCGGCTCGGGCAAGAGCACCCTGTGCGCCACCCTGATCCATAAGGGCTGGCGTTTGCTGTCGGATGAACTGACCCTGATACGCCTGAGCGACGGCCAGATCATACCGCTGCCGCGCCCGGTCAGCCTGAAAAATGCCTCGATCGACATCGTGCAGCACTACATCCCGTCCGCCGTGCTGAGCCGCAGGGTGGACGATACCCTGAAGGGCACCGTGGCGCTGATGAAGCCGCCCGGCGACAGTCTGGCCCGGGTTGCTGAAACGGTCAAGCCGGCCTGGATAGTCTTTCCCAAATACCAGGCGGGTGCGGCGACGCAACTGGAGCCCATCTCACAATCGCGCGCCTTTATGCGGGTCGCCGACAATGCCTTCAACTATAGCCTGCTCGGCTTGCGCGGTTTTGAAGCCTTGGCCGGGGTGATCGACAAATCGGTCGCCTATGACTTTACTTACAGTTCTCTGGATGAGGCGATACAGACATTCGCCGCCTTGCCTGTGCCGTCCTCGTCACCATGAACCAGCGCGAACTCGTACTCCAGGCATTTCGCGCGCCGCACAGCCTGCACGTGCTTGACCTGCGCCAATGGGATTTGCTGATACGGCAAGCCTGGAAATCCAACTTGCTGTCCAGCCTGTACTATGTATTGGCGGACCGGGACTTGCTGCACACGATACCTGAACAGGCGCTGCGCCATCTCGAATGGTCCTGCTCCCTGGCGCAGCGGCATACCCAGGCAGTGCTGTGGGAAATCGGCTTCATACGGCAAGCCATACACGAGGCGGAGCTGCCGCTGGTGGTGCTGAAAGGCGCAGCCTACGTGCTGGCCAAACTGCCGCATGCAAGGGGGCGGATATTCTCCGATATAGATATCATCGTTCCCAAAGAACGCCTGGGAGATGCCGAAGCCAGCCTGATGATGCATGGCTGGCATGCGACCCATCTCGATGAGTATGATCAGCGCTACTACCGCAACTGGATGCACGAAATACCGCCGATGGAACACGCCAAGCGGATGACCGTGATTGACGTGCATCATGCCATCCTGCCGGCCACCGCGTCCATCCATCCGGACTCCGTGAAATTGCTGGCCGCTGCCAAGCCCGCGGACGAGGACGGCGATGTCCTGGTATTTTCTCCGGCCGACATGGTGCTGCACAGCGCGGTACATCTATTTCACGATGGCGAGTACGACAATGGGCTCAGGGACCTGGTCGATATTCATGGCCTATTGCAATATTACGGCGCAACGCCGGGGTTTTGGCCCACCCTGACCGAGCGGGCCCAGCAACTGGAACTGGAGCGCCCCTTGTTCTATGCGCTGAGGTATGCGGTCCTGCTGCTGCATGCGCCGGTACCTGCAGAGGCGCTGCAGGCCGCGGGCCGTGGCCGCCCCGGCCCCTGGCTGCTGAAGTTGATGGATCAACTATTTACCCGCGCCTTGCTGCCGCATCACCCCAGCTGCGACGATCGCTGGACGGCGGCCTCCAGGTTAATGCTGTATATACGCGCGAACTGGTTGCGCATGCCACCCTGGTTGCTGGCGCGCCACTTATTCCATAAGGCCTTCTTGTCGCCGAAGAAAGAGGATTGAGCGGTATTCCATCGCGCGTATGTCATCGGTAAAAAATTGCAGTATCTTGGACAGTCTGACAAAACCTGTTTCGGCGGCCCGCTGGGCTAATGCTCCAATTTATCTGTCCATAGACTCGAGCAAGAGGTGAAACGTGGCAAGTCCCCATTATTTGAAATCCCTCGCCGGCTTCATGTTTTTCCTGGCGACGCTGGCGGCATGCACCGGCAGCGCTGCAGCGTCGGCCGCCGGCAGTGACGACCTGCTCGGCGAATCGCTGGCATTGACGGCGCAGGCCCGGCAATACGAGCATGCGGAAGGTGTGCCCAGGGACTATGCCCGGGCGGTGGAGCTGTATTGCATGGCTGCAAAATTGGGTTACGCTGATGCCCAATACGCCCTGGGCTGGATGTATGCGAATGGCCGCGGCGTCCCCAGGAACGATGAAATCGCCGCCCAATTATTCCAGGTCGCTGCGGAGCAGGGGCATGCGCAGGCCAGGGAATTGACCCAGTTCGTTCCTTCCCAGGTGCTGTCCCTGCCGGCCTGTCTGCTGGAAGACGTGGTCGTCGTGGAACAGCAAAAAGAGCCTATTCCGGTCAGCAGTTACCCAAAAGCGATTATCAAGCTGGTGGACAAGCTGGCGCCGCGCTACCGGATAGATCCGAACCTGGTGCTGGCGGTGATATCGGTGGAGTCGGGTTTCAATGTGAAGGCGGTCTCGCCGAAAAATGCGCAGGGACTGATGCAGCTGACCCCCGAAACCGCCCAGCGTTTCCGCGTCAAGGACACCTTCGACGCGGAAGAGAATATCAAGGGCGGCATCGCCTACCTGCAATGGCTGCTGGCGTATTTCAAGGGGAACGTGCAGCTGGTCGCTGCGGCCTACAATGCCGGCGAAAGAGCGGTAGAGAAGTACCGCGGCGTGCCGCCTTATCTGGAGACCATCGATTACGTGAAGAAGATAGGCAGCCGGTATGGAAAGGCGCGCCATGCATTCCAGCGCAGCGTGGCCGAGCCTTCGGCGGTCGTGATGCGCTAGCTTGTGGACGGCCAGCGCAATGCCGGCGCCGGCTTACAGGAAGCTGCCGGCGTTCTGCAGATCCCGGTGGGTGCTGCCCTGGTACAGGGCTGAGACGAAGGTCTTCCAGTTGGTATCCTGGGTGCCGAGGGTAAATCCGTAAAAATCCTTGCCTATGCTGCGCACCGCCTCTACCTGTAGATACGAGATATCTGCCTTGCCCAGTTTAACCATCACATTGCCCAGGATTTGCAGCGGGATAGGCGCGCTGATGCTGGCCAGGAAGCCGGACGTGGAAACCTGGACTACATCTATATCTATTTTCCTGAGTGCGCCGTCGTCCGCCCTGATGGTAAGTTGGCCGGGACAGCGCATCGAAAATCTTTCGTGGCGGCGTATCGGGGCATGCGGCCTGCTGCTGGTCAAAGTCGGCAGCACGTGCAGATACTCCGGTATGTCGTAGATCGAGTGCAGTAGTAGTTTCTGGCGCTCGCTCAGATTGGCAAAGACCCTGGTGCGCGCACTGAAAAAATGGTCGAGCAAGTCAGGGGTCAATACCGGATCGTTGGTGGTGTAATAACGGCGTTGCGGCAGCTTGATATTCGGCAGCTTCAGCAGCATGAAATAGGCATGCAGGTTCCTGTGGGCAGGCTTGGATGCATAGTGCTTTTTCATGATCTCCGGTATGTATTTGAGATCCAGCCAGGCGCCTACCGCCGGCGCGCCATTCACAAAATCATAATTCTTGACCGGCTGTGCCGTCAGCCGCTTGAAGAACAGCAGCGACTCATACATCTCTATGTGATTCGGGTTGACCGCAATGACCAGGTGCCGGGTATCGAAAAAAGTAGTGCAGTATTCATACATGAACTTCATCAGCGGAAACAGGATGCTGCCGCCGGTCTTGCGAAACCTCTTGTGCACGGCCAGCGCCGAGACCTCGGCGATATTGCCTTCATGCTTGCGCACCTCGGTCAGGTCGAATACGTGTTGCAAGGGAAAGCCCATCGAATTTTCCCTGATCAGCGACAGGGTGCCGACCACTTCGCCGTTGAATTTGGCGCACAGGGTGGTGGTGGTGGGCAGTGCATGGTAGGGCGTGACACGCATCCCGGACGGGTCGGGATGCATAAAGCCGCTGCTGACATAGGCGTCATGCAACAGCGCAAAGCAGGCTTCCAATTCTTCCTTGGTCTCGGCAATCTTCAGGACCAGGTGCTTGTTTGGCGCTGGATCGCAGCGCGCGAAAGAACGATAAACGGAAAATTTTTTCGACCGCGGCAGCGCGCCGGACAGCTTTCTTAACGCTGTATGCGCATGTTTTCTCAGGCTGGATATGCCTTTCTTTATCACTAGTTTCAACCCCGATGACGACTAATTTTCCCCGGCAAAAAAACGCAGGCTGGGCAATAGTCTAAAAACGACAAAAAAAATCCACCATCACTTCCTGGTGCAAACGCTGGAAAACTTCCCCCGTTTGTGAGTGGCGGTAGAAATTCGGTTCGTCATTATTGCAGGAGTTGACACCGATACGTTCTGTTTGGCACGCAACAATATGCAAGGTCTGTAACAAATTGCCCTAGGCCAATTTCACCTCGGCAACAAAGCGCTGCGGCTCGATCAAGTCCCTGTGCGTGGTGCCGGAGTAGATGGCATTCACAAAGGTTTTCCAGATGGCATCCGCCTGGCCCAGGTGGAAACCGTAAAAACCCTTGCCTATGTCGCGCACCGCTTCCACCTGTAAATGCGAAATTTCGGTCCTGCCCAGCCACACCGTGGCGTTCAGCGAGACTTGCAAGGGTATCGGTTTCAACGCTCGCGCCTGGAAGCCTTCCAGGGACACCTCGATGACGTCTATGTCTATGTTTTCCTGCCCATTGTTGACCACCTGCAAGGTCAATTGCCCCGGGCACTTCATCGAATAACGCTCATGCCGCCTGACGTGCACTTCCAGGCTCTTGGTCGTTAGCGCAGGCAGTACGGGTATATATTCGACAATGTCATAGATGGTGTGCAGCAACACTTTCTCGCGCTCGCTCAAATTGGCAAAACCCTTGGTGCGCTTATTGAAGAAATGATCGAGTAAATCCGGCGTCAGCACAGGATCATTGGTGGTGTAATAACGCCGCTCCGGGAGTTTGATGTTGGGCAATCTTACCTGTGTGAAATAAGCGTACAGATTGCGTTGCGGCGGCTTGGATGCATAGTGCTTCTTCATGATCTCAGGTGCGAACTTGAGATCCAGCCAGGCGCCTACCGCCGGTGCGCCATTGACAAAATCATAGCTCTCCACCGGATTGGCCGTCAGCCGCTTGAAGAACAATAGCGACTCGTACATCTCTATATGATAGGGGTTGACCGCGATGACCAGGTGTCGGGTGTCGAAAAAAGTAGTGCAGTATTCATACATGAACTTCATCAGCGGAAACAGGATGCTGCCGCCGGTCTTGCGGAATTTCCGGTGTACCGCCAAGGCAGACACCTCGGCAATATTGCCTTCGTGCTTGTGCACCTCGGTCAGGTCAAAGATCTTTTGTAGCGGGAAGCCAAGGGCGCTCTCCCTGATCAGCGACAAGGTGCCGACCACCTGGCCGTCATACTTTGCGCACAGGGTAGTGGTCGTCGGCAGAGCATGATACAGGGTGACCCGCATGCCGGACGGATCCGGTTTCATGAAGCCGCTGCCGACATAGGCGTCGTGCAGCAAAGCGAAACAGGCTTCGAGTTCTTCCCTGGTCTCGGCGATTTTCAATATCAGGCGCTCGTTCGGCGCCGGGTTGCATTCCACGAATGAACGATATACGGCAAATTTGCCGGTCTTCGGCAGGAAGCTGATGACTTTTCGGATGGTCTGGTGCACCAGCTTGCGAGCGTCTTTTATGAGTCGATTCTTCGCCATATTCTCTCCGGAGACAGGTAGTGATCTTGCGCACTGAAGGAGGAAAAAGCTAGCCTCAAGACAGGATAAATACCAATATCATTATTATACGAATGTAGGGCGAAAATTGTGCGAATCTTGCAACGAATAGAGGCAAGCTTCGTGTTTTGATTATTGCTCATCATCAACCAATTTTAAGACATCTTGCCATAAGCATTTTCAACTAGATAGTGCGAAGTGTGATTGGCGCATACGCATTCGCTTTGCAATGATGGCGGCAAGTTCCGCTCCCGTTTCAGGCGATGGCCCTAAATTGTCATGCTAAATACAAAAAAGGCCCTGCATTGCAGGGCCCTCCTAGAAGCTGGGTGAACCCTAGCTAATTATTTTGATGCTTGACGACGACGCAGCGCGCCGGCAGCCAGCAAGCCCAAACCTACCAGAGCCATGGAACCTGGTTCTGGGACGCTATTGCCCAGGGCTTGGCCATTGCCGCCTTTGGAGTAAGCGTCAGCCAGGCTCAGGAATTGTGTGCTGCCGCCGTAGGACAATTTACCTGGATTGAAGCTGGTTGCAGCCGAGCCGCCGATGATGTCAAAATTACCGCCAACATAGCCGAATTGAACGCCGCCGGACAGGAATTGCAAATCTGTGAATTTCAGGTCCAGCCATACTTGACCGTCCACATAATTATTGGCAGAAGCCTGGCTGTTCACCGGAGTGCCGGCTACAGTCGTGGTATCGACATACAGGCGTGCCCAAGCGTTTGTCAGATCAAAGGAACTGTCTTTGTTCAGTCCGATGCCGCCGAATGCATAAGTCAATTGGCAGCCTGGGCAGAAGGAACCGGCAGTGCCGAAACCGGCAGCGATGTTGTTGCTAGCATCGTTAATACGATTAACCAGGCCTGCACCTTGCAGGTAGTAACCGGTTGAACCCGCGCCGCCGAGTGTGCTCAGAACGCTGCCGATGCTGGCTGCGCCGCCGAACGTCAATGTGTCTATCGCCGTTGCGGAAGTAGTGAACCACTGAGTAAACGCAAACTGGGAGATAAAGTCTGACTCTGTTCCTGCATTGTAATCTGGATCCCAGACGACGCCGCCGGCGTTAGTGTTGGTGGCTTGTGCGGAACTAGCCAACGCCAGTGCGGCCACTGCGCCTATAAATGCTTTTTTCAAGAAATTCATTTGTTTCTCCTAGGAGTAAAGTTTTAATTCGCTTTAGACGACTCCGAGAGAGCCTCTTGCCAACGTATAAAGCACTTAGCGTGCCAGCAATCTTTACAAACAAGTAAGTCATTGAAATTAAACAATAAAATAAAGATTTCTCTACTGAAAACAAGTTGCGCACAGCGTAATATTATTCGCTGTGTAAAAAAAATCGACAAGCCATAACGAAGTTTTTTACAGTGTATTTATGGCAGCAAGTTCCCGCTTGCCGGTCATGTCGGGCCGGCATGTTTTGCTCGTGATTTTTCAGCTGTTCAGCTATACCGGCCCGGCGCCAGGATGCCGGCAGGATCAAGATGGTTCTTGAGTCTGCTATGGAATTGATGGGCGTGATCTTGCAAGGAAGCAAGATGCTGCATCGAGTGTATCCCCACCCGGTAGGGAAAATAGCCGAGCTGGCGTCCGCTTTCCAATAGCTCGCGGTAGCAATGATCGGCAGCCATTTGGGCGGCCGGGTTTTGTTTTTCGAAGATGATGGGAACCGTGCTGTCAAATACCCGGTCGCTGATGGAGGTGAGCGTCATCAGCGGCTCTATGCCGTGCTGGCGGGTCACTTGTTTGACCATCTCCACATAATTGCGTATGGCCGTCGGCCGCATCGGAACCAGCGGCGCATACCAGACCAGGCCGCAGCCATCCGCCGCCGGATTGCGCCAAGTGCCGGTGGGGGGAGTGGGATTGCGCCAATAGGCCAGCGGCAAGGCAGTTTCGTTAGGGCGTCCGGCCACTAACTGCAAAGACTTGGCCAGCGTGTTGACGGTCCTGGCCAGCCTTTCACCGCTCGCGCCGGGGATATAGCCGGCAACGGTGGCCAGGGTGCCGGCGCGCTCCGGGCTGATAAATAGTAGCCGGCTGGCAACTCCGGACAAGGCCGCACGGATCTCTTTTTGCGCCGCGGCGACCACCCGCTTGCTGCCGTACAGGGTGCCGAAACCGGTCCAGGGGAAAATCTGGTATTGCTTGCCCAGCTCCTGTATCACCGCAGCGGGTATCATGCCGTCGGCATCCAGCCTGTCGTGCGGGAAGGGGGCAGACATGGCCAGCACCCGGTGCTGATTCATCAAGTTGATGCCGCCGACAATGCCGGGCAGCCTGGCCAGTATGCCGCGTATGCGCACCACCGCGGTTTCCAGCAAGCTGTCGTCTTTCAGGCTGAACAGGCAAGCCTTGATGCATTCCGGCCGGCGGGCCAAGGCGATCGACATCCGGGTCACCACACCAAAACCGCTTTGGGTAAACAGGCCGGTGGAAGCCGGGCCTATGCCGCCCTTGAATAGCCTGGCCAAGTCCTCGCCGCCGGCTTCGCGCAGCGCCGTGCGATACAGGGAGCCATCCGCCAATACCGCTTCCAGATCGGTCACCGCGGCGAAATGATCGGTGTACGGGGTGATCCCATAGCCCCTTTCCAGCGCATTCCCGACCAGGCTGCAGGTGGGGCCGGCGCCGGTGACCGGCACCAGGAAATCATGCCCGCCATTGTCCAGGAAATCGGCCAGCAAGCCCTGGGTGACGCCGGGCTCCAGGGTCACGACGCCGAGCTCTGCGTCGAAATGCAGGATTTTTGTCAGTCGCGACAGGTCCAGGATCATGCAGGCATCGCGTGCCGGCAAGGCACTGCCGTAGCCCCAGTTTTTGCCGGTGCTGATGGGGTAGACCGGCACGCCGTGGCGGCTGGCGATGCGCATCACCTCGGGCAACAAGCCGCTATCCAGGATATGCAGCGCTCCCGACAGGAGGCGCGAGATGCCATTGGTATCGGCGCCATACGCCTGCTGGGCGGCTTGCGCATCCAGCACCTGCTGTGCACCTAGCAAGTTGCTCCAATCCGACAATGCGGCTTCTAAATTCATGCTTTTCTCCTCTTGCTGCCTGACAGCATGGAATATTGCGCAGACGCAAGGTATGCAGGCTGGTATGCTGGGTCTGACATTCTGCAGAGCACATTTGCGCGCACCCGCATGGTTCTGCACAGTGGATGGGCTGGGCCGGTTCCCGGCAATATGCGCCCACAAAAATACGCGCTGTCAGTATATTGCATAACGATAAATTCTTTACGGCAAGTATTAGGCAACAGGTTCAGATGCGAGGCTTTTTGCGATGGAATTGTCATGTGGCAATAAACCTGGAATAAGGCAGCCGCCGCTGTGTCAATACCGCCTACATCTACGGGGATAAAGCGTGATTATGGGCTGAAATAGGTTTAGTGTCTTATTGGAATGTAGTATCCTCCGATGATGTTTTTTTATTGAACAATTTTGCTGTTTTCAGTTATTTGGAGAATTGATTTTGCGGATCGCCAATCACCATGTTTCACGGATTACGGCTGTTTTGCTTCTTGTTGAATTTGCTGTTGCAGTGGCCGCAGTTTACCTGGGCGCGATGATACGTTTTTTTGACAGGCATTCTCTTTACTTGCCCCAAGCCGATAACTTCCTGCTGTCGGCGGTGGCTTTTGCCGCTTCCATCGTGTTCAGCATGAGCGCACTCGGCATGTATCAGATCAATTACCGTGAGGGCCTGAGGAATACCTTCCTGCGCCTGATGCCTTCTTTTGCGCTGGGTTTCGGCATTGTCACGCTGGTGTTTTACCTGCTGCCGGAATTATATTTCGGCCGCGGCATCCTGGGCTTGGTGATGATCTTCGCCGCCGTGATGATACTGGCCGCCAGGGGTTTGATTTTTAAATTTTCCGAAGTCGGACTGCTCAAGTCGCGCATCCTGTTTTTGGGTAGCGGCGCGCTGGCGCGCGAGTGCCGCGAACTGGCGATGAATAATATTGCCTATCATCAATATGATGTGGTCGGCTTCGTGGCCTTGGCCGGCGAGGAATGCAAGGTCCCGGAGACTGCACTGATACCGCAAACCGAAAACCTGGCCGACATGGTGCGCCGCCTGAACGTAGGGGAAATCGTGGTATCGGTGCAAAACCGGCGAGGCGGGCAATTTCCCTTGCAAGAATTACTGGATTGCAAATTGATCGGAGTGAAAGTGATAGACGCCGCCACTTTCATTGAGCGCGAAGCCTGCCAGATACGGGTGGAATCGCTGCAGCCGGGCTGGCTGGTGTTTGGCGATGGTTTCAACCAAAGCTTCCTGCGCCGATTCGGCAAGCAGACCTTCGACTTGCTGGTCAGCGCGCTGATCTTTGCCATCACGCTGCCCATCATGCTGCTCACCGCCTTGCTGATCTTTATCGAGGACCAGGGCCCCATCCTGTACAAGCAGGAAAGGGTGGGCAAGAACGGCCGTACCTATATGGTGCTGAAGTTTCGCAGCATGGGCAGCGACGCGGAAAAATCGGGCAGGCCGCAATGGGCTACCAGCAATGATCCGCGTGTGACCAGGATAGGCAAAGTGATACGAAAGCTGCGCATAGACGAATTGCCGCAAATAATTAATGTGCTGAAGGGGGAGATGAGCTTTGTCGGCCCGCGGCCCGAGCGCCCCTTCTTCGTCGACCAACTCTGCAAGGAAGTGCCTTTCTACAATATGCGGCATAGCATCAAGCCGGGCATTACCGGCATGGCCCAGGTCCGGTATGCGTATGGCGCATCGGTAGAGGATTCCGTGCAAAAGCTGCAATACGATTTGTACTACGTCAAGAATAACAGCCTGTTCCTGGATGCCCTGATCCTGATAGAGACCGTGCAGGTGGTCCTGCTCGGCAAAGGCGCCCGATGATTCCTGTGCCTGGATCACTAGCAGCGGGGCGCACACCGGCAACTGCG
Organism: Pseudomonadota bacterium; assembly: GCA_040390485.1. Lineage (GTDB taxonomy): Bacteria > Pseudomonadota > Gammaproteobacteria > Burkholderiales > Burkholderiaceae_D > Undibacterium. The sequence goes on from JAZJYH010000065.1 coordinate 20,130, forward strand.
CTATGCTGAACGGCATTGCCTCCCTCAGCTATGCGCTGGCGGCGCTGGCGTATTTCCTGCTGTCCGCCATGCTGTTTAGCAAATGGCGCGGACGCCTGCATTGGGTGTCGCTGACGGTCGCCAGTTCGCTCTCGGTGTTATGGGCTGCGGCCCTGGCCTTGCACGCGGCCTTCGGCCTGGCTCCCGGCCTGCTGGCCAACGTGCTGGAAGTCGCCCGCGGGGCGAGCTGGATCATTTTCCTGCTGATGCTGTTGCGGCCCGGGGAACAGGCCGATACGGCAACCTCCCCCAAGATCAGGGCGTATGCGCTGGCGATCATCGCCTTCCTGGCGGTACTGCTGCTGGCCACCGTCTACGTCAGCTTTCCGGCCCTGTCGTCGGCGGCCTGGTTCGGCGTCGTCAATACCCTGGGGCGCGTGGCGCTGGCGGTGATAGGCATGCTCTTGGTGGAGCAGCTGTTCAGGAGCACCTCTGAAAAGGGGCGCTGGAGCATCAAGTTCGCCTGCCTGGGCATAGCCGGCTTGTTCGTGTATGACTTTTACCTGTATAGCGACGCCATGCTGTTCAGGGTGATTAATCTGGAGATCTGGGCCGCGCGCGGTCTGGTGGATGCGCTGACGGTGCCCCTGCTGGCGATATCGCTGGCCAGGAACCCGAAATGGTCGATGGGGATACTGGTGTCGCGCCGCATCCTGTTCCATTCCGCCACCCTGTTCGGATCGGCCATCTATTTGTTGATGATGGCCGCCGCCGGCTATTACCTGCGGTTTTTTGGCGGCGACTGGGGCTCGGTACTGCAAGTTGCCTTCTTGTTCGGCGCCGCTATCGTGTTGTTGATCTTGCTGTTTTCAGGCTCGGTGCGCTCCTGGCTGAAAGTCTTCATTAGCAAGCATTTTTACAATTACAATTACGACTACAGGGAAGAGTGGATACGCTTTACCCGCATCCTGTCCGGCAGCGGCCCCGGCCTCGGCGAGCGCGCGATACAGGCGGTAGCGGCGCTGGTCGAAAGCCCCGGCGGCATGTTGTTCATCCTGAGGGAGTCGGGTAATTGCGAGCCGGTCGCGCAGTGGAACATGGAAGAGTCGAGCGCGCAGGCGGAGCCGCTGAATAGTCCGTTCTGCAGCTTCCTGGAAGCGAAGCAATGGGTCATCGACCTGCAGGATTGCCAGATCTATCCAGACAAATATGACGGCTTGCGCATTCCTGCCTGGCTGCTGAGTGTGGTGCGCGGCTGGCTGGTGTTGCCGCTCATGTTCCAGGGACGTCTGTTCGGCTTTATCGTCCTGGAGCAGGCCAGGAGCAGGATAGAATTGAACTGGGAAGTGCTGGACCTGTTAAAGATTGCCGCCAGCCAGGCCGCCAGCTACCTGGCGCAGCAAGAGTCCGCCAATGCCTTGATGGTGGCGCGGCAGTTTGAGTCGTTTAACCGCATGTCCACCTTCATGGTGCACGACCTGAAAAACCTGGTGGCCCAGTTGTCGCTGTTGCTGGCCAACGCGGAAAAGCACAAGGACAATCCGGAGTTCCAGAAGGACATGGTCGACACGATAGACAATTCTGTGCAAAAAATGAAGGTCTTGCTGCAGAAGCTGGCGCGCGGTTTTGATGTGGAAAAATCCGAGTCGCTGCTGCTGGATGAATTACTGCACCAGGCCGTGGAGTCGAAGTCGCCGTATGAACCCAAGCCGGTGCTGGAAATCGCGCATTCCAGCGTGGCGGTGGTCGCCAACTGGGAGCGCCTGGAGCGGGTGATAGGGCACATCATCCAGAATGCGGTGGAGGCGACGCCGAGGGACGGCAAGGTCAGTATTTTGCTGAAAAAACACTTGAATCAGGCGGTCATAGAAATCCGCGATACCGGGGTCGGCATGAGCGAGGAATTCATCCGCGACAAATTGTTCAGCCCGTTCGAATCGACCAAGCTGGCCGGCATGGGCATAGGCGTGTTCGAGACCAAGGAGTATATTCAGGAACTGGGTGGCAAGCTTGAGGTGAGCAGCCGCCCCTCATTGGGCACCAGTTTCATCATCACCTTGCCCCTGCATGGCAAGGATGAGCACGCTGTCCTAAGAAATTAACCGCAAAAGGTCACACCGTGAGCCAGGAAAAAAAGAAGTTATTAATCATCGAAGACGATCTGGGTCTGCAAAAACAATTGCGCTGGAGCCTGGACGCCTACGAGGTGCTGGTCGCCGGCGACCGGGAAAGCGCGCTGGCGCAAGTGCGCCGCCACGAACCGGCGGTGATTACCATGGACCTGGGCCTGCCGCCCGATCCCGATGGCGCGACCGAGGGACTGGCGATCTTGCAGCAGGTGCTGTCGATGGCGCCCGATACCAAATTGATCGTCCTGTCCGGCAACCAGGAAAGGGCCAATGCCGTGAAAGCGATCAGCATGGGCGCCTATGATTTCCATCAAAAACCTTGTGACCCTGAAATGCTGGGGCTGGTCATAGAACGCGCCTTCTTCCTGCATACGCTGCAACAGGAAAACCGGCGCATGCTGCAGACCCAGGCGGCTTCGCCGATGTCGGGCGTGATCACGCGCGATCCCGGCATGCTGAAAGTGTGCCGCAACGTGGAAAAGGTGGCGCCGTCTTCGGCTTCGGTGATGCTGCTGGGCAGCAGCGGCACCGGCAAGGAAGTATTGGCCAGGGCCTTGCACCAGCTCAGCCCGCGCCAGGACAAGCGCTTCATGGCGATCAATTGCGCGGCCATTCCCGAGAACCTGCTGGAGAGCGAGCTGTTCGGCTATGAAAAGGGCGCCTTCACCGGCGCCGTCAAACAGAATATGGGCAAGATAGAGCTGGCCCATGAAGGCACGTTTTTCCTGGATGAGGTCGGCGACTTGCCGATGGCGCTGCAAGCCAAGCTGCTGCGGTTTTTGCAGGAAAGGGTGATAGAGCGCATCGGCGGGCACAAGGAAATCCCGGTCGACGTGCGCATCGTCTGCGCGACCCATCAAAACCTGAAAGAGTTGACCACCACCGGCCGTTTCCGCGAGGATTTGTACTACCGCCTGAGCGAAATCGTCATCAATATCCCGCCGCTGGGCGAGCGCACCGGCGACCCGGCCTTGCTGGCGCATCACTTCAAGAACAAGTTCAATGCCAAGGAAGGGCGCCCCGGCCTGAATTTCAGCCAGGATGCGCTGGCCATGATAGAGAGCTATCCCTGGCCGGGCAATGTGCGCGAAATGGAGAATTGCATCAAGCGCGCGGTGATCATGGCAGACGGCCCGCAAATCGTCGCCGAGGACCTGGGACTGTCGTCGGCGCCCAGTGAGGAAGAGCCGATCAATTTGCGCCAGATACGCGAAGACGCCGAGTACAAGGCCGTGGTCAAGGCGCTGGCCAGGGTCGACGGCAATATCGCCAAGGCGGCGGAATTGCTGGGCATCAGCCGCCCCACCTTGTACGACCTGATGAACAGGCACTCCATCAAATGAGCGTAGCAGCGGATACTGCCGGCCGCTAGCCCCGGAAAAATCTATGACCGACCTCGTGCATGAATTGATACTGCAAGCGGCCGAGCGGACGCCGGCGGCGGAAGCGCTGTGCTACCAGGCCCAGCGCCTGAGCTATGCCGAACTGCAGGGCCAGGTCGGCGCGCTGGCCGCGGCCTTGCTAAGTGAGGGCATAGGGCGCTGCGAGCGGGTCGCCGTCTACCTGGAAAAACGCCTGGAGACCGTGGTCGCCCTGTTTGGCGCCTCGGCTGCCGGCGCCGTATTTGTGCCGGTGAACCCCTTGCTGAAAGCGGACCAGGTCGCGTATATCCTGGACGACTGCAGCGTCAGCGTACTGGTCACCTCCGCCGACCGGCTGGCGGCCCTGGCGGCGGTGTTGCCTGCCTGTGGCGCATTGCGGACCGTGATCGTGGTCGGCAGCAAACCGGATTCGGCTGCCCTGCTGGCGCTGCAGGCCACGGCGGGCTGCAAGATAGTGCGCTGGGAAGACTGCCTGCAAGCAAACGCCACGCCGCAGCCGCACCGCTGCATAGACAGCGATATGGCGGCTATCCTGTACACCTCGGGCAGCACCGGCAAGCCCAAGGGTGTAGTGCTGTCGCACAGGAATTTGCTGGCCGGCGCCAAGAGCGTGGCCGGCTACCTGGCCAACACGCCGCAGGACAGGATACTGGCGGTGTTGCCGCTGAGCTTCGACTACGGCCTGAGCCAGCTGACCACCGCATTCCATAGCGGCGCGACGGCAGTGCTGATGAATTACCTGCTGCCGCGCGACATCGTGCAGCTGGTCAGCGCTGAACGGATTACCGGGCTCGCCGCCGTGCCGCCGCTGTGGATGCAGCTGGCACAGCAAAACTGGCCGGCCGATTGCAGCCTGCGCTACCTGACCAATTCGGGCGGCGCGATGCCGCTGCCTACGCTGCAAGCGCTGCGCGCGGCATTGCCGGCGGCCCAGGTGGTTTTGATGTATGGATTGACCGAAGCCTTTCGCTCGACTTACCTGCCGCCTTCGCAGCTGGACACCAGGCCGGACTCCATGGGTCGGGCGATCCCAAATGCCGAGATCCTCGTGCTTAGGCCGGACGGCACCCCGTGCGCCGTCAACGAACCCGGCGAACTGGTGCACCGCGGGGCGCTGGTGGCGCTCGGTTATTGGAACGACGTCCAGAAAACCGCGCAACGCTTCAAGCCGCTGCCGCCGGCATTGAGCGGCTTGCCCTTCCCGGAAATCGCCGTGTGGTCCGGCGATACGGTCAGGATGGATGAAGAGGGTTATTTGTATTTCATCGGGCGCGCCGACGACATGATCAAGGTGTCGGGCTATCGCATCAGCCCGACCGAGGTGGAAGAGGTGATCTATGCCTTGCCCGGCATGAGCGCGCTCAGCGAACTGGCCGCGATAGGCGTGCCCCATCCGCAACTGGGACAAGCGATCGTGGTGGTGATCAAGCAGGACGGCGGCCTGGATGCCGACGCGCTGCGCCGGGAATGCCAGCGCCGCCTGCCGGCGTATATGGTGCCGGCGCATATACAGCTTGACGCCTCCGGCTTGCCGCGCAACCCGAATGGAAAAATTGATCGCAAGGCCTTGCAAATGCGTTTTGCCGAGCTGTTTGAACCTCACCGAAAATGACTATGAGCAAACCTGCGCACGCGGCCCAGACCCAGTTCCAGATTGTCGACGACTGCCTGCAAATAGGCGGCATGCCGCTGACGCGGCTGGCGCAAAGAGTGGGCCGCACGCCTTTTTACGCCTATGACAGGAGCCTGCTGAGCGCGCGCGTGGAAACCCTGCGCCGCCTGCTGCCGCCGCAACTGGCGCTGCACTACTCGGTCAAGGCCAACCCCATGCCGGCCCTGGTACAGCACATGGCGGGCCTGGTGGACGGCCTGGACGTGGCTTCGGCCGGCGAAATGAAAACGGCGCTGGACAGCACGATGCCGCCGGCGTGCATCAGCTTTGCCGGCCCCGGTAAAACCGAAGCCGAGCTCAGCCAGGCGGTGGCGGCCGGCATCGTCATCCATGTGGAGTCGCTCACCGAACTGGAGCGGCTGGACCGCATAGGCGCGGCGAGCGGCATCAGGCCGGCCGTCGTGCTCAGGGTTAATCCGGATTTCGAGCTGAAATCCTCGGGCATGAAAATGGGCGGCGGCCCCAAGCCTTTCGGCCTCGATGCCGAACTGCTGCCCGCGGTGCTGAAGCGCATCGGCAGCATGGGGCTGGATTTCCATGGCTTCCATATCTTCAGCGGCTCGCAGAGCCTGAAAGCCGCAGCGATCATCGAGGCCCAGCAAAAGACTTTTGAGCTGGCCCTGCGCCTGGCACAGGACGCACCGCAGGCGGTGCGTTCGCTGAATATAGGCGGCGGCTTCGGCATCCCGTATTTTCCCGGCGAGCAGGCGCTGGACGTGGCGCCGATCGCGGCGCACCTGCATCAGAGCCTGCCGCGCATCCAGTCCGAACTGCCGCAAGCCAGGGTGGCGCTGGAGCTCGGCCGCTACCTGGTGGGCGAGGCCGGCATCTATGTGTCGCGCGTGATCGACGTCAAGCGCTCGCGCGGCGAATTATTCCTGGTCACCGACGGCGGCCTGCACCACCATCTGGCGGCGTCCGGCAATTTCGGCCAGGTGATACGCAAGAATTATCCGGTCGCGGTCGGCAACAAGATGGCGGGCCATACTGGCACCGCGGGCGAAGCCGGTATGGCCACAGTGGTCGGCCCGCTCTGCACGCCGCTGGACATACTGGCCGACCAGATGGCCCTGGCGCACGCCGATATCGGCGACCTGATCGTCGTGTTCCAGTCGGGCGCTTACGGCTTGACGGCCAGTCCTACGGCCTTCCTCGGGCATCCGGCGGCGCTGGAAGTGCTGGTTTGACTGCGATCAGTTTGTGGGGGCAGCTTCCGCGCGCTTGCTACCGGCCGTCGCTGCTTCGCGTTGGCTTGACCGGTGACGCGGCAAGGCAAATATTGCGTATAGTCATCTTCCTCCATCCGGCGTGGACCGTGCCCATTGCCACCTGCGCCGATGACATACTGTAAATTGTTTGCAGTAAATATTCCCTCCTTTTCCTCTTTCCGGCCAGATACTCGGCAGGTCTCGCTACGGGCATTACTTGCCTATTAATTTACTTTTCCCAATAGACTTCATGTCAGAAATACATGTGCTTATCGCCGATAAAGAACTAAGCTGTGTTTTGTTGTCATGCGTATCAGTTCTACTCGGCGCAATGTTTACAATTTGTAAGAATTGTAGACATTGATGATGCTGAGCAATGTATGCTCAAGTTCCTTTAAGTATTATTGGTTCTCTTCCGGTGACGACAGATATGAAATCCACTTTCCCATTTAGCATTACTAAAACGGTGAACGCTTTGTCAGTTTGTTCAATAACAATTTTATTACTTGCTTGTGGTGGTGGAGGTGGCGGAGATGCCGGCGTATCGTCTGTCCAGGCTGCCGGCTTCCCGCCGACAGTGACGCCTCCTGTCGTCACTCCACCGGTCGTGGTGCCCTCTGTGGTGACGCCTCCGCTCAATGCCGGAGACGTGGCGATTACCAATGTCAGGATACAAAATACTGACACGGTATCCAGGACGCAAACCAATGTGCCATTGACCTTCGGCCATATTTTCGCCCAAGGCGATTTGCCTAATGCCAATACTTTGTATGGCAAGCTCAGCGACGGCACCGTGGTGCCTTTGCAGGTCGATGTGAAGGCAAAGCATGCGGATGGTTCGGTACGCCATGCGATTATTTCCTCTATGCTCACGGAATTGCCATACAACCAGACGCTGGCGATCACCTTGATCAAGGCGGCCTCTGCTGTGACGCCGGCGGCCGGCGCTACTCCTGCGGCCTTGCTGGCGGCCGGCTTTACCGCCGGTGTCAACGTTACTCTGAATGGGCAGCTGTATACGGCTTCCGCAGAATCCCTGCTGCGAAACGGACAGCCTAAGGCTTGGCTGGCGGGCCCCCTGGTCAATGAATGGCTGGTATCGGCGCCGCTGAAAAATGCACAGGGAGTCGCGCATCCCCACCTGACGGCGCGTTTTGCGATTCGTTCCTATACTGGTTTGAATAAGGCGAAGGTAGACGTTACGCTGGAAAATGCCTGGGCCTACGAGCCTAATCCGCAGGATTTCACTTATGACGCCCAGGTATCGGTCGGTGGGCAAACTGTCTACACAAAATCCGCCCTTCCTCACTACCATCATGCGCGCTGGCGCAAAACTTTTTGGTGGGGAAGCGCGCCACTGGTCAATATCCAGGAAAACACGGCCTATTTAATCGCTTCCAAGGCGGTACCTAATTACGATCAAAGTTTTTCGATCCCGCAATCTGCGCTCAATGGCCTGGCTGCGCAATTTTCCGGCGCCGTCACTGAACCCATGGGCAATGGGGTAGCGGAAAAATACATGGGCCAAACCGGAGGCCGTCCCGACATGGCACTGCTGCCGGGCTGGGCAACCGTGTACTTGTTAAGCATGGATCAGCGCGCTAGAGATGTCACTTTGGGCACTGCCGATTTGGCGGGAAGCTGGTCGATCCATTACAGGGATAAAAATACCGACAAGCCCATCAGCATCAAGGATTACCCTTATGCCACAAACAATGCTCGAACCAATACCCTTAATCCGGTAACGAATAAGAGCGAGCTATTACCGGCACCAGCCACTAGCGGCAACCCGAACTCCGAAGACTTGGCACATGAACCGGGTTTTGCGTATTTGCCGTATATTCTGACAGGCGACTACTACTATCTAGAGGAATTGCAATTTTGGGCCATGTACAATATGGTTCACTTCGCTGGAGAGTACAGGGGCTATGAGAAAGGCCTGTTCATCGAGGACCAGGTCAGGGGCCAAGCATGGGACATGCGTACTTTAGGCGAAGTTGCCTATATCACGCCGGATTCCGATCCTTTAAAAAATCAGTTTTTAGGATTCTTAAACAACAACCTCGACTGGTATAACGCGCAATACACGAATAACCCAAACGCGAACCTGCTCGGAGTAATTGTGAACGGCTATGTGTTTGAGTATAACGACGGTAAAGGCCTGGCACCCTGGCAGGACGACTTCTTTACGTCGGCAATTGGCCATATCGCCGAGCTCGGGTTTTCCAAGGCGAATGCCTTGCTTGACTGGAAGGCAAAATTTGCCATCAGCAGAATGACCGCGCCCGGATTCTGCTGGATAGACGGGGCCATCTATAACTTGAACATCAAGGATTCGGGCACGAGTACCACGTATTACAAGACGGTTACCGAAGCCTATCAGGCGACCGAAACCTCTGCACTCACTTCGCTTGTTTGCAATTCTCCGGCCATGGCTACGCTACTGAATCTTAAATTGGGTGAGATGGTCGGGTATTCATCCTCCAATACCGGTTTTCCATCCAATATGCAGCCGGCATTGGCTTACGGTGCGAAGTCGAGTGCTGCGGCAGGTGCCGATGCCTGGAAGATTTTCATGGCGCGATCGGTAAAACCGGATTACTCCACCGGACCGCAGTTTGCCATTATTCCGCGTCCCTAAATTTGCCTAGTCCTCCATGGAGGAACTGAACCCACCGGCCGTATATTGATTGCAGCCGGTGGTTTGCTGTTTGGTCGAACTAGTAATTTGTGTTTAGGCAGGACAGGCGTTGCGCGCCGCTAGACTCTCTCGTCACGCGATATGATCATGCCGGGCAGTTCCGCGTTGCCCATTGCCGGCGCGCCAAAAACTTGCCAAATAAAGCATCTTTGCGAAAATCAGCCAATGAATTTTTCGAGGATACGGTGCACGTTCGGAGCGCATCGTGGCTTCCAAGGCATCGAGCCATTGCGGGCCTATCCGTTCCATGCCGAATTGGCCAAGGACGGTGCGCCTGGCATTCGTTCCCAGCACCTCTCGCAGCGCATCATCTTGTAATTCGAGCAGGCAATCTGCAATCTCTTCGTCGGCGGCGACAAACAGGCCGTTTCCCCCGTTCTTTGCAAGGCGTATGTAGGATGGAATCAGGGTCGCAACGGTCGGCATTCCCAAGGCCATCATCAGCGCCAGCCTATTGGTTGATTTGGTTTGAAACCACGGGCCCTGAGGAATTGCGATGAGTGCGATATCGCAGTCAAGGATGTCGGCCGCGACCGTCTGCTCAGACCACTGCCGCGTCGCGAAATCACCTTTGGAAATGAGCTCGAAGTCGAATCGCCCGCTGATCGCCGGATTTGTGCTCAGCTTCGCAATCAGGCCCGTGATATAGCTTTCATAATCCTGGTGGCCTAGCCACACGACCCGCAGCCGCGACGCTTGCGCGTAGCTATGCTTGAATTGGTCTTCCCTGACTTCGACGCTATCTTCAATGACTATTGCCCTTTGTATGCTCAAGGCTTGCCGAAGCTCTTCCGTGGGTACAATCGTGGCATCGTAGGTTTCATCGAAGGCGCCGGGAACCAGGTCGCAACGCACGCCCACCGCGCGCTTGCCGAGGCGGCGCCACACGCGCGCCAGCTGAGCCGTCGGCCATTCGCCGTTTTCAAAAACGATAATGTCGCAGTCGCTCCGGCTAAGCCGAAGCGCTGAGCGGAAGAATTCCTTGGACCATACGGATGGAATCGCGTTGAAATTTTCCAGGAGGATTTGCGATGAGTGGCCATGCGCAAGCAGCCATTCATGGATCAGGTAGCCCTGCAAACGACTGGACGCCCACGCCCGGTCATTGGAAATAACCCAGCCGATCCGCAAGCCGCGGGCCGGCTTTGCCCGGTGCTCGCTGTCGGTGGACGCTTCGGCCCGGCCGGAAAACCAGCTAGTTATTTTTCGCAACACCGTCATTGCACTTTCCTTCGTAGAATATCCAGGCGCAGCCTGCAAAGGCCGTCGCGGCCAGCGTTGAGCTGCTGCCGCCGCTTTGCATAGAGAGTAGAATGCCAGGTTACCGCGTCAAGGGTTGACGTGAAAGTCAAAAGCCTGAGCTGCTGCAGGGTCAGGTTTTAGATGCTTCCTTGGTTCGGTTAAAGAAGTGTTTGCCGTAGATGGTACCACACAGATATACCGTATCGAGCAAACCGGCAAAGCCCTCCGCCTGGGCCCTATCCTTTACCGATAACAGCCTGCGCAACCATAGCAGCAGGCCATACGCACCTTGACCGAAGCGGTAGCGCGGCAGTCCGAATAATGACGCCACCGGCTCCGACGGCAACCAGTTCAGGCGCACGCCATTACTGACGCCGGACCAGAATGCCCAGCGGATGTGATATTTGCGAGTCATGCGTTGAATGGGAATAAGGTGGTAGATGATGAGCGCGGGATCGTACATGCCGAGCTTGCCGTTCGCCCGCAGCTTACGCTGAAGCTCGTCGTCCTCGCCCACCATCAGGTTGTTGGATGAGCGGCCGACCATCGTTGAAAAGCCGCCCACTTCCAGCAGGGCGCTACGGCGTATGACGCAATTTCCGCCGCACAGGTTGCCATCGAAGTCGTCAAAAGGCCGGGCGGTCGGGCTCTGTTCTATCCAGCCTAGCACGCCGCGATATTTCCCCACATGGACCGGCAGCCAGTTCGGAGCCTGCGCTGCCCAGTCTGGCTTGCACGGACCGCCTATGTAATCGATCCTGGCTTCCCGCAGGTAGACTGCAATAACCTCCAGCCAGTTCACGTCCATTTTTTCGTCGTCGTCGATGAATCCAACATAATCTGCTGAGCTCTCCTGAATGCCGGTATTGAGCGCCCAGGACCTTCCCTGACGCCTTTCCGACAAATAGACGATATTGCTCAGTGGGGATTTTGCAATGGCCGCTTTATTGGCTTCCTGTCTCTCGGGAGTAGAGTTGTTGTCTGCCACAATCACACGTAGCGCCATATCTGCGGGCACACTCGCTTGCGCTACGCTGTTAAGCGTCAGTGCCAACAAGTCTGGACGGTTGTACGTTGGGATTACGAGATCGAGGCTAATCATGTTCTGATTTTTTCGGGAGGTTATAGTGGAGTGAAGTGATTAGGTCGCAAGCAAGGTTTTCTTGGGAGATCCCTCTGCATCAGTAGCTGGCGCCCTAGCGCGCCCGATTGCTGGAATATTGCTGCATGGGTGCTTTTTTTGCCCGGACTCACAGACTCACCCATGCCCGGAAAAATCGCCGGCGATCCTGGATAAATCAGGCGGAGGGTAAGAGTGAGGACAGGCGAAAGAGCAGAATATATTGTTATTTAATAAGCAATTACTGTAAGTTATTGTAACTTTTTCTTTGCCGTCTATGGTGAGTCAATTTGCCGTCAAAGTCAAATGGTGTCCTGAGGTCTGCGGGCTATCTTTTCTGCTCGACGATTTTTTGAGCCGGCTCTTGCTATTCACCGACGGCCGTCAGGTAGAAAGCCGCTGCAAATTTTTATGTGGTCGGCGCCGCGTTTATTTGCATTTCCTGAGCCGCCTGGAGCGACAAGACTTTTGTGTCATCTTTGGGTGTCGATGGTCCCGCTTGCCTGGAGCCGAGTCGGTGGTCGGCACAGCAGGTACCGCTTCATGAATACTTTACCTTGACCGGATCGGCGTCGCTTGTCAGTAAAGCGCAGCTTTCGATAAATTGATTGGCCCCCTTTTCAAGTACTTCCCGCCGCTCCCGTATCCTCTCACGTATCGTCGCTTCGGTTTTCAGTATTTCCAGCGCCATATTGATAATGAGGTCGGGAGCAAATTCTACGCTGGAGAAACAATTGTGTTCAATATTCAACAATTTAAAGAAGCCGATATGCTTGATGTCGTAGGCGAGCGCGATCGTCGGCGTCCCTGAGCTCATTGCCAGTATATTGGAATGCAACATCTCACCTATGTGCAGGCTGAGTTTGCTATAGCCTTGCGCCAGCGTATCCGGGTTACCGCAAACGATCTCGGTCCTGATGCCGCTCGCGGCAAGAAGTCTGGGGATGATGAGTTCAGTGCCAAAGTGGACAAAATAGACGAACCGGCATCCGCTAAGCAGTTGCAGCCTCTTCAAAGCCTCTACGTAGGCGCGCAAATTGCGCTTGAAGCGTGCATTCGCCATCGGGCCATGCAGCGCAAAGTTGATTCCCACGACTGGCTGCGCTTTTGCCCCAGGCTTGCCATCATTGGCGATAGCTTGCACTTCACTGAAATAAAGCGCGGGATCGCCGGTCAATGTGACAGGTTTATCCGAAAATTGCTTCAGCAAGTCTTGCGTTGCCTGATCCCTGACACCCGTGAGCGATGCCCGTGCCAGGATGCTGCGCAGGCTTGGTACACTCGCTGGATTCAGCGTCAATTCTTCGCCGGCCATCCGGGACTCCAGGAGTTGGTTGACGCCGACGCCATATAACACCATAGGCGCATCAGTGTTGCTGAGCGCCTGCAGATCCTGGTTTATCCTGTCGGATAATTTTCCTTGGCCATCAAGGGCGATGTAGCCGCTGCCCGCAATGACGATCAAATCTATCCCGCGTACGGTTTCCTTGCGCACGGCAGCGTCCAAGTTGCCCCAGTCGACATCGATAAATTCTATATCCGGGTCTATGTGCAATAATTGCTTGCGTGTTGCCGCGGTGATTGCCTCGTCGCCGCGATTGAATACGCTAGCCGTTAAATAATTACGATAATCAAAATGCCTGGATGAGCCCAACCTCCACAGCAAGGTGTCCCTGCCGCCGACAAGCAGGGTTTTGATGTGGCTTTTCAATGTGGGCAAAAGACCAGTTTTCGGCCTTGCCGAAGATACCGCCCCGTAAATAATGATGCGTCGTGCCTTGGAGGTGCCCAGCATCATCCTTTCCTCCCGATTGCCAGGCTGCCCAAGCGAGATTTAATAAAGCCCCACATGGTCTGTACCTCGCTTTTCAAAGGATGATTGAATAAAAAGATCGCGGCCAGCCAGCCTGGAGTTATCCATATGGCGGCCAGCAAGATGCGGACCAGAGGTTGTACAATGGAATCCAGTGCGAACCTCAATAATATAACCTGAAGCAATACAAAGGCACATAATTTCAGGCTGCCAATAATCGACCTGAACCAGTCTGTGACCTTCAAGCCTACGTAGCGGTCCAAAAGTAAAAGATAGATAGGAATGGCCGAGAGCTCCGCAACCGCCACCGCGCGAGCGAAAGAAACCAGGTTGCCATCGAAAGTCGTTACGCCCACGGCAATTTTCACCGTGACTACCAAGCCTAGCGGCAGTGCGCTCAGATAGGGTTTGTTTAATGCCATTAGGGCCTGCGGCAAAACCATAAAGCTGATCTGAATGGCGGCGCAGACGCATAGCCAGGGGACGATCGTAGCGCTCTCTATCCAGGCCGCGCCATACAGGACTTCCATGACTTCCTTTGCCAGCAAAGCCATCACGATCAACGCCGGCCATAAAATGCCCGATAAATAGGCCACTGACCGGCCGACGTGCGAGCCGACGTCTTCCCCGCCGTGATGCGTTTTGGCCAGATACGGCAGCGCAAAGTAATTGACTGTCGGACTGGTCAGACTATTGAAAATATTGACCGTCGAATTGCCGCGGCTGAAAATGCCTACATTGTGGGGACCGCTTATTTTTCCCAGGATAATGTCAGGTAATGCAGTATCGATTGCCCTTAGGGTGGACGCCAGCATTGCCCCGACGCCAAAATGCGCGACGCTGCCCCAGCCCTTGAATGACGGCAACCTGGGCAGGTTTTTTGGGCTAAGCACGCTGTAGCCTATGCCTGAAATGATGATGTTTAACAAGTTTGCCCATGCCATGCTCATATAGCTGTAGCCGAGATAGGCCAGGACTATGCATGATGTCCCATAGACAAGCACGGAGATGGATGAAACTATCGTTGTATTCCTGATGTCCATATTTCGGGCAAGCACTGCTTGCGAAATACTTCCAAATGGGATGAGGACAAAACCTATCGCCTGCACATGCATGATTTGGCTGATGCCGGGTTGCTTGAAGAAGGCGGCCCAGTAATCGGCGGAAAGATACAGTATCGCGGCAAGGATCCATGAAGACGTGAACAATACCCCTATCGATGCCCGCAGCACCTCGTCCGTCAATACTTTTTGTCTTTTGATGTAAGACGATACGCCAAAATCCCGGAAGACATGAGTGAAACCGACCAGTACCGCGGTGATGGAAAAGATGCCAATCTCTTTGGGCGACAATAGGCGCGATAACACTAGCGACATCAAGAAAGTGGTTATTGTTACGCTATTGGAAGCGAAGAACTGGATGCCAAACTTTTTTCTAAATGAACTCAATCGGTGGTCTCAGGAGATTGGCCAAGCATTCTAAACATCAGCTGCTGCATTTTGCTTCCAGACTGAATCCGGATAAACACTGTGCGATGCTGAACGGACTAAATGTGATACAGGTACGGCAACAACAGCTGGTTTTTCATCCTCCGCTCCCGGCACCTGATATTGCATTATCGGGCTTGCAAGCTGCTGTATATATGTGCGGAAGGACGGTGACTATTTTTCAATGCGGCCTTGGTCTTGGCAACAGCAACGGGCGCTCTATCCCCCGGCTAAATCCGGTCGTAATGCGGCGCGCAACGCTCAGCGCTCGGAACTGCGCAGGATATGGAACATGCCGCCTAGAGGACCTTGCTCGTGCAAGCATCTTAAATCCGTAGCGGCAAGCTTGCCACAATTATTTCCGTCAATTAAATGCCAAACGCGTCAGGCCCCGCTTTTGCCTAGCAAGCCATCGCAACTTAATTTGGGTGAAAATTTACCAGAGAGTGCTAGTGTACAGTTAATTTTACATCAACACTGCAAAACCCAAGCCCAGATGCGCACTGCAGTTACCCCATACAGGCGGCTTGGGCTCAATTGATGTTGTATTTGCGGTAATTTAGATATGGCAAAATGCGGCAATGGGCAAGCGAATTGCGTCTCCCAGATAAACGGTTGGCCGATTCCCTGCGTGGATTGTTCTGTCTCCCTCTCCGCCTTAAAAACATCGCACCTGATACGGCGAAACGGCTACAATCAAAAATTTCGTTGTTTATTAATTAGCATTTCCGAGAGCGCTGGCAAAGTGGTTGCGCATAGGGCGACAAGCCGTGCGCAAGAAAACGGCAAGCGTTCCCTTCATTTCCGGCATTTTTCTATAGAGCCAGGCAATATTTTTACTCTGGCAGGTTTTGTCCCAGCAAGGATAGGTGTATGAGTTTAATTAACTTCATTTATATTTTGACCGGCGTGCTACTGAACGCCGCTGCCCAGCTATTTCTCAAGGGAGGAACCAATTCGATTGGGCAGATATCCCTCAGCGACGGACACTATTTGCAAACCCTGATGCGCGTGGCATTTGAGCCTTTTATCGTCGCCGGCCTGGCTTGCTATGTATTCAGCGTTGCGATCTGGATTGTGGCATTGTCAAAAGTTGAGGTGAGTGTGGCCTATCCCATGCTGTCGATAGGTTATGTAGTGAATGCGATTGCCGCCTGGTATCTGTTTGGTGAAGTGATCAGCATGCAAAAACTGCTCAGCTTGTTCTTGATCATTGCTGGCGTCATCCTGATGGCAAGGTCTTGATCTGCCTATGAAAATCCTACTCACAGGCGCCGCAGGATTCCTGGGGCGCGAATGCGCGAAGCAGCTCAAGGATGCGGGGCACCAGCTTGTTACGACCGATCGCGTGGGGGAGCTGGACTATGTCGGCGATCTGTCCGATGCGGCATTTTGCGCGGCTCTTCCCGATGTCGACGCGCTGGTGCACTGCGCCGCCGTCCAGTATGTTTCCGGCGACCTGCCACTGCTGGCCCGGGATGCCTACTTTGAAAAAAACAATGTCGTGGCTACACGTAATTTGTGTCAGCGTTACGCCGATACTTCCACCCATTTCGTGCATGTAGGCACCAGTATGATGTATTTGCAAAATGGTGCGGAAGAGTACAGCCCGGCGAGTCCGATGCGGGGGCAGGGCGTATATAGTATTTCGAAATTGAGTGCGCAAAAATTTGTCGATGGCTTGAGCAATCCCACGGCGACGGTGATTCCTTGCATTATTGGCGGGATAGGGCGCGAAGGTTTGTTCAGGGGCTTTGTGCAGCATATGCAGCGCTTCGGCATGGTGATTTATCCGGGCTCAGGGCGCCATCAAGTGCATATGGTGCATGTGGAAGATGTCGCCGGCCTGATCGTCTGTATCGTCAATACTCGTGCGACCGGCAAATTTAATGCGGCGGCGCCGGGGCCGCTCTCGATAGAGCAATGGGTCGACGAAATACAGGACGAGCTCGCACTATCCAAGATCCGACGCCTGCATGTTCCCCTGGCGCCGATACAATTCTTGTCCCGGATACTGGGCTATCGCCTGCTCGCCCGCGAGCAATTGCTGATGCTGGGGTTGAAGCACACGCTGTCTACCAGAGAGGCGACAGAGATAGGCTGGGTTGCGCGGCACGACAACAAGAAGATCGTGCGCGATATCGCCAGACACATCTCGTCGTCGTAGAGCGGGGCGGCGATAGCCGTCGCCTGCCGGTGTAAGCCAAGCCGCCGTCCCATGGTTTGCAGTGTCTCTTGCATGCAGCTGAATTGCTAGATGGATGCCAGCGTCACTGCGATCATCCCTAACACCACCAGCCAGCTCGCTCTGTCTTTCAGGCTGAAGACCAGCGGGTCATCTTCCATCTCACCGCGTGACGTCTTGATCCATAGCCGCGAAACCCAGTACAGCATCAAAGGGCATAGCAGCCATAGCCTGCGCGGATGGTCGTAGTGATTTTGCATGGCGGCATTATCCACAAACAGGGCTAATACCAGGACTGCGAGATAGCCGGCCGCGGTGCCCATGCTGCTGATGATCTGGTTGTCGCCCAACTGGTAGTCGCGGCCCTTGGCGCCGGTGCGCTCCAGCTTTTCCATGGCGACCAGTTCCGACGACCTTTTCACCAGCGCCAGGCTGAGGAAGGTGAACATCGAAAATGCCAGCAGCCACGAGGAGACGTCGACCTGTATCGCGATGGCGCCGGCGATGATGCGCACCGTGTACAGCGAGGCCAGCAGCAGCACGTCGATCAGCACGTAGCTTTTGAAATACAGCGAATAGGACAAGGTAATGGCGAGATAGCCCAGCAGCGACAGCAGGAACAGCGGCGAGATGCTGGCGGCGATGGCCAGCCCGGCGGCCAGCATCAGCAGCATGCCCACGCAGCCGGGCACTATGCCCAGGTTGCCCGCTGCAAACGGGCGGCGGCACTTGCGCGGATGGCGCCTGTCGCTGGCCAGGTCCAGCAAGTCATTCAGCAGATAGGTGGCCGATGCGACCAGGCCGAAGGCGAGGAAGGCCTGCAGCACGGCCACCAGGCTGCCGGCGTTGAAGGCATGGGCGGTCAATAACGGAACGCCGATCAGCAGGTTCTTCATCCATTGATACAGCCTGGTCTGTTTCACCCAGACCCGCCACAGCGGCGGCCGGTCGTCAAATACCTGGGCGACCTCGCTGCGTTTCCTGGCGCCGCTCTCTACCCCGGCGCCGGGATTCACGACGATCGCCTGGCGCGCGCTGGACCAGACCGGGAAATCGGCCTTGGCATTGCCGGCATAATCAAAGGGACTGCCATTCGTCAATTGCTGGATGGCCTGCAGTTTGGCTTCGCTACGCAAATTGCGCGCGCCGTCGCTGGCCAATACGCTGCGGAATATGCCTAAGCGGTCCGCCACCGGCTGCGCCAGCTTGATATCGGAGGCGGTCGCCAGATGGATCTCGCGGCCCGCTGCGTGCTGCTGGTGCAGATAGGCGACGAAATCGTTTTGCAGCGGCAAGCTGTCGGCTTCCAGGCTGACCCGTTCTGCAACGCGCGCCTTCAGGTAGCCCTTGCCGCGCAATAACCAGAGCGGCAGGGAAAAAATCATCCACGGCGCCTGTTTCAGCAAGAGCAGCGTGCTTTCCACTAATAGATCGGTCTTGATGAGGGTGCCATCCAGGTCTACGAAAAGAGGGGGCGAGGACGGGGTGTCGGGAGTCATGGATGGTTTATGGTGTTTACTTGCAAATTAATTAATTTTGACGGGATTTTACACGAATTCGCCAGTATCGAGAGCGGGCAGGCAGTCAACGCACGGCATTGATAGTCTTGCCGATAATCGGCAAGCCCAGCTCCATCGCGGCAGGCTTGTCGTTCACCTCGCCCAGGTTCTTGTATACGACCAGTTCCTTTTCATGCGCATCGTAATTCGCCGGGGTGGGAATGCGGGCGACTTCGGCAAATTGACCGGAGGCCAGCATATGCTCAAACTTTTTCATGACTTCCAGGTCATTCCAGAAGCCCGGTTGCACCACCAGATAGTGCACGCCGAGTTGATTGATGCGTTGATTGATCTCGGCTTCGCTCAAGTCTTTCTGGCCGACCCCCAGCTCACGCCTGACCGATACGCTGAGCAGCAATTTATCGGCGCGTACGACAGACAGGTCGCGGCGGTCTTCGCGGCTGCGCATATTGAAGATGAAAGAGCCGTCGCGATAGCCGGAAAATAATACCTTGCTGTTCGGCGGCGCATGCCTGGCGACATAATCCACCGCGGCCGCATAGCCTTGCACATAGGCCACCGGCCTGAACAGCCAGGTCTGTAGCGCGACTGCCGCCGCCAGCAGCGCCAGGCTGGCGACCGCAACGCGCGGATTGGGCAGGCGCCTGAGCAGCAAGACCGCCGCAAAGACCAGCGGCGGCAGGATAAATACGCTATGGCGCGCCTCCTTCAGGTCGATCGCGGAAAAAAACAGGTAGCCGCAAAGCAGCCACAGCAGCCAGAACACCAGGTCGGCCCGGGCCAGGCCGCCGCCGCTGCGCCGGATCAGGCCGATGGCGGCCGCCAATCCAGCCAGGACCGCGAGCGGCCAACCGAGCTGGCCGGGGAATTGCTTCAGGTACCACAGCCAGCCGGCCACGGTTTTCCGGGACGCCAGCGAGTCGCTGATGCCGGTGACCGACTGCACATTCGCCTGGCCGAACTTGATCGTGATGACCAGCAGCGGGATCAGGCCCAGCAGCGCAATCGCAGACGCTATCCAGACATGCTTGTTGCGCAGGCTACTCCGGCCCTGTTCCGCCAGCAGCGTGCCGGCGAAGGCGAGCGCCAGGAAGGCAGTGGAAATTTTGGTATACATGGCCAGCACCAGCAGCGCCGCGGCCAGGTATAAAAATAATGGACGGCCCTGGCGGCGGAAGCGAGTAAAAAAGACGGCGCTCCAGACCAGGAAGGCGAAGGCCGGGACTTCCAGCATGACCTGGCGTCCCCAGAACGCAATTTCCGGGGTGACCACCAATATCAAGGCTGCCAGGCCCGCCTCCCACTCGCTCAGCCAGTTGCGGAACAGGTACCAGCTGCCCCAGGCAAAGGCGACATAGTGGAGAGCCACCACCAGCAGGGCGGTATTTTGCGAGACCCCGAACAAGGCATAGAAGGGCGCCGAAATAAAATAAAACAGTGGGGGGTAAAACAGGATGGTCAGTGCCGGATACTGCGCGTAATAATTGTAGGCAAAATCGACAGGATTTTGCAGGTGGCCGACGGCGGCATAGTCTTTCAGGAACACGCCGTTCAAGGCGTGGCGCGGCGCATCGCTCCAGTCAAACGCGCCGTTGGCAGGGGCGCCGGCAAACAGGATGGCGACGGCGAGCGCCAGCCCCAATAACACCAGGATTTTTTTCGAAGTTTCCGATAGCACTGCATCCTCCTAAGATGTCGTCATGCAAATGAACAATCATGTTGAGGGCGGCGCGCGAGACTTGCTGTCCGGCGCGGACGCCCCGTGTGATACTGGCTTTCATTGCGGCTGGCACAGGACGCCTCGCCGTCATCAGGACAGGCCCATTTATCGCAACCTATCCCCGGCCATGTCAACGGCGCAAGCCGGAATGCTACTGGTTTACTTCTGTTTTTTGAGCCGTGCCAAAGCTTCCATTACCAAGGCGCGCGGAATATAGGTCGCGCTCTTGATCGGCCTGATGCCAAAATAGGCTGCCTTAAAAAAAGGCGGGATGCTGGGGAGGAAGGCACCGGCAAAAAACAGGTTGCAACCCATCTGAAAGGACTGCGTGCCACGGATATGCCGTACTTCGCCGGATGACAGTTTGCTGTGCTGCTTGACCAGGTGCCTCTCCAACATGGGCTGGACGATGGCCTGGGTTTGCCAGATATGCCTTTTCATCAGGCTATCGGCACTATCATAATAGTTGATCAGGATGTCCTTCAACACGCGCACCTTACCGAGCATGGCCAGCCGGATCCACAGATCCAGGTCTTCGCCGACCGCCAGCGTTTCGTCGAACCCGCCGATCTCCGTCACCAGGTGACGGTAGGTCATCACGGTAGGCGTGGGCAGGAAATTGTAGATGAGCAGGGTCTTCCAGGCCTCTTCGCCTTCCACCGGGGGGCGGTTGATATGGCCTTCCTTCAGGTGCTCGCCTGATTCCGAGATCAGCTTGCTATTGCAGGAAACCAGCGTGATGCGCGGATCTTGCGTGATGGCGGCGATTTGCTGCTTCAACTTACCGGGCAGCCAGATATCGTCGGCATCCAGGAAGGCCAGGAATTTTCCTTTGGCGTGCCGGATGCCCATGTTACGCGCTGCCGAAACGCCCTTGTTTTCGGGCATTTTTAGCACGTGAAAGCTTTCGCCCGGGCGCACGAGGCCGGAGACGAACTCGAAAGTGCCGTCCGAGCTGCCGTCGTCAACGACGATGATCTCGATGGAGTCCATATCCTGGATACGCACCGATTCGATAGCGCGCAAAATGGTTTGCGCGGCGTTATAGGCCGGAATAATGACGCTGATCTCGTAGATGTTCTCTTCACCGACGGCGGTGGCAAGTTGGTTAGTAGAGTTATTCATTGTGAAATTCCTAGTCGCCACTGTATGCTCTGGAGACTTCGTGCTAGTTGCGTGGAGACTGATTGGTTGTACCAGGCGCCGCGGTAAAATTGGTGGTCTTCGTTAGTGATCTCCCGTTTGCTCGGGGTATCTCCTTCACCGCGGTCTATCATATGCACCTGGTTGGCATGCGTGGCTTTGCTGATGGAATGCAGCAGTAGCCGGCCGGGCGCATATTTTGCCAAATCCGGATTGTAGACAGGGAACCAGTATTGCAACACGCCGTTGCCCATGATGCCGAAATGGCTGCCTACCCAAGTATCGCCGGCTGTCATATGTGACAAGACTCCGCGGCAAGTAGCGAAATTCCGGTCCAGCAGCTTGTGCAGCAAGGCCGACTTCCACGGGGCGGCCAGCGCATCGCTGACCTCGGTCCTCTGGTATTGGGTGCGCTTGTGCGCAATCAGGTGCTGCAATTTTTCCAGCCGCTGGTCCTGGCTGTCAAACTCAAAGTGAACCGGGCCGATCTCGCGGCTCAATTGCCTTTCCCGTCTTTCGGTGTCCTTCAGATATTTATGGCTCATCGAACTGAGTTGCGTGCGGTCGGCGGCCTCGGCATCAAAGCGGATGCGCAAGCCGGTGCGCGGGCGCTCGCCGCTTAGGCCGTATTGCAATTGCGATTCGTCCAGGTGCGAGAAATTCAAGTGGTTCAATTGTGCAAGCCGCAGCAGTTCCGACGTGCTAATCCTGAAATTGGCATCGGCGACCAGGCCGAAATAGTCGCTCAAGCCGCCGCCAACCGGCGCTGCCGATTTCAGCCAGGCCGCGATGCGCCCCTCAAACTGGTAGGGGAAAAATCCGCAAGGGCTGCCATCCCGGTATAACACACAGACCCTGGCATCCAGCCCGGACTCGGCCGCCGCGCGCGCATAGTGAACGCTGAGGAAGGGCGACGCAAGATGCGCCTGCGTCGCCGAAAGACGTTCCCAGACAAGCATTTCAGCTTGCTCAAGTTGCAGCGGTTTAACTACGCGCGCTGTATAACGCTGATTCTGCATGGCTTAATCCATATGGAGGGTGCTGCTTGGCCTGAGAAACAACCAGGTGGCCAGCATGAATGGATGAAAACGACCCTCTACATCGGTAATCGCGCGTTCAGAGATATGGATGCGACCTAAAATCTTGCTTGCTTTGCCTGCCCGGCCAACTTCATTGAGCAAGGCGTCGCTACTAAATAGGTATTGGTAACCCGTGGCCCGGCATGCTGCCACCACTGTCTTGTCATAGGCGCCGTGCGGAAATGACATCGTATCGACCGCTAACCCACCCAGGCACTGGGACAGGAATGCTTTGGCCGATGCCACTTCTCGCTCCGGGTCGTCTACTTTTGTCAGCGGCTGGTGCGTCATGCCATGACTGCCTATGCCGTGCCTGGCGGCCGACATTTGTCTAAGCTGAGCCGCCGTCATCATGGCGGGAGGGTCATTGGATCCTATCTGCAATAAGCTTGCCAGTTCTTGCAGCAGCATTTTGTCGCAGTCCTCCAGTTCGCCGATCACCGCGCGAATGTCTTGCTCGGTCCTGGCCTCTTGTTGCCGCAAGCTAATGTGGATACCGCAATGGTTCAATGCCCTGCGCAGCGTGCTCATGCCATCCGTATGCGCCGCTAGCAGGTGGTAGACACTTTCTTGCCAAAATGGCGCCGCCTGGCCGACTACCGAGCCGGCTACGAACACCAGCGCCGATAAACCCAGCCGATCCAGGATGGGCTGGGCATATTCGGCGGTATCGGCCCAGCCGTCGTCGAAAGTGATCAACAGGCTGCGGGCAGGCAAAGGCGCGGTGCCGGCTTGGGCCGCCGCCAGCTGCTGCATGGAAACCGGGTGGTAGTGCTGCTTGAAAAAACGCAGGCAGTCGGCGAAGGTTTCCGTACTCATGGTCCATTCCGGGTCTGCGCCCGCCCAGCGCGTATCGGTGCGCGGCAAGACTCGGTGAAACATGGCAACCGTCAGCTTGCGCTGATTGCGGATGCGGTGGTAAAGCCCCAGGCCGCCGCTCAGGTAGGCCAGTTTTTTCAAGAAAGTCTTGAACTGATGGGACGGACTGCGCTGGGTGACGGCACCCGGGCCGCGCACGAATGCCTGCCCCAGTACGAGGTCGCCTGTGGTATTGACGGAGGAAATTTTATGCATGCTATTCATAAAATACCGAAGGTTCTTGTTTTCATATTGCCAGCCAGCGTAACAGGCGGAGCTTGAAGAAAAACGGGGTATTATCCCAAGGGCGGCTGCGGGGAATCTGATGCGAATCCATCTGGGCCTTCACCGAGCCCATCGCCGTGGTAAAGGCGGCGCTGTAACCCGCCGCTTTTGCCATTTGTACGTGGCGCTCGTCAAAGTCCATGCCGACCTTGCCGTTCGGGTAGGCAAACAGGCGCACCGGCTTGCCTATGATCGCCTCCAGCTGTTCCTTGCAACCTGCGATTTCATCCCTGGCATGCTGGTCGTCCAGCCTGGTCAATATAGGATGAGTAATCGTGTGGCCACCCACTTCTATACCCTGTTGCGCTAAGGAATGGACCATTTCCCGGGTCAGCATCAGGTCGACACTGTGATGCTCGCCGAGCAGGCTTTCCAGCTTCAGGGACAATTCCAGCCTTTTTTCCGGGGCCAGGTATTTCGCAATATCGATCAGCTTGTCTGCGGTGTGCTTGCGCTCGGCAAGCGAGGTGACGGTATGCAGGCCCAGGCCCAGGTCGTGCAGGTCCAGCGTGCCTTCAGGCAGGCGGCGCACGGCCTCCAGTATCCTGTCATTCCACATATTGTTGCCATCCATGTAACCGGTCGTCACAAATACCGTGGCGGGCAGGCCGAATTCTTTGAGTATCGGCAGGGCCAGATCGTGGGTAGAGCGGTAACCGTCGTCAAAGGTAATCGCCACCGCGCGCGGCGGCATGCGGTCATTCTTTAGCGCGATCATCGCGTCGTACAGCGGCAGCACATTGAATGAGCTGGCCAGCGCCTGCATTTGCCAGCGGAACATGGTGATGTCAGGATCTGAATCCAGCATGGGATCCGCCTGTTCCAGAATACGGTGGTAATTCAGTATGCACAGACGCCCCTTGCCCTTGCCCTGCGGGGCAATCCTGTTGCCGATCGCGCGGAGCAGGGGGGACGTCAATCGATCTGTCAGAGAGGATGTCATGCGCTATTTCGATTGCTGGAATGTATTTGGGCTGCCGGCCAGGTTGGCGAGCGGCTCAAGGTTTTCAGGTTGTCCTGGCTGGAGCTTCTTGGAGAATAATAGTTTTTCCAGCAAAATCATCAAGCCGACGATATCATAAAATAAATCGTAATAGGCAAGAGTCAGGAAGGCGCCGCCGACGGCAAAACCGACAATGCTGACCTGGCACATCGCCGCCAGGTCAGCCGCCCATTTCAAGTCTTCCCGCCCCTTGCAGCGTTTGATCACCCGACTACCGGAACGCCAGGCCAGGAACATGAACAACAGGAACAGGAAGAGTCCGATGAAGCCGTGTTCACCCAAAACCTGGAAATAGATGCTGTGGGCGGCGTGATGGTTTAAGGGATCCGGCGCGTACACGAGAAATAACGGGCGGGTAAAGCAGTCATAGCCTCCGCCCATCAGGTTCTGGCTAGCCACGTTAGTGGCAAACTTCCAGGCATTGATACGCCCCTGGGCGGAAGAATCCTGCTGGTAATCGTCGATCGTATTCATGCGATTGAACCATTTGTCCGGCATGACGCTATAGACTAGCGGAATCATCAACAAAAGGATGAGCCCGGTGCGAATTTTTTGCCGGCTCTTCAACCACAAGAATATCAGCATGCAGCAGCCGCCCAGCAAGGCGCCGCGCGAATACGAACCCACGGCGGAGAAAACCGCCATGACGGCGAGCCCGATCAGGGCATAGCGCAATATCTTGGATTTGACCGAGAGCTGGGTATACCAGATGATGGGCAGCGCCGTGACCAATGCCATGGCAAGCGCATTATTGTCGGTAATATAGGTTCCCTCGGGGCCATAGACATTGTTGCCGCCGCCGCTGGTCAGTGTGAAGATGCCGCCTTTCAGGCCCCAAAAGCCCAGCGACAGGCCTATGGTCCAGGCCAGGGCCTGGATTTCTTGTTTGGTATTCACGGAAATCAGGATCACCATCAGCAGGAACATGGTCTTCATGACCCGGTTCCATTCGTTCCATGCGCGGGTTGGCTCCAGTGCCGTCAGCGTGGTCAGATTCATCCAGACTATGAAGATGAACAAGACCACCACTACCGGTGTAATAGGCAATTTTTTTTCCTGCTTGGAGGCCAGCAGGCTGAGCAGGGTGACCACCACGATCACGGCCGCAAAGGGAAAGTCGAAGGCCGCGCCGTAGGTGAGCCGGTGCGGGTTCATCAGGCTCATCCAGGTAAACATCAGCACGCCGATGATGGGGCGCTTGAAGACAAAGGGCAGCAGGCTGAAGACAAAGAAGAACAGGGCAATATCACGCATGTTATTGCAGCCTTTCAAATAATTTGACCACGCGCTCGGCGTTGGCTTTCCAGGTCAGTTGCTTGTCGCCTATAGTGGCCGACGCATTTTTGCTGACATGGCTGCGCAGCGTGGGATCCGCGCACAGGCGGTCTATGGCGCGCGGCAAGCCGTCGGCCTGGGCCGGGTCGAACAGGATCGCATTGTGTTCGTCGCTGAGCAACTCCCGGATATTCGGCTGAGCCGGGGCGACGATGGCCTTGCCCAGCGCCAGGTATTCGAACAGTTTCAGCGGCGAGGCATAGGCTACCACCGCCGGCTGCAAGGCAATATCGAAGGCTGACACGTATTCCGGGATTTTCTCGCGCCCGACGATGCCGGTGAAGCTGACCCGATTGGCGACATTCAGCGCTTTCGCCTGCTGCTCTAGCGACTGGCGAGCCGGCCCATCGCCGACCACCATCAAATGCCGGCCGGAATCGGCCGGGTCCTTGGCGATCATGTCGATGACCTTGTCCAGCCCGTGCCAGTCGCGCACGAAGCCGGTAAATCCCAGCACCAGCTTGTTGTTCAGGCCCAGCGAGGATTTTACCGAGCTATTGTCGGCAACATTTTCAAATTCCCGGGTGTTGATGCCATTGTGGATGACCATCATCTTGTCGGCGGGGACGCCGTAGGACTGGACGATCTCGGCCATTACCTGGGTCACCGGCAGCACAAAGTCGGCCGCTTTCCAGGTATAGGCTTGCGACCAGCGCGCCAGGCGCTTCAGCGACAAGCCGTCATAAAGCGAACGCTCTTCAAAAATCGGAGAATTAATTTCCAGCAACATCGGCAGGTGATACTTGCGCTTGATCCAGATGCCGGCCGGCAGGAACAGGTTATAGCGCTCGTACAGGCAATCGGGCTGGTGCAGCTTGACCGCCCTGGCCAGGTCGCGGTAGGCGATCAGGCTATACGCGAATTCCATCAATTCGTAACAGAACTTGGGGACGTGGCGTTTCAGCCATGGCACGAACTTGCCGTCGGAACCGAAGGAAGTGTGCTCGGCGCCGGCCGGCGCGACCACGATGACTTCATGCCCAAGCTCACGCAAGGCTGCGATCATTTCATCTATGTGGACCGATTGGCCGTCCCGGGAGCGGGTGCGGTGGTGGTAGAGGATTTTCACTTTAGCGTCCACCGCCTAAGATGTTCTGGAATAATTGTATCTGCCCCTGGGTAGTGTCATCCCAGCTGAAATTTTCTGCATAGCGGCGCGTCGCCTCGTGTTGCGGATAGCTGGCGCGCAAGGCCTGTACGGCTTCCACCAGCGCCTTCGGCGTCCTGTGCGCCATCAGCACCCCGGCATCCGGCGACGCCACTACCTCGGGCGTGCCCCAGACATTGCTGGCGACCACCGGGGTGCCGCAGGCCATGGATTCCAGCAGCACGTTGGCCCAGCCCTCGCGGCTGGAGGCCAGCACCAGTGCGTCGGCGGCATTGTAGTAAGTCTTGAGTTCGGTTTGCGGGACCGAACCGAGGAAGGAAACGCGGTCCGCTACCTTCAGCTGCAAGGCAAGTTCTTCGAGCTTCTTGCGGTCGGGGCCGGTGCCGGCGATCAGCAGTCGGACGTCCGGCAGCGCCGGCAGTGCCTGGATTACCAGGTCGTGGCCCTTGCGCGGATCCAGCAGGCCTACCGACAGCAAGGTGAAATGCTGCAGCCCCAGCACCTGCCTGGCCGTGGCCCGGTCCATGGGCTGGAAGCGCTGCAGGTCTACGCCGTTGCGCAAGGGCGTGATGCTGTCTGCCGCGACGCCCAGGCTGACCATCTCATCTTTCAATGCATTGCAGACGGTAATGATGCCCCTGGCATTTTGCGCCGCCCACAAGATCATCTTGCGCGGCAGGCGGTACTGCGGGATCAGGTTGATGTCGGTGCCGCGTGCGGTAATCACCACCGGCTTGTTGAAGTACTTGCCCAGCATGACCGCCGCCACGCCGTCGGGGTAGAAATAATGGGCGTCGATAACGTCAAAATCAAAACCTTCGTCGATGATGCGGCCTATGGTTTTCTTGACCGAATGGGCCATCAGTAGCGGCGCCACCTGCATGCCTATCTTGGGCAGCAGCGGGTAGCGCGGGTGCTGGATGCGGATGCCGTGCCTTTGCTCTTCGGCGGGTACCCTGGCAAAACCGGCGTAGTGTCCGAAGCGCGGGTTTTTTGAGGGAAACCAGGGCACAGGGGCAACCACCCTGGATTCCACCTTGCCGCTGGCGATCAGGTAACGCAGTCGGGTTTCTACAAAGATGCCATGATTAGCTTGTTCTGCATTGGGAAACAGGGTACTGAATGTAAGTAGCTTCATCTTTTCATAACATGGATAAGCGGGCCTGAAGATCAAGCTGCATAAGGACTGCCATTTTGCTGAGAACTCCCGATACTAACAGAGCTGTTACGTTTTGGAATCAACTTCTATGTCCTTGTTATTTAATATTTTTTGTATATTTACCGATAGCAAAATGGAAAGTATAATTTTGCACTGGTCTATTGCCGGTATCGCGCACTTATTTGATTTCCAGGCGGCAATGTTTGCTGCGGAAAATACGGAAAATACGGAAAATACGGAAATACAAATGCTGCCAGCTTGCCCGGCGCATGGCTGGTCGGCTTCCGCTTCCGGGCATTCACTGCACTATGGGTTGTGCCTGATGGTAACTGGTCAGAGTCCGCCCTGGCCTGGTTTGCCTGCATCCTGCCTGAATTTTTACCGGTTGTGCCTGCAGCGGCGCTTGGCCTGCTTGGGGCAATTGGGTAGGCGGCTGCCGCGATGCCGTGCATAATGCAGAACGGTGCACCAGCGTGCGCCGGGGGCCGGGTTTGCCAGTAGTGAAGAGCGTGTAATTTTATGGTCCGGCTGGCTTTTCGTCGCGGATCGTCCCATCAAGCTGTCGGTAGTGTCGGTAGCGCAACTAAGGGCTTAAGCCAATGACGTCTGGTAAGAACAAAATTTTAGTCACGGGGGCCGCGGGATTTGTCGGCAGTTTTGTCGCTGCGCGCCTGGCGCAGATGGGCCACGACGTAGTCGGTTGCGACAACTTCAATGATTACTACACGCCCAAGCTGAAGACCGACCGGGTCAAGGCTATCCTGGCGCCGGCCGGGGTCGAGTGCCTGACCGTGGAATTGGCCGACAATGGACAAGTCAATGCCTTGTTTGACCGCGTACAGCCTACTCTGGTAGTGCACCTGGCGGCGCAGGCCGGTGTGCGCTATTCGCTGACCAACCCTGCTGCCTATATCCAGGCCAACCTGGTGGCTTTCGGCAATATGCTGGAGGCCAGCCAGCGCCACAAGGTGCAACACTTGCTGTATGCCAGCAGTAGCAGCGTGTACGGGGCCAATGCCAAAATTCCCTTTAGCGAGGATGATCATACCGATGAGCCGGTTTCGCTGTATGCCGCAACCAAGAAGGCCAACGAGCTGATGGCGTATTCATATAGCCACCTGTATCGGCTGCCTGCCACCGGTTTGCGCTTTTTTACCGTGTACGGCCCCTGGGGCAGGCCGGATATGGCCTATTTCAGCTTTACGCAAAAAATGCTGAAGGGCGAAAACATCCCGGTATTTGCCGAGGGGCAACTAAAACGCGATTTTACCTATATTGATGATATCGTTGAGGGTGTGGTGCGCTTATTGTTCAAGCCCACACCGGCGACAGCGGCCCATCCTCCGCATGCGGTCTTCAATATCGGTAATCACCAGCCAGTGAAGGTTGTTGACTTTATTGAAACACTGGAGAAGGTCCTGCAGGTCAAGGCCAATATTACCCACCTGCCCATGCAGCCGGGTGACGTTCCCGTGACCTATGCCGATACAGCTAAACTCCGGTCTTGGGTCGATTTCGCGCCGACTACTCCGTTGGAGATTGGCTTGATGCGCTTCAAAGATTGGTATAATGCTTGGTCAACAACCTAGCCCGTTAATGGTTAAATAACATGAAAAAAATTCTTATTCTTGGTGTAAATGGCTTTATCGGCCATCACCTGTCCAAACGTATCCTGGAAACTACCGACTGGGAAGTGTATGGCATGGACATGCAAAACGATCGTTTGGGAGACCTCCTGAGCCATCCGCGCATGCACTTCTTTGAAGGCGACATCACGATCAACAAAGAATGGATCGAATACCATATCCGCAAATGCGATGTTATTTTGCCCTTGGTTGCGATCGCTACGCCGTCTACTTATGTGCAACAGCCTTTGCGCGTATTTGAACTGGACTTCGAAGCCAACCTGCCTTTCGTCCGCTCTGCCGCCAAATACGGCAAACACCTGATTTTCCCGTCCACTTCTGAAGTGTATGGCATGAGTTCCGACGCGGAATTCGATCCTGAGTCCTCGGACCTGGTATATGGCCCTATCAATAAATCGCGCTGGATCTACGCCTGCTCCAAGCAGCTGATGGATCGCGTGATCTGGGGCTATGGCATGGAAGGCTTGAACTTCACGCTGTTCCGTCCTTTCAACTGGATCGGCGCCGGCCTGGATTCCATCCATACGCCTAAAGAAGGCTCTTCCCGCGTGCTGACCCAGTTCCTGGGCCACATCGTCCGCGGCGAGAACATCCAGCTGGTGGACGGCGGCGTACAGAAACGTTCGTTCACCTACGTGGATGACGGTATCGACGCGCTGGTGCGCATCATCGCCAACAAGGACGGTATTGCTACCGGCAAGATCTACAACATCGGCAACCCGGTCAATAACTACTCGATCAAGGAACTGGCCGGCATGATGCTGGAACTGGCGGCTGAATATCCAGAGTATCGCGATACCGCCAAAAAGGTAAAGCTGGTGGATGTGACTGCGCAGGGCTACTATGGCACCGGCTACCAGGACGTGCAAAACCGCGTGCCTAAGATAGACAGCACCAAGTCCGAGCTGGGCTGGGCGCCGCAATACTCGATGCGCGACGCACTGGTAAAGATCTTTGACTCCTACAAGGACAAGATTTCGGACGCTGAGCAACTGAATAACTGATACCGAAATACCGCCGCGGTTTTCAAAGACGAGGCAATCACCCTGGAATTTCCTGAAGTGAAATTCCAGGGTTTTTTTACGCCGGCAGTTTTCTAGCTCACTTGATTTCCTGCGCAGTCCCACCTAGCGATGGCAAGGCAGCGCTCTGGCCAGGCGCGAATCGCAGTGACGGTTTTTCTACCAGTATCCAGCTTGCATAGGCCAGTAAGCCTGCGCCAGTCAGCGTGAGGCAGCACAGCAACCATGGATTAAGCGACTTGTTGCTCCATATGATGAGATTCTGGAGTGGCCAGGCATACAGGTACAGGCCATAGGAGATATCGGCCCGATTGACGATGTGGCTCAAGCGAAGCACGGGAGCCTGGAAGGCAAACCAGAAGATCAGATAGCCGCCGCAAATCGAAAACACGGCTTCCGCTGCATAGTGGTTGAAAAACAGGGGAATCAGCAAGCCGGCGGCGATGAGCGCCCCGGCATTGGTCAGCCGGATGCGATCGCGAAAAAGATAAAAAAGCATACCTACCCCGTAGAGGGCGCCGAACCTGACGATGTACACCGGATCGCCGATGAAACGGCTGCCGATCACTTGGGCTCCGACCATGGTCTGGGCCGCGTTCAGCAGTAGCAGGGCGCTGATCAGGATGAGCAGTAGCGCGCGGTAGCGCGGCTTGAACAGTCCCAGCAATCCGAGAGCGATGGTCGCCAGATAGCACCTGAATTCGTAGGCGATGGTCCACATTGCGCCGTTAAGCGCTGGGTAGTGCAAGCTTCGGAACGCACCCGGAACCTCGGGCGGTAACAGTAATAGTGCCTGCTGCATTTGACTGCCGAGGCGCTCCAGGCCGGGATTTCCCGCTCCCACGAATGGGGCGACGACCAAGACGCAAATCCAGAAGCTGGCCAGATAGCCGGGGACTATCCTGAGTACCCGCTTGGCCAGGTAGGCCAGCGTGGACTGCCGCTGGACAAAGCTTTTGGTAATCAGGTATCCGCTGATCAGGAAAAAACCGTCAACCCCGACTTCCCCGAATGACAGGGTACCGAATATCTGGGTCAGGATCTCGCGCGAGCGGTTGCCGTCTATCAATTCAGGCGAATGGGAGACTATCACCAGCGTTGCAAACAGCAATCTCAGGATGCCGAAATTATTTTCTCTTTTAGTGTGCTCGTGCATGGTGCCCAAGGGTGATAGGCCTAGTGATTAGGCTGCGTGTCGGGTAGCGAGGTTTGCAGGAACGCGGCAAACATCAGCAATGTCCACAGCGGCGCCGTATAGTCGCGCAAGCCGGACTGGTGCTGCTCCACCATTTCCTTTAGAAACTTCATATTAAAAATACCGGTGTCCGCCAGCAGGGAGCCGGTAAGCGCAGTCTTGACCGTGTCTTTTAAAGGCCCGCGAAACCACTGGGCGAGCGGGATGGAAAAGCCCATTTTTTTGCGGTACAGGATGTTGTCGGACAGATACGGCTTCAGCGACTTCTTGAAAATATACTTGCCCTCGCCTCCGTGCAGTTTGAGCGAAGGCGGCAGGCCGGACACCCATTCCACAAACTTGTGGTCCAGCAGCGGCACCCTGACCTCCAGCGAATGCGCCATGCTGGCGCGGTCGACCTTGGTCAGGATGTCCCCCGGCAAATAGGTCTTGAAGTCCAGGTACTGGATCAGCGAAAGCGGATCGTCGGTCGGTGAATTGGCGGCATGCGCCAGCATCACTTGGATCGCCTGGTAGCCCTGCAGTTCGCTGCGGAACTGGGGGCTGAATAATTGATGCCTGACCCGGTCCGGCATCACCGAGACGCCGTGGAAGTAACCTTCCACCAGGTCCCTGGACAGCGCCTCGAACGTGGTCTTGGCGCGCAACACCTGCGGTGCCCAGTCGGCCTTGGGATAGTATTTTCCCAGCATGCCGAACAGCGGTTTGCGCAGCGACTGCGGCAGCATGGAGCGTACCCGCTGTTCGCCCATCGCATAGCGGTAACGGCGGTAGCCGGCAAAATTTTCATCGCCGCCGTCGCCGGACAGCGCCACCGTCACGCGCTTGCGCGCCAGCTGGCATACCCGGTAGGTGGGGATGGCCGAGCTATCGGCGTAGGGTTCGTCATACAGGTGCGCCAGCGTATCGATCAGGCCGTAGTCGTCCGTGTCCACGGTTTCGCTATGGTGCGTGGTTTTATATTGCGCGGCGACCTGGCTGGCATAGGCGGATTCATCATAGGCAGGATCATTGAAGGAGATCGAGCAGGTATTTACCGGTTCCTTGCCCTGGTCCGCCATCATCGCCACTACCGCGCTGGAATCCACGCCGCCGGACAGGAAGGCGCCCAGCGGCACTTCCGATTTCAGCTGGCTTTGCACGGCCTCGCGCAGGCGGTCTACCAATTCATGCTCTGCGTCCTGTTCGGAGATAGGGGCCTCCTGGCGGAATGGCACATCCCAGAATTTCTTTTGATGCACGGCCGTATCGCCCACGCGCAGCGTGATCGTATGGCCGGGACAGAGTTTGAAGGCCTGGTGGAAGATGGTCTTCGGTTCCGGTATGTAACCGTAGGCGAAGTAGTCTTCGACTGCGCTGGGATTGAGTTTCCGGGACAGCGCGGGAAAGGTCATCAGCGACTTCAGTTCCGAGCCGAATACGAAGTGCCCGTCCGGCAACAAGGAATAAAACATGGGTTTGACGCCGACGTGGTCGCGGCCTAAAAACATCAGCTGCTTGCTGCGGTCCCACAGGGCAAAGGCAAACATGCCGCGCAAGTGATTGACGCAAGCCTCGCCCCATTGTTGCCAGGCATACACGATGACCTCGGTATCGGAGCGGGTGCGGAATACATGGCCCAGCTTGCCCAGCTCGTCCATCAGCTCCAGATAATTGTAGATCTCGCCATTGAACACCACGCCTACCGTATGGTCGGCATTGAACAAGGGTTGCTGCCCGGTGGCTACGTCGATCACCGACAGGCGGCGGTGGCCGAAGCCCAGGCCGTGCTCCAGATACAGGTCGCCCTCGTCCGGGCCGCGGTGGTGCTGGCTCTCATTCATGCGATGCAGTACTTGCCGGTCTATCGCCCGCTCGCCGCGCGTATCAAAAATTCCGACTATTCCGCACATGATTCCGCTCTTCCCGGTTTAATTTTAGTCTGGCACAAGCTGTCATACAGCCTGGTGTAATTCTGCAGCATCGCTGCAATACTGTAATTTTGTTCCACCAGCCGCCGCCCGGCAGCGCCGTGCTGGGCCGTCAGGATTGGTTGTTGGAAATAGAGTGCGAGTGCCGAGGCAATTGCCGCATGGTCGGTCGCCGTCACCAGGATTCCCGTATGCTGATCGTCGACCACATCCGGTATGCCGCCGACGCCGGAGGCGATCACCGGCAAACCGCTGGACATCGCTTCCAGCAGTGTAACAGGAGTGCCCTCGGCAAATGAAGGCAGCACGAATACGGAAAAGCCGCGCATCAGCTCGGCAATATCGGAGCGCGAACCGGGCAGCCATACCTGCCCGGCCAATCCGGCCGCCTCCACCTGTGCCTTCAGCTGCGGCATCAGCGGGCCGTCGCCGATGATATGCAGGCGCAGCTGCGCCCTATGCCCGGGCATCAGTTCCAGCAGGCGCTGGAAGGCGACGACCAGGCCCTGGTGATTCTTGATATCCTGGATGCGGCCGACGGTGCCGACGACAAACGGCCCCGCAGTCGCTGCGTCTGCGGGGCCGGCCAGCGCCGGGCCCGGCCTGGCCGGACAAAAATGCCCGGTATCGACGCCGTTGTTGATCAACTGGTTTTTTGCCTCGGGCACCCGGATGACGTCCTTCAGCCATTGCCTCAGGTCGCGCGATACCGGCACATAGCAGTCGATAAACGGGATCAGCAGGCGGCGCAGCAGATTGTGCTTGGGATTCTTTCCTTGCGGGTCGCTGAGGTCGCGTCCGTGTTCGGCGTGGATGCGCACCGGCACCCCCGCCACCGTCGCGGTGAAGGCATATTCTATCGCCGCCAGGTTATACGTATGCAGGATGGCCGGGGCCAGCTGGCGCAGCAACTTCCACAGTTTCAGGTGGGTGCCCAGGCCTAGCCCGGCCGGCTTGTGCAGCGCATAGATGGGCACCCCCGGCTGGGTGATTTTTTGCGAGAACGCGGTGTAGTCGGTGAGGCAGACTATCGCATGCCGGTATTTGTCCGCCGGCATGCGATTCACGCATTCTGCCAGCACGGTCTCCAAGCCGCCAAAATCGAGCCGGTAGACCAGGTGCACTACCAGCGGAAGATGGTTCGGCGGACGTTGAGCCGGATGTTGATCCATGGGTCGGCCGGACTATTTCTTGTTGGCGGCCAGCGTGGCCTGCATGGCGGCCAGGTTGGTGTTCAGGAAATCTCTCAGGGCGGCCCTGGCTTCCTCCGGGTTTTCGGTAAACGGCGCATACACCAGGATGGAGGCGCCGTCGTCGCCTGCCATTAAAATCTTGTCTCTGGTCTGCAGTACTTTGCCGACATAATTATTGGCGGTGAAACGTCCGGCGATCCAGTACCAATGCCACACCATTATAGGTCCGGCAGGGCCCTTGAACTGGGTTTCGCGCACCGTCAATGGATGGTTGGCGATGCTTTCTTCACGCACGGCGAAATTGGTCTTGACCCAATTTTCATCCATGTCGGGCACCATGATATTGACGCTGCTGATCAGGGCCGTATCGCGGGTCTGGTTCCTGTAATATTTCAGCAGCAGGTTGATTTTATGGGCATCATGCTGATATGCCCGGTCCAGTTCTGCATTGGCCGGCAGGAAGCTGGGGCGCCAGCTGGTGAACGAAGGCGCCTCCTGCCAGTCGGCGCGAAAGCCCGCCAATTGCACCGGGGCCGGATTAAAGCTGGCCCGCTTGACGTATTCCGCATAGGCTGGCCATATGCTGATGCAGATGACGACCGCGACGGCCGCCGCCAGTATCTTGCCGGTGGCCACCGGCTCGGCATCGTGCGCGGCCTGCATGCTGTCGTTGTCGCTGACCGGCTCTTCCTTGTTTTCGCGCCAGTAGCTGCCTATCCAGAACATGAGGAACATCACCAGACCGAAGAACAGCCAGCCATAGATGATGTGGTCGACGCCGACCGCCAACTGCATGCCGCTCAGGTGGCCTATCATCACGATCATGTAGGCGCGCATGCCGTTGGCGATGATGGGGACGATGATGGACAGCGCGACAAAGGCCAGCTGACGGCGCAGTGAGCGATAGGTCAGGTAGGCGTACAGGCAGCCCAGCGTAAACGAGGAAATCAGGTAGCGCACGCCGCTGCAGGCTTCCACCACGGACCAGTTACCGGACGGGATGGAGAAGCTGCTGCCGTCGCGCAGCACCGGGATGCCGGTCGCCTGCAAGGCGGCCACGGTAAAGTCGGCGGTGAATTCTATCAGCGGATGAATGAAGACTTCGCCGAAGGGCACCGCCAGCATCACAAAAAACAGCGGGAAGGCCATGGCCCAGGAAATCCGGCGGCCCAGCAGCACGACGGCGGCAATCGGCAGCATGGCGACAAAGCTGTATTGCTTGATGACCTGCACCTCGCCGAGGTCGGCCAGCAGCCAGGCAAAGCCGCAGGCCAGCAAGGCCAGCAGCGCCGGCCAGTACGGCCTGGGCGCCATCTGCGCCAGGCTGTGCCGGCGCAACCAGATCAGCACCAGGCTGATAGGCAGGATGATATAGCCATGGGCGAAGGTCTCGGAGCTGTTCCAGACCGAGACTATGGATTGCGCGGTGCCGAAATACAGCAGGAAAGGGGCGATCAGGACGCAGGCGATCACGAATCCCTTCAGGAAGCCGGGCGAGCCGGCCTGGGTTGTTGCCATGTCAGTAGTTGCCACGACTAAGCCTTTGCTGGAGTAAAGTCGGTTGGATAGGAAGAATTCAGGTGCATTTGCTGCGCAGGCTGCGGCTCCAGCATCGCATCCACGCGCGACAGGTTGGCGCTCCAGTTGTACCTGGCGATGACCTTGGCCCGGGCGGCGCAGCCCATTTCCGCATTCTTTTGCGCCAGCAGCTGCAACACCTGGAGTGCATATTGCCCAGCGTCTGCCGCCAGCATCAGTTCAGCACCGGGCTGGGCGTCTATGCCTTCCAGCGCCTGTGGAGAAACCACGACTGCCTTGGCCATGGCCATCGCTTCCAGCACCTTGTTTTGTATGCCGCGCGCGATGCGCAAGGGGGCAACGGCGACATCGGCATGCGCCATATAGGGCCGGACATCGGGTACCGAACCGGTCACGCGCACACCGGGCAGCTTTGCCAGTGCCGCGACTTGTTCGGATGGCCGGGCGCCGACGATATAAAACAGCGTGTCCGGGTGTTGCTTCAGGACCGCAGGCAAGACTTCATCGGCGAACCATTGCACCGCATCGACGTTGGGCCAGTAGTCCATGGCGCCGGTAAATACGATGATTTTTTCATTGCCGGTGTAGGGGTTGTCGTGGCTGAGTTCGGGCGAGAAATAGTCGGTGTCGACGCCATTGTTGAAGAAATCGATCTTGGCCAGGCTCTCCGGCGCCAGTTGCCGGAACAAGTCCGATTCTGCCTGCGACACAAACAGCGCTGCATCGCACTCGCTGGCCAAGCGGCGCTCATAAGCGAGCAATTGATTCCCCTCGCGCCGGTACAGCCAGCTCATGGGCCAGATTTTCTTGTCCGCATATTGCAGCCACTTGTCGGAATCGACGTCGACAAAGTCGATCACCCTCCTGGCATCGTCTATATGC
The DNA here is from genome assembly GCA_040390485.1 of Pseudomonadota bacterium. Taxonomy (GTDB): domain Bacteria; phylum Pseudomonadota; class Gammaproteobacteria; order Burkholderiales; family Burkholderiaceae_D; genus Undibacterium. The sequence goes on from JAZJYH010000065.1 coordinate 57,645, forward strand.
TCTATAAATTGCGCCATCGCCGAAGAAAACACGACGATGCGTTTTATCTGGCGTTGCCGAATGACGCTATTGATCCAAGCCTGCAAACCGGCGTTGCGGTAATAGTCCAGCGACAGCGGCCGCCGGCTGAGCAACGCTCCCAGGCTGCGCAATTTGGCCAGGCCGGGATCGAGCCTGGCGATATGGGTTTCGTGGCAGAGTTTCTTGACGTTGTCCGCATACTGCCAATCGCTGTCGTCATCGATGAAGGTGCCCAGGTGGACGCGATAGCTTTGCGCCAGGTGCTTCAGCAAATGATAGGAGCGTATCTTGTCCCCCTTGTTGGGAGGGAAGGGGATGCGATGTACCAGCAATAGCAGATCTTCCATTGCCTTAACCCAGGTTCTTGACGATGTGCGGGCCGATCAGGTTGGCCAGGGATAGCGGCATGCGTTGCCACATCTTGATGAATAACTGGTACTTCGGGTTCAACGGATTATTATCCGGCACTGCCGTCGATTTATGCAATTGATAGGTGTAGTGCAGCGGCTGCGGTTCAAAACCCCAGTTTTTCTTGAAATCAAAGGCGCCGGTGCCCAGCTTGCTGCGGCCGAAATCGAAGATCTTGTAGCCGCGCGCGCAAGCGCGGCGCATCAGTTCCCAGTACATGAAATCATTGCCGGCCAGATCGCGCGCTTCCGCGGTGCCGCCTCCGTAATACGGCAATACCTCGTCGCGGAAGTAGAAGCTCATCACGCTGGCGATCACGCGCCCATCCTTGACGATGGTCATCACTTCGCAGTCCTGGCCGAAAGTTTCTTTCAGCACGCGGAAGAATTTTTTTGAAAATACCGGCGTGCCCAGCCTGTGCACGCTGGTCGAGTAGGCGTGGAAGAAACGGTCGACCCCTTCGTCCAGCTCGCTTTTCAATTCGAACTTGATGCCTTTACGGACCATTGCGCGCTGCTTGCGCGGTATCGCCAGCATGTTCTTTTCTTCGTCAGTGTCGATTTCCTTGCGGAAGGTGACGTACAGTTCCTTGGTATGCCAGCCTGCCTGTTCGCTGGGCTTGATATTCCTGTATTCCAGATGCCCCACGTTTAGCTTGGCCGCCAATTCCTGTGCGGCCTGATTCAAGGCGGCACGCGCGGCTTCCGATTCGGTGGCGACGCCGCCGTACACGCAGAACGGCAACGAGCTCAACGAGTGTCCGAACAGCGCGCTCTTGATTTCGGCCAGCGGCAGCACGCCGACGATTCTTCCTTCCGCCTCGGCGTAGTAAAACCAGGTCTTGTGGCCGAACGCGCGTTCAATCACGGACTGCCAGCCGGCGCGGTGGAAAAAACTGGCTTCCGGGCATTGCTGGACAAACTGGTCCCATCTCGCCGCATCTTGCGCTTGCATCAGTTTGATCGAGAGTTGGGGGCCGGCGGAGGAGGATTGCAAATGGGCTGCAGAGGTTTCGGCGATAGAGTTCATGGTTTCTTCAAAAATATCCTGTCCATGCGGTCCCATTGGAAATCGCGCGTCAATGCCTTCAGCCGGTTTTCCGTGCGCGCCAGGTTGACATAATGGCGGAAGCGCGTTTTCATGCCTATATTGTGCTGTCTCGGCTGCCCGGGATCGACTTCCCAGGGATGGAAATAGAAAATGCCGGATTGCCCGTCCTGCTGATTGACCCTTTGCAGCAGCCAGCGTGACAGCGGGTAGGGGAACAGCCGGAAGAAGCCGCCGCCGCCGGCCGGTAAATTCCTGTCCATGATGCGCACCGTGGTGATCGGTATTTCCAGCAAGCCGTCTTCGCCGTTCGGATAAAAGGCGAAGCGCGGCGCGTCGGGCATGCCGTAGTGATCATGCTTGACCGGATAGATGCTGGAGCTGTAGCGGTAGCCGGCCCGCAGCAGCGAGTCCAGCGCCCACAGGTTTTGCTTGCCGATGGAAAAGCTCGGCGCGCGGTAGCCCAATACTTGCTGGCCGCCTATGTCTTCCAGTATGCGTTTGCTGCTGCTGATATCGTGCATGAACTCTTCGGCATTCTGGTCGGAGGCCCGCAAGTGTCCGTAACCATGGCTGGCCAGCTCGTGGCCGTTGTCGACGATGCGTTTTACCATCGCCGGATAGCGCTCCGCAATCCAGCCCAGCGTAAAGAAGGTGGCCTTGACCTGCGAGGCGTCCAGCACGCCCAGTATCAGGTCGATATTGCGCTCCACGCGGCAAGCCAGGGTAGGCCAGCTATCGCGCGGGATATGATCGGCAAAGGCCGAGACCTGGAAGTAATCTTCCACGTCTATGGTCATTGCATTGCGTATCTGGCCGGGGCTGGTTGCCGCTGCTGGGAGTGTGGCCTTGGACATCATCAACTCTTCAAGTTTTCCGTAGGGAGCCTGGTTCCGGGCCCGCCCATCAATTCTCTTTTTCAGAGGAGCCATTCATCTTGGACGAGGGCAGCATTTTTTTCAGCGCATCTATCACTGAAATAATCGAGCGCTCCATTTTTGCCATCCTGTCGTCCATGCTTTCCAGGCTGACATTATTCAATTCCTTTAAGCCTAGCGCAAAATTCTCGGCATTTTGCGCTTCGGTGTCGGCGGCGGGCGCCGGAAGGTCAAATTCTTGCTTGATGTCGGCAATCACCTGCTTGACCTCTTCCGCGCCGAAAGCATGCATCTCCTCCAGGTAACCCATCAGGAACAGCCGGTCGCACAGGGAGTTAATTTTCCTGGGGATGCCGCCAGTATAGTCATAGATAGCGGCAAACGCGTCCGTGCTTAGCGTAGGATCGTTGTTCCAGCCTACCGTGTGCAGCCGGTGCTCTATATAGGACTGGGTTTCGCTCAGGTCCAAGGGCCCCAGGTGGTAACTGGCGATGACCCTTTGCAGCAACTGCTGCATGTCGCCGCTCAGCAGGGTACGGCGGAATTCCGGCTGGCCGAGCAGGAAGGTCTGCAACAGGGATTTGTCAGCCGTCTGGAAATTCGACAGCATGCGCAATTCTTCCACCGCGCGCGGGGTCAGGTTTTGCGCTTCATCGACCACCAGCAGGGCGCGCTTGCCCTGTTGATCGCATTGGCGCAGGAATTGTTCCAGCCGTGTCAGCAGTGCTGCCTTGCTGGCGTCTTCATACTCCAGGCCAAATGCCGAAGAGACCAGTCTCAGGATGTCATCCGAACCGACGTGGGTGTTGACGATCTGGGCCGCCAGGATATTCTCGGATTCCAGTTCGCAAAACAGGTTGCGCATCAGCGTGGTTTTGCCGGCGCCGACTTCGCCGGTGATGACAATAAAACCCTCGCCCTGGGAAATGCCATACTCCAGGTAGGCCATCGCACGCTTATGCCCCTTGCTGCCGAAGAAAAAGCGCGGATCGGGTTTTAGTTGGAAAGGTTTCGCATTGAAACCGTAGTATGACTCGTACATCTGTTGCCTTACTCCATCAGAAACGTAGTAGGAGGGAAAGCGTCAATGCGTTTTCCTTGAAATCGTTCAAGCCCAGGTTGGAGGTTTTTTGGTTATGCCTGTACTCCAGCGTTGCCTTCAGTTTAGGCTGCAAATCCCGGCTGATGGCAGCCCGGAACAATTTGTTGTTATCCCTCTCTCCGCTTGTGAGGGCGTCGGCACGGTCCCATCCCAAACTGAAATTTGCCGAAGTACGCGGCGAAAAAACCAGGTTCCACACTAGATTCGCACCTATTTGTTTGGTGCTTCCAAGAGCGTTCAGGTTGCTTGGATCGACCGGACCGAGAGGGGCGGATTTTGCATCGCGCTTGTTATGGTACAAGCTGAACATGACAGTATTTCGAGCACCGGTAACGGCAACCGAGCCTTGCAGCATTTTCTGCAAAAAGACCTGGTTGGAAAAGGTGTTGAGGGGCCGGGCCAAAGATGTCGGCAGACCATTGGTGCGGATGAAGGCGTCAATCAGTTGTTGCCGAAGTACGGGGTCAGGAACGCTCGTTTGCCACAATTGATTCAAGAATATCGACGTATCGACGCTGCCCGGCACCAGGAATTGCTGACGCGTCGTCGTGATGTCCTCATGGTAGCCGAGGTTCCACGCCGTTAACCGGGTGCGCTCCGTCGCTGTCAGGCTGAAAGTCTGCCCATAAAAGTGCCTGCCGGTGCTGAACGCCAAATTGGTTCGCTCGCTGGGTGACCAGTTAAAGCCGGCCGACCAGTAAGAGCCTTCCGGTTTTTTCCCGTCGAGGGAAATGTAACTATTTTTTTCGTAACCACCGCTGCCTGTCAGGGCAAACCGTGATGACAGGTAGTAACTGAGGTCGAGCCCTGCCGTCTGCGATTCTATGCTGTTGGCGGCGTCTTTAAACTCGGATTTCTGGTCATCATAATGGACACCCCATTTGACCTTCTGGAAGGAGGTGCCGCTGTTGACGTTAAGGGAGACCTGGTCGCCGGTACTATTGTTCAATCCGCCAGTGTTGCTGGTGACGGAGTCGCGGGTATAGCGCAACTCGGCTGACGCCAGGTTGTCGAATGCGTGCTTGAAATAAGGCGATGCGCGATAGGTTTTTACTTCGTTGCGGTTGGCTGACAGATTGAGGTTGCTATTGCCTGCTATCGGGCCGAAGGCGCTTTGGTCCTGCTGGGTGATGGATGCACTACCATCTAAAAAAAAAAGATCCTTCAGCAATTCCGTTTTTCCGTCGGCGTTAAGCAGGTGATTGGTTCTCACGCTGTCGCCGCCATTCGTATAGTACAGATTCTGCATCTGGTAGCTGACCTTCATCCGCGCCCGGGCGCCTACCGCGGTAAAGTCCACTCCCGGGCTGACCTCGGAAATAAAGGCGCTTTGCTTTGTGCTGTCTGGCGCCAGCCGGACGTTGTCGGTATAAGTCTCGGTCAAGCTGACGGTGGGCGTGATCTTCCATTCCGCGGCATGCGAACTGGTCGCCAGTGTCATGACCAGCGGCGGCAGCGTCGAGGCAACCCAGAAGGAAAAGGGGCGAACTTTGTTCATGCCCGCTTTCATGCCGGACACGGCGGGCTTAACCATAGTAGCGTCCATAGTAATCTCCACCGGCGAATGTCTTGGCCTTGTTGTAGACCAAGTTGACATTAGTGTGTGATTTCAGTTGACGTAATACTTCCTTGACCACGTGCTGCGTGGTGGCTTCGGCTTCCACCACCAGGACAATCTGGCCCATCTGGTTGGCCAGCACCCGGGCCTCCGTGGTCAGCAGCAGCGGCGGCGAGTCGAAAATGACGATACGGTCGGGATAACGGTTGGCAATCTCATCCAGCAGGCTGCTCATGGCCTGGCTGGCGAGCAATTCCGTCGCCCGCTTATGGCTGCGGCCCGCCGGCAAGATGCTGAGCGTGTCGATATTGGTCCTCAGCAAGGCGTCGGCCAAATCCAGGTTGTCGTCCAGCAAGACATCCATCAGGCCGACGGCGGAAGCAGTGTCGTCCGGGTCCATGCGCAAATAACGCGGCACCGAGGGACGGGCGACGTCGGCGTCCACCAGCAGCACGGTGTGGTCCAGCTCCATCGCGATACTGATCGCCAGATTCACTGCGCAGAAGGTTTTTCCTTCGCCGGGCAAGGAACTCGCGACCATGATCAGGTTGCCGTGATGCTTGGTCGACCCGCCGTGCTGGGCAAAGGCTTTTTCTATCAGCGGGCGCTTGATCAGCCTGAACTCTTCGGCAATGATGGTGCGCTCTGCATCCGGAGTCACCATGCCCAACTGGTGCAATTGGGCCAGGTCGATGTCTATTTTCCTGGATACGCTTTTCTTGGCCGGTGCGCTCGCCTGGCCCTGGCCAGCCGCAGGGGCGGCTACAACCTGTTCAGCAGGCGCTGGCGTCGCAGGAGTCGCCGTGGCAACAGGGGCTGCGGCAACAGGTGCAACTACCGGGGGGCTGGGCGCCGCCGCCGGTTGTTCCATTACTGTCTCGGCTTTGATCTCAACAGGGGAATCTGCGGCCGGCATCGCTGCTCCTGCCGCTCCCTTACCTTGGTCAAGTCTGCCAACCGCTTTTTCAATAATGCTCACGCTAACTCCAAAAATATTTATTGCTTTTGTCGCCGATTTCCCCTTGCGCAGCCAGGGCGATGTTTGAATCTATGCCTGGATACGCCGGAGTGGGAGTACATACATTATCTGAGATACATGGTCGCCATTACCCCGACATAAAAGAACAGCAAGACGAAAGAGGACAATCCAAATGCGTACAAGCTCCTCTTCCTGCGGGTTTTCTCGCCCTCGGTCCAGTTCATGGAAACCGTGCCCAGGATGGGCAAACCGGTTGCCTCCAGCAAGTCGATGTGGCTGAGGAAGGTCGGCCGTATCTTGCTCATCAATACTGCCCCAAGCATGCCCACTATCAGTGCCGCAACAAAGACGATAGAAAACAGCCTGAGGCGATTCGGGCCTACCGGTGTCAAGGGCAAGGTAGGCGGATCAATCACCCGGAAGGTCATCATTTCCGTGGTCGCACTGAGGTCGCCGGACAGTTTTGCCGATTCCCTGCTGGTGACCAGCTTTTCATAGTTTTCCTTGTTGATCAGGTAATCACGGTTCAACTGCGCCAGCTGGGTTTCAATCTCGGGGGCGGCAACGCTCAGAGCCTTCAACCGGGAACTGCGCGAATTGTATTCTTCCACCCGGGCCCGCATCGAAGCTACCCGCGCCTCTGCGGCTGAAAGCGATATCTTCAATTGTTGAAACAAGGGGTTGGCGGCGATGCTCGTTTCCGACATCGGCTTCCTGGTTTTCGCTTCTTCCTGCTTGCGTGCTTCCAGTTGGGTCAGGAGGCGCTTGGTGGAAATAATGTCAGGGTGCTGTTCGGTAAACTGCAAGCGCAAAGCATCCAGATTCTTGGTCAGGGTTTGAATCCTTTCGTCGAGCTCGGGGTTGGGCAGTATGACGGGCGGCCCATCGGCTTTTTGCGGGGTTTCTACCGCCAGGATTTGTTTTTTGATGGCATCCCTTGCCTGCTCCGCCTCGGACAATTCCAGCTTGGCCGAATTCAGACTTTCCGTGATATCTATCAATTTGCTGCCTGAATCGCTACCCTGGCGCGGCAGCATCATCATGTTTTTCAGCTTGAAGTCTTTCAGGGCGTTTTCTGCCGTTGCCAGCTTTTCTTCATAAATCTTGATCTGGCTATCGATGAAGACGATGGCCTTGGCGGAATCCTGTTTCTTGTCGCCGAAACTGCCTTCGACGAAGATGGTCAGCAAAGCCTGCACCACATCCTTGGCCAGCTTGGGATTTTCGTCGTTATAGGAAATCGTGTAGATGTCGTTCTGGACCGTGCCGCCTATCTTGATAGATGCTATCAGGGCCTCTATCAATTTTTCCCTGTCCCGGCCGGTATTGGTCGTAATATCCAGGTCCACCATGCGCATCACCCGCTCCACATTCGGGCGGCTCAGCAAGGTGCGGCTCATGATGGAAACTTGTTGCTCCACATTGGGTATGCTGGTCATGCCTGAAAGCAAAGGTTTCAGTATGGTTTGCGTGTCAACAAAAACCCGTGCCGAAGATTGATAATTGTCAGGGAGCTTGTAGACGACAATAAAACCTATGGCAGCAACTAGCCAGGCTATAGTCACAGCATACCAACGGTATTTCCACCCACCCCGTAATAGGGATTGTAGCTGCGTTACCAGTTCCTCCATCTTGTCAAACTCTCCATATATGGTAATTAACGGCACCTAATCTAAGCTATAACTTACCAGCTTATCTGGTATATAGGCACGTTTATTTAGCGAGCTATGATATTGCACGGATGTAAAAAAAACAAGGTAATCCCACGCCTGACCCGGTAAATCGGGGTTTTAGGGTCGGATTGCTGTAAGAACATTTTCGTGCGGCAATTTATTTTAGTTTTGGCCCCATAAATCCACCATTGTTACATTACGCTACTTTCAAAAAAGTGTTGGATATTTTCAACGGATTCCTTACTTTCCTGCGCCAAGCCCTTCAAAAAGCAAGGATTTTTATTGCGCCTGTTTCTAATAAAGTGAACTATTCAACGAAGCTCGCCTTCTGCAATAAGTAAAAAATTCCTTTGAATAATGGTGGGATATCCGCTTTGTCTTGAAAACGCAGCGACAAGGCCGCTTGCCCTAGGCTAAGCAGCCCGATTCCAGCCTGGAATTTGCTGCAAGGAAAGTATTTGGCGTAAGGAAGACTTCCGCTGGTCAAATAAGCAGTCGGATAGTTGTAATTTGCTATGTTGGTGGTACCATCATGTTTCAATGTTAACTCTCAGGCATGTCCGGCGGCGCTATCCGCATTCTGGATAATGCCAGACACTCCATCACGCACTTATAGGGAATCCAAGTGAACACGCTACGTACAACAACGATGAAATGGTTAGCCTGTTTGTCCATGTCGGTGAGCATGCTGGTCATCAGCGGATGCGCGACGAATGCCAATCCACCCGCCCCTACGGAGGGAGCGATACCGACGAATGATTACATCATCGGCGCCGGTGATGCTATCAATGTCATCGTATGGCGCAACCCTGAAGTGTCGATGGTGGTCCCGGTCAGGCCGGATGGCAAGATCACTACCCCCTTGGTCGAAGACATCGTGGCCAACGGCAAGACCTCGACCCAGCTGGCCAGGGATATAGAAAAAGCCCTGTCTAAATTCATACAGCAGCCGGTAGTCACGGTGATAGTGACGAATTTTGCCGGTCCCTACGAAGAGCAGATACGCGTGATAGGGCAGGCGGCCAAACCGCAGGCCCTGGCGTATCGTCAGGGAATGTCGCTGATGGATGTATTGATTGCCGTGGGCGGGATTACCGAATTTGCCGCTGGCAATAAAGCCAACCTGATCCGCACCGTGGACGGCAAGCAGCAAAAATTGAATGTGCGCCTGAACGACTTGATCAAGGATGGCGACATCTCCGCCAACGTTCCGGTCCGTCCTGGCGATGTGCTGGTCATTCCTCAAAGTTTCTTCTAAGTATACAAGCCAGTGCCGCGGCTACGCCGGCGGCACTGGAGCAGCATAAAAAAGCCCCGCATGTTCTTGCAACATGTGGGGCTTTTGCTTTGTATTCCAGGCTTGTATCGGCTGTCCATCCCGGATTCGTGACGTTCATCGCGAATATCAAGCCGAGCTGCCGGGCGCTTTGCTGTCAGGCGCAGCGCTTTGCAAGCCGGCCGGGAAGGCTGGCGTCTGGGCCAGGGGCCAGTTGCGCCCCGGCCTATCGCCCGCTTACAGTTGCTGCAGCAGGGTCTTTACTTCGTTCAGCTTGGGGTAGCCCTTGTTATCGGCGATCACGGCTTCCAGTTCTTTGCGCGCTCCGGTTTTGTCCCCTGACTTGACCAGTGCCTGCGCCAGATGGAAGTGGATTTCCGGATCTTTGGACGCGGTGCTGGCTTTTTGCAATAGCGGCAGGCCGCCCTTGATATCGCCCTTTTGTATCAGCAGCCATCCGTAGGTATCCTGCACCGAAGGATTGTCCTGCCCCAGCTTATACGCTTTCTCCGCATACTCCATGGCCTTGGGATCCTTTTCCTGATCATAGGCCCAGGCCAGGTTGTTGAGTATGCTGACATTCTGGGGATCTTTTTTCAGCAGGATTTGAAATTGCTCGATGGCGATTTGCTTGCTCTTGGGATTGACCAACTGGGACGTCGCCAGGTACATGCGCGCAGCATTATCGTCGGGACGCTCTTTCAGCCATTGGTTCAGCCTGGCATCGGCCTCCTTGGCCTTGCCGTCGGCAACCATGGCACTGTGCAGCTTCACCAGGATCTGGCTATTTTTGACCAGGGCCAGGCCTTTCTCATACGCTGAGGTGGCGGGCCCGAATTTCTTCTGGACGGTCAGGATATCCCCTTCCATCACATAGCCGGCCGGAGATTTCGGATCTTGCTTTTGTTGCTGTCTGGCGATTTGCAGGGATTGTTCAAAATTTCCGCGCCTGGCTTCCAGCGCGGCGAGTGCGGTCTGCGCCTCACGATAATTGGGGTCCAGGCGCAGCGTCTTCTTCACAGCCTCCATCGCTTCTGTCGTCTTGTCCATGGCAAGGTAGGCAGCGGCGACGGAAAATTGTGCCGCCGGTGATTCCGGCAACAAGGCGGCGACTTTTCCATAGCTGTCCAGCGATCCCGCCTTGTCGCCGGTGATCTGCTGTACGCGCGCCAGCAAACCAAGGAAGTCCGGGCTGGTGGGATTGAGTGCCTGCGCCTTCTTGACGAAAGTAACCGCTTTTTGCTTTTCGTTGGTGCGCAGGTACAGCGTGGCCAGCATTTGCGAGGGTTGCAGCGCCTGCGGGTTTTCATTGACGGCTTTTTCCAGCCATTGCCTTGCTTCCTCGTTATTTGCTTGCGACATGGCGATGCTGGCTAGCGCCATCATCGCGGACATATTTTTCTTGTCTTTTGCCAGCACATCGGTAAAACGTTTTTTCGCAGCGTCTACTTTCTTATCCTGCATATCCAGGCTGGCAAGATTGGCGGCGGCAGGATAATAGGCCGGTTGCAAAGACAAGGCTTTTTCAAAACTGGCCCTAGCCTTGGCATTATCTTTCTGGTTCAGGTAGATGCCGCCTTTCAGGTTGTAGACCAGGGGATTTTCAGGCGATTCTTTTTCCAGCGCGTTGACGGCGGTGAGCGCCTTGTCATATTCTTTCAGGCGTAAATGCGTCATCACAAGCAGGATGCCGGCCCTGCTGGACTTGGCGTCCAGGTTGCTGGCTTTTTCCAGTTCCGCGATGGCCTTGTCATTGTCGCCGGCGCCCAGCTTGCTCATGCCCAATGAGGTATGGTAGTTGGCGTTTTCCGGCGCCATGGCGCTGGCCTTTTCAAAATATTCGGTGGCCTTGGCATATTCCTTGGCCCGCATCGAGGCTTCACCCGCCATCGCCACCAGCTGGCTATCCTGCGGGTATTGTTTCATGGCCGGCTCCAGCAGCGCCAGCGCACGCTTGGCCTGGCCGCTTTTAACCAGCACGCCGGCCATCAGTTTTTGGCCGTAAATACTATTGGGATTGTTGCCCAGGTATTTTTTCAAGGATTGTTCGGCTTGCTCGGTGGCGCCCATCGAATACTGCACTGCACCCATCAGCAATACACCCGGCATATAGTCGGGCGCGGTGCGCTGCACTTGCTGCAGGGATTCCAGCGCCGGTGCGTTTTTGCCCTGGCTGAAATGCAGCAAGGCCTGCGTGTACAGGACTATGGTATTGGCGGGGGCGACTTTTTTGGCAGCGTCGACGTCAAGTTGCGCTTCGGCGAATTTCTTTAGGTTAATTTGCAGGTTGGCCCTGGCCAGATGCGCCACCACATTGTCGGGCTGGACCTTGATGGCCTCGGTATAGGCAAGCTGGACCTCATCCAGCTTACCCTGGGCCCTGGCGACATCGCCCTTGAACAGCCACGCGTCTACGCTCTTGGGATTGGTGGTGCTTGCCTGTTCCGCATACTTGCTTGCCGCCTCTATGTCTCTTTGCGCGAACGCATGCTTGGCCAGACCTATAAATGCATCGGTATAATTTTCCTGGGTCTTCAATGCATCGTCATAGGCTTGCTTGGCTTCGGCCAGCTGGTTCAGCGCCAGGTGGGCATTCCCGCGCAGGGTCAGGATGGCGGCATCGGGTTTGGCATTGGGATCCATCCTGGTCTCGTCCAGGACTTTTTGATACTGGCCTTGCAGCAGCAGGGATTTTCCCAGGGCGGCTTTGGCCTTGTCCGCGCCCAGGCCCAGGCTGAGCGCCTTGCGCAGCTCTTTCTCAGCCGATACCGGATCACCGGTTTCGTTATAAATACTCGCCAATAGATAACGGGCGTCTACATTATTCGAGTCTTTCTGCAATGCATTTTTTAACTGGATGATGGCGGCTTTGTTGTCGCCCTTTTGCTGGTATTGCCTGGCCTCAGTGATCAGCTTTTCAGTCGACTGGAACTTGTTGCAAGCTCCCAGGCTGGCCATCAGTAAAACTGCCGTGGAAATTACGGCAATGCTGGAGCGCTTGTTACTCTTGAGTGACATATTCTGTCCTTTTACTGAGGATCAAATCTTATGGTTATGGAAGTTAATTTACTACTCGTTAAAAATTAGTGTAGCCGGCTACCCGAGGGATCGCCTGCTGATCTGCACAGCCCATGGCGAAGGGAAGCAATTGCGATTATTTTGTTGGCGAAAAAATCACTCTTTGCGAAGGTTACACTAAAATTGCCGCGAATCGAATACTCGTAGCGAAAACGGCGCCGCTGCCGGTTTTGCCGGCAGCTAGCGGCCAAGCGCCGCCCGCCAGGCTTTTTCCCCCGAACGCATGATTTGCTGCGCGACGCTCTTGACAGCATGTCCGCCCAGGTGCCGCGTTGCGGCAAGCAGGCCGCGCCAGCTATTGGTCCTGAAGGCCAGGATGCCCCAGCGCTCGCGCCGGTGCGACATCCAATCCTGCTTATATGCTTCGTCGCCGGTCAGGTAATCTACTTCTGCTACCCGGTCGACGTCGATCACGTGCTGCATCATGCGCGCAGTCAGGATGGAGCCTATCGACAGCTCGGCATATTGTTCGTCGTAAGCCAGTTTATAGATGGAGGCGGTGTTGTTGTTCACTATCCATAATTGCGCCGCCGCTGCTTGCTGGTCCACGTGCGCAATTCCCAGCCGCAGCTGGCCGCGGCCGGCCAGCATGCGTATCAGGCCGGGGATGAATTCCGGATAGGATTCGGCCCCCTTCCAGCTGGATTGGTAGACTTGCTGGTAGGCTAGTATGGCCTCGTCCAGCCCCTCCTGGCCGCTTACTATACGTATGCTGATGCGGCCGGCGCTCTCGAGCTGCCTGGACTTCCTCTGCACGGTATTTTTCAGGCGGGACGGCAGCGATGCAAAATACTCCTGGTAGCTGCGTCCTTGTACCGGCAGGTACCAGTTGCCAAAGCAAAAATAGCTTTGGGTGAGCATGCCCGCCGAACGCAAGGCGCGCATGGACATGTCGAACAGCGGCGTATCGTAGGCCATAGGATGCATATCGACCACGTCCCAGCGCGGCACGTCCTGGCGGATAGCCTGGGCCAGCATCAGCAGGTCGGCCTGGATATCGGCAGCGGCGCCGTTGACGACCGGGCTAAACAGCGAAGCATAGTAATTGGCCGCGGCGTCCAGCGCCCGCGGCGCCCACCACCCGGCGCGGACGGTCTGGAAGCGCATGATCAGGCTCGCATGCACCTGGCGGCGGCCGGCGTCGGATTCCAGCCCGTAGATGCGCAGCCGGGTGTCAGGCTCAAACGCGCTGGCAGACAGGTGGGAAAACCAGGCCAGGCTTAAAAATATGCTGCCGGCTTGGCCTGCCGCTTCAAACAATGCCTGGTACCCCGCGGGAAGGGCGTCCAGGCTATCGTAGATACAAACCTTTTTCATGGGCGGCTGGCGGGCAGGGAGGATAGATATGCAGGTGTCGCTGGTGAGCAGGGCCGGGCTCGACCCGGTCCTGCTGCTCGCTGTGTCGTCGTTACCAGGCATACGGTTTCAACGCCGGCAAGCCGGCCCATGTATGCACGTTTATTTCAGGTTTTTCTTGTACCAGTCCATGGCTTCACCCAAGCCCTGGTCCACGGTATGGGTCGGCGCGTAGCCGAGTAGGGCCTGGGCCTTGGAAATGTCGGCCTGCGAGTGGCGCACGTCGCCGACACGGAAATCCTGGTAGGTCGGCTGATGCTGTTGCAAATGCGGGAAACTGTCTTTCAAGCGGTCGCGCATCATCTGGTACAACTGGTTCAGGCTGGTGGAATTGTTCAAGGCGACATTGTAGATTTCATTGCAGGCCGCCCGGTTATCGGTCAGCGCCGACAGCAGGTTGGCCTGGACGATATTATCGACAAAACAGAAATCCCTGGTGGTTTCGCCGTCGCCGTTGATGTGCAGGGTTTGATTCTTGATCAGGGCAGCCACCCATTGCGGGATGACCGCGGCATAGGCGCCGTTCGGATCCTGTCTTGGGCCGAATACATTGAAATAGCGCAGGCCTATGCTGTCTATGCCGTAGCAACGATGAAAGACGTCGGCATATAATTCATTGACGTACTTGGTCACGGCATACGGCGACAGCGGCTTGCCTATGACGGTTTCGACTTTCGGCAGGTCGGGATGGTCGCCATAAGTAGAGCTGGACGCGGCATACACGAAGCGCTTGATTTTATGATCGCGCGCGGCCACCAGCATGTTGACGTAACCGGTCACGTTGCTTTCGTTGGACAGGATGGGATCTTCTATCGAGCGCGGCACCGAGCCCAGGGCCGCATGATGCAAAACATAGTCGACTCCCTCGCAGGCGCGCTGGCAATCGTCCAGCTGGCGGATGTCGCCTTCGATGAAACTGAAATTGCGCCAGGCGCTTTCCCCGACCAGCTCACGGACCTGGTCAAGATTATGCTGATGGCCGGCCGAAAAATTGTCCAGGCCGACCACGGACTGGTTTAACTTGAGCAAGGTTTCCAGCAGATTGGAGCCGATAAAGCCGGCCACCCCGGTAATCAGCCAGCGGTATTGGCGAGTCCGCAAATGTTGTTGAATTTCTTGATATTTGGTCATTTTATATAAAGAGATGAGATTAACGCTGCCGCCCGCTAAAGCCGGCATTCGGCTTTCGTGTGTATCGAATTTGGATCCCGGCTTCACCGGCCATCTGCACTGCTTGGATTTGCCGTGTTACCTGGACATGGAGGAGAGCCTGGGGCCGCCCGCATACTCCGGTCCGGCGCTACCAAACGCATCCAAAAAGTTTCCAATTTACCAATTTTATTGGGTCAATATAGCAGATGCCCGATAAAGGCACAATCTTTGCAAGCAGGCTTTGTGCCATTGTTGCTGCAGGGAAAATAATTGCCTGTTTCTTTCCGCCAGTAGGCTTGCCCCGTCATATTTCTCATGAGTAATTTTTCACCAGGAATCAATGGCCGGGCCTAGACCTACTTCACATTGCGTTGCAATAATTCCTGGATAAAATTGACCGGTATCGCATAGGTAATGCCGCTGGGATTGGTGATGGCGGTTTCTTTCAAGCCTTTTACGTTCACGCTGTTAACAATGCCGTAGACTTTGCCGGTTTCCGGATCGTATACCGGGCTGCCGCTATGGCCTGGATAGGCAAATGCGTCCAGCTGGAAGACCGTATAGGGTGCGCGGCGCAGTTGGGCGATGACTTTAGGGGATAGCGACCTGGTGTCCTGGGTCGGCTTGGTCACCGGGGTGATGGCGGCCACGATGCCCTTATGCGTAGCGGGGTGGAATCCTAATACCGGACCCAGCGGGAAGCCGGTAAACACGACGGATTGCCCCTCGGAGACATCGCTCGTGTCTCCCAGGACCATGGGCGGCAGCGGGCTGCCGCCTATCCTCAGCCTGGCCAAATCGTGTTCTTCATCAATTGCCACGATGACGGCCGGGCGGAAATCGGTCACTTCGCCCTTGCCGATCAGGACTCCCAGGACTTCAGGATTCTCGGGATCGAGAGGACGGTTCACCGCGTGGGCATTGGTGATGACGGTCAGACCGTCGCCCACCACGAATCCTGTACCATTAAAACTGATTGCCGGACTGCGGAGTTTTTGGAGGCTGCCGACCGCCACGACAGACGCCTTGGCCGTCTTGATCGTGCTGGTGAGTTCTGCCGCCGACGATGAGTGGGTCAGGGCCAGCCCCAGCGACGCCAGGCAAAGCAACTGCTTCAGGTGAGAGAATTTGGTCATAGTAAAGTGGCAGTGACTCCGCAAAGGGCAGGGATGGCGCAGCAGGGAACAATGTCCGGGCGTATCGCTATTACTGTAAACCCTGGCGCGACAGATGGCTAGGGGCAAGAATTTCCATGGCATCATTATGGCGCATGGCAAACCAATTTACACTAGGTTTGACGCCCTTTGACGGATAAGAAAAGTAAATCTTCCAGCGGGCCGCCGACGGCGATCGGCAATTTTTGATGCATTCGATTAATATTGAGCGAACATTTGACGGCGCCAGCTATTTTCGATCCCAGCGAAGAATCATGATGCCCAAGCACCAGCATTCCCAATTCGATCGGCCTTGATTTGGATGCGCTAATTCCCTGCGGCCTATTGTGCCTATTTTGCCTGTCGTGCCTGCTGGCTCGCGCCGGCTCCGGCGCGACCGGCCGCTGGTGCTGCACGCATGGCACGCATGGCACGTATGACACGCGCGGCACGCGCCGGAATCCGGCAGGCTCGCTAGCGGCGCCCATCCCAGTCTTGAAAAAAACCGCCGGGTTTGCCCGTGCCGACGTCCTCGCATTGCTGAGCGCAGGCATCGCCGTCTGGGGCCTGATGCGCTATCCGCTGGGAAATTACTGGCCGGCGCTTGCGGCATCGGCTTACCTGGCGCTGTTGCGGCGCTGGCCGCGCATCTGGCTGCCGGTGCTGCTGGCGGCGTTGCCGCTGCTGGATTTCGCGCCCTTGAGCGGGCGTTTTTTCTTCGACGAGTTCGACCTGCTGATCTTGCTCACGCTTGCCGGACTGGCTTGGCACAGGCCTGGCATCAAGAGCGCGTATCGCTTCGCCGTGCCCGCGCGGCGGCTGCTGGCCTTGTGCGCGGCGTCGGTCGCCATCTCCGCATTGATAGGCAGCTACCCTTATCCGGCACTGGATGCGAATGCCTTCAGCAACTACTACAGCCCCTATAACGCGCTGCGGGTGGGCAAGGGCGTGCTGTACGCCTTGTTGCTGCTGCCCCTGCTACGCCAGGCCTTGCAAGAACACGCCGGCCAGGCCTACCGAGCCATGGCGCTGGGCATGGTGCTAGGCAGCTTGGGGGCGGCGCTGGTGGTGATCTGGGAGCGCGCCTCGTTTCCGGGCGTGTGGAATTTTTATAGCGGCTACCGGGTGGCCGGCCCGTTCTCGGGCATGCATACGGGGGGCGCCTATATCGAGGCCTACTTCGCTACCGCGATGCCCTTTGTCCTATGGTGGACCCTGAAGAGCCGGCACTGGCTGGCGCGTGTATTTGGCAGCGCGGTATTTCTCGCCGCCTGCTATGCGATGCTGGTCACTTACGCCCGCGGCGGATATATCGCGCTGGCGCTGGGCATCAGCGTGCTGCTGCTGAGCCTGCTGTTTCACCGTAGCGCTTTCTTCCGGCGGCTACACCTGCGCAGTGCGGCGATAGCCTTGCTGCTGATCGCCGGCGCCGGCTGGTTTGCCTGGCGGGATACGCCGATGGAGTACCGCTTTTCCATCGCCCACAGCGATGTGGCCAAGCGCACGGCGCATTGGTCGGGCGTACTGGGCATGATGGGCCAGGATGCCGGCAGCAAGCTGCTGGGCATGGGCCTGGGCAGCCTGCCGTATACCTACTATCGCCACTCGGGCCAGGAAGTGCTGTCCAGCTACCACTTCGTCAGCGAGCAGGACAATACCTACCTGGCCCTGAGCGGCGGCGACCCCCTGTATTTCGAGCAAATTGTCGATGTGCGCGGCGGTGAAAATTATAGGCTGGAACTTTCCCTGCTCAGTAAAAACGCAGACGCCGAACTGCTGATACCGGTGTGCCGGAAGTGGTTGCTGTATTCGACTTCCTGCAGCTGGAATGTGATCAAGGTCGGGGATACCGGCGGCCTGTGGAAGTCGTATGCGATCAATATCAATACCCGCAAATTTCGCGAACTGCCCTGGTATGCCAGCCCGACGGTAAAGCTGTCGCTGCTGAACCTGAATGAAGATACGCTGATAGGCATAGATAATATTTCACTGCGCTTGAGCGGCGGCAGCGGCGCCGAACTGATCCGCAATGGCGGCTTTGAGCAGGGGATGGACTACTGGTTTTTTTCCGCCGACAATCACCTGCCATGGCATTTCAAGAATTTACTGCTGCAAGTCTATTTTGAACAGGGCTGGCTGGGTGTGCTGGCCTTTCTCGGGCTGCTGGCGTATGTAGGCCATACCTTGCTGCAGCGTTACCGTGAAAATAGCTTCCCCTTCCCGGCCATGGCGGCGGCGCTGACCGGGTTTCTGACGGTCGGCGTGGTCGACAGCCTGTTTGACTTTCCGCGCATGAGCCTGCTGTTTTACCTGATCGTGGTTGGCGTACTGTTGCGCCCACAGGCGGCGCCCGGCGGCGAAAGCGCCAGGCTGTGAGCAGGCTTAGGGTTTATTGCAACTATCCAGATAACCCGGCAACTGCCTGGCTTCCGGTTCGCAGGCCAGTTTGCGCGCAGTCTGCAGCGCCGCCGGCAACGAGTTGCGGTCTATGCTGGCCCACTGCATTTTCTGGCCAAAATACAGGGCCCACTGGAATTGCATGAAGTAGGCATCGGTCTGGTGGTAATAGCCCTTGTATTCGGCAATGCCCGCCAGCGAACGATAGGGGTCGTCCTTCAAGTCGGCGACGCGGGCGGGCAGCGCATCCGGGGTAATCGCGCTGCCGCGCGCATCATATAAATAGACCCAGTGCTGCGCCTGCATGTCTTGCCAGAAGCTACCGGGATTATCCAGGCGTCCTATCACTTGCGCGGTGACCTTGTCCGCTCCCAGCCGGTACAAGACGCTGGACAGGTGATGGCGGTCGGTCATGTAGAACTGACCGTCCGGGCCTTGCACGACGGGGATGGCCTTCTTGCGGGTGTATTGCAGAAAATCCTTTTCGCCCTTCAATTGCGCCGCCCGCTCTTCCACCTCCAGATAGCCTACGGCCGACTGGGTAGGACGCAAGGCGGCCAGCGCAATTTCGCATTGCTGCTGGAGGGCGACGCTGGCGTCGCATGCCGGGTTGGCCTGGGCATAGGCGACGCTGGCCGAGCAGGCGCCGCCGAGTACGATAAAAGAAAAGCGGAGTAAGGATAAGCGCTGCATGCAGAGATGGTATCAAGTGAAAATTATTTCCATGATATCGCAAACGTGCCGACCCCGGAACCGCCCTCAATGGGCCCGCAATGGGCCTTCAGTGGCGGCCGACAGCCGATTCTGCATGCCTGTTAAAATACGGGGACAGCCCACGTCGCATGGGCGCTTTTTTGCCGCATTTACCTACCCGCTGAGACCTATCATGGATTTTCACACCTGGATTACCTATTTCCTCGCCTGCTGGCTGATCGCCATTTCCCCCGGGTCCGGGGCGGTGCTGTCCATGTCGCACGGCCTGGCCTACGGCGTGAAAAAGGCATCCGGCACGATACTGGGCTTGCAACTGGGAGGCATGCTGCTCTTGTTTATTGCCGGTGCGGGGGTGGGGTCTATCTTGCTGGCTTCGGCCACCGCTTTCCTGGTCGTCAAGACCGTAGGCGCGCTGTACCTGATCTACTCCGGCATTAGCCAGTGGCGCGCCAAGGTGGAAGTTGCGCCGGCCGCTCCTGCTACGGTTGCGGCGCCGGTGGCGGGCGCTAGCCGCGTGCAGGTCGCGGTCCCGGCCTTGCGCAGCAGGATATTGCAGGGCTTCCTGACCAATGCCACTAATCCCAAAGGCATCATCTTCATGGTTGCGGTGCTGCCGCAATTCATCAGCGCAGAGCAGGCCTTGCTGCCGCAGTTATTGATACTGGCAGTGACCATGTGCGCCGTGGACTTGATCGTCATGCACGGCTATGCATTCGCCGCTGCGACCATGCAGGGCTTGTTCCGCAATGCGCGCGCCGTTAAAAAACAAAACCGCTTTTTTGGCGGGGTGCTGATGGCGGTCGGGACTGCGTTGTTTTTCGTCAAGCGTACAGCCTAGCCTTCAGCATTCACTCGACGACAGCTCAGGATTTGCCGCCGCTACCGTTGACGGCAATCTTGTACAAGTCGTCTTTCAACTGGCAGCGGCGCAGTTTGAGCTGCTGCAAGCTGACATCATCCAGTCTTTGCTGGATTCCCGCTTCGTCACGAGTAATCTGTCCGTCGACTTCGTCATGTGCTGCCAGCAGCCTGACGAAATGCGGATCTTCTCTTTTCAGGAGAGCAATTTTATCGGCCAGTTCGGGACATTCTTTTTCAAGGGCGTGAGAGAGTAGGGATATTGACATACTGCAACTCCTTTTAAATGACCGTGCAAACATGGCGATCATTAGATGGTAGTGCAGATTCGCTCGCGCGGCAAATGCCGCCGATTATCTTGCTCTGGGGATACAGGGGGCAGCCTAGAGCTCAGGATCCAGCCTGTGCAAAGAGCCGCGCAGCAGGTCAAACGCTTCCCGCTCAAATTCATCGGCCTGCCGGAGTTTTAATTGCAGGCGCAGGTGCACGGTGTCGCCGTAGTCGGCTGCCAGGATCGTTGCTGCATATTGTTCCGCCAGACGGCGGAACGTCGATTCATCGGCAAACTGCAGCGCGAAATGTCGTTCGCACAGTATCTCTACCGGTATCAGTTGCGCCGTCTTGAAAGCATCCGAGATCGCCTGGCCGTAAGCGCGCGTCAGGCCGCCGGCCCCGAGCTTGATGCCGCCCCAGTAACGCACGACGACCGCCAGCACGTTCGCCACCTGCTTGTGCACCAGCACGTTGTACATCGGTTTGGCCGCCGTGCCCGAGGGCTCGCCGTCGTCGTCCAGGCCGGAGTCGCCTTCGCACAGCAAGACCCAGCAGACATGGACCGCGTGCGGGTGCTGGGCGCGGATCGCAGCCAGTGTAGCGCGCGCTTCTGCACGATTATTGACCGGGTAGAGCGAGCCCAGGAAGCGGCTCTTCTTGACCTCTATTTCGGCGCTGGCGCTTGCTGCGAGCTGGTACATATCAGTTCTGCCGCCGCTTATTGTGTGTCATTTGCGTGTCATTTGCGCGTCATTTCGACCTGCTCACCTTGAGCAGCACGCCGACCACCAGCGCCGCTATCCCGGCCCAGAAAGCGTAAGGGCTGTACGGTGTCTTGCCCAGGAATTTAGCAATGCCGTTCGCCATCCCGCAAGGGCCGTCCATCGAGTACAGGCAATTGCCGGCATCCGATAATTTGATGCCCAGCTGGTCGACGATGGGGCGAAAAAAATATATCCACCAGGCTAGCGCAGCCGCCAGCATTAGGGCGCCGGCCAGCAGCAGCGCATTAGCCAATTTTTGTATATCCATGTTTTTTATCCTTTACAGTATTGCCTGGCCGGTATCCCGGCTACAGCGCTTATGCATTGCCGTCCTGGCTAGGGCGTGTTGACATTCAATTTGGGAGATGCGTTCAAGCCATAACGCGGGCTGGCAAGGCGTGCGACGCAGTTCATAGTGGGCTATGAACAAGGAGTGCAACGCAGTCCAGCGCGCGTTATGGCTTGAACCCGGAGGGAATGGGTCTAAACAGGCGCAGGGCGTTGTTGCAGCCCGCTGACAGTGCTGGCACTGCGGCGCGTGCTGCGCCTAGCCCTACACCTGTTTAGACTCATTCGCACACCCAAATTAAATGTCAACACGCCCTAGTAGGGACCGGTGATTTTCAAGATCCTGTGCTCATCCTCGCTGACATGGCAAGTGTAGTTGCGAGTCCTGACATAGGCGCCGGATGCAGTCTTTTCGCTCACCTTGAGATAAAAGGTTTTTGCATAGACCTTGCTGTCCATATAGTCGATGGCGGCGGAATTGCCTTTCTTGATGCCTTCTATGACGATGTTGTCGGGCTCGTCGAATTTAACGTAAGCGCCAATTTTTTGCGCGCAGACATGCTCGGTCACCGACGCCGGGGCGGCGTCAGGCGCGGCGTCCTTGCGTATCTTTTGCGGATTGTCGCCGCACGGCTGGTCTGAATAGACCATGCCGCCCGGGGTCTTGCATTTGTACATGGCGCCCTGCGCATAAGAAAGCGAGCAGGCAGCGGCCAGTAGCATAGCGAAGGCTAATTTCATATCGTCTTCCTGGTAGCGGCTGGAATGGCGTTGGCGTTGGCGTGGGTGTGGGGCACCCACGCCGGCGGCTTACACGCTCAAAGGCTTGTAGCGGATACGCTTGGGTTTGGCGCCTTCTTCACCGAGGCGTTTTTTCTTGTCGGCTTCGTACTCCTGGTAGTTGCCGTCAAAGAAGCTGACTTGCGAATTGCCTTCAAAGGCCAGGATATGGGTGGCGATACGGTCCAGGAACCAGCGGTCATGCGAGATCACCATCACGCTGCCGGCAAATTCCAGCAAGGCGTCTTCCAGCGCGCGCAGGGTTTCCACGTCCAGATCATTGGACGGCTCATCCAGCAGCAGTACGTTGCCGCCCTGTAGCAGGGTCTTGGCCAGGTGCAGGCGGCCGCGCTCGCCGCCGGACAGGTTGCCGACGATCTTTTGCTGGTCGCCGCCCTTGAAGTTGAAACGGCCCAGGTAGGCGCGCGACGGCATTTCGAAACGGCCCACGGTCAGGACGTCGGCGCCGCCGGCCACGTCTTCAAATACGGTCTTGGTATTGCCCAGGTCTTCGCGCGACTGGTCCACCAGCGAGATTTTGGCGGTCTGGCCCAGCGCCACTTCGCCGCTGTCCGGCTGTTCCATGCCCTTGATCATCTTGAATAGCGTGGATTTACCGGCGCCGTTGGGGCCGATGATGCCGACGATGGCGCCGGGCGGGATCTTGAAGCTGAGGTTGTCGATCAGCAGGCGGTCGCCGAAGGCTTTCGACACATTCTTGAATTCGATCACCTCATTGCCCAGGCGCTCGGCCACAGGGATGAAGATTTCCTGGGTTTCGTTGCGTTTCTGGTATTCGTGTTCGCTCATCTCGTTAAAGCGGGCCAGGCGCGCCTTGCTCTTGGCCTGGCGGGCCTTGGGGTTCTGGCGCGACCATTCCAGTTCTTTTTGCAGCGCCCGCTGGCGCGCGGATTCGGTGGCTTCTTCCTGCTTCAGGCGAGCCTGTTTCTGGTCCAGCCAGGAGCTGTAATTGCCCTTCCAGGGGATGCCCGCGCCGCGGTCCAGTTCCAAAATCCATTCAGCGGCGTTGTCCAGGAAGTAGCGGTCATGGGTAATCGCCACCACGGTGCCGGGGAAGCGCAGCAGGAATTGCTCCAGCCAGTCTACCGATTCGGCATCCAGATGGTTGGTCGGTTCGTCCAGCAGCAGCATGTCGGGCTTGGACAGCAGCAGGCGGCACAGCGCGACCCGGCGTTTTTCGCCGCCCGACAAGACGGCGATCTTGGCTTCCCAGGGCGGCAGGCGCAGCGCATCGGCCGCCATCTCCAATTGCAGTTCCACATTGTCGCCGGCCGAGGTCGAGATGATGGCTTCCAGCCTGGCTTGTTCGGTTGCCAGCGCGTCGAAGTCGGCATCTTCGTCCGCGTAGGCGGCATACACTTCGTCCAGCTTGGCCTTGGCTTCAAACACTTCGCCGAGTGCGCTTTCCACTGCCTGGCGCACGGTTTGTTCGGGGTCCAGCTGCGGTTCCTGCGGCAGGTAGCCTATGTTCAGGTTGGGCATGGGCACCGCTTCGCCCTGGATATCCTTGTCTATGCCGGCCATGATCTTCAGCAGGGTGGACTTGCCGGAGCCGTTCAGGCCCAGCACGCCTATCTTGGCGCCGGGGAAGAAGGACAGGGAGATATCTTTGAGGATCTGGCGTTTGGGCGGCACTATCTTGCCGACGCGGTTCATGGTGTAGACGTAATTAGCCATTTGCAATGATTTTTCGCTTTGAAAAGAGGATGGGCGCAAGCATAAACCATGTTGCGCGCGATAGGGGCGCCGGATGGCGTGAAATTTGTGCCGGGATAGTCGCCAAAAACGGCGGCGCAGCCGACAGCTAGCAGCCGCGCTGGGTCGCGTGCGCATGCCGCCATCGCTGTCGCCGCTGCCGTAGCCGGTGATCAAGGCCCAGGGAGTGAGGCCGCCGCCGGCCCTTCCAATTGGCTCACGCCGCCGGTGGCGATCAGCTTGCCGGTGTCGGGCCAGTGCAGCGGTGCCGCCATATATCAGCGCCCCTGCGGCAGGAAAAATCGCCTGTCGATATGACATTTTTTCTCAGGGGCGACAAAAGAAATCGTGTAGCATGGATCCGCCTGGGGCAATTCTTTTAGCAGTTGATGAACTGGCAAAAACGGCTGGAAGCCAGGGATTCCAGCCGCATGGACCCGTCGCCTGGCTACCATGCTTCGCATGGGAGGTGACACAGTAGCAAAGGCCGGTAGTAAGTTGTATAAAAGTAACTTTCTTGTGAAATATTGTTGCATAGCACCAACTTACTGCAAGAAAACCTTAGTATCCCCGGCGCTATCCATTACATTGTTAAGCAGAAGGAGCGAGGCATGCTGCTCCCCCAGTACCTTGAATTGGAACCCATGCCATGCCCACATCCATTGCAAAGCTGCATCCATGAAAAGCAGTAGCATCAAAAAAACTTCCTTGCGTCGTGAATTGCTGATCCCGGTGACCGTGCTCGTGATCGGCGTGTCGGTGGCGATCGCCTGGGTCTCGATGAAGGCCGGCACCGACGCAGTGCAGACCCTGACCCAGCGCGTGCTGACCGATATGGTCAATCGCATCAGTAACGCGACCGAGCGGCACCTGGAAGGCGCATTGATTGCACTGGAGTCGATTGCGCCCAATCCCAAGACGGTGCCCAGGGAGCAGGTCTTCTCGGATGACATGCATACCCTGGAGTTCAATTTGTGGGCCGCCAGCGGTTTGTTCATGAACGTGAACAATTATGTCTATTACGGCGGCGCAGACGGGCGCTTCGTCGGCGTGTACCGGATCGCCAATGATTTTGTCGAGTTATTCTGGCACGAACCCGGCGGCGCTTCGCGCGAGGTATACAACGTGTCCAGCCCGGGAGACAGGAGCAAATTATTGCGCACCGACGCTTACGATCCGCGCAAGCGGCCCTGGTACCGCCTGGCCTCGGTCACGGACAAGCCGGTCTGGTCGCCCATCTACAATAATTTCACTTCCGCCTTTCCTACCATTACCCTGGCCAAGTCGGTATTCCGCAAGGACCATAGCCTGGCCGGCGTGGTGGCGACCGATGTCACGCTGAAAGTGCTGTCCGATTTTTTGAAGACCCTGGAAATCAGCAAGAATAGCGTGGCCTATATCCTGGATGCAGAGGGCCATATCATCGCCACCTCCGGCCAGGAATCGCCGGTCAAGACCGTGGACGGCATGCCGGTGCATATGCAGGCGACTGAAATGAAGACCACGCTGATCAGCGAAACCTATAAGAAAAGTTTTGAGTGGCAAAGGCAGGTATTGCAAAAAAATCCAGCCGCGCCGTCCACCAGGCAACTTGAATTGAGCATAGGCGAGGTGGATGTGGCGGTGTCTTCGCTGGGCAGCAGGCAGGGCCTGAACTGGCTCACCGTGGTGGCCGTGCCGCGCTCGGATTTCATGAGCGGCATCAACCAGGGATTCATGCAAAGCGTGGTGATAGCGATCGCCTGCATCATTTTTGCGCTGGGCATAGGCCTGGCCATGGTGGAAAGGGTGGTCAGGGATATCCGCAAACTGACCGGCGCTGCGGAAAAATTCGGTAACGGCGAGCCCTTGCCCGAACTGGACATACGTCGCGGCGATGAAATCGGCACGCTGGCCCAGACTTTTATCGAAATGGAAAACAAGCTGCGCTTCGATAAGCTGACCCAGGTCGCCAACCGCGAGTCGCTGTTTGCGCAAATCAATTATTTGCGCAAACAGGCCGAACGCAACGCCAGGGAGGCAGACGCCTTCACCCTGCTGTTCGTCGACCTGGACCGCTTCAAGTTCATCAATGATAACTACGGCCACGACGCCGGCGACAAGGTGCTGGTGATCATCGCCGCCCGCCTGAAAGCGGCGATCCGGGATAGCGACCTGGTGGCGCGTTACGGCGGCGACGAATTTGTCCTGTTATTGAAAGAGGTCAAGAGTTCGATAGACATCAATACCATGGTGGAAAAAATCTGTGCCCTGGTCGAGGAACCGATCGCACTGGAGAGCGCCATCGTCAGCGTAGGCGTGTCGATAGGCTGGGCCAGTTTCCCGGATGACGGCGACGACTATGTCAGGCTGATCAAGATTGCCGACGGCCGCATGTACAAGCGCAAGCGCGACCGCAAGTCGAACCAGATGCACCTGGTGTGATTTGCCGCCAGCGTTCCCGCGATCACTCTCGGCTCATTTGTTTATGCCGCCGCTGAAAATTCCGGCGGCACCCATTTCATCATCCATTCCGGCAATTGCTCGGCCGGCATGGGCTTGCTGATGAAATAGCCCTGGGCCTGGTCGCAGCCCATTTCCCTGAGCAGCAGCATCACATCCCGGTTTTCCACGCCCTCAGCGACTACCCGCAAGCCCATATTGTGGCCCAGGTCTATGGTTGAGCGGACTATCTTGGCATCGTCCAGGTCTTGTTCCATCTTCATCACGAAGGACTTGTCTATCTTCAGCTCGTCTACCGGCAGGCTCTTCAGGTAGGCCAGCGATGAATAGCCGGTGCCGAAGTCGTCGATCGACAAATCCACGCCCATCGCGTGCAGGCGCTCCAGGGTTTGCTGGGCCCGGACCGGATCGTCCATGATCGCGCTCTCGGTAATTTCCAGGCAAAACGAGGCCGGCGGTACGTGGTGGCGTTCCAGGATATCGGCAAACTTGTTTGGCAGATCCTGGTCCAGCAAGTCGCGGGTGGACAGGTTGACCGACATTTTCAGGTGCAGGCCCATGCCTATCCATACGCTGCACATCTGCGCCGCCTGTTCCAGCACCCAGCGCGTCAGCAGCCGGATAAAGCCGGTCTGCTCGGCAAACGGGATGAACTGGTCGGGGAAGATAAAGCCGCGCTCGGGATGCACCCAGCGCACCAGCGCTTCCACCGCAATCACCTTGCCGCTGTCCAGCGCGACCTTGGGCTGTACGTACAGCCGGAAGGCATTGTGATCCAGCGCGGCCCGCAATTCGCTCAGTAAGGACAGGCTCTGCTGGCTGGATTTGTCGATCTCGGGGATATAGGTGACCGCCCCGCTATTGCCCTGCTTGGCGGCGTACATGGCGACTTCTGCATGGCTCAGCAGGATTTCGGCATTCTTTGCATTTTCGGGAAATCCGGCGATGCCTATGCCTGCGCCGAGGTCCACGGTCTGGTCTTCTATCGAGATCGGTTTTTCCAGCGACTGCAAGATGCGCGCCGCCAGTTCTTGCGCGGCGGCCAGGCTGGAATTGGGCAAGAGTATCGCGAACTCATCGCCGCCCAGGCGCGCCGGCTTGGTGCCACCCTGGCCCAGCTCGGCGCTGAGCCTGACGGCAACCTGGGTCAACAGCATATCCCCGAAGCTGTGTCCCATGACGTCATTGACATGCTTGAAACGGTCCAGGTCCATCATCAATACATAGCACGACTCTTCCTTGGATTCGGCCTGCCTGATGGCGTCGCGCAGCATGTTGACGAACTGGGCGCGATTCGGCAAATTGGTCAGCGTGTCCCAGTACGCCAGGTGGCGTATCTCTTTTTCGCGGGTGGCAATGCCGTCGCGCATGCTGATGAAGGTGCGCGCCAGCTCGCCGATTTCGTCTTGCCCCTTGACGTCGATCGAGGCGCTGTAGTCGCCGGCACCCAGCTTCCTGGCGGTCTCGGCCAGCTGGCGCATGGGGCCGGTGATGCGCTTGGCCGAGAACACGCTGATGATGATCGCTATCAGGACGCCGACCGCGGTCAGTATCAGCAGGTTCAGCTTCAGGTGTTCATACGGGGCGATGGCGTCATTGATTGATCTTTGCAACACCAGCACCGTGGTCTGGTTTTGTCTGGCGCTTTGCGCCAGCCTCAGCACCCGGGCGCTGTAGCTGTTATTACCTATCTCCAGGTCCTGGATGAACACCGCCCGGTCCAGCGTGGTCGGCAATTGCCTGGTCAGCTCGCCCGCTTCTGCCGGATCCAGTGTGGAGACGCTGGACACCCATGGCCCGCCGTCGGTACTGGTCAGCAAGGAAACCTGCATCGACGACAGCTGGCGCATGTCGGCGACGATCTTCTTGTCGATGGGGATGGCCATCACGACCCAGCCTATGGTGAGCGGCGCTTTCAGCGGCACCACCACCAGCTGGTAGGGATGGCTTTCCACGATAATCGTGCTGGAGGTGGCGCCGCCGCTCTGCTCCGCCTGCTCTATCATCGGCGGGATGGCTTGCTGCAAGCTGCTTGCCAGCGCGGTATTGGTCGACGCGATGATGCTCTCATCCAGGCCGACCAGTACGGTCAGGGTCGCGCCTATGCGCTCGCCGTGGTTGGACAATGCAGATTCTATGGTTTCGCGGTCATTGCTGCTGACTGCGGTCAGGAAGCCGAATTCGGAGGCCAGCACCTTGGCGCCAAAGATCAGTCTCTGGGCGTTTTGCTCCAGCAAATTGCCGAATTGCCGCTCGCCGATTTTCAGGTCTTCCTGGATCGAGGCGCGCGCATTGGTCTGTATTTCGTGGCGGATGGTAAAAAAACCTGCCAGTTGCACGGCAAGTATCAGGACGATGAACAGGGCGACGACCCGGCTCTCCAGGCTACGAAAGCGCATGTATCACCCTGGCCGGCTGGCCGCTTGCTGGACGGAGTTTGCGCAAAAAAACGTGCATTTTTCTGGTGGTATCTGTGGTGCGGCTGGTTAGCTGGTTTTGTAATTCAGTTTTACGGTAATCGCGGCATCGTCTTTATAGCTGATGGATTGCTCATTGACGGGGATGCCGGCGGCTTGCTTGTAGTGCCAGGTCTTCAGCGCATATTTCCCGGGGACGATATTGTTCAGCCTGGCCATGCCGGCGGCGTCGGTCTTGGCAAAGAAGGGCGTGTCCACCACCTGGATATAGGCGATCATCTGGTCGTGGATATTGCAGCCGACCACTACCGTGCCCGCCTTGTCAAAGACGATCGGGCTGCTGGGAGTGCCGGAATACAGTTTGATGTCAAACGGCTTAGGCGCGGAGAACGAATAGGCGTGATGCCTGACTGTGTCGTTATTCGGGAAATTGATCGCGGTGCCGATCTGGACCACGGTGACCAGCGGCATGAATTTCTTGTTTTTTTGTGCCACCTCGGCCGGCGGCGGGGATTTCAGCAAGGCAGCGGCGCCCTCGGCGTAGACAACGGCATCCGCGACCGGCTGGCCGGCGCTGTCGACTACTTGCACTACCAGCGCGGCATATGCACCACCCGCATACATGCTGCAAAGCAACACGGCGATGGCGGTCTTGGAGAGGTGTGATTTAATCATGGTCTTTGCCTAAATGGCCAATGGCTTGCTTAATAATATTGCTGGACGGGCTAGCCTGAAACGTCGAAGTTCCAAGCCTTTATTGCCAGAAAACTACGCAACGCATAACTATACTACCGGGCATGGAATTTTTGCACATTAAGAAAATAGTGCCACATGGAAAGTTTGGCGGTAAAGTGTGGTTTTACAATAATTGACAAACATCAATAATGAGAAGAGGCAATAAGCTTGACATATAATGATGTAAATAATTCAATCAGGAAATATTGAGCCTCATGGCCGGTTTATGCGGGGCAGGGCCGTACTGGCCAAGTCGAACCGCTGCCGACAGAGGGATGGCCTTCGTGCCTGCCGGATGAATTCATCCGCGTACTTTGGCTTGTTGTGAAAATGACCGGACTATGTTGTCTGCCAGGCGCGGCTGAGGTATCTTCTGCGTCTGCCCCGGGATTTGCTGCTCTGGAAGACTAATCGCAATCGCATCCTAGATAGAGTGTATGGAATCAATCATTAAGCACCTTGTGGAAATCACCGGTCATCGCGACCATGATCTCCTCAATATTTCTGTGATTTCTGCATTGAGCGAACTGACTGGCGCCGAGTACGCGCGTGCGCTGGATATCGTTGCCATAGGAAAACAAATCTTTGTGCAACCCCAGATCACGATCAAGAATGGCAAGGTGGTGCCTGTCGATGAGCAGCATGCGGCACTGCAAGCCGGCGAGGCCATCTCTGAATACCCGGCGCTGGAGAGCGGCCTGGCCCAGCACTCCAACCTGATCGAAGACTTTACCGCGGATGGCAAGCGCAGGGTCTGGCTGCCGATCTGGATCAACGACAGGGTCAATACCTGCCTGGAGATCACCAATCCGGCGTCGTACACGCAAAATACGATGGAAGTGATGAGCGGCATCCTGATTGTGTACCGAAATTTCCAGAACCTGCTCGATTATAGTGAGCGCGATTCACTGACCGGACTGTTGAACCGCAAGACCTTCGACGACAATTTTTCCAAAGTATTGCGCTCCACTTCACAGCAGCATAACGGCGGTGGCGAGAGCGAGGAGGGTAAGAGCACCGAGCGTCGCCAACATGAGCCGGAAAAGCAGCATTGGCTGGCGGTGCTGGATATCGATCACTTCAAGCGCGTCAATGACCAGTTCGGCCACCTGTACGGTGACGAAGTGCTGATCCTGATCGCCAACCTGTTGCGCTCCTCGTTCCGGCCCAGCGACCGCCTGTTCCGCTTCGGCGGCGAGGAATTCGTGATCTTGCTGCGTTCCACTACCCAGGAAGACGCCCACCATATCTTCGATCGCTTCCGCGTCAACGTGGAGCAGCATCACTTCCCGCAAGTAGGCACGGTCACGGTCAGCGTCGGCTTTGCCCGCATCGACCCATTCGAGCCGGCGGTGGCCATCATGGGCCGCGCCGACCAGGCGCTGTATTTTGCCAAGAGCAATGGCCGCAACCGCACCTGCTATTACGACACCCTGGTGGGCAGCGGTGACCTGCACGCCGAGCGTTCCAACGATACCGCCGAATTCTTTTAAACTGGCCGGCTACACCCAATACACACCTAATGCACGGCGCGCTTGACGCCGGCCATCAAGGCGCCGGCGATCAGCAGCAGGCTGCCCGAGGCGCGATTGCTGCGCCTGACGAACTTGCTGCTGGCGGTGAAGCGCCGGGTCTTGCTGCCCAGCCACGCATACAGGCTGTATGAGCCCAGGTCCAGTGCGATGCAGCTGGCCCCGTAGATCAGCATTTGCGCTCCCAGCGCCCGCGCCGGGTCGATAAATTGCGGCAGCAGTGCAATGAAGTACAGCAAGGCCTTGGGATTTGACAATTCTATGACCACCGCATGCCAGAACGCGCGCGGCCCCTGCACCGCCAGCCGCTGGTCTTCGGCCACGGTCAGTGCGCTGGCCTTGTTCAGGATGGCCGCCAGGCCCAGGTAGAACAGGTAGGCTACTCCGCCCCATTTGATGATGGAAAACAACGTGCCGCTGGCGGCGATCAGCGCTGCGATGCCGGTCGCCGACAAGCCGAAATAGATCGCATTGGCTACCGCGATGCCGGCGATGGCCCAGTAGGAGCGGCGCATGCCGTTGGACATGCCTTGCGCCACGATCAGCAGGGCTGCCGGGCCCGGCGTCAGGCAGATCACGCCGGTAGTGAGGACAAACACCAGGTAGGCTTCCCAACTCATATCGCTTCCTTCAAGTTTTCTATAGGGGTGGGGCGGTTGCGCTGCATCGTCAACAGGACCACGCTGCCCAGGATGATGCCCATGGCCAGCATTTCGCGCGGGCCTATTTTTTCGCCGCCGAGGAATACCCCCAGGGTGACGGCGATCAGCGGATTGACATAGGCATAACTGGACGCCAGCGCCGGGGTCACGGCGGACAGCAAATACATATATGCGGTAAACGCCAGCAGGGAGCCGGCCACCACCAGGTAGGCCCAGGCCAGCAGGGCGGGGGCCGTCATCGGGGCGCTGAAGCTCTCGCCTTTCAGCAGGGCGACCACGGTCAGGAACAGGCCGCCCAGCAGCATTTCGCTGGCAAAGCCCATCGCCCCCGGCGCTACCGACAGTTTTCTTTGCGATAAGACCGAGCCTATATCCCAGCAAAAGATGGCGCCCAGCAAGGCGACGACGCCTATCGGCTGCGCCGAAAAGTCGCCGCTGCCGGCCAGCAGGATGGCGCCGGCGAAGCCGCTCAATATGCCGGTCCACTCACGCTTGCTGGGCCAGTCGCCAAACATGCCCACGCACAGCGACAGTATCATCGGCGAACAGGCGATGAATACCGCGGTCAGCCCGGAAGATACATACTGCTGGGCGACCGCGGTCAGGCCCATGCCGCCGCCCATCAGCAAGATGCCGACGATGCCGGCGTCGCGCCACTGCATCAGCGTCGGATTTGCTACGCCGCGCCATTTCAGCCAGCCGAACAGCAGCGCACCGGCCACCAGGAAGCGGCTGCCCATCAGCAGGAAGGGCGGGAACGAGGTCAGCGCCACGTGGATCGCATAATAGGTCGAGCCCCAGACGATATACACCGTCAGCAGGGCGAGCAGGACAAGTCTGGGCAGACGTAGCATGATGAAAAGGAAAGATTAAAAAGGGATGGCGAAATTTCACACAGGAAATACAGTGTATGCCGGCCAGCGAGGATTTTGAATAGATAATCAAAGGCAAATGGGGTACATTACTTTTGAATTAATCGAAAATAGGGTGGTTTCCCATGAAAATAGAATTAGACCAGATGGATGGCAAAATCCTGGAGATTTTGCAGGCCGACGCGCGCGTCACGCTGGCCGAGATCGGCCGGCGCATCCACATGAGCCAGCCGGCGGTGGCGGAGCGCGTCAAGCGCATGGAAGCCGCCAATGTGATCACCGGTTACCACGCCCGCGTCAATCCGGCGGCGCTCGGCTATAGCATCACCGCTTTTGTGCGGGTGGCGACGCGCTCCGATTATCGGGCGGTGGCCGTGGTGGCCGAGCAATTGCCCGAGATCGTGGAATGCCATTCGATTACCGGCGACGATTGCAGTATCGTCAAGGTGGTGGTGTCTTCGGTACAGGAGCTGGAGCGCGTGCTGGTGGAGTTGACCCGCTGCGGCGTGACGTCGACCTCGCTGATCCTGTCCTCGACGCTGGAGAGGCGGGCCCTGAAGCCCGTACTCAACTGAGATGGAACTACGCCAGCTAAGGTATTTCGTCGCCATCGTCGATCATGGCTCGCTGTCGCGCGCGGCCAGGGTGCTGCATATAGTGCAGCCGGCGCTGACCCAGCAATTGCAGCAACTGGAGGAAGAGCTGGGCGCTCCGCTGCTGCACCGTTCCGCCCAGGGCATGCTGCCGACCGACGCCGGCAAGCTGTTTTACGAACATGCGCAGGCGATACTGAAGCAGGTCGGCGACGCCAAGTCCGCGCTGGCGCAATCTGCCACCCGGCCCACCGGTACCGTGGCGTTGGGCATACCGCAGAGCGCTTCCGGTGCACTGGCGCTGCCCTTGCTGAAAGCGGTGCGCGCGCATTATCCGGAGATTTCCCTGCAAATGACGGAAGAGTTGACCGGCAACCTGATCGAACAGTTGAAATCGGGCCGCATCAATCTGGCCGTGCTGTTTGACGATGGCCAGCTGTCCGGCTTTGCAGTGAAGCCCATGGTGGAAGAAGAGATGATGTATATCGCGCGCGCCGATTCGCAATTCGTCAGCAAGCGCAAGACGATCCCCTTGGAAAAGGCGCTGCAGGCGCCGCTGATCTTGCCGGGCTTGCAGCACGGCGTCAGGCCGCGCATAGAAAACATCGTGCGCCAGGCAGGTTTGTCGATAGACAATGTGATCGACATCAATTCGATCGCGATCCTGAAGTCGGCGCTGATGGCCGACATGGGGGCGACCATATTGCCGGTGGCGCCCTTGCTGTCCGAAATAGAGCGCGGCGAGTTGCGTGCCTGGCCCATAGGTGGCGCCAGGATAGCCCGCACCGTGGTCTTGTGTGCGTCCAGGAATATTCCGCTGACCAATGCCGCCGGTGCAATAGAGCGGCTGGTGCTGGAAGTGGCGCAGGAGCTGTGCAGCAGCGGGCGCTGGCTGGGAGCGCATAGCCTGATGTGAATTTTTCAGGCTATCATTTTTTATGATACCCCTATTCAAATTCAGTATTTCCCAGTCTGTGCTTCAGGCCCTAGACTAGCCCTACAGCAGATTTCAAAGGGAGTCGAGGAGGCGCTGCAGCTAGGACCCGGTTTCAGGCAAAAGCTCACATTGCATTTTACCTAATACCGGGCTCGTATTCGAAGCTTCCTTTGAACATCCAATCTGTATAAAAAATATCAATACCTTGCGTTAGCACTGCGGCAATCCCGTGTTCGCTAGCGCAGCAGTATTTCTATTTTTGATGCGAATTGGAATAAAATGGCTGCCATCACAGCCCTGCACCATTGGCAAACCTGCGTCTTACCGGTCGCATCGAATGCCAGTTTGCAAACTAAATCACAAATTTTGGAGTACACATGTCATCCGACGCAGCAATGGAATCTGCTGGTCTGGCGCTCGCGCCTGCCCAGCAACCTGCCACGCAAAATATCCCCGAAGCCGTTCCATCCGAGTCAGCCGCGCCAGCTTTGGCGCCGGTCAGCCTGGACGATAAATACACGTCGAATACTGGCACCATCTTCCTGTCGGGCATACAGGCGCTGGTGCGCCTGCCCATGATACAGAGGCAGCGCGACCTGGCCGCCGGGCTGAATACGGCCGGCTTTATCTCCGGCTATCGTGGCTCACCGCTGGGCGGCCTGGATGAGACCTTGTGGAAAACCAAAAATTTACTGGAAGCCAGTCACGTCAAGTTCGTGCCCGGCGTCAATGAAGACCTGGCCGCCACCGCAGTCTGGGGCACGCAGACGGTAGACCTGATAGGCCCGGCCAAATACGATGGTGTATTTGCCATGTGGTACGGCAAAGGCCCCGGCGTCGACCGCTGCGGCGACGTCTTCAAGCATATGAACCACGCCGGCACCGCGCAGCACGGCGGCGTGCTGCTGGTAGCCGGCGACGACCACGGCGCTTATTCCTCGACCCTGCCGCATCAGTCCGACCATATCTTCTCCGCCTGCATGATCCCCATGCTGTATCCCTGCAATGTGCAGGAATACCTGGACCTCGGCTTGCACGCCTGGGCCATGTCGCGCTTCTCCGGCTGCGCGGTCGGCTTCAAGGCCTTGGCCGACACGGTGGAGTCGAGTTCTTCGGTGGACGCCGACCCTTTCCGCTTGAAGATCACGATACCGGAAGACTTCGTGATGCCGGAAGGCGGCCTGAACACGCGGCTGTCGCTGGATACGCTGGGCATACAGGCGCGCAAGCAGGAAGCGCTGATGCAGGATTACAAGATCTACGCGGCGCTGGCCTATGCGCGCGCCAACCAGCTGAACCATACGACGATAGACAGCCCGCACGCGCGGCTGGGCATTATCGCCTCCGGCAAGTCCTATCTGGACGTGCTGGAAGCGATGGAAGAGCTGGGCATAGATGAAAAATTCGCGGCCGAGATCGGCATCCGTCTGTACAAGGTGGCGATGCCGTGGCCGCTGGAGCCGGACGGCGTGCGCGAGTTTGCGCAAGGCCTGGACGAGATCCTGGTGGTGGAAGAAAAGCGCCAGATCGTCGAATACCAGCTGAAGGAGCAATTGTATAACTGGCGCGACGATGTGCGTCCGCGCGTGATCGGCAAATTCGACGAAAAAGGCGAGTGGGTGGCGCCGCGCGGCGAATGGCTGCTGACCTCCAAGGCTGACTTCTCGGTGGCGCAGATCGCGCGCGTGATCTCGGCGCGCATCGCGCGCTTCCATACCAGCGACCTGATCAAGGCCAGGCTGGCCTTCCTGGAAGCCAAGGACGTGGTGTTGAACAAATCGGTGACCACGCCGCCGCGCCCGGCCTATTATTGCTCGGGCTGCCCGCACAATACCTCGACCAAGGTGCCGGAAGGCAGCCTGGCGCTGGCCGGCATAGGCTGCCACGTGATGGCGACCGCGATCTACCCGGAATTCAACAAGCTGACCACGCATATGGGCGGCGAAGGTGCGCCGTGGATAGGCCAGGCCGCATTTTCCACTTTGCCGCATGTGTTCCAGAATCTCGGCGACGGTACTTATTTCCACTCCGGCTACCTGGCGATACGCGCGGCGGTGGCCGCCAAGGTCAATATCACCTACAAGATTTTATACAACGACGCGGTGGCGATGACTGGCGGCCAGCCGGTGGACGGCACCATCAGCGTGCCGATGATGGCGCAGCAGATGGCGGCCGAGGGCATACAGCGCATCGCGCTGGTGACCGAGGATTTGTCGCGCTACGCCGACCGTTCCAGCCTGCCGGCACTGGTGACCCTGCACGACCGCAAGGACATGGACGCGGTGCAGCGCGAATTGCGCGAGATTAGCGGCGCCACCGTGCTGATCTATGACCAGACCTGCGCCGCCGAAAAACGCCGGCGCCGCAAGAAGGGCGAGTTCCCTGACCCCGACCAGCGTATGGTGATCAATGAGGCGGTGTGCGAAGGCTGCGGCGACTGCGGCGTGCAATCAAATTGCACCTCCATCATGCCGCTGGAAACCGAATTCGGTCGCAAGCGCACTATCGACCAGTCTTCCTGCAACAAGGACTATTCCTGCGTCAAGGGCTTCTGCCCCAGTTTTGTGACGGTAGAAGGCGGCAAGCTGAAGAAATCCAAGGCCGGCGTCGGCAAGAGCGGTGTTGATGACGGTTTCGGCGCCTTGCCGCAACCGCAGATACCCGGCTGCGCCACGCCCTACAATATCCTGCTGAACGGCATAGGCGGTACCGGCGTGATCACCATCGGCGCACTGATAGGCATGGCGGCTCACCTGGAAGGCAAGGGGGTATCGGTGCTGGACATGACCGGCATGTCGCAGAAAAACGGTTCGGTCACTTCGCATATCCGCATCGCCGAGAATGCGGCACGCCTGCGCGCGCAGCGTATCGCCACCGGCGAGGCCGACCTGGTATTGGGTTGCGACATCCTGACCACCGGCGCGCATGACGCGATCTCCAAGATGCGCGCCGGCCGCACCCGCGCCGTCGTCAATATGCACCAGCAACCGACCGGCCCGTTTGCCAAGAATCCGGATTGGGAATTCCCTATAGACGCGGTGCAGCAACTGATCGTCGAATCGGTAGGCAACAACGCCGATTTCATCGACGCCACCAAGCTGGCGACCGCGCTGATGGGCGATTCGATCGCGACCAATTTGTTCATGCTGGGCTTTGCCTATCAAAAGGGCGCGATCCCGGTCTCCGAGCAGGCGCTGCTGCGCGCGGTGGAATTGAACGGCGTGGCGATAGAGTCCAACAAGAAAGCCTTCCTGTGGGGCCGCCGCGCTGCGGTGGACTTGCAGAAGGTGGAAAAAACCGCGATTCCGGCGCAACCGGTGATCGTGCAAATGCCGCAAAGCCTGGACAGCATCATCAAGCGCCGCGTGGCCTTCCTGAGCGACTACCAGGATGCCGCCTATGCGCAGCACTACCAGGACCTGGTTGGCCAGGTGCGTGCGGTGGAATCTGGTTTGGCATTAGGCAACAAGCTGACCACTGCAGTCGCCAAATATGCGTTCAAGCTGATGGCCTACAAGGATGAATACGAAGTGGCGCGCCTGTATACGGACGGCCAGTTCACCGAAAAGTTGAAGCAGCAGTTCGAAGGCGACTTCTCGCTGAAATTCAACCTGGCGCCGCCCTTGTTTTCCAAGAAAGACGGACAAGGGCATTTGATCAAGGCGCAATACGGTTCCTGGGTATGGCAGGCCTTCAAGCTGCTGGCCAAGTGCAAGAAATTGCGCGGCAGCAAGCTGGACATCTTCGGTTATACCGCAGAACGCAAGGCCGAGCGCGCGCTGATCGTCGACTACCGCGACATGGTGCTGGCCCTGATCAAGGACTTGAACCAGGGCAATCTGGAGCTGGCGCTAGAGTTGGCCAGCCTGCCGGAAAAAGTGCGCGGCTTTGGCCATGTCAAAGAAAAAGCGATGAAAACCTACTATGCTGACAAGGCTGGCTTGCTGCAAAAACGGCAAGCCAAAGTTGCCGCTGAGATAGTTCAGGCAGCATAATGTTTTGATAATGCTGGATAGCTAAGCTATCCAGCATTAATTACCCGTGATTGCCCATGATCGCTGCAACCATGCGCTTTTGCCGCCGGTTTCATGGCGGCAAGCTCGTGCCTACAGCGGTAGCCGTTTTTTTAATTTCATATTGACGTTTACGTAAACGTCATATACCTTAAGCCCTGAGTCAAAGCCTGCTAAAAGCGAGCGCAATATGCTCCAATAAGAGACTACAGAGACCTAGCCCCCGAGGAACCCATGACCGACCTGTCGATAGCCCAGAAACTGACCGAATACAAGCCAGCCAATAAGGTGCGCTTTGTCACCGCCGCCTCCCTGTTTGACGGCCACGACGCCTCCATCAACATCATGCGCCGCATCCTGATGGCCAATGGCGCGGAAGTGATACACCTCGGACATAACCGCTCGGTGGAAGAGATCGTCACCGCCGCCTTGCAGGAAGACGCGCAGGGGATAGCGATTTCCAGCTACCAGGGCGGCCATGTCGAATACTTCAAGTACATGATAGACCTGCTGAAACAGCGTGGCGGCGAGCATATCAAGGTATTCGGCGGCGGCGGCGGCGTGATCGTGCCGGATGAAATTGCCGACCTGCACGCGTACGGCGTCAGCCGCATCTTCAGTCCTGAAGACGGCCAGCGTTTGGGCCTGGTCGGCAT
This sequence comes from Pseudomonadota bacterium, assembly GCA_040390485.1. Taxonomy (GTDB): domain Bacteria; phylum Pseudomonadota; class Gammaproteobacteria; order Burkholderiales; family Burkholderiaceae_D; genus Undibacterium. The sequence continues at coordinate 95,976 of JAZJYH010000065.1, forward strand.
GATTTTGGCGATGATACAGGCTTGCGACGTCGATTTGTCGGCCTACGCGCCGACCAGCCTGAAGAGCTTGCAGGACGGCGACATGGTGGCCAAGCATCGGCCGCTGGCGCAGTTGATTACCGCGCTGGAAAACGACAGGGTGCCGGCCGAGCTGAAGCACCAGCTGCACCAGGCCGCCGACACCATCAATATCCCCACCTTCGGCATCACCGGTACCGGCGGTGCAGGTAAGTCCTCACTGACCGATGAATTGATACGCCGCATACGGCTGGACCAGGACGACCAGCTGAATATCGCGCTGATCTCGATCGACCCCTCGCGCCGCAAATCCGGCGGCGCACTGCTGGGCGACCGCATCCGCATGAACGCGATCAACCCCTGGAAGGGCCAGGTCAAGGTCTTCATGCGCTCACTGGCCACGCGCGAAGCTGGGTCCGAGATTTCGCAAGCCTTGCCGGACGTGATCGCCGCCTGCAAGGTAGCCGGTTTCGACCTGGTCATCATAGAGACTTCCGGCATAGGCCAGGGCGACGCCGCGATCGTGCCGCACGTGGACGTCAGCATGTATGTGATGACGCCGGAATTCGGCGCCGCCTCGCAGCTGGAAAAGATAGACATGCTGGACTTTGCCGATTTTGTCGCGATCAACAAATTCGACCGCAAGGGTGCGCAGGATGCCTTGCGCGACGTCGCCAAGCAATATCAGCGCAATCGCGAACTGTGGAACAAGAAGCCGGACGAGATGCCGGTGTACGGCACCCAGGCTTCCCGTTTCAATGACGACGGCGTCACGGCGCTGTACCAGGGCATCTTGCCGGAACTGGCCAAGCACGGCTTGCCGGCCAAGCCGGGCAAATTGCCGGCGGTAGCCGTTAAGTTCTCCAGCGGCAAGAATGTGATCGTGCCGCCGGCGCGCAGCCGCTACCTGGCCGAGATCGCCGACACCATGCGCCACTACCATAAATTCACCGGCAAGCAAGTGCTGCTGGCGCGTGAACGCCAGCAATTGCAGGAAAGCAAACGCATGCTGGCCAAGGCTGGCAAGAGCGCCGATTTCGACGACTTGATCGCCGAGCGCGACGGCCATATGGATGCCGGCTCCAAGAAATTGCTGTCTATGTGGCCCGACATGCTCGCTGCCTACTCCGGCGACGAATACGTGGTCAAGATCCGCGACAAGGAAATCCGCACCCGCCTGACCCAGCACAGCCTGTCCGGCACCAAGATCCGCAAGGTGGCCTTGCCGCGCTTCGTCGACCACGGCGAAATCCTGCGCTGGCTGATGCTGGAAAACGTGCCGGGCTCCTTCCCGTTTACCGCCGGCGTGTTCGCCTTCAAGCGCGAGGGCGAGGACCCGACCCGCATGTTCGCCGGCGAGGGCGATCCTTTCCGCACCAACAAGCGCTTCAAGCTGGTATCGCAAGGCATGCCGGCCAAGCGCCTGTCCACCGCATTCGATTCGGTGACACTGTACGGCGCTGATCCCGACCTGCGTCCTGACATCTATGGCAAGGTCGGCAATTCCGGCGTATCGGTGGCGACCCTGGACGACATGAAGGTGCTGTATGACGGTTTCGACCTGTGCGATCCGGCCACCTCGGTCTCGATGACGATCAACGGACCGGCGCCGACTATCCTGGCCTTCTTCATGAATACCGCGATAGACCAGCAGATGGACAAGTTCCGCGCGGACAACAAGCGCGAGGCTACCTCCGACGAAGCGGCCAAAATCCGCGCCTGGGTCTTGCAAAACGTGCGCGGCACTGTGCAGGCCGATATCCTGAAAGAAGACCAGGGACAAAATACCTGCATCTTCTCGACCGAGTTCTCATTGAAGGTCATGGGCGACATCCAGGAATATTTCGTGCATCACCAGGTGCGCAATTTCTACTCGGTATCGATCTCCGGCTACCATATCGCCGAGGCCGGCGCGAATCCTATCTCGCAACTGGCGTTCACGCTGTCCAACGGTTTCACATTTGTCGAAGCCTATCTGGCGCGCGGCATGCATATCGATGATTTCGCCGCCAACTTGTCCTTCTTCTTCAGCAACGGCATGGACCCGGAATACACGGTGCTGGGCCGGGTTGCCCGCCGCCTGTGGGCGGTGGCGATGCGCGACAAGTACGGCGCCAACGACCGCAGCCAGAAGCTGAAATATCATATCCAGACCAGCGGCCGCTCGCTGCACGCGCAGGAGATAGACTTCAACGACATCCGCACCACCCTGCAGGCGCTGATCGCGATCTATGACAACTGCAACAGCCTGCACACCAATGCCTACGACGAGGCGATCACCACGCCCACCGACGAATCGGTGCGCCGCGCCTTGGCGATCCAGCTGATCATCAACCGCGAATGGGGCCTGGCCAAGAACGAGAACCCCATCCAGGGCAGCTTCATCATCGAAGAGCTGACCGACCTGGTGGAAGAGGCGGTGTTGCAGGAGTTTGAGCGCATCGCCGAACGCGGCGGCGTGCTCGGCGCCATGGAAACCGGCTACCAGCGCGGCAAGATCCAGGAAGAGTCGATGCACTATGAGCACCTGAAGCATGACGGCACCCTGCCTATCATAGGCGTGAACACCTTCCGCAATCCTAAGGCCGGCGAGACCCCGCAAAAGATAGAGCTGGCGCGCTCCACCGACGACGAGAAGCAATCGCAGTTGAGCCGCCTGGCCGATTTCCACAAGCGCCACGCCGATGTCGCGCCGCAGGCGCTGGCCGCCTTGCAGCAGGCGGCCATCAATGACGAGAACGTGTTTGCCAAGCTGATGGAGGCGGCCCGGGTTTGCTCCCTGGGCCAGATCACGACCGCCTTGTTCGAGGTGGGCGGGCAATACCGGCGCAATATGTAGCCGCCTGTTGAATATGCTGGCGCCATCACCAGCCTGGGATACAATGCGCGCATTGTATAAGTTGATGAGGATGGGTGATGGCTAAGATAGATTTCGATGAAGCGGCAAGCTGGGTGGCGCGCGCGGTAGTGGCCCATCCGGCCAAGCTGATGCAGGCGCTGGCCGCGCATTTTGGCGTCGGCCGTACTGCGGCAGCCACGCTGATCGCCAGGCTGGTGGAAGACGGCTATCTGCTGCGCAGCGGCGCCGCCAATAGCCCCGTGTTCGCGGCCGGTAAACGCCGCTTGCTGGTCGACAGTTACAGCCTGCCCGTGGCCGACCCGAAAGCCATGTGGGAGCAAGAGTTTGCGCCTTTCCTGCACTTGTCCGATGAGGTGGCAGCCGCCGCTCGCGTCGGTTTCGTCTCCGTGGTCCACAATGCCAACCGGCATGCCAGGGCCAGCGGCCTGTACGTAGTGGTGGAGCAAAGTGCGCGCCAGCTGGAAATCAGCCTGTCCGACAATGGTGTCGGCATCTTCCAGAAAATCGCGCAAAAAATAAAAAGCAAGGATTTGGGGCTGGCGGTAGCCGCCTTGGCTGCGGGCCAGGCCGCCAACGCTGTCAAGCGCCGGGCCACGGCGGACATCCTCAGCCTGGCTGCGGCCTTCGACGAGCTGACGGTGGAAGCCAATGGCTTGCGTTTTCCTGCACCGAAGAAAAAGAAAAATGCAGCGCTGGAAGATGAAATGGCAGTGCCCGGCACTTCGGTATTCATGAAGCTGGCGCTGAAGAAAAAAAGCCCTAAGCCATAAGGCTAATACACGTCGCGCCGGTAGTTGCCGTCTGCCGCCATCTGCTCCAGGCGGTCCTGGCCCAGGATCGCGCCCAGCGCGGCACTGACACCGGTCGCCATGCCCTCCAGGCTGCCGCAGACATAGATCGCGGCGCCGTCGGCAACCCAGTCGCGCACCAGCCCGGCTTGCTCGCTGATCCTGTCCTGCACATAGAGCCGCTGCGACTGGTCGCGTGAAAACACCAGGTCCAGCCGCTGCAATACGCCGTCGGCCAGCCAGTGTTGCAGCTCGTCGCGGTGGAAATAATCATGCGCCGCGCTGCGCTCGCCGAACAATAGCCAGTTGCGCCTGTGGCCGCGCCCGGCCCTGTTCTTCAGGTGCGCGCGCAAGCCGGCCAGGCCGGTGCCGTTGCCGATCAAGATCATGGGCCGGTCGTCTGCCGGCGGCTGGAAGCTGCGATTTTCCCTCACCCGCAAGGCGATCTCGCCTCCTAGTGGCGCATGCTCGGTCAACCAGCCCGAACCCAGGCCCAGCTCGCCGTTGGCCAGCCGGGTCTGGCGCACCAGCAATTCCAGCCGGCCGTCGGCGGCGATGGAGGCGATGGAATATTCCCTGTGCGGCAGTGGCTGCAGCGCAGCCGCCAGTTGTTGCGCAGGCAGGCCTTGCAGCGCATCCAGGCCGGCCTCATCCTGCGGCAGCAGACAGCCGGCCAGGTGCGCGTCCAGCGTCAGCTCCTGCGGCCCGGCCCTGACCAGGCTCGCTGCCGGCACTTGCAGCCGGCTTAGCAATTGCTGCACCCTGTGCGGCGCATTGCGCGGACCGATCTCGGCGATGTCGCCGGCCCGCCAGCTGCTACCGGCACCGGCGGCATCGGCGGTGGCCAGGGCCAGGTGGAAGGCCGGCCCGCCTGCGCTACCGGGATTCAGCAAACGCCGCTCCAGCAGGGTCCAGGCCGCATACGCGGGTGCGCTCCAGTCAGCCATCTCGGTATGCCCGCTGAGCACGCCCAGGTGGTGCTGCCAGTGGCGCAGTGCGCCTTGGTCGCCGTTATCGACCTCTATCGTATCGAACAAATTCTGCGCCCCCTGGTGGCGTAGCCAGTGATCGAGCCGGTGGCCGAAAGCGCAGTAGTGCGCATAGCTGCGGTCACCGAGCGCCAGTACGCCGTAGTGCAGCTGCGCCAGCGCAAGCGCCTGGCTCATCAGCTTGCGGGCGAAGCCGGCGGCGCTATCGGGGGCGTCGCCCTCGCCGGTAGTGCTGACCACGAACAGCATGCGGCTGGCCTGCTGCAGCGCGGCCTGATCCAGCCTGGCCAGGGACAGCAGGCGCACCGGCACGCCGCCGGCTTGCAAGGCCTGTGCGGTTTGCAGGGCGATCTGCTCGGCGTAGCCGGTCTGGCTGGCGAACACCACCAGCGTCGCGGCTTGCCCGTCGCCAGCATCGAATGCCGTGTCCAACTGCAGCGCCAGTTGCTTGTTCCGGGTCTTGATGTAGGTGGTGAAGCAGAACGCCAGATAGGCCAGGACCAGCAGCGCAGCGGCAAACCAGCGGCCCGCCTGCTGCTCCAGCAGCCTGCTCTGGCTCAGGCTGTAAGTGCCGATTGCCGCCAGCGCCAGGCCGGGCAGCCACAGGTTTTTCGCCAGGAAGGATTTCATGGTCTATCTTCCTTCACTCTTCCAGCATGGCGGCAAAGGCGGGGCTCAGCTGCTCTTCAAAGCCTAGCGCCGTCCGGCTGACCGTCCGGCTTACAAACCGTGCCGCGATATTTTGGTCACGCGCATAGTCCAGGCCTTCTGCCACGCCGAGCACGGTCAGCGCCGTCGCCAGCGCGTCGGCCATCATGCAGCTGGCGTGCAGCACCGTGACCGAAGCCGGCGCATGTTGCACCGGGTAGCCGCTGCGCGGATCTAGCGTGTGCGAATAGCGCCGGCCGTCTTGCTCGAAGTAGCGGCGGTAATCGCCGGAGGTGGCGATGGCCAGCCCGTGCAGTGCGACTATGCTTGCTTGCGGCTGGCTGCTGGCGCTGTCTGCCTGGTCTTTCACACTGGCTGACGGCGGCTGCTCCAGCGCCACCCACCATGGGTCTGCGTCCGGCTTGCTGCCGTAGCCGCGCAGCTCACCGCCGACTTCCACCAGGTAACTCTGCACACCCTGCGCCTGCAGATAGTCGGCCACCTGATCGACGCCGTAGCCTTTCGCGATCGACGACAGGTCCAGGTACATCCCGCCTGGCTGCAGCACCCGCTGCCGGATCCGGTCCAGCTGTAGTTTGCGCCAGCCCTGGCGTGCCAGCGCCTGCCCAATCGCCTCGGGCTGCGGCGGGCCGTCGTAGCTTCCGCCGGGGCCGAATCCCCACAGGTTCACCAGCGGCCCGACCGTGGGGTCATAGGCGCCGCCGCTCTGCTGGGCGGTGTAGACGGCGTAGTCCAGCACCTTGAAAAATTCTTTCGGCAGGGGATGCCAGCTGTTCGCTGGAGCGCGATTGAAGCGGCTGATATCGGAACTGTCGAGCCAGGTGCTCATTTGCTGCACCACCTGGTCCAGTTGCCGTTGTATGCCGGCGTGCACTTGCTGCAGCGACAGGTGCCCAGGACGCACCAGCTTGACCGACCAGCTGGTGCCCATGGTCGCTCCCGCCAGGCTGTCTAGCTGGGCATCGGGCGCAATCGAGGGCGGCTGCGTCATCGTCAACGGGATCAGGACACGGTTCATGGCAATCAAAAACTGGGGTGATGCGCAAGCGGGCTGCCCCGCCTGCCGGGGTTAAGCCTATTGCGGCAATACTTCCAGCGTGGCGACGTAGCTGGCGCGGCGCTCCTTGGCCGGTTTGTCCGCCTTGGCGTCCTTGACGGATGCTTCCAGCCAGTACATGCCCGCGCTTGGCCAGGTGACGCTGAACTTGCCGTCCTGGTCCGTGCTGGCCGATATCTCGTTCAGCTTGGAGCGGTAGCGCACGCCGCCGCTGATCACGGTAACCTTGACATTGGCGGCCGGCTTGCCGTCTATCAGCAAACGGAAGCTGGCTGCTTCGCCGACGAACAGATCGGTAGGCGTGCTGAGGGCTTGCATCTCCAGGCCGTAGCCGCCGACCGCCAGCGCCTTGCCGCCGGGTTTGCCGGCGGTGACGAAGGTTTCCACACGGCCTATGCTTTGCGTGACTTGCAGGTCCTCGGCATCGGCCGGCACCTCCTTGGCGAAGGTTTCCGCGGTGCCGCGCCAGCGCTTGGGCTGGCCGTTTTCCTTATAGCTGGCGGACAGCGCATTGTTGACCAGGCCTAGCCTATAGGTGCCGGCTTGCGCCAGCTGCAGGTCGAAAGTGCTGCGGTACTTTCCTGTGCTGGCGTTTTCCGGCTTGGTTAGTGTGCCGTCCGGTGCGGTGATGACCAGGTTGTCCAGCTTCAGCGGCATGTGGTCGGGAAAAAAAACGTCCGAGGATACCGCTGCGTCCACGGTGACCCAGGCCTTGTCGGTGCCCAGCGAGGTGGCGGAAGGCAGCAGCCACATACGGTGCGCGCTGGCCGGCAAGGGCAGGCATGCTGCTGTAACGGCGGCAAAGACAGCCAGGGCCGCGGGTTTGAATTTGGCGCTTAGTGTGGCGCTTAAGTTGGCGCTCAAGTTGACGCTTAATTTGACGCTTGGTGTCATGACGATCTCCTGGTGCTTATGGCTTGATGTTCAGTGTGACCAGGCCCAGCTCGTCGCCGCCCTGGACCTTGAGGTTTTGCTCGCCCTTGGCCTGCCATTTGAACGGCAGCTTGATCACTTCGCGGCCGCCGCCTTCGCGTGCGGCTTCCACCACCAGCTGGTAGTCGCCGGCCGGCAGCGTCGCCAACGGTCCACTGCTGGAAGAGAAGCTCAACTGGTGCTCGCCCACCCCGCGGGTCGCGCCGCTGAGGCCATCCACCGGCATCTGCAATTCGCGCCCACTGCGGCGCCACCACTGGCGCATGTCCTTCAGCCATTTATTGCCTTCGTTGTTCTTTTTCTTCATGTCGTACCACACCGCCAGGTTGCCGGCCACGCTTTGGTCGGGGCGTTCTATCCAGATCGCCACATAGGGACGATGGTATTCGGCCACATTCAAACGCGGCACTTCGACTTTCAGGTTCAGGTCGGCGGCCATCGCAGGGGCGGCCAGGCCAGTCAGGGCGACGGAGAGTAATATACGCATGCTAGACCTCGGGATTAGACATAGAATTTGTTGATAAACGAAACAATCAGAACAATAAAATTAGTGAAGCAAAACGATGGCTAGCAGTAAAGGCACCAGCAAACCGAAACCGACCACGGGCCAGGTAGCAGGGCGATTGCCGGAATGCAGTTGCAACAGGAATAAACCGGTGATGCAGAACACCAGGCAGGCGCCGGCAAAGATGTCGATGAACCAGCTCCATGCGGCGCCGGTGTTGCGGCCCTTGTGCAAGTCATTGAAATAGGACACCCAGCCGCGGTCGGTCATTTCATATTCGAGCTCGCCGCTGCCCAGGTCTATCCTGAGCCAGGCGTCGCCGCCGGGGCGCGGCAGCGAAACATACACTTCTTCTCTGGACCATTCCGCCGCCTGCTCGCCGACGCTGAGCGCCAGTTGCCGGCCCAGCCAGTCCCGCAGCGGCAGCGGCAGTGCATCCTTGGCGCCATGTTGCTGGCGGTTGAGCTGGCTGAGCAAATCGGCCGGCAGTTGCACATTTTTCCTGCTTACCTTCGGATGCGCCTCTATCTGCGCCGAGTGGTTCAGGGTGATGCCGGTCGCGGCAAACAGCAGCATTGCGATGATGCACAGGGCCGAGCTGATCCAATGCCATTGGTGCAGGTGTTTGAGCCAGAATGAGCGGCGTTGCTGATCTGTTGCCTGGGTGGCGGCTGTTTCGCGCATGGAGGTTCGACTATATTCCGGCTATTTTTCTTGAGGAGCGCCCGCGAAAAATGATTGGCCGACACTTTGTAAATGATAATAATTCTCATTATATATCATTTGCCTGACCGAAATAAACCCCGGAAAATGCTTATTTGAGAAGATTTGTAACGTAGTTTTCCATCTCCCTTGCGGACAGGAGGGCGGGCTCAGCCCTTGAAGACGGCCAGCGCCGCCGGTGCCGGATTGCTGCGCAGCCAGCCGGCCACCTGCTCGGCCGGCATGGGGCGGGCATACCAGTAGCCCTGGGCCTGGTCGCAGCCCATGTCGGCCAGGATATGGGCCTGGGAGGGATCTTCGACGCCCTCGGCGATCACTTTCAGCCGCAGGCTGTGGGCCATGGAGACGATCGCCAGGGCGATCGCGCGGCTGTCGGCGTCTTCGCTCAGGTTCATCACAAAGGACTTGTCGATTTTCAGCGTATCGATGGGAAAGCGTTTCAGGTAAGCCAGGCTGGAATAGCCGGTGCCGAAATCGTCTATCGACAGCGTGACGCCTATCGCTTTCAACTGTTGCAGCTGCATCAGCACCGACTCTACATTTTCCAGCAGCAGGCTCTCGGTCAATTCCAGCTCCAGGTATTTGGCGTCCAGTTTGCTTGCCTGCAGCGCCTCCTTGACGGTATTCACGATGTTGGACTGGCGTATCTGTATCGCCGACAGGTTGACCGCTACGGTCGCCTGCGTGATGCCCCGGGTTTGCCACTCCTTGGCTTGCCTGCAAGCCTCATGCAATACCCAGGTGCCTATCGGCACGATCAGGCCGTTGATTTCCGTGATGGGGATGAAATCGGCCGGCGGTATCATGCCGCGTATCGGGTGCTGCCAGCGCAGCAGCGCCTCAAAACCCAGCAACTCGCCGCTGCGCAGGTCGAACTGCGGCTGGTAGTGCAGCTGGAATTGCCGGTTGGCCAGCGCACTGCGCAAGGCGACTTCCAGTTCCAGCCGGTTGTGGGCGCTGGCGTTCATTTCCTGCGTGAAGAACTGGAAATTGCTGCGACCGGCCGCCTTGGCCCGGAACAGGGCGATGTCGGAATTTTTCAGCAAGGCTTCAAAGCTGTCCGCATCTGTCGGAAAGCAGCTGATCCCTATGCTGACCCCGACCACCAGCGAGTGGCTGCCGGCTTCTATCGGCGCCGCCAGCGTTTCTATGATCTTTTGCGCCACTTGCCCTGCGCCTTTGGCGCCGGTGTCGGTCAGCAGTATGCTGAACTCGTCGCCGCCATAGCGCGCCACCGTGTCTACCTCGCGTATCAGGTGCTTGAGCCGGCTGGCGATGGTTTGCAGCACCTGGTCGCCGACCGAGTGGCCCAGCGAGTCGTTGATGGTCTTGAAATGGTCGAGATCCAGGAACATCATCGCCAGTTCGCCATGGTCGCGCCTGGCCGCCGCCAGCGCATGGGTCGCCCGGTCGCGCAGCAGGGTACGATTCGGCAGCGTGGACAGGGCGTCGAAGTAGGCCATGTACTGGATCCGTTCTTCGGCTTCCTTGTACGAGGTCAGGTCGGTGATGATGCCGACGTAGTGCGTGGTCTGGCCCTGTTCGTCGCCGACTGCGCTGATGGAAAGCCGGGCCGGATAGGAGGAGCCGTCCTTGCGCCGGTTGCTCAGCTCGCCGTGCCAGTGCCGGTTTTTCTTCAGGCTTTGCCACAAGGCGCCGAAATAGCCGGCTTCCTGGCCGTTCGCCCTGAGGATGCGGGCGTTGACGCCGCTGATTTCCTGCACCGCATAGCCGGTGGATTTGCAGAAGGCGGAATTGACCGCGATGATATTGGCTTGCGCATCGGTAATGATGATGGCTTCATGGCTGCTTTCGAACACTTGCGCCGCCAGCCGCATTTGTTCTTCATTGCTTTTCAGCGCGGTAATTTCGACGATCACGCCGCACATGCGGGTTGGTTTGCCTTGCGCGTCGTACAAAAAACGACCGCGGCCGGCGATCCAGTGCAGGCTGCCGTCGGGCCAGATCACCCGGAAATCGTGGCTGTAGTCGCTATGCTGCTCGCGCGCGCTGACCGTGGCATTTTCCACCGCGTCTATGTCGTCGGGATGGACGCGGCGCCGGAAACTCTCGTAGCGGCCGTCGAATTCTTCCGGCTTCATGCCGAACAGGCTGGCATGCCGGTCACTCCAGATGATCACGCCGCTCAGCAGGTCCCAGTCCCAGATGCCGGCTTCCTCGACCTCCAGCGCCAGGGTCAGCCGCTGTTCATTTTGCGCGGCGCGATGTGATGCGGCTTCCAGTTGGGCGATCTTGTGCTCCAGTTTCTGGATCAGGACCGTGTTGTATTCTTTCAGTATCACCGCTTCATCGGCGCTGAAGCGCGACACCGCCGGCGCCCGCTTTAGCTGCAGCAGCTCATTGATCAGCAGCAGTAGCTCGTCCGGGTCGGCCGGTTTGGTCACGAAGGCGTCGGCCCCCAGCCCCAGCGCATAGGCTTCGTCCTTGGAATCGGTATAGGTGGCGGTGTAAAACACCAGCGGTATGCTTTGCAGCCTGTTGTCAGCCTTCCACTCCCGGCACAAGCGAAAGCCATCCATGACCGGCATCAGGATATCGGTAATGACCAGATCGGGCGGCGTTTGCCTGGCGATGCCCAATGCCTCTGCGCCTTCGGTCGCGATGTCGACCTGGTAGCCGTGCCCTTCCAGCAGCGACTGCAGCAGATAGCGGTTTTCTTCCCTGTCATCAACGATCAATATTCTTGGCATGCCACAGCTTCCTGTCTCGATGCATTAATGAAGGACACGCAGACAGCGTATCCCTATCCTTATGAATCCGCAATCCCGTAGCGTGGCAAAATTACGGTAAAAATACTGCCTTGCCCGACTTCGCTCTGCACGCTGATTTGTCCGCCCATCAGGGCCAGCAGGCGCTGGCTGATGGCCAGCCCCAGGCCGGTGCCTTCGTTGGGCCGGTCCACCCGGTCTTCAATTTGCCGGAACGGCTGGAACAGCGTAGGTAAATCTTCGGCGCAGATGCCGACGCCGGTGTCGCTGATCTGCAGGCGCATGACCTGCTGCGGCGCGCCGTCCTGGCCGGGCAGGTAGTCATCCAGCCTTTCTGCAGTCAGCGTGATCTGGCCTTTTTCGGTGAATTTAACCGCATTGCTGAGCAGGTTGATCAGGATTTGCTCGAGCCGCCGCTTGTCCGACACCACTTCGCCTAGGTCGGCGGCAATCTTCGTCATCAGCGTCAAGCCCTTCTTTTCGGCCAGCGGAGCGACCAGGCCTACCGAACGGTTCAGCGACTCGCTGATCTGGAAAGGCATCTGCAGTACCTTGAGCTGACCGGCTTCCACCTTGGAAATATCGAGCACATCGTTGACCAGCGCCAGCAAATGGCGGGAACTCTCGCGCACCATGCCCAGCTGCTTTTTTTGCTCGGCATTCAAGGGGCCGGCCAGTTCCTGGAACAGGATGCCGGAGAATCCTATGATGGAATTCAGGGGCGTGCGCAATTCATGCGACATGGTCGCCAGGAAGGCCGTTTTGATGCGGTCGGCTTGTTGCGCGCGGGCGCTGGCGACCTGCAAGTCCTCGTTGGTCTTGCGCAGGGCTTCGTCGGTGATGCTGCGGCGTAGCAGGCCGCGGCGGATGATCAGGAAGGAGGCTAGCGCGGTCGCCAGCGCCAGCAGGCTGCCGGCCGCGATAGCCAGGCGTGCCTGTTTCCTGGAGACATCCATGTGCGCCGTGCTCAATTCCAAGGCGCGGTGTTCGTCCTGCAACAGTTCATTGATGAGCTGGCGTACCTGTTCATGCACGGCCAGCCCCCGGTTGGCCAGGTAGCGTTCGCGTACCGCGTCTAGGCCCTGCTCGCGTCTGAGCTGGAGTATTTTACCCAGGCCCGCGCGCCTTTCATCCAGCAAGGATTTCAGGGCCTTCAGTTGCTGCAGCTGCGGAGCATGTTCGGCGGTCAGGATGCGCAGGTGATCGTAGCCATTGTCTACTTCGTTCAGGTCGCGCTGATAGGGGCCCAGGTAGCCGAGGTCGCCGGTGATCACATAGCCGCGCACGCCGGTCTCGCCGTCGGCAACTGCGTAGCGCAGCGCCTCCAGCGCGGCAATCACGTCGCGCGACCGGCTGACTTGGATTGCATCGGCGGTTTGCTGGACATTGGAGGTCCAGGCCATGACTCCCACCAAAGCCAGCGCCATCAAACCCAGCGCGAAACTGATATCGATCTTGGTCGGTAGCGTTAATTTCACACTATTCACCTACTGGTAGAGGGAGCCGCCGAACAGGCCTCATCGATTGCGGCGTTGCGGCGCGCAGAAGAGAGGGGGACTATTACAGCTTCCAGAGGCTGGCCCGTGCATCCGTCGCGAGTGCCGCGCATAGCGCCTATCCATCTAGAACATACAGCCAGAAGCGAGCCTATGTTGCCAAATAAATCATAGCACGGTTTGGTGGAAAACATGCTTTTTGATTAATAAATTCAGGCAGGGTCGACCTGAATTCATTATATTGCCATATGGAAATACTGCAAGAGGGCAGTTACCCTAATCGCTGTCGGCGCTTTCCTACTGCCGGGGCCGGCTTAGGGCCTGGTTGAGACTATTACGGTCTTTATGGCAGCTCGGAACTGTCCGCAAGGGCCTTGAAAATATCCTCGCGCCTCAGTTCCGGTGCGAACTGCAAGATGAAATCATAAGTATAGGCGCGCAGGTAGGCGCCGCGCCTGACGGCCAGGCGGGTGACGTTGGAGGAAAACAGATGGCTGGCCGGTATGGTTTTCAAGCCGTGATCGCGGTGCGACTCTATCGCCATGGCTGCCACCAGGCCCACCCCCAGGCCGAGCGACACATACTGCTGGATCACGTCGGAATCCATGGCCGTCAAGACGATGTCGGTGCTGATGCCGGCCTGCTTGAAGGCCTGGTCGATATGGCCGCGCCCGGTGAAGCCGACGTCATAGGTGATCAGCGGGTAGGCGGCCAGGTCGGCCAGCTCCACCCTTTCCCTGGCCAGCAGCGGATGGCCGTCCTGCACCACGATCACGTGGTTCCACTGGTAGCAGGGGAAGGACACCAGGTCCTTGAACTGGCTCAGGCCCTCGGTGGCGATGCCTATATCGGCCTTGCCGGAGACTACCCACTCGGCGATGTGCTCGGGCGAACTCTGCTGCAGGGCGATGCGCACTTCCGGGAAGGCGGTGCGGAAGGCCTGCACTACCTTGGGCAATACATAGCGCGCCTGGGTGTGAGTGGTCGCTATCGTCAGGGTGCCGCGGGTCTGGTCGGAATAGTCGTTGCCGGCCTGCTGCAGGTTTTCCGCTTCCAGCAACAGCCTGTCTATGATCTGCAGGATGCCCTTGCCGGGCTCGGTCAGCCCGGTCAGGCGCTTGCCGTTGCGCTCGAAAATGTCGACCCCCAGCTCTTCTTCCAGCTCGCGTATCTGGCGGCTGACGCCGGGCTGCGAGGTGAACAGCACATTGGCCACTTCGGTCAGGTTGAAGCCGCAGCGGGCGGTTTCGCGTATGGATCGCAATTGTTGAAAATTCATGGAGGGATTCTTATTGTGATTGTTGATCGACAAAGACGTGCAGGCGCTTGGGCCGCACGACCAGAGACTCGCCCAGCTTCAGCTTCAGGTGCGCATAGCGCTCGCTGGAAATCATCGCCTCTATCAGGTCGGCGTTGTCGTCTCTTTCCAGTTCCAGCTGCGCTAGCGGGCCTATGCTGTGCACCCGTCTCAGCTGCACCAGCATGCCTTCCGCGCCCGGCGAGTAGCGCTCCACTTCCAGTTCGTGCGGGCGTACATAGCCTATGCCGGTGGCGTCGCGGGTGTCGGCGTGGCCGGGCGCTTCAAAGGCGGCGCCGCCAGCGTCCAGCACGCCTTCATGCACGCGGCCGTGGAACAGGTTCACATTGCCGAGGAAGCCATATACAAACGGCGAAGCCGGATGCTGGTAGACCTCGGCCGGCGAACCTATCTGCTCGACCTTGCCCTGGTTCATCACGACGATGCGGTCGGCCACTTCCAGCGCCTCTTCCTGGTCGTGCGTGACGAAGATGCTGGTCACGTGCAATTCATCATGCAGGCGGCGCAGCCAGCGCCGCAATTCCTTGCGCACCTTGGCATCCAGCGCGCCGAAGGGCTCGTCCAGCAGCAGCACGCGCGGCTCCACCGCCAGCGCCCGGGCCAGCGCGATGCGCTGGCGCTGGCCGCCCGACAGTTGCGGCGGATAGCGGTCCGCCAGCCAGTCCAGCTGTACCAGTTCCAGCAGCTTGCCGACTTTTTCGCGGATCTGCGCTTCGGACGGACGGAGATTGCGCGGCTTGACCCTGAGACCGAAGGCGATGTTTTCAAATATCGTCATGTGCTTGAACAGCGCATAGTGCTGGAACACGAAACCGACCTGGCGCTCGCGCACATGCTGGGCCGAGGCATCGAGGCCGTCCAGCAACACCTGGCCGCTATCGGCGTGCTCCAGGCCGGCGATGATGCGCAGCAGCGTGGTCTTGCCGCAGCCGGAAGGGCCGAGCAGGGCGGTCAGCTCGCCGCTGGGGAAATCCAGCGAGACATTGTCCAGCGCGGCGAAACTGCCGAAGCGTTTGTGTAGTTGATTGACTGCGATGCTCATGATATTCGCCTTATTCTTTATTCTTGAGGTATTTGCTCATTGCTGAATTCCCTGGAGCGCCATTCGACGACGGCTTTTAGGGCCAAGGTCAGCAGCGCCAGCAAGGTCAGCAGGGAGGCGACCGCAAAGGCCGCGCTGAAGTTGTACTCGTTATACAAAATCTCCACCTGTAGCGGCAGGGTATTGGTCTCGCCGCGGATATGCCCGGACACCACCGACACCGCGCCGAATTCGCCCATCGCCCTGGCATTGCACAGGATGACCCCGTACAGCAGGCCCCATTTCACATTCGGCAAGGTCACGTGCCAGAAGGTGCGCCAGCCGGACGCGCCCAGCACCAGCGCGGCTTCTTCTTCCTCGCTGCCCTGGGCCTGCATCAGCGGTATCAGTTCGCGCGCGACGAAGGGGAAGGTGACGAAGATGGTCGCCAGCACAATGCCGGGCACCGCAAACAGGATCTTGATGTCGTGCTCGCGCAGCCATGCGCCGAACCAGCCCTGGGCGCCGAACAGCAGCACATAGATCAGGCCGGAAATCACCGGCGATACTGAAAACGGCAGGTCGATCAGGCTCAGCAGCACACTCTTGCCGCGGAAATCGAATTTGGCGATGGTCCAGGCCGCTGCGACGCCGAATACCAGGTTCAGCGGCACCGCGATACCGGCGGCGATCAAGGTCAGGCGTATCGCCGACAGCGCGTCGTCTTCGCTAATCGCCGCCAGGTAGACCCGCCAGCCTTTTTTAAAGGCCTCGGCAAATACCGCCGCCAGCGGTACAAACAGGAACAGCGTCAAAAAAGCCAGGCCGATGGCGATTAGCAAACTACGTACCCACAAGGGTTCTGCCGTGGCGGCCAGTGTCGGCGCGGGTTCCACCCGCCGCACAGTTAGTCGGGCTGCGGCGTTTGATACCGGAAGGGTGGCGCTTGTCATCGTTTGGCCTCGTTAGTTTTGCGGCTCCAGGCTTGCAGGGCGTTGATGGTCAGCAGCAGGCTGAAGGACAGCAGCAGCATCACGACCGCGATCGCGGTCGCGCCCGCATAGTCGTATTGTTCCAGCTTGGTGATCATGAACAGCGGTGTGATCTCGGACACCATGGGCATATTGCCAGCGATGAAGATCACCGATCCGTATTCGCCGGTGGCGCGCGCAAAGGCCAGCGCAAAGCCCGTCATCAGCGCCGGCAGGATGGTCGGCAGGATCACTTTGGTAAAGCTTTGCCAGTGGCTGGCGCCGAGGCTGAGCGCGGCTTCTTCCAACTCCTTTTCCGCTTCTTCCAGCACCGGTTGCACGGTGCGGACCACGAAGGGCAGGCCGATGAAGGTCAGCGCAACGACTACGCCCAACGGCGTGAACGCGACCTTCCAGCCCAGCGGCTCCAAGTAGCGGCCTATCCAGCCGTTGGGAGAGTACAGGGTCGCCAGCGTGATGCCGGCCACGGCGGTAGGCAGGGCAAAAGGCAGGTCCACCACCGCATCGACCAGTCTTTTGCCGGGGAATTTATAGCGCACCAGGATCCAGGCGACGATGCCGCCGAACAAGGTATTCAGCAGCGCGCCGATCAGCGAGGCACCAAAGGTCAGCCTGTAAGAGGCCACCACGCGCTCGGAGCTGACGGTATTCCAGAAGGCTTCCCAGCTCATCGTGAAGGTCTTCAAAAACACCGCCGACAGGGGGATCAGGACGATCAGGCCGAGGTAGAACAGCGTGAATCCCAGCGACACGTGAAAACCCGGGATCACGCGGCGCGCAGAGGATCTTGTAGAGGGAATGCTGGCTGCCATGCTCGGCCTTTATAACATTTGTGACTATGGGGAGTCGATGATGGCAGTATTTTGTTATATGGAAAACGAATTTTTACGCATGTTGATAGAAGGAATATGCATAAGCAAGGCACTAAATATTATTAATTGGTTAATAAATTGAAGGTCCGAACTCGCTTTCGAGAGCGAATCTGGATGCGGCGGCGACCGAGGTGCAGACCCCAGCCGGCTTGGGGTTTAGGCGGCCTGGCTGCGCGCCTGGTCACGCTGCAAAGATGCTGTCGCTGTTATTTCCAGGTTGGCCTTGGGCAAGTCCAGCAAGAAACCCTGCAGGAAGTATTCAGTCGCGGTGTGGCTGTCCAGCAGGGTTTGCAGCTTGCCTTCATTCTCTATGCGCTTGAAGACGACCCGGCAGCCGGCCCGGTCGGCTTGCTGCAGCAGTTTCTGCTGCGCTTCAAGATCAATAGCGTCGTTGCCGTTCAGCTTGATCACCTGCGGCCTAACCCTTTCCAGCAACTCCAGGGCCTGCCGCGTATCGCCGGCATTGATCCCTATGCGGAAGCCGTTGCGGCGGTAATTGTCGGACACATGGTTCAGCACCCAGCGCTGGCTGGGCATGATTTGCGGCAATTGCAGCACGATGTGCTGATGCGGCAGTTCCAGGATGTCCAGGATGCGCCGGAACGCCATGCCGTGGTTGCCCTCGACCGCGGCCAGCAGGCGAGTATGCACGCTCAGGTACAAGTCCATGCCGCGGCTTTCAGGCTGCCGGTAGAAATTGATCGCGTGCAGGATGCGGCATAGCCGGTCCAGCTCTACCGACTCATTGTCATTGGCGGCATGGTCCAGCAGCTTCCATACGTTCAAGCCCTGGTCGTTGGCGGCATAGCTGCGGGCATAGCCTTCATAGCCAATGACGGAGCGGCTGGCGCTGGAGCGTATAGGCTGGAAGGCGCTGGTCAGCGTCGAGTTGAAATAACGGCCGCGCGCGCGGCCTTCCGCGTCCAGCCAGATACTGGTGCTGGCGCCCTGGGTATTGTATAAGTGGCTCAGGTATTTTTGTAGTGCGGGCGAGGGCATCCGTGCTCCTTTCTTTGCGATAAACCGGCTTGAGGCGCGCCCCGGCGGGAGGGTGGCAAGCCGGTTTGCTGCGATCAGAGTTTAGCGATAGACACTTCGGTCGCCTTGACCAGCGCCACGACTTCGCTGCCTATCACCAGGCCCAGGTCCTTGACCGAGCGGGTGGTGATCACCGAAGTCACGATGCCGGCCGGGGTTTCCACGTCGACTTCGGACACCACCGAACCTTCGATGATGGCCTTGACCTTGCCCTTGAATTGATTGCGTACATTGATAGCCTGGATACTCATGTTTGCTCCTGGTGGGTTGAAAAAAACGAATTGATAAACTTCATATCGCCCAGCTGACCTGGCTGACGGTGCGGAGTAGCGAGATGTCCCCCAGCGTGGCGTCTAGCGCCTGCGCCGGTCTTCTTAGGACGCGCTTCAGTATCTTGTCTTCCAGTTCGGCAAAAAGCGGGTTGCCGCGTGCCCGTGGCCGCGGCAGCGAGACGCGCTCATCCAGCGTAATCTGGCCATCCTCGATCAGGATCACCCGGTCCGCCAGCGCGATCGCCTCCTGCACGTCGTGCGTGACCAGCAGTGCGGTAAAGCCGCGCTGCTGCCACAGCGACTCGATCAGGTTTTGCATTTCTATGCGGGTCAGCGCATCGAGCGCGCCCAGCGGTTCATCCAGCAAGAGCAGTGCCGGTTGGTGCACCAGCGCGCGGGCCAGGGCGACACGCTGGCGCTGGCCGCCGGACAGGACCGACGGCCAGTCACCGGCGCGCTCTGCCAGGTCCACTTGCTGCAGCGCTTTCCTTGCCGCGTCATCGCCTTGCGGCAGGCCGAGTGCGACATTGTCCAGCACGCTCTTCCACGGCAGCAACCGCGAATCCTGGAACATCACGCGGGTATCCGGCCTTTGTCCATCTGGTCCGAACCGTATGCTGCCGCCGTCGGCGCTTTCCAGTCCGGCCACCAGCCTCAGCAAGGTGCTCTTGCCGCAGCCGCTGCGGCCTATCACGGCGACGAATTCCCCAGCCCTGACTTGCAGGTCCAGCGCCTTCAGTACGCTTCGGCCACCGAAGGATTTTTGCAGACCGTGGATGCCGAGATCGGTGCCGCCCGCCGCCGGTTGCTCAGGCAGCGGCGGCTGCGCTTGCTCCCATTGTGCATTGGCCACGCTATCCCAGTCCGCATCCAGTTCGCGTTTCAAGGTCGCGATGCTGTCCACCCTGGACGCAGTCCTTAGCAGTGCATGTTCTGCCGGATAATGACTCATGCTGCACTCCTGTTATAAGACGGATGCCAGCGCAGCCAGTAGTGCTCCAGTGCGCGCGACAAGACGTCGGCCAATTTGCCGAGCAGCGCATACAGCAGGATGCCTACCAGCACCACGTCGGTCTGCAAAAATTCGCGCGCATTCATCGTCATATAACCTATGCCGGCCTGGGCCGAGATGGTTTCGGCGACGATCAGCAGCACCCACACCAGGCCCAGCGAAAACCGTACGCCGACCAGGATGGACGGCAAGGCGCCCGGTAGTATCACGTCGCGGTACAGGGCCCAGCCGGACAGGCCGTAACTGTGCGCCATCTCGATCAAACCTCTATCCACCGCCCGTATGCCGTGGAAGGTATTCAGGTAGACCGGGAAAAATACTCCCACCGAAACCAGGAACAGCTTGGCGCTTTCATCAATGCCGAACCACAGTATCACCAGCGGTATCAGCGCCAGCGCCGGGATGTTCCTGATCATCTGCAGGGAAGTATCGAGCAGGGTTTCGGCTGACTTGAAGCTGCCAGTCAGCAAGCCTAGCAGCAGGCCGAGGCCGCCGCCGACCGCGAAGCCGGAGATGGCGCGCCACAGGCTGGTCCTGGCGTGTAGCCAGATCTCGCCCGATACCGCCAGCGTCCAGAAAGCCCTGGCGACGGCCAGCGGCTCCGGCAGGATGCGGCTGGACAGCCAGCCCAGTTGCGACGATGCCTGCCATACAAGAAGCAGAACGACAGGCAGCGCCCAGGGAAGCAGAGGCGCGAGCGCTTTCTTCGCGTGCCATGCCCAGTCTATCCTGGTTGCTGTTGCATACTCCGAAGGCACCCTGCCGGAAAGCAGTTCTTCGGGAATGTCGGTAATAAAAGGGCCCATGATGTCCTCGCTGATGTTCTTAAGAGCTATGACTGGCTGTGTGCCGCGCGGGAGATGGGAATGATGTTATTCGCCATGATCTCGCCGAACGGTCCCGTGATGCTGCTTTCATTGGTTCCCGGTCCTGCCTTGCCTATCAGCGGGAACACCAGTTCGGCGAAGCGATAGGCCTCTTCCAGGTGCGGGTAGCCCGACAGGATGAAGGTGTCTATGCCCAGCGCCGCATACTCGTGCATGCGGGCGGCCACGGTTTCCGGGTCGCCGACCAGGGCGGTGCCGGCGCCGCCGCGCACCAGGCCTACCCCGGCCCACAGGTTGGGCGAGACTTCCAGCTGGTCGCGCTTGCCGCCGTGCAAAGCCGCCATGCGCTGCTGGCCGACCGAATCCATCTTGGCGAAGGCGGCCTGGGCCCGCGCAATCACCTCGTCGTCCAGGTGGCTGATCAGCTCGTCGGCGGCCTTCCATGCGGCTTCATTGGTTTCGCGCACGATCACGTGCAGCCGTATGCCGAAGCGCAGGCTGCGGCCGTAGCGGGCGGCGCGGGCGCGCATGTCGGCGATTTTTTCGGCCACTGCCGCCGGCGGTTCGCCCCAGGTCAGGTAGACGTCGACCTGCTCTGCCGCCAGCTCGTGGGCGGCATCGGAAGAGCCGCCGAAGTACAAGGGCGGATAGGGTTTTTGCACCGGCGGATACAGGGTCTTGGCGCCTTTCACCGAGATGTGCTTGCCGGAGAAGTCGTAGCCCTGCTCGCCGCCTTCGCCGGACAGCGCAGCGCGCCAGACGCGCAGGAATTCATCGGTAATTTCATAGCGTTCGGTGTGGTCGGCAAACACGCCGTCTGCCTCCAGCTCGGCCTGGTCGCCGCCGGTGACCACGTTGACCAGCAGGCGGCCATTCGACAGGCGGTCAAAGGTGGAGGCCATGCGCAGCGATAGCCCGGGGCTGGACAGGCCGGGCCGGATCGCCACCAGGAATTTCAGGTTCTTGGTCGCGCCTATCAGGCTGGAGGCGACCACCCAGGCGTCTTCGCAGGAGCGGCCGGTAGGCAGCAAGACGCCGTCGTAGCCCTGGGTGTCGGCGGCTACCGCGACCTGCTTCAGGTAGTCGTAATTGATGGGGCGCGCACCGCGCGAGGTGCCCAGGTAGCGGCTGTCGCCGTGGGTGGGGATGAACCAGAATATATTGAGACTCATGATATTTCCTTCCTTGAGACTGTTGAGAAAATACCCTAGCGTTGTTGCGCCTCCTAGCCGTGCTAAAGCACTGTCTTCGTCGGCGCGCCTAGCCAGGCTAATTTCTCAACAGCCTCCTAGATTGAATGAAAATTATTTGTTGCTTGCAATTGCCGCCGTTCCGGCAGTCGGCGGGAACCAGGCCGCGTCGCGGACATTGATCTGCCTAGGGATCAGCTTTTGCTGGTAGAAATTGTCGGCCACCCTTTGCTGCTCTTCCAGCATGCCCGCGGTCAGGTAGACCACAGGCGAGCGCGGACGGCGGGCCAGGTAGGCCGCTATCGTCGCATTGTCCAGGCCGGTGCTGGCGGCGATGGTGGCCACCGCTTGCTGGCGGTGGCTCTGCACGAAGCTGTCGCTCCTGGTCAATTCCTCGAACAGCAGGTGGATCACCTGCGGGTATTTCTCGGCGAACGGGCGGCTGGACAGGTAATAGGACAGGTTGTTCACCAGGTCCTTGCCGGTCGCCAGCACGCGCGGTTGCGCACTCTGCTCTATCGCCGCCCAGTACGGGTCCCAGATGGCCCAGGCATCCACGCTGCCGCGCTCGAACGCCGCGCGGGCATCGGCCGGGGCCAGGTAGATAGGCGAGATATCGCTCCATTGCAGGCCGGCTTGCTGGACCGCGCGCAGCACATGGTAGTGCGCGCTGGAGCCCTTCTGGAAGGCGATCTTCTTACCCTTCAGGTCGGCCAGGGTCCTGATCGCAGAATCGGGCTTGACCAGGATGGCGCTGACCGCCGGCTTGGCCGGTTCGGCGCCGACATATACCAGGTTGCTGCCGGCGGCCTGGGCAAAGATAGGCGGCGGTTCGCCGGTGGTGGCGAAGTCTATGCTACCCACCGACAAGGCCTCTAGCATCTGCGGGCCGGCGGTAAACTCAAACCAGCTGACCTTGACGCCTTTCAGCTGCTGCTCCAGCGCCTGCCTTTGCTTCAGCAGGGTCAGGTTGACTGAGCTTTTCTGGAAGCCAATTCGGAGTACATGCGGGAGTACATGCGGTAGCACGGTCGGCAATTCTTTCGGCCCATTTGCTGCGGTGACGGCGGAGTAGGCCAGTGGCGGCAAGAGCGCGGCAGCGACGGACAGCAGCAGGGCGCTGCGGCGCAGGCGGGATAGGTTTTTCATAGTAAGCCGCGCTTTCACAATTTGAGGTTGACGACGGCATCGCGGATATTGATCTTTTTCGGTATCAATTTCAGCTCGGCAAACACGTCGGCGATACTCTGTTGTTCCCTGATCACTTGCTCGGACAGGGGTTTGACGCCATAGGAAAAACGCTGTGCGGCCAGTTCCACGATGCCGGGATCCAAGCCGATCTGTGCCGACAGCTGGGCCGTGACTTCAGCGATATTTTTGGCGCCCCAGTCGTCGACCTTGGCCAGCTCTTCCAGCGTGATGCGCAGGGCTTCGGGATTCTTTTGCGTATACGGACGGGCCGCCAGGTAAAACTGGTGGTTGCTGACTATGCCCTTGCCGTCTACCAGGATACGGGCGCCCAGCTGTTTTTCTGCCGCTGCCAGAAACGGGTCCCAGATTACCCAGGCGTCCACGCTGCCGCGCTCGAATGCAGCCCTGGCGTCGGCCGGCGGCAGGTAGACGACTTCCACGTCCTTGTAGGCGATGCCGGCCTTTTCCAATACCCTGACCAGCAGGTAGTGCACATTGGAGCCCTTGTTCAAGACTACCTTCTTGCCCTTCAGCTCGGCCGCGCTTTTCAAGGCCGAGTTTTTGGGAACGATCACCGCTTCGCCGGCAGGCGCCGGCGGTTCATTGCCCACATACACCAGGTCGGCGCCGGCTGCCTGGGCAAAGATGGGCGGCGCCTCGCCGGTAGTGCCAAAATCCACGCTGCCCACGTTCAGGCCCTCCAGCAATTGCGGGCCGGCCGGGAACTCTATCCACCTCAATTGCACGCCGTGCTGGGCCAGCCGCCTGTCCAGCGCGCCGGTGGCTTTCAGCAAGGTCAGCGTGCCGTATTTTTGATAGCCTATCCTTAGTACTCCGGGCGCGATGCTTTTGCCTTGGGCAAAGGCCAGCGCCGGCAGGCCGGCGACGATGCCTCCCAGCGTGGCGGCCGATAACAAGCCCAGGGTCTGGCGCCTGGCCTTGCGTTTTTGATCGTTGAAATGGCTCATGGTTTTTCCGTATCCGTTTAATTAGGCAAGCCGCCCCCCTGCACGGGTGTGCTGGTGAAAGTTGGCTGTGTATGCAAAGAGGCAGGCCGGGCAGTGGCCTGCGGCGAAGCTCAGGCGCTACATCGAAGGGCTAAAATTGGCGCTGCCGCCAACACCGCTTCCCGGCTGCGTAGCGCCTGCAAACTCTGGTTCAGGTGGCTGACGCCTTCGGCGATGCGCAGCGCAATTGCGGCATCGATGCGCAAGCCCTGCTGTTCGTTCCAGTCGACCTGTGCGTCGGTGGCATAGATACTGGGCAGTATGTGCTTGGCCGCCAGGGTGGCCAGCACCGGGCGCAAGGCGTAATCCAGCGCCAGCATATGCGACTGGCTGCCGCCGGTGGCCAGCGGCAATACCAGCTTTCCCTGCAGGCCGTCTTGCGGCAGGATATCCAGGAAAGCCTTCAGTATGCCGCTGTAGGCCGCCTTGTACACCGGCGTGCTGATCACGATCGCATCGGCCTGCGCCACCAGGGCTTTGGCGGCCAGCAACTGGTCGTCGTTAAAGTCTGCATGCAATAGGGCCTGGGCCGGCAAATCCCTGGCCTGCACCCTGGAGGTGCGGTAACCGAGCCCGTGCAGCTTGTCCCCGACGTGATGCAATAAGCGGGTGGAGCGGGAGGGATGGGACGGGCTTCCGGAGAGCAGCAGGATATTCATGGCGGGTCGCTTTGCTATCGTTGACGGCTGGCTTACTTCTTGCCGGGCTGGTAGATCTGATCGAAGATGCCGCCATCGGCGAAATGCTCTTTCTGTGCCTTGCTCCAGCCGCCGAAGCTGTCGTCTATGGTGAACAGTTTCACGTGGGGGAATTGCGCCGCGTATTTTTTCGAGGCCTTTTCCGTGGTCGGGCGATAGTAGTTCTTGGCGATGATTTCCTGGCCTTCGTCGGTGTACAGGAAGTTCAGGTAGGCTTCCGCCACCTTGCGGGTGCCGCGCCGGTCAACCACCTTGTCGACCACGGCGATCGAGGGCTCGGCCAGGATGCTGGTGGACGGGGCGACGATTTCCACCTTGTCCGGCCCCAGTTCCTTGATTGCCAGCAGCGCTTCGTTTTCCCAGGCCAGCAAGACGTCGCCTATGCCGCGCTCGACAAAAGTAGTCGTCGCGCCGCGGGCGCCGGAATCGAGCACCGGCACATTCTTGTACAGCCTGGCCAGGAATTCCTTGGCGGTGGCCGGACTGCCGCCCGGCAGTTTCAGGGCATAACCCCAGGCCGCCAGGTGGTTCCAGCGCGCGCCGCCCGAGGTTTTCGGATTCGGCGTGATCACCGCGACGCCGGGTTTGACGATGTCGCCCCAGTCCTTGATACCCTTGGGATTGCCCTTGCGCACCAGGAACACGATGGTGGACGAGTAAGGCGAGCTATTGTGCGGCAGGCGTTTTTGCCATTCCCTGGCGGTCAGGCCGCGCTCTGCAATGGCGTCGGTGTCATAGGCCAGCGCCAGCGTGACCACGTCGGCGTCCAGGCCGTCTATCACCGCGCGCGCCTGTTTGCCGGAGCCGCCATGCGATTGCTTGATCGCGACATTGTCGCCGCTCTTGGCCTTCCACTGTTTGGCAAAAGCCTGGTTCACGTCCTGGTACAGTTCGCGGGTGGGGTCGTAAGAGACGTTCAGCAGCGTCACATCGGCGGCGTGGGCGACGGACAGGCTGCCGAGGCTGGCTAAGCTACCAAGCACGGCGAGGGAGGCGGCTAATATCAGGCGCTTGAGTTTCATCTGGGATTTTCCTTGTTGTTTTATAGAGGGCCTGGTGGCCACGCTAAAATAAAATTCGAGGAATGTAGATTAATGCGAGCCAGATGAAACAAGAACGAATAGTTTCGCGGTTTGATATGCGATTTTCGCATATGGAATGCACAGTATCGCTGAAATTGCTAGCTCGGGAATGAATGTGGGGTTTTGCCAAATGCTGCGCTGAAATGAAAAACGGCCCGCTCGAATGAGGGGCCGTTGAATATTGCCAGCGAAATTATATCGTGCGGGCCGGCAGCACCGTACCGCTGACTTCGCCAAAGCCTATCCGGGCGCAGCCGGGCTTGTGCGCCCAGCCGCGCATGATGACGGTGTCGCCGTCTTCGATGAAGATGCGCTGCTCGCCATTCGGGAAAGCGATCGCCTCGCGGCCGCCGGCGGTCAGTTCCAGCAGCGAGCCGGCTTCCGGGGCGGTGGGGCCGGACTGGGTGCCGGAGCCGAGCAAGTCGCCGGGACGCAGGTTGCAGCCGTTGACCGTGTGATGGGTCAGCAGTTGCGATACGCTCCAATAGGAATGGCGGAAATTGGATTGCGACAGGCTTTGCGCCGCGATGCCTTGCTCGCGCATGGCCCGGGTTTGCAGCAAGACCTGCAATTGCACGTCAAACGAGCCCGATGCCCGCAAGGCGGCGGAATCCAGGTAGGCCAGCGGCTGCGGATCGGCCTGTTCGCGCTGCCAGGCGCTGCGGTAGGGCGCCAGCGCTTCCAGCGTGACTATCCACGGCGAGATGGTGGAGGCGAAATTTTTTGCCAGGAAGGGGCCCAGCGGCTGGTATTCCCAAGCCTGGATGTCGCGCGCCGACCAGTCGTTCAGCAGGCACAGGCCAAACACATGCGATTCGGCCTGGTCCAGCGGTACTGCGTCGCCCAGGTCATTGCCCTGGCCGACGAAGATGCCGATTTCCAGTTCATAGTCGAGCCGCTTGCTGGGGCCGAACACCGGCGTGTCCGAGGTGGGCGGCTTGGTCTGCCCCAAAGGGCGGCGGAATTGCTGGCCCGACACGCCTATCGACGAAGCGCGGCCGTGATAGCCTATCGGCACCCACTTGTAATTGGGCAGCAGCGGATTGTCCGGACGGAACAGTTTGCCTATCGCGGTGGCGTGATACACCGAGGTGTAGAAGTCGGTGTAGTCGCCTATCTGGGCCGGCAAGCCGTATTCCGCATCGGCCTGCGCCAGCAGCGCGCCGTGCAGGCTGGCTTGCTGCGCCGCGCCCGTGCGCAGCAGGCGCGACAAGGCCAGGCGCAAGGCTGACCACACTTCGCTGCCCAGGCCCATCAGCGCATTCAGGCCCTCGCTTTGCAGCGCCGCGGCCACAGCCGCACTGCCCAGCTGCTCGAAGCCGGCAAATGCCTTGGCCGTGTAGGCCGCGTGCAAGTCCAGGATCTGGTCGCCGATCGCGACGCCTATATGGAAATTTTCTGTGCTGCCCTTGCGCCGGAATGCCGCGTACGGCAAATTCTGCAGCGGAAAATCGCTGTCGGGTAGGTTGGCAGAGGCGACCCAGCTTTGCAGCCGGACGTCATGGGTTTCATTCAATTGCACGCTCATTATGCTTGCTCCGGATTAAAGTTCTTTTGTATGCCCATCCAGCACTGGTAGTAATCTTGCTGTAGCTGCGGCGAGGCCAGGGCGTATGCCGTAGGGCGTATCACGTGGCGGGTTTCGAACATGAAGGCCATCGTGTTGTCCACCTTGTGCGGGGTGCTGGTATCGGCGTTGCTGGCCTTGTCGAAGGTGGGCGCGTCGGGGCCGTGGCCGCTCATGCAATTGTGCAGGCTGGAACCGCCGGGACGGAAACCGGCCGACTTGGCGTCGTACTGGCCGTGGATCAGGCCCATGAATTCGCTGGCGATATTGCGGTGGAACCAGGGTGGGCGGAAAGTGTTTTCCGCCGCCAGCCAGCGCGGCGGGAAGATCACGAAGTCCAGCGTATCCACGCCCGGAGTATCGCTGGGCGCCTGCAAGACCAGGAAGATCGACGGATCGGGATGGTCGTAGCTGATCGAGCCTATGGTATTGAAATGGCGCAGGTCGTATTTATACGGCGCGTAATTGCCGTGCCAGGCCACGACGTCCAGCGGCGAGTGGTCTATCCCGGCGCTCCACAGATTGCCGCCGAATTTGGCGATCAATGCAAACTCGCCCTCGCGCTCTTCATACCAGGCGTGCGGGGTCTGGAAGTCGCGCGGGTTGGCCAGGCCGTTGGAGCCTATCACGCCCAGGTCTGGCAGGCGCAGCAAGGCGCCGTAATTCTCGCAGATATAGCCGCTTGCCTCGCCGTCCGGCAGGCTGACCTGGAAGCGTATGCCGCGCGGGATGACCGCAATCTCTTGCGGCTCCAGCTCTATCAATCCGAGCTCGGTGCGCAATTGCAGCCGGCCCTGCTGCGGCACGATCAACAATTCGCCGTCGGCGCAATAGAAATAACTGTCGGTCATGTCGCGGTTGGCCGCATACAGGTGGATCGCGCAACCGCTCTGGGCGTCCGGCGAGCCGTTGCCGGCCATCGTCACCCAGCCCTGGATGAAGTCGGTCGCCTCGGCCGGCATAGGCAAGGGATCCCAGCGCAACTGGTTGGGCGGGGTTGGCACCTGGTCGAAATGACTGACGATGCCGCGGTTGCCTATCTGCACAAAGGGCTGGTGCATCGCCGCCGGCCGAATCCGGTACAGCCAGGAACGGCGATTGTGGTGGCGCGGCGCGGTGAACGCGGTGCCCGAGACTTGCTCGGCGTACAGGCCGTACGCGACCTTTTGCGGCGAATTCTGGTTCTTGGGCAAGGCGCCGGGCAGGGCTTCGCTGGCAAATTCATTGGCAAAGCCGGATTGGTAGGCCAGCTTGCCTGCCTGCAATAAAGCAGGCTGGTGGGCTTCGGCAATAGTGTTCATGGCATTCCTTCATGCATAGGATAAGGACTAGCTAACACTTTAGTGCAAACGCCGCGTTTTTACGTTATAAATACAAAAATGTAGTCCATTGATTTTATGAATAGTAGGTAGAAAATGATAGAACCCCGGGAATTGGACCTGAACCTGCTGGTGATATTCCAGGAAGTGTTCCAGGAAAAGCAGATCTCGGCTGTGGCCAAGAAGCTGGGCCTGTCGCAGCCGGCGGTCAGCAATGCACTGGCCAGGCTGCGCCGTAGTTTCGGCGATGAATTATTCGTGCGCACCGCGCTCGGCATGCAACCGACGCCGTTCGCCGAACAATTGGCCGAACCGATAGGCGCGGCGCTGGCCCAGGTCAGCCGCGCGCTGAACCAGCATGAACACTTCGAGCCCGGCGCCAGCCGCCGCCATTTCACGATCGCGATGACCGACGTCGGCGAAGTGTATTTCATGCCGGTGCTGGTGGAAAAATGCCGGGCTCTGGCACCGCAGTTACAGATCGGCACGGTGCGCGCCAGCAGCATAGACCTGAAGGCCGAGATGGAGGCGGGCAGGGTGGACCTGGCGATAGGCGCCTTCGACAACCTGTCCGGCGCCTTATACCAGCGCCGCCTGTTCAAGCAGGACTATGTCTGCATGTTCCGCGCCGGCCATCCGCTAGCGGCGGCGAAGCTGGCATTGAAGGATTTCCTGGCGGCGCAGCACCTGATCGTGGCCTCGCTGGAGAGCCCCTATGACAGCATCAACCAGAGCCTGGAAAAAGCCGGGGTCAGGGCCGCCGCGCAATTCAGCGTGCCGCATTTTGTCGCGGTGCCGTATATCGTCAGCAGCACCGACCTGCTGGTCACGGTGCCGCAAAAGCTGGCGGAACGGGCGGCCGCACCGTTCAACCTGCAGTATGTGAAGCCGCCGCTACGGCTGCCCTCCTTGCAGACCAATATGTTTTGGCACCGGCGCTATAACCAGGACCAGGGCAACCAGTGGCTACGCGGGTTTATTGCCGATCATTTCGCGGAATAAGGTGACGGTTGTGAGAAAAAATAGAAACGGAAAAATAAAAATAAAAACTGAAAATGCACCCTATATAAATCAATG
Organism: Pseudomonadota bacterium; assembly: GCA_040390485.1. Classification (GTDB taxonomy): domain Bacteria; phylum Pseudomonadota; class Gammaproteobacteria; order Burkholderiales; family Burkholderiaceae_D; genus Undibacterium. The sequence continues at coordinate 125,226 of JAZJYH010000065.1, forward strand.
GCTTACTGGTCTATTAATCGAATTTTGCGAATGAGATGAAAAATTGTGCCGGTACACCAAAAATTGGGTGCGTTGTTTATCAGGATTGAAATTGTCCAGTTTTTGATAAAACAATTAGTCACCAGGCACTTGCCGCAGGCGCTTGTGCCGATGAGGGCCCATCGCCTTCCCCTAAATTTTGAGTCACAGCATAGATGACCCGGCCACGCTATCTGGCACGCACCGCCCGCGCACTTATTCCTTCATGTAACAACAGAAAGTAAGCAAGCGGTCTTTATCCGAAACTGGCCCGGACGTAAAGTTTGCCCCAACAGAGCAATCCCGTCAGTCTCTGGGCAAACTTAAACTCACTTTTGAAAGCAAATCATGTCAAATCAACGTAAAACCGTCATCGTTACCGGCGCTTCACAAGGCATAGGCGCAAGTGTCGTAAAAACCTTCCTGGCCCGCGGATACAACGTCGTCGCCAATTCACGCACGATCACAAAATCCGGCGCCTTCACCGCGACCGAGAATCTGGCCTTGGTCGATGGCGACATCGGCCAAGTGGCTACCGCTCAAAAAATTGTGGAGACGGCGATCGGCAAGTTCGGCTCGGTAGACGCCCTGGTGAATAATGCCGGGATTTTCTTCCCCAAGCCTTTCACCGAGTACACGGCTGAAGATCTCAGCTCGCTGGTAAGGACCAACCTGGAAGGCTATTTGTACGTAACGCAATTTGCAGTCAAGCAAATGCTGGCGCAGAAAACCGGCGGCAGCATCACAGGAATTACCACCAGCCTGGTAAAGAATCCTATCTCCGGCGTCACAGCATCGGTTCCCATGATCACCAAGGGCGGCATAGAAGCCCTGACACGTAACCTGGCCATTGAATATGCAAGAGACGGTATTCGCGTCAACGCCGTAGCGCCGGGTATGGTCGACACACCAATGCACAAAGACGATCCAAAAGACTTCTTGAAGTCCCTGTCGCCGATGGGGGTTATCTCTGACGCACAAGACATCGCAGACGCCGTGCTGTATCTGGCAGAAGCGAAAACCGTGACCGGCGAAATTATCCACGTGGACGGCGGCGCACACTCCGGGAAATGGTGAGACCCCGATATCCGGCGGTCCCTGTCAATGACTGAAGCAGCGCCCGAGGTCCTGATCCTGGACCTTGGGCGCTCACCCCCGGTAATGGGATTTCTGTCGATTGCCGAGGAGGTAAAAACTTTATACAAGCGAAGGAGTAATGATGAAAAAAGCCTATTGGATTGTTCAATACAAGGCGGTTTCCGATGAAGCGGCTCTGAAGGAATACGGCAAGCTGGCCGAGATCGCCCTGGTCGCGGGCGGCGGCAAGTTGCTGGTCAGGACGGCGGGAGACGGTGTTCTTCCATTTGAGGCAGGCATCGCGGAAAGGACGGTCGTGGTGGAATTCGACAACCTGGACAAAGCCATAGTAACGAGGAATGGTGAAGCTTACCAGGCAGCTATGGCTGCGCTGGGCAACGCGGCGGTACGCGACTTCCGCATAGTGGAAGCCTTTGCCTGAAGCCGGCCACATTCCGAGGGAATAAGCGCGCATAAGCCCGTCGAGGCTTGCCTGTGCATGTGTCATCGAAAAAAGGACATCATCCATGAACAGCCACCGGAGCAAAATTTTTTTGATCACCGGCGTCAGCTCCGGCCTGGGGCGCGCGTTCGCGCAAGCCGCTTTGGCGGCGGGCCATATCGTGGTCGGTACCGTGCGCAATGAAATTCATGCGGCCGAATTCGAGACATCCAGCCCGGGCAGAGCCAAAGCCATCGTGCTGGACGTCAGCAACTTTGACCAGGCGGCGCCATTGGTCGCAAAAGCGATGGAAGAAACCGGCCCGATCGACGTCCTGGTCAACAATGCCGGATACGGGCACGAAGGAACCCTGGAAGAATCGCCCTTGGCAGAGATGCAGCGTCAATTCGACGTGAATCTCTTCGGCGCAGTGGCGATGATCAAGGCCGTGTTGCCCGGGATGCGGCAGCGGCGCGGCGGTCACATCATCAATATTACTTCGATGGCCGGCCTGGTCACGTTTCCAGGCATCAGCTATTACAGCGGCAGCAAATTTGCGCTGGAAGGCGTTTCGGAAGTCTTGAGCAAGGAAGTAAAAGCCTTCGGCGTCAAAGTCACCGCCTTCGAGCTTGGTTCATTTCGCACCGACTGGGCAGGCCGGTCCATGCTCAGGACGAATCGCAGCATAGCCGACTATGACGCCGTATTCGACCCGATCAGGAGAGCCCGGGCCGCAAAGAATGGGAAACAGCTCGGCGATCCGGCCAAGGCAGCTCAGGCGCTATTAAAGATCGTAGAAGAAGAAAATCCCCCGGTCCACCTTGTGCTTGGCAGCGATGCCATAAAGTTAGTCAGGGAAAAGCTGAGCCAGCTCAGCAAGGAAATCGATGCCTGGGAAGAGTTATCGCTTTCAACGGACTTCGACTGACTGCCGGGACGTATACTAAACGCCGGCAAGCCGGTTTCGCCATCGCAAAAAAACTATCCGCCTGAATAGCCGGATGGTTTTTTTCTTCTTGTCTTAAGCTAATCATTCATGTTTCTTTAAAAATTCTTAAGGTGTAGCTGCTAAAGTGGCAAGCATGAAAATATGCCTGATTGAAGATGATCTGGAACTGGGGCGGGCCTTGCAAGCCGCGATGCAGGATGCCGGGCAAAAAGTGACCTGGTTGCGCCGCGCCCAGGATGCCCGGCAATGGCTGGAGCAGCAGCCGTTCGATGCGGTGCTGCTGGACCTGGGCTTGCCGGATGGAAACGGCATGGATTTGCTGCGGCACTTCCGCAGCTCCGGCCTGATCCTGCCCATCATCGTGATTACCGCGCGCGACGGCCTGGACGACAGGCTCCAGGGCCTGGACCTGGGTGCGGACGACTACCTGATCAAGCCCTTCGTGGTCTCCGAATTGCTGGCGCGCTTGCGCGCGGTAGCCAGACGGGCCGGCAGCTGGAACGAAGCCGGCGATGTGCAGACCAGGGTCAAGGACCTGGTCATGGATGACGCCCGCATGAGCCTGTCGCGGGCCGGGGTGGACCTGGCCTTGTCCAAGTCCGAGTTCAGCCTGCTGCAGACGCTGATGCGCAATGCCGATCGCGTGCTGACCCGCAGGGAGCTGGAGGCCAGGGTGTTTCCGCAAAGCGAAGGGCAGGTGCTGGACGTGCACATGTCCAATTTACGCAAGAAAATAGGCGACGGCTATATACGCACAGTACGCGGCATAGGTTATGTGGTGGAAAAATGAGATCCGACATCAAACTGAAAAGCAGCGCAACCTCGCTGATGCGACGCCTGATGTGGGGCTTTGCCCTGGTCATGTTCCTGGTCTGGGCCGGAATACTGGCCTGGGTGGCGATAGAGGCCAAGAACACCGGCATTGAATTCATGCAGGCCAACCTGAGAACCATCGCCCAGCAGAGCTTGTCTTTGATGAAAGACCAGGCCGCCGAACCGGACAAGCTGCGCGAAATGGCCAGGGAATTCGAAAAATACGAGAACCAGCGCATGGCCAATGAAGATGAGGTGGCGCACAAGATTTATATCCAGGTATGGAAGGGCAATGAGCAAATTTATGCCTCTTTCTATAAGGGGCATCCGTCCTCGCTGTTTGTCTATGGGAGCGGGCCCATCTCTGCGGTGCGGCCTAGCCTCAGCGCCGCCTGGCATGGCCCGCTGGGTGAGGACCGGACCGCCAGCGGCTGGGTGGAGATTGACGAAGCCAGCCAGATCACCGTCAGGGCCGCCAGGGAAGATTACAGCTATGCCTTGCTGACCCTGAAAAGCACCGGTTATTTCCTGCTGCCGGTATTGTTCAGCTTTCCCTTGCTGCTGTTGCCGGCCTGGCTCACCTTCAGGATAGGCTTGCGGCCGTTGCGGCAGATCAGCGAAGAAATCGAGAAGCGCTCGGTATACGACCTGACTCCGGTTCCCGCCTCGCACTACCGGGAATTGCTGCCCCTGGTGCACTCGACCAATCGCTTGATGCATAGCCTGCAGGAGAGGATAGCCAGGGAGCAGGAGTTCCTGATAGACGCGGCCCATGAATTGAAGACCCCCTTGGCGATCATCCAGGTCAATGCCGATTCCATCCATAGCGTTCGCGATCCCATGCGGCTGCATGAAGCCCACCTCGGCTTGCGCCAGGGAGTCAAGCGCGCCACCCATGCGGTGCACCAGTTGCTGGAACTGGCGCGCTTTTCAGGCAACGACAAGCAGGTCCAGCTGCAGGAACTGGACCTGGTGGAAATGGTGCGCGAGCGGCTCGCATTATCGGCGCACCTGGCTTTGCGGCGCGGCATAGACATAGAGCTGCAGGCGCCGGAAAAATGCATATTGCCGCTGAATCGCGCCAGCATGAGTTCACTGATCGACAACCTGATCGACAACGCCGTCAAGTATTCGCCTGATCGCGGCCAGATCAGGGTCAGCGTGCAGAGCGACGATCAGGGCGTACGTTTTTCCGTCCGCGACGAGGGGCAGGGCATCCCGGCAGAGTTGCGCAAGAAAGTGTTTGAACGTTTCTTCCGACTGCCCAACCAGGACCAGACCGGTACCGGGCTGGGATTGGCGATCGCCGAAAAAGCCGCCATGCAAAATAGCGCAGACATCACGCTACTCGACCCCGTCAATGCCAGGGGCTTGCAGGTAGTCGTCCGGTTTGCCAGCTGAGGCGGCCGACGCCATGCACTGATCTGCACTCCGCCAGGGGCAAGCGAAAGCTTGCAATAAATCCAGTTGATCGCATTGAAGCCGGCGAGGACATCCTCCGCCGGTAGGGGAAGATTTCGCCCAAATTTTCTGAAATCACATTCTGAGAGCCATCATGCAGCAAGCAAACAGTACACCTTGCATCGCCCCGGTTGTGAAACGGGGACTCGCCTCGTGCCGGTATTCGAAGTCTCGCGCCATCCTGCTGGCGGGCAGCGTGCTGCTGACATCGCCGCTGCACGCTGAAGAAAAAAGCAGCGACTGGTCGGTGACTCTTGGCGCCGGCGCGGTCAATGCCCCGGTCTACGCCGGCAGCGCCACTCGCAAGACTTTAGCCATTCCGTATTTCAACGTGGCCTACAAGGATACCTACACCCTGTCGCTGGACGGCCTGGGGATGAATTTGTACCAGGAAGGGGATGTCAAATTGACCGCGGGCATTTCGGTAGACGGCATCAAGCGCGACGATGCCGGCAACGCCAATATACGCAAGCTAGGCAATCTCAATAATATCGTCAGGGCCAAGGCTGCGCTATCCTACACGCTGCTAGGCACGGTGTTGACAGCGGGGCTGGCCACCGATGTCAGCAACAAGAACGGCGGCAGCCAGCTGAGTTTGTCGGCCAAGTTGCCGCTGTACAGCAATGCGCAGCTGACCAGCTTTGCCGCAGTCGGACTGGGGATCGCCGACAAGAAGTATATGCAAAGCTATTTCGGGGTAGACCAAAAACAGGCCGCGCTCAGCGGCCTGAATGAATATCGCCCCAAGGCCGGGATACAGCACGCCTCATTGATTTTTGGCGCCAACTACATGCTGGACAAAGACTGGCTGGCGATCGCGCTGGTATCGGTCTCCAGCTTGCAGGGCGACGCTGCCAGGAGCCCATTCACTGAAAAGAAAACGCAGGCCAGCTATATCGTCGGCCTGGCGCGCAATTTTTGATCCTGGAGCAAGGGCAGGGTCAGGCTTTTGGCTTGCTCTTTTAATATTGAATTGCGTCAATATTTTCAGGAACACCGGGTGAACCTGAAAATACTTCATGCTTAGACTGAAGCGAATTCCGCCATGGCGCCGCTAATTTGGCCTACACTTTGTGGTTAGATACCAACCGCCATGGAGAAACCAGCATGCCTGTCATTACCTGCGTAGAAGATTTGCGCATCCTCGCCAAGAAACGGGTGCCGAAAGCCTTTTACGATTATGCCGACAGCGGCTCCTATACTGAAAGCACCTACCACGCGAATACCGACGACCTGGCGAAATTGAAACTGCGCCAAAGGGTCGCCATCAACGTCGACCAGCGTTCCACCCGCAGCACGATGATAGGCGAGGAAGTCAGCATGCCGGTGGCCATCGCGCCGACCGGCCTGACCGGCATGCAGTGGGCCAACGGCGAAATGCTGGGCGCGATCGCGGCAGAAAAATTCGGCATTCCCTTCACCTTGTCGACGATGAGCATCTGCTCGATAGAAGACGTCGCCAGCGTGACCAGCAAGCCCTTCTGGTTCCAGTTGTATGTCATGCGCGACCGCGGCTTTGTGCGGGAAATGATACAGCGCGCCAAGAACGCCAAGTGCTCGGCGCTGGTCTTGACCCTGGATTTGCAGATCCTGGGCCAGCGCCACAAGGATATCAAGAACGGCATGTCGGTGCCGCCGCGCATCACCATCGCCAACCTGATCGACCTGGCCAGCAAGCCGGCCTGGGCCTTGCGCGCGTTGACCGGCCGCAAGACCTTCGGCAACCTGGCCGGCCATGTGCAGGGCGGCGCCAGCGGCATACAGACGCTGAGCCAGTGGACCGCCAGCCAGTTCGACCCTACGCTGTCATGGGAAGACGTGGCCTGGATCAAGCAGGAGTGGGGCGGCAAGCTGATATTGAAGGGCATACTGGACGTGGAAGACGCCAGGTTGGCGGTGGCCTCCGGCGCCGACGCGCTGGTGGTCAGCAACCACGGCGGCCGCCAGCTCGATGGCGCCATGTCCACGGTGCAAGCCTTGCCGGCCATTGTGGAAGCGGTCGGCGACCAGATCGAGGTCTGGTTCGACGGCGGCATACGCACCGGCCAGGACATCCTGAAAGCCACGGCGCTGGGGGCCAAGGGCACCATGATAGGCCGCGCCTTCCTGTACAGCCTGGGGGCGATGGGGGAAGAGGGCGTAACAAAGATGCTGGAAATCCTGCACAAGGAGCTCGACGTCAGCATGGCCCTGACCGGCACCAAGGATATCCGCCAGGTGGGTTTGCATAATCTGGTGAGGTAAGTTGGTCAGGTAAATTATCTATTTTGCGGCTATCCTGTATTTTTATGTCCAGGGCTAGCCGGCTATGCTGATCTTCCACAATCCCGTCCATCACCTGCACCAGGGCCGCCATGAAATGTTCCGCGGCCGGCTGGTGCCCTGCCATGAAGTGCCGGACCGGCTCGAGCATGTGCTGGCTGAATTGCAGCGCCGCCCGGTGGGCAGCCTGCAGACTCCGGCCGAGATTTCCAGCGCCGAGCTGGAGCGCATCCATAGCCGCCGCTACCTGGATTTCCTGGCCGGCGCCTGGGAGGAATGGGTAGCGCTGGACCCGGCCAACGCCGATATCGATGCCTTGCCCTCGGTCTGGCCCACCCGCAGCTTCCGGCATGACGTGCTGCCGGACAATTTTGCCGCCCGCATGGGCCTGTTTTCCTTCGATGCCGGCACGCCGCTGACGGCCGGCACCTGGGCCGCGGCCCGGGCCGGCGCCGCCTGCGCCATGACGGCGGCGCGCCAGGTCGCGCACAGTACGACGCCGCAGTCGCGTCATGCATTCGCCCTGAGCCGCCCGCCCGGCCATCACGCCGGCGCCGACTTCTTCGGCGGCTACTGCTTCCTCAACAATGCGGCGCTGGCGGTGCAGACCCTGCTCGATAGCGGTCTGCAGCGGGTCGCCGTGCTGGACGTGGACTACCACCACGGCAACGGCACCCAGAGCATCTTCTACCAGCGCAACGACGTGCTGACCGTGTCGCTGCACGGCGATCCGCGCAGCGAGTACCCGTTTTTCCTCGGGTACGCCGACGAACGCGGCGCCGGCGCGGGGCTGGGCTACAACCTGAACTTCCCACTGCCGCGCGGCACTGCTTTCCCGGCCTGGAGCCAGGCGCTGCAAAGCGGGCTGGATGCGATCCGCCGCTTCGACGCGCAGGCGCTGGTGGTGTCGCTCGGGGTCGATACTTTCGAGGGCGACCCCATCTCCGGCTTTGCGCTGCACACGGCCGACTATTTGCAAGTAGGCCAGGCGGTTGCCGGCGCCGGCCTGCCCACCGTATTTGTGTTTGAGGGCGGCTATGCGGTGGCTGAGGTCGGCGTGAACGTGGTGAACGTGCTGGAGGGATTCGGCAGCTAGCCGGCGGCGGAGAACTTCATGTTTTGCACATAGCGGACAGCAGGATTTGCACTGCCGCGGCGAAAACTATTACACTGGGCCTATCGACCACTCCCCGGTGCCGCCATGCCTAAGCCTACCGATCAAAGTATAGACGCCGATATGTTCGAACTGGCGCCGGTGTCCCTGTGGCTGGAGGATTTCAGCGGCGTCAAGCAATTGCTGGATGTATGGCGCGCGCAAGGGGTCAGCGATTTGCGCAGCTACCTGCTGGAAGACAAGCAGCGCATCACTGCCTGCTCGCAGCGGATACGCGTGCTAAAGGTCAACCGCAAGACGCTCGGCCTGTTCGAGGCCGATGACCTGACGCAGCTGGTGGCCAACCTGGGCAGCATCTTCCGCGACGACATGCTGCTGACCCACGTCGAAGAGCTGGTGCAGCTGTGGGAAGGCAAGCAGCTGTTCACCAGCAATACCGTGAATTACAGCTTGTCCGGCAAGCGGCTGGACATACAGCTCAACGGTAGCGTACTGCCCGGTTACGAAGACAGCTGGGAACGCGTGCTGCTGGCGATAGAAAACGTCAGCGAACGCGAGCTCGCCAGGCATAAGCTGGCGGCCAGCGAAGACTATGCGCGCGGCCTGTTCGAGCACTCGCCGGTCTCCCTGTGGGTGGAAGACTTCAGCCAGGTAAAAGCCCTGTTCGATGACCTGCGCGAACGCGGCATCAGCGATTTCCGCACCTTCACCGACGTCCATCCGGAATTTGTCGAGCGCTGCATGCAGGAAATCCGGGTGATCGACGTCAACCAGCAAACCTTGAGCATGTTTGCCGCGCCGGATAAGGCGACCCTGTTGCGCAGCCTGGGCGAAATTTTCCGCGACGATATGCAGCCGCACTTCAAGGAGCAATTGATAGAGCTGTGGCAGGGCAAGCAATTCCACCAGCGCGAGGTGGTCAATTACGCGCTGAACGGGGAGCAGCTGCACGTGCATCTGCAATTCTCCATCCTGCCCGGCCACGAAAAAGACTGGGACCTGGTCTTGATCGCGCTGACCGATATTTCCGCCCGCAAGAAGGCCGAAGCCTACCTGGAGTTCCTCGGCAGGCATGATGCGCTGACCAAGCTGCATAACCGCGCCTTCATGGTCGATGAACTGAACCGGTTGGAGCGCAAGGGCCCCTACCCGGTCACCGTCATCATCGGCGACCTGAACGGCTTGAAGGAGGCCAATGACCATTTGGGCCACGCCGCCGGCGACGCGCTATTGCGCCGGGTCGGCGAGGTACTGGGCAAGGTGGTGGACAAGCCCTGTCACGCCGCCCGCATAGGTGGCGACGAATTCGCCGTCATCATGCCGGCCAGCGAAGAGCGCGACGCCGCCGTGCTGATGGAAAGCATACGGGAGCTGGTAGAAATCAATAACCAGTACTATTCCGGCTCGGTGCTGAGCATCTCCATGGGATCGGCTACCAGCCAGCCGGGCGAACGCCTGGAGGCGGTAGTACAGCGGGCGGACCAGAAGATGTATCAGGACAAGCGCGGCTATTATGCGGCCGCCAGCAGCCAGGAACGGCGTCATGAAATTGACCCGGCCTGAATCTCTTCGTGATTGCAACAAGCCTGAGGGCAGGGGCCGGCAGATTACCGGCCTTTTTTTTTGCGAGGGTATCGCGTCGCCTGACCCCAGGATTGTGTATTTTTGTGTCGTAACATCTTGCAACATCTTTCTGGTCAACAGGATGCAAACAGGCCGCGTTATAGGAGCACGTAGGGAGTGCCTACGAAACTCGATAAATAGGAAATACACCATGAACAAGCTGATCGCCACCCTCGTTGCTGCTACCTTTGCCATGGGTACAGCGTTCGCTCAAACTCCAGCCAAGCCAGCCGCCGCTCCTGCTGCTGCTCCGGCTACTACTGCGACTGCTGCTGCTCCAGCCAGCGCTGCGGCTTCTGCTAAGGCCGCGACTTCGGCTACTGCCGCCATGCCTGCCGCACCAGCAGCAAGTGCAAGCGCCGCCGCTGCATCGGCACCGGCAGAAAAAGCCGTGAAGAAAGTCAAGCATGCCAAGAAACCGATGAAGCATGAGGCTGCCAAGGACGCCAAGAAAGAGATGACCGCGGAAACTGCAAAACCGGCTCCTACAAAATAAGCATCTTGTAGTCGTAGTTGAAGAAAAATCCGGCAATTGTTTGCCGGATTTTTGTTTTCCGGAGTGCGTGCAGCATCAGTGCAAAAAATTTGAGCTTTTCCTCTAAGTCACATCCCTGACACAAGCGGCACATAGAATCGTCGCTTTCTATGGGGAGAGGCCGCATGAGCAAGCATGAAAAGTCGCAAGACAAGAGTCTGCCGGAAAACCTGAGCCGTCGCGGCTTCGTGGTCAAGATGTCGTCGGTGGCGGCGGTGCTCGCTTCCGGCGGCGTGCTGACCGCCTGCGGCGGTTCGGATGTGGCACTGAACGGCGAGCAGGCAGCATTCAACTACGGTATCGCCAGCGGCGACCCACTAGCCGACCGCGTGATCCTGTGGACCCACGCCAAGACCTCGACCGAGGCTACGGTCGACCTGACCTGGCAAATGGCCGCCGACGCCAGTTTTTCCAGCGTGCTGTTTTCCGGCAAGGCCACGGCTAGCAAGGATAGCGGCTTCACCGCCAAGGTGGACGCGACCGGCCTCAGCGCCAATACCGAATATTATTACCGCTTCCTGGCGCCGAACAACAGCGTCTCCGCCGTGGGCCGCACCCGCACGCTGCCGGTAGGTACTGTCGCCGAAGTGAAGTTGGCCGTGTTCTCTTGCAGCGATTATCCTGCCGGCTATTTCAATGCCTATGACGCTGCGATATCGTCCGGCGCGCAATTCTCGCTACACCTGGGCGACTATATCTACGAATACAAGGACGGCGTGTATCCGCCGGCAGCGTCGGCAGTGGCCGGCCGCATCTCTGCGCCCGCCAATGAAGTGGTGACCCTGGCCGACTATCGCGCCCGCCACGCGCTGCACAAGGCCGATCCCTATGTGAAGGCCTTGCACGCGCGCATGCCGATGATCGCGATCTGGGACGACCATGAATTCGCCAACAACGCCTATATGGACGGCGCCGAAAACCATGACCCGGTCAGCCAGGGACCCTGGGCCGCCAGGAAGGCCGCGGCCAGCCAGGTCTACCACGAATGGATGCCGATACGCTCGCCGGATACCGCCAACCTGCTGAAGATCTACCGCTCCTTCGATTTCGGCAACCTGCTGTCGCTGCACATGCTGGACACCCGCATCATAGGCCGCGAACACCAGCCCGACCGCAAGCTGGATGCGCAGGGGCGCGACATCGCCGACCCGGCTTTCCTGCCGTATGCGTTCGACAAGAACAAGCAATTGCTGGGCGTCACCCAGCAAGCCTGGCTGGATATGCAGATGACGGCGTCCAAGGCGACCTGGCAAATCCTCGGCAACCAGACCGTGATGGGCCGGGTGCAGATCCCGGTATCGGTCTTGTCCACCAACCTGAGCGCAGCATCGGTGACCGACTACCTGACCGCCAAGGCCACCCCGGTGGCCGTGCAGACCCAGGCGCAGAAGGACTTGCTGGACCCCAGCAAGAACCCGAAGATCTCGTACAACTTCGATAACTGGGAAGGCTATCCGAACGCGCGCGATGCGGTATTCGCCTCGGCCGCCAAGCTGAAGACCGCGGGCAAGAAATTCCTGGTCCTGTCCGGCGACAGCCATAACGCCTGGTTCAACAAGCTGACCCTGCCGGACGGCAGCCAGGTCGGCGCCGAGTTTGCCGGCATGTCGGTGACTTCGTCCGGTTTTGAAGGGGTGTTCCCGCCAGCAGTCGTATCGCCGGCGACACTGGCCGGCACCATCAAGGCCCTGGTCGACGATATCAGCTATATCGATACCTCGCGCCGCGGTTACATGCTGATCACGGTGACGCCGGCGCAAGCCAGGGGCGACTATGTGTATGTCAGCTCGGTGACCAGTTCCAGTTATACGACGGTGGTGGATACACTGACTTACGCCGGCTAGGGATACTCGCCGCAATACCAGAAAACGCCATTTCCAATGGCGTTTTTTTCTGGGACCATGCCGCTGGCGTTCCTCGGGGCCAAGGAAGATCGCCTATACCAAAAGAAATAGCTTGGATTGTCTAATCTTCCGCCTGAACACGCGCTGTGAGCGGACGATTTTACGTCGCCGGCCCCATCTCGCGTCAAATGTTCGTCACGTCGCTGGACAGATGCCTGTCGTTACTCCTTCTAGCAAGGCCGGCTGCCACAGTACCTGCAATTCTGTCGGCGGGGTACCGTCCAGCAACGCTAGCAGCATTTCACTGATCTTGGCACCCGCTTCTTTGGGATGGGGCTGGTCTATCGTCGTCACCTTGTAGCCCATCAGTGTGTCCTCCACTCTGCCCCAGACGATCACCGAGATGTCGCCTCCAATATCGATACCGGCGTCCAGCAGCGCACGGATGGCGCCCACGCCGGACAAGTGGTTGTCCACAATAATCGCGGTCGGACGAGGCGAACAGTTCAGCAGCCGTTGCACGGCCTGATAGCCGCTGCGGCGGTCCAGCGCCTGGTCGATCAGGTAGCGAGGGTCCACTACCTGGCCTGCCGCAGCCATCGTCGCGACGAAACTATCCATGCGTTGCCTCGCAAAATTCAATTCCAGCGGGGCGCTGATCAGGCTTATGCGTTGATGGCCAAGCGCCAATAGTCGCTGTACTGCCAAGCTGATACCGGCCTCGTTGTCGTAATCAAACCAGGCATACGGCTGATCCAGCTCAGTACGTCCATGCGCGATGAATGGGAAACCGCTTTTTGCCAAATACGCGATGCGCTCGTCATGCACCAGAGTGCGGCTGACGATGAGCGCGTCGACGCGGCGGCCGCGCACCATTTGTTCATAAGAAGGAAGCTCGTTGACGGCCGATACCGGGGCGATCATCAGGTTCATCTTGCGCGCTTCCAACGCTTCGGCCATGCCACCCACTACGCCAAGGAACATCGGGTCACCCAGGTCTGCCGGCAGCAGCGGATAGATCAGACCGAACACATTGGTGCGTCCCACCGCCAGGCTGCGCGCCATGGGATTGGCCTCATAGCCGACTGCCCTGGCCGCCGCCAATACTTTTTCGCGCGTCTTTGCTCCAACTTCGGGGTAGCCGTTCAGCGCCCGGCTGACAGTTGTTTTGGACATGCCCAGTGTTTCGGCGAGGTTTTTCAGGTTCATTGATTATGCATCTTTGGTCAGCTCCACAGGAGCAGCAATTTCTCATTATATTGGAACATCCGGCTGGATTCTAATCCAGCCCGTCGATAGCGCGCTTAAAAAAATACAGACTTATCAGGATGATCCCTATCGGCAACAGGGACAGGTAAAAAGCCAGCTGGCCGTTCATCGCGCCGAAGATGTAGCCGGTGATCATGGAACCGGTGGTGCCGCCCAAGGCGGAAAATATGACCAGCAAGCCGGTCATCGCCGAATGCTGGTGCTTCGGCAGCGAGCTCAGCATGACCGAATTGATGCCCGGGTAAATCGGCGCCATGAACAAGCCAATCAACGGGAATATATACGCCGCGACAGGGGCGTTCAACCAATTGATGCCCGGGTCGGCAGCGATGTGATGGGTCAGCGGTAGTGTAAGCAACACTAGCGCCGCCATGCTGAGCAGGCAAAAACTCAGTACCGGATACCAGTTCAGCCTGCGCATGACCACGCCGGCGCCGAGCCGGCCGACCGCCAAACAACCCGCATAAATGCTGGTGACCTGGACACTCATTGCAACCGGTAATTTGAGTATTTCGTTATTGAAGGTTGGCAGCCAGGTGCCTATGCCTTGTTCTATCAATACATACAGGAAAGCCGAGATGATATAGACGCAGACCAGCGGCCGCAGGAAAAGCCTTAGCATATTGCTGAAGTCCTCGGACAAGGTGGACGTGGGGGGCTTGGCCGGGCCTTCGTCGAAAGGCGTACTGAAGATCAGAAAGAAAGTTAATGCGCACAATACTGCCAGCAGCCAATATACGTGCAACCACTGCGCCGAGTGCGGGTCAGCGGAATTGATGAAATAGCCGAATATCCAGTATCCGCTTAGCACTCCCAGCATGAAAAAGCCCTCCAGCATGTTCATAGTACCGGCATGCTGCCGGCGGTCCGCTGTGACCAGGCCCAGTGTCGAATAGACTGATACCTTGACCAGTGCGAACGAAATGCCCACGCAAAGAAAAAGAACCTTGGTCATCAGGAATCCCTGCAACGCCGGCATCACCGCACATGCGCTGCCAACGATCGCCAGCGCGATCAGCATCGCCTTCTTGTAGCCTATGCGTGGCAAAAAAGAGGCGATCAAGAAAGAGACAATCGCAATTGGCACATCCTTAAATCCTTCCAGCACGCTGGCTTCGGACTTGCTGACCCCATAGTGGTTGATGACCTGTAAAATTACCGTTCCTACGCTATTCAGAAGTATCGCGAAAACGAAATAGATCATGAATAGGGCAAATATGATGCGTCTGTTGTGCATTCTGTCTCCTGCCTGTTGTCTTTGTTGGTCGTATTATTTGAGTTATTTTTATGTGGTACGAATTATTTCAATGGGAGGGGCTAATAGTCTCCCAATGAAAAATCGGCGAGGCTGGGGATGACCTTGTCGGCCTGCGTCAATATCGACGGCTGGCCGATTCCCAGCGCGTACATGCCGGCGGCTTTGATGGAGCGTATTCCGGCGACCGAATCCTCCACCCCCAAGCACAGTGCGGGTGCGACATGCAGCCGCTTTGCCGCGGTCAAAAAAATTTCTGGGTCGGGCTTGCTGTTGGCGATTTTTGCGGCGTCGACTACGTAGTCGAACATGTCGCCGATTCCCAGCTTGTCTAATACCGTAAATGCATTCTTACTGACCGAGGCCAGGCCGGTTTTCAGGCCGGCGGCACGCACAGCGCGCAAAGCTTGCACTGCACCGGGCAGCAAGTCCGCCGTCGACATGCCGGAGATCAATTGCTGGTAGCGGAGGTTTTTTTGATCCGCCAGTTCCTGCTTCCGCTGGTTGGAATACTGCTTGCCGGAAGAGGCGAGTATCAGATTCAGCGAGCCCGTCCGGTCTATGCCCTTCAGCTGTTCATTGAAGGCGCGATCGAAAACGACGCCCTGGCTTTCCGCCAATTCCTTCCATGCCAGGTAATGATAGTGGGCAGTGTCGGTGATGACGCCGTCGAGGTCAAAGATGACTGCCTGGTATTTGTGCTGGTTCATGAATTCCGTCCTTTATTGGCCGGCGCGATGGCGATCCTGCGGGTCGGCTCTGTCGATGTCAGCAAGACTTCAGTTGCAACGTGCAAAATACTGATGCCGGCGCCGTGCAGCAGCCTGTATTCGACAGAATCTGCATTCACGGTTACCTGCAGCAGGCATTTCCTGATGTGGACCTTGAATTGATAGTGGGTCCAGCGCTTTGGCAGCACCGGCGAGAACCTGAGTTGGACGTGCTGCCCGTGCAGCAGCCGCATACCGCCGAACCCGTAGGCGACACCCAGCCAAGTCCCGGCCATTGCCGCCGTATGCACACCGTAGTGCGTATTGCCATGGATATTATCCAGGTCCAGCCTGGCAGTTTCCATGAAGTAGTCATAGGCTTTATCCTGATAACCGACTTCGGACGCGATAATGCTGAAGATGCAGGTGGACAGAGAGGAATCGTGCGTGGTGACGGCTTCGTAGTAATCGAAGTCTCGCTTTTTATCTTCCGGCGAGAATTGCTCGCTCAAGAGCAGCAAGGCGAGTACCACATCTGCCTGCTTGCATACCTGGTGTCGGTAGATCACCATGGGATGGTAATGTAGTAAAAGCGGATACTTGTCTTTCGGCGTGCCAGCAAAATCCCATGTTTTTTTGGACAGGAAGCTGTCGTCCTGTTTGTGTATGCGCAGTTTTTCGTCATAAGGCAGATACATCAGGTTTGCCGCGTACTGCCATTGTGCTATTTCGTTTGCATCCAGATCCAGTGCAGTCGCCAGTTTGCGGAATTTTTCCGGGTGATCCGATTGCAGGCGTTCGGCAATATCGACGGCGCAACGCAAATGCATTTGCGCCATCGCATTGGTGTAGTAGTTGTTGTTGACCAGCGCCGTGTATTCGTCGGGGCCAGTCACTTCATTGATGCAAAAGCGCCTGGTACGGCTGCCTGTATGGTTGTCGGTATAAGTCCCGAGGTCCATCCAGATGCGCGCAGTTTCCAATACGATTTCAGCACCTTGCTCTAACAGGAAGCTTTCGTCGCCTGTCACCTCGACATACATCTTGATCGCATAGGCGATGTCTGCGTTGATATGGTATTGGGCAGTCCCTGCGGGGAAATAGGCGGAACACTCTTCTCCGGCGATAGTGCGCCATGGATACAAAGCGCCTTTGGGATGCGACATTTCCCTGGCCCGTTTGCGGGCCTGCGGCAGGTAGGTGTATCTGTATTCTAGCAATTTTCTGGCAATCTCCGGCTTGTTGAACAGGAAGAACGGCAGTACATAAATTTCCGTGTCCCAGAAATAGTGACCCTCATAGCCTTCCCCAGTCACGCCTTTGGCGGCGATATTGGTCTTGCCATCGCGCCCCACTGACTGTAATAGATGGAACTGATTGAAATGCAAGCCCTGCTGCAGGGCTTCGTCGCCGGCGATCTCCACGTCCGCCTGTTGCCAGAAATCGCGCAGATAGTTTTCCTGGGCGCGACACAACGCGTCAAAGCCTTGTGCCTGGGCCTGCGCCAGCGTTGCTTTGCTGCGCGCCAGTAATTCAGCTTCCGGATAATCCCGCGACGTAAAGTAGCAGGCGAATTTGCTGAGACTTATCGTTTGTCCTTTTACTGCGGCGACTTCGAAACTTTGTTCCACCCGCTGTCCGGCATCAGCGCTGGATATGCTTGCGGTGCCCGCACCGCTCAGCTGATTTTGCATGGCGCTGACCAGCATGAACCCGCTGTTCCTGGTGCGGTGAACCAGGGCAGAATAGGCGCCGTCTTGGCTAACCTCGACCAGGTCCAGCACCGGCCCTGTGATGGACGATCCAACCCGCGGATCATCGCCGGCCTCGACATTTTTGACGGCGCCGTCCACTGCCGAAACCACGCGGATGTTTGTCGAAAAATTCAAAGGCGTTATTTCATAGTGGATCGCAAACAGGTGTTTATTTTCAAAGCACACCAGGCGCTGGCTGCGCAGCAACGCCTGACGCCCCTCGGGAGAGGTCCATTTCAGAGAACGTGATAGTACGCCGGTGCGAAAGTCTAGCGAGCGCTCATAATCGGTGACGGTGCCCTGCAGCAAATCGAAACGTTCGTCACCCAGCCAGCACTGTATGCATTTGGCGTTGGGCACATTCAGCATGAATTGGTTCGTGCGCGCCAAGCCAAACGCGGTTTCTGGATGATGGATGGCTTCGGACTCAAAAAATCCATTCAAGTAACTGCCGTCGAGTGAGGTGCCGGCGGGGCCCGTGTAGCCTGCTTCATCGGTTCCGCGCAATCCTATGTAACCATTGCCCAGGGCAAACAAAGTCTCGCTCAAAAAATGCGAGCGGGTGTCAAATTCGGTTTCCGCAATGCGCCAAGGCTCCAGCGGGTAGGTGTGATGCAATACATCTTGGGTAGGCACGTTTTCTTCCTTAAAAACCTGGCGTCATTGCTTAGACGCTGAGATGAAGAAACCGGTTAAAACTTGTTAGTATTAGTCTCAAACCGGTTTGAATTTGCAGGAAATATTATTCAAATCGGTTTGATTTGTCAATTTATAGAATTTTCAGGGGCCCAGTGCTCGATGTAAAACGACGCGCCCGCTGCTGAATAGGCGGGCGCGCTTTAGCTTTGGCGAACTACCAGCATGGTTGGTAATATTTCGGATGCGACTTGCTCGCCATGAATCAATGCGAGTATTTTTTTTGCAAGTAAAACCCCACCGTCGCGCAAATACTGGTGCACACTGGTGATAGGCGGGACGAAGCTGGCGGCGCCCGGGGTATCGTCATAACCGCTGACTGATACGTCGCCTGGCACGCTGAGTCCGCTTTCCATGACTGCCCGTATTGCCCCCATCGCCAGCAGATCGTTGGCGGCGAATATGCCGTCGAGGCGTGTCCCTTTTTTTTGCAATAGCTTGGTCACGCTTTCAAATCCGGCTTCGAACGTGAAGGCCTTAGGGCGAAGGACGGGCACGGATTTACCGCTGGCACCTAGCGCTTCGATAAAGCCGGCATACCTTTCCTGAACTTCTGCGTGATCAGTATCTCCAAGGAAGACCAGCTTTTTTCGTGATTGCGACAAGAAATGTTCGGCCACGCTGGCGCCGCCTTTGCGGTTATCGCTGCCAACGACGATGCAGGAGGGGTCGGTGTCGGGCGCCCCCCACACCACGAGCGGCAGGCCTGAGCGCTGCAGATGACGGACCGCTTCACCATGTGAGCCTTGGCCGAGCAGGATTAGGCCGTCGGCTGCCTGCACCGGGGGGGTATCGATCAATTGTTTGGACGTCAACACCACGCTATAGCCCGCCGTTGTCAATTCCTGTGTGATGCTACCTAGCAGTTCCAGCGGATAAGGGTCGGACATCGGGCGATCCTTGGCAGGCGTCATCTCCACCACCACGGCAACTGAGTAGCTGCGACGCAGGCGCAAATTCCTGGCGCTGATATTCAAGCGGTAGCCCTGTTGCTCGGCAATCTTGCGGACCTTTTCGCGCGTCTCGACAGTTACCAGCGGACTGTCGCGCAAGGCACGTGACACAGTGATCGTAGAAACGCCGGCCAGGGTCGCCAAGTCCTCCATCGTGACTCCGGATTCGGCGTCACGCGTAACGATCTTTTTAGCAGGCATTCAGTACTCTGTTGTTATTTATCGGTTTATGCAGCGTGCATTATGACAGATGAATTTTTCATATATCAACATCTGCCGGCCGTTTCGTCAGATAAACATGGGTGACGGCGACGACAAGTGCGGCTTGTGGGCGTTTTTCGGCAGCGGCCGGCGGTGGCTCCAAGTATTTTGCTGGCGGAATGCCTGACTCGGATTTAGACATGACGCCCCCGCAAGTTGCCGGCAATCCGCAAAGATGCGCTTTTACCACACCAAATGACATCGATAACATTTTGATTGACATCGATATCATTTCTTGTTTCAATATCTTACGTCTTCACATCCAGGTTGCTTGGGAGTTGGTTCTCCCACTTAGGAAGCAGCGTTAAGGGATGGGCAATGAAGTGGCAGGCGACTGGCCGATTTGGCCAGTTGAATAGCCTCGTAGCCTGGAGACGAAAATATTTACTCATATTTGGGGACAATTCAATGAAATGTAATGACAAGTTTTTGTTGTCGTCGGTCACGCTCGCCGTCATCGTGCTGATGAACCAAGCCTGCGCCGCAGACCAGGCTGAATCCACTACTGGCACGCCATCTGCAGCGAAAGCCGCTCCTGACAGCGCCGCTGCGCAGGCGCAGGAAGTGGTCGTTACCGGTGTGGCATCGGGCGGCACCAAGCGCAAGCTTGATTCCGCGTTTTCCATCACTACCGCTACTGAAGAGCAAATGAAGCAGGCCGCGCCGACCAGTACGGCCGACCTGCTGAAAATTTCTCCGGGCGTATACGTGGAGTCCACTGGCGGTCAAACCGGCGCCAATATCCAGATACGCGGTTTTCCGTCTGGCGGCGACGCTCCGTTCGTCACCTTGCAATTAAACGGCTCGCCTTTGTTCCCGGCGCCCACCCTGTCTTTTCTGGCGAACGATTCCACATTTCGGATAGACGATACGATAGAAAGGGTAGAAATACTACGCGGTGGCCCGAGCGTGATTTTTTCCAATGGCCAGCCCGGCGCGACGATGAACTTCATCCTGAAGCACGGCGGCGATAGGCCTGAAGGCAGCATCCGCGCTACGTTCGGCTCAGGTAACCTGGCCCGTTACGACGTCTTTTACGGCGGCAAACTGGCCGACGACTGGTATGGGTCGATAGGGGGTTTCTATCGCACTGACAGGGGCGTGCGCGACGCCGGCTTCCCGGCAGATAAAGGCGGTTCGCTAACCGCGACCCTGACGCACAGAATCCAGGACGGCGAGCTCACCTTCTATGCGCGTGCGACAGACGACAAGAATGCCTTTTACACCGGCGTACCTGTGCTACTACAGCCCAAGCCAGGCCATGCTATTGCAGGAGCGGCCCCGGTTGCGGCGTCTCCCAATCCGGGGCAACTTGATGCTTTCCCCGGTATCGACCCGCGCACCTGGACGCCGATGAGCAACCAGACCCGCCTATTCACCTTGCCGGATGGCACCCGGGGAGACCTGGCGGATGGTCGCGGAGCGGACAATACGGTGTTCGGCTTTGATTTCGGCCAGAAAGTCAACGGCTGGGATGTCAACAACAAGATGAACTACTTCAGTGGAAAACAGCCGACCATTGGCATGTTCAGTGGCCCCAGCCCGCTCACCATGGGGACTCAGATTGCTTCGTTTGTCTCATCAGCCAATGCCAATGCCGCGTTGGTAGCGGCCGCGGGCGGCAAGCTGGCAACCGGCGGAACCGCTGTGTATGCAGATGGCAGCGGCGCCGTGAATGCCAACACGCAGACTATCCAGTATGGCCTGTGGGACGTGCAGAAAAAGCTGAAGAACTTTACCGATGAATTGCGCGTTACCAAGGAAATCGTCAAGGACCACACTCTGACGGTGGGCGCGTATGTTTCCCAGTATTCAAGTGACGATGTTTGGAACCTGGGTAATAGCCTGCTGACCGATTTCAAAGGCAGGCCAATTCAGGTCACGCTGAATAATGGCGCGCTGGCGACCAATAGCCGCGGCTTCTCCGGTGGTTGCGGCTTTTGCATCGCAGAGAATGGCGATACCAGCAACCGTGCCCTGTACGTCGCTGATGAATGGAAGGTCACCGATCGCCTGAAGTTGGATGCCGGTGCCCGTTATGAGCAGCAGCACATGAACCTCAGCTATCAAAGTCCGACCTTTGGGAATTTTGTCGGCAACAACCCTCTGGCGGCTTACAATTACGGCGTGGCTCAGCCCAACGGTCCGGTCATTGCCTATGATTTCAAACAAGGGCTAACTTCCTACACCTTGGGCGGCATTTACAAACTGGATACAAACATGAGCGTGTTTGCCCGGATTAACTCGGGTGGACAGTTTCCTTTCTTCGACCAGGTACGCGGTGGCAGCACTACGCTGGCGCCTTCTGTGACCAAAATTAAGCAGGCGGAACTGGGGTTCAAGACGGTGGGATCCATCTATAGCGCCTTTGTGAATCTGTTTGCCAATAAATTCAGCGACCAGTTCATCGGCACCAGTACTGCCGCCGGCTTGCCGGTCAATACGGTAGGCGGCTCTAAAACTTACGGTATCGAGTACGAATTGTCCGTGCGGCCGCTGCAAAATTTGCAGATTGCGCTCAGTGGGGACGTGCAGCACGCCAGGTATCAAGACTACGACGCCACGCAACCGAATATCAACAGCGGTATCGTGCAGCGTCAGCCGTCCAGCCAGTGGCGCCTGACTCCCAGCTACATGATACCGATGGGCGACAACTCGCTCAGATTTTATGGAACATATTCGCACATTAACGCGCGGTACTCGGATCAGCAGAACCAGGAATACTTGCCCAGCTATAACACCGTGGATGCCGGCGTACTGCTGACGGTCGGAGACAAACTCGAATTCCGTTTATCGGGTAATAACCTGACCAATGAGATCGGTCTGACGGAAGGCTCCGCAGGACGGCCTGTGCCGACTGCCGGGGGGCTGCCCTATGCGACGATTGCACGGTCGCTGTTCGGCCGAACCGTGGAATTATCGATGCTGTATCGTTTCTAATCAATCCGGTTCCTGTGTGCCATTTGAGAGTATCGACACCACGTATCGATACTCTCTTTTTTTATATTAGGAGGTAAAGCGGAATGCTGTAAACCGAACTGGCGACAGCATATTCCACGCAAACCATGTCGAACCAGCAAACATATCCATCCCTACTGGCAGACATAGGCGGCACCAACGCGCGTTTCTGCCTGGAGACCGCACCCGGTGAAATGTGTGCGGCGATGGTCTATCCGTGCAGCGCCTACGAGCAATTAGGTGATGCAATATCAGCCTATCTGAATGAGCCGGCAGCTGCCGCTGCCGGCTCGATGCGTGTCAGGCGAGCAGGAATAGCAATCGCCAATCCGGTCGATGGCGACAAAGTAAAGATGACCAACCATCATTGGTCGTTTTCCATACAAGCGATGCAGCAGCAACTGGCGCTGGATCAATTGCTGGTGGTGAACGACTTCAAGGCATTGGCCATGGCTTTACCCGTGCTCGAGCCGGCGCAAAAAATGCAAATCGGTGCCGGGCGTGCAAAGGAAAATAGCGTGATCGGCTTATTGGGCGCCGGCACGGGCCTTGGCGTATCGGCACTGGTGCCGCACGGGTCCCAATGGCTGGCGCTGGACAGCGAAGGCGGTCATGTCAGTTTTTCACCTGGCAACGAATTGGAAAGCTTTATCCTGAATTACGCGTGGCGCATACATTCCCATGTCTCAGCGGAGCGGCTGTTATCCGGCATTGGCCTGGACATCATCTACTATGCGTTAGCCGCCCGTGAAGGCAATCAGGCGGAACCGCTGACCGTAACCGCCATCATTCAGCGCGCACTGGATCGCCAGTCGGACCTGTGCGTACGGACCCTGACGTGTTTTTGCGACATGCTGGGCACGGCGGCGGGCAATCTGGCCGTGACCCTGGGCGCCAAGGGCGGTATTTACATAGGAGGAGGCATAGTGCCACGCCTCGGGCGGTTTTTCGCGGAATCCGGATTCCGGCGGCGTTTCGAAGAGAAGGGTAGGTTTTCGGAATACTTGCAGCAGATTCCTACTTATGTGGTCACTGCCGAGTATCCGACCTTCATAGGAGTGTCGGCAATGCTAGCGCAGGACCAACCTATAGAGCGGCAGCGGGGACGGGCCGACGCTAAGTTGGACTAGTACGCTGCTTGCATGAGGCTAGATAGCAGGCCCAGCCGAAACTTGCTGGGACTCCCTCTGATCCTGAGCTAAGAGCATGCTGCTGAATAGGGGCCATGCGCCCATTGCCGCAAGATTATGGTTCGAAGCACAGATTTCCCGTTAATAGAAAATCGCCGAATACATGGATGATTCCTGCCACCAAGCCTACCAATTTCTACCTCGATGCGTGATGTGTTTGCATTTGGGAGCGTCAATGAACCGGCGGGCCGTGTCGATCCAGGAAGGCGCCGAGTTCACTGAAATAGAGTGTTCCTTCTTCTACCCAGGGCCGGTGCGAACTGTCTTCGAATATCCGCAGTGTCGCCACGCCCGGCGGGAATGCACGAGCGAGTTCCCTGGCCTCTCGAGGCGGCACCACGGTATCGTGGCGACCGGATGTGATCAGCGTCGGAACGCGGACATTAGTCAACTCTGCGCGGACGTCGAAAGTCGCCATCGAGCCGCCCACGATTACCTCCGGATCGTCGCCGAGCATGTCACAGTAGACCTTCAACCGAAAGCTGTCTCGCGGATCGGTGGAGACACTTGGCCGAGTACCGATCTTTGCTGGATCGTGCCAGTACAATTGCGCGATGGGCTTGCCATAGAGTTCTTGATATCGCGAGTCGCAAGTCGCCATGCCCTGAGCCCTGAGTGACTGCAGTTGACCCCAGATTTCCGGGTATTGACTGGCTACAAAGTGGTTCACGGCGTCGATGTTGCGCTGGGATGACTCATGACTGTTGCCAGAACTCGAAAGGACGAGGTGCGTCAGCCTTTCGGGATGTCGAACTGCATAGACCATTGCCGGCCGTCCGCCATACGAGTGCCCGATGAGCGCGAATTGCTCAAACCCCAGCGCTTTGCGTAACTGCTCGATATCGTCGGCATCCCGATCGGGTGAGTGATGTTTTCCCGCAGCGAGGTCGCTTGAGCGACCTCGACCGATATTGTCGAAATACACGACGGTGTGTTTTTCAGCCAGTTGGTCGAACTCGGGCCGCAATGAAGTGCGCGAAGCTCCCGGGCCGCCAGCCACCAGAATGATGGGGCGGCCCTCGCCGTACATCTCGTAGTAGAGATCGCCGTCTGGCGTCTGGATTGAACCTGTGCGCCCGGATTGCGCCGACACCGCGCTCGAAACTGCGCTCGAAACTGCGCTCGAAACTGCGCTCGAAACTGCGCTCGAAACTGCGAGGTCCGCAGCGACGACCGGTGAAGCCAAGCCTATTGCCATCGCAGTAACGAAAAAGCGAACTGCGCTTGTAAGAGAGCGTGCTAGTCCAAGGAAATCGGTCGTTTGAGGGCTGGCGGCATTGTAGCCCGCCCCAATTACTTCCGCCCCGCTAGCCGTAAAGGAACGCGGCTTCCAGTCGGCACGCTCACTTCTCATCAGGAAAGTGGTCTTTGCCTGAGTGAACTCGCCAGCAACGCGAGGTAATTGGCCGTCTTCCAGCCGGTCCGCGCTCTCAACTACGGCCAAGGGGTTTCCGCCCAGCGGGGCGTCAGCGAATACGTCAATTAACACCGCAATCAATATGATCATGAACTCTTCCTTATTGGCATTCAAGATGAACATAGATCATCTTGTAATCTATTTTCCTGAGCAGTGTCCTTCATGAACTGATCTATGTCAAAATCGAATATCTCACCGTAAGATGAATGTGATTCACCATGGATTTTCATGAACTTCCACCACTGGCTGCCTTGCGCGCCTTCGAGGCCGCTGCCCGACTGGCCAGTTTCAAAGCTGCGGCCGCCGAGCTGTTCGTCACACCGACCGCCATCAGTCATCAGATTCGCCAACTTGAGGCCAATTTGGGTGTTCGTGTCCTTAATCGCACGCCGCGGGCCGTTACCCTGACTGTGGAAGGACGCAGTTTGTACGACGCCACGGCCACCGCTTTCCATGGGATTGGCAAGGCTGTAGAAGGGCTCCGGCACGGGCAAAGATCGCCTAAATTGACGCTGTCGGCGACCACTGCGTTCCTGAGTCACTGGCTGATACCACGACTTGACGAGATCCAGGCCCTGCTCCCCACCCTTGATTTGCGCCTTCACGCGTCAGACGCGATCGTTCCGTTGAGGCAAGGCGCGATTGATATCGCTATTCGCTATGGCAAAGGACCGTTTCCTTCGGTTGTCGCAACGCCATTGGCTGCTGATCGCTTCGCCCCGGTATGCAGCCCAAGTCTTGGTATCCACCACGTCGGCGACTTGTTCCAGGCCCGACTCATCCATGTCGACGGGCGTACGGCGCCACAACCACTGCCTGACTGGGAACATTGGTGCGAAAAGGCAGGAATGGCCGGCATCGATACCAAAGGCGGGATGCATTTTACTGACGGCATGCACGCTATTCAGGCCGCCATCGCGGGGAATGGCGTGGTCATTGTCAGTTTAGTGTTGGTGGCAGATGCCCTGTCGAAAGGTTTGCTGGTGATGCCGTTCGACCAAAGCTTGCCGGGGGATGCCTATCATTTCGTCAGCGCGCCAGAACTTACCGACCGCGCGGACGTTAATCGCCTGCGTGACTGGTTTCGCGAGACGATGGCGCCACACGACCCAAGGGCTTGAGGGCAAAGGGTCAGTTTACGGGTTTCTATCACGAAAAAATGCTACTAGCGGTGCGTCTACCCGTAAGCCCGCGATCGGGCTACCCTGGCTTACGCCGGCTAGAACTATTCTTCCGGACACAAGAAAATGCCAATTCTCTATTGGCATTTTTATTCCGCCGGAGGGCCGCGAGCGCTGTCCGGTAGATGCTGGTAGCATCATCGGTATTTTTGATGTTGCCGAGCTGGATGCGGATGAACATGGCTGGTCAAATTGCCAATGAAGTGAAATGGAATCAGGCCGCAGGCCGGGATGGCCTGCCGGACAATGAACGGCGCTGGGCCATGCTGTCGGTGGCGATAGGGGTCAGCATGGCCTCGCTGGATACCGCCATCGCCAACACCGCGCTGCCGGTGATCGCCGAGCAGCTGCATGCCACGCCGGCCGATTCGGTGTGGATCGTCAATGTCTACCAGCTGGCCATGGTCGCCACCCTGCTGCCGTTCGCCGCCCTCGGCGAAATCCTCAGTTACCGCCGGGTCTGCATCTTTGGCCTGTTTCTGTTCACGCTGGCGTCGCTGGCTTGCGCCTGTGCCTGGAGCCTGCCGACCCTGGTCGTCGCCCGCCTGTTTCAGGGGATAGGCGCCAGCGCCGTCATGGGCGTCAACACCGCCTTGCTGCGCGCGATCTACCCGGCCCGCTTGCTTGGGCGCGGCTTCGGCTTCAATTCGCTGGTGGTGGCGGTCGGCTTTGCGGTCGGGCCGACCATGGCTTCGCTGATCCTGTCGGTCTGGTCCTGGCCCTGGCTGTTTGCGATCAATGTGCCGCTGGGCGTAGTGGCCTTGCTGGTGGCCAGGAAGGCGCTGCCGATGACGCCGCGCGCGGCGCATGGATTCGACGCGCTGACCGCGATCTACAATGTCGGCGCCTTCGGCCTGCTGATCCTGCTGTTCGGCGACGCCGCGCACAGGGTCGATGCCAAGACCATCTTGCTGGAAGCCGGCGGCGCGCTGGCCTTCTTTGTCCTGTTGCTGCGCCGACAGGCCGGGCACCAGGCGCCCATGTTGCCGGTCGACCTGTTCCGCCGCCCATTGTTTGCGTTGTCGGCGCTGACCGCTGTATGCACCTTTGCCGCCCAGGGCCTGGCCTTCGTCTCGCTGCCGTTTTATTTCGAAACCGTGCTGGGCCGCTCCCAGGTCGAGACCGGTTTCCTGCTGACCCCGTGGGCCGCGCTGGTGGCGGTCATGGCGCCCATCGCCGGTCGCCTGAGCGACCATTATCCGCCCGGACTATTGGGCGGCATCGGCCTGGCTGCCTTGTCGGCCGGACTGGTGTCGCTGATCCTGATGCCGCATCACCCATCCGCGCTCGATATCTGCTGGCGCATGGCGGTGTGCGGCATAGGCTTCGGCTTTTTCCAGGCGCCCAACCTGAAGGCCATCATGGGCAGCGCACCGCCGGAGCGCGCCGGCGGCGCCAGCGGCATCGTCGCCACCGCGCGCCTGACAGGCCAGGCCACCGGGGCCGCGCTGGTGGCCTTCTGTTTTCTGATTTCTGCCGAGAATGGCGAAACCTATGCGTTGGCATTGGGCGCCAGTTTCGCCGCGGCCGCCAGTATCGCCAGCTTTTTACGCCTGTTGGTGCCGGCCCGGCACGCCGCGCTCTAGCGGCTAGCGCCGAGGCAGGCGCGGCATTTGTACTGGCTGATGCATTTCAGCCGCCAAGCCTGCTCGCAGCAGGCTGAAGCGTGTACACTGGCAAAATTACCGCTGCGAGCCAATCGCAGGGATATCGCTCCCAAATTAAATCGCGCAAATCGCGCCTGCATTGTTTCCTATGGCGCCTGGCCTATAAGGAGAACGCATGTCATCCCACCCCGCCATTCCGCGTCCGCAGGACGAAGCCGCCCGGCTGGACGCCTTGCGCCGCTATGCCTTGCTCGACACCGAGGCCGAAGCCGATTTCGATTTCCTGGCCGAGATGGCGGCCGTCGTATGCGAGGTGCCGTTTGCCTTTATTTCGCTAGTGGATGCGGAGCGGGTCTGGTACAAGTCTGCGTTCGGCCGCAAGGCTGGGCAGGTGCCGCGCGATGAAAGTTATTGCTCATGGGCAATCCTGGAGGAGAAAGGCCTGCACATTCCCGATTTGGGTGCCGACGCGCGTACCGCCTACCTGCCTTACACGGTAGAGGAGCCGCGCTTCCAGACGTATTCCGGCGCCAACCTGGTTACCGCCGACGGCTATAACATTGGCACCCTGTGCGTGCTGGACACCCAGATGCGCGCGCTCAGTGGGCAGCAGGTGCGCCTGCTGAACCGGCTGTCGCGCCAGGTGATGGCGCTGATAGAGTTGCGCGCCAAGGACAGGGAACTCAGCGCGGCGCTGTCGGTGATGCAAAAGCTGGCCACCTATGACGACCTGACCGGCTTGTTCAACCGGCGCGCCTTGCTGGCACGGCTACAGGAAGAGGTAGAGCGCGCGCGCCGCATCGTGCATCCGCTCAGCGTCATCATGCTGGACCTCGACCACTTCAAACAGGTCAACGACGGCCACGGCCATCTGGCTGGCGACGTGGTGCTGCACGGCGTCGGCAAGTTCCTGCGCGACAGGCTGCGCGTGACCGACAGCGCTGGGCGCTACGGCGGCGAGGAAATTTGCCTGATCCTGCCCGGCACTTCTTTGGAAGACGCCGCCGCGGTCGCCGAAAAACTGCGGCAGGCCTTGATGGCGACCGAATTCGTCACCGCTTCCGGCAGCCTGGCGGTTACCGCCAGCTTCGGGGTGGCCGCCGGCCAGCCCGGCCCGGGACTGGACCCCGAGGCGCTGTTGGCGGCGGCCGACATCGCGCTGTACCGCGCCAAGGAAAACGGGCGTAACCGGGTAGAGCTGGGGCAGGAAATCTAGCCAAGCAAGTGTCGGATTGGTCTGCGCAGCATTAGTCGGCGTACATGTCCAGCTCGCGCCGCGTCAATCGCCACAA
The DNA here is from genome assembly GCA_040390485.1 of Pseudomonadota bacterium. Taxonomy (GTDB): domain Bacteria; phylum Pseudomonadota; class Gammaproteobacteria; order Burkholderiales; family Burkholderiaceae_D; genus Undibacterium. Next base: position 153,907 of record JAZJYH010000065.1, read on the forward strand.
GCGATAGATAGACTCTTCACCGTCGAAAGCCTTCAGCAAATTGAGCGGGGTGTCGCCGATAAATTGGCGGAAATCGCGGATGAAATGGGATTGGTCGACGTAATGGGAATCTTGCGCGACACGGGTCAGTCCGCCGGCCCGTGGCGGTTCGAACATGAGCTGGGCCAATGCCAATGAGAACCGCGACAGCCGACGGTAATCGCGCAGCGGCATGCCATAGCTTACCAGGAAGCGGCGCTCCAGCTGGCGCGTGCTGAGCGAAAAAGTCTGCGCCAGGTTTTTCGCCGGCTGCAGCAATTGCGCCATTGACAGCGCCGGAAGTGTGACGATCTTGCTGGATGCTTTCAGCATGGCGCGCAATAGAAATTTTTCTATCAGGCCGACCCGGTCGGATGCGCTTTGCCTGCCAGCGAGCTGCTCCAGTATTTGCTCTACGTCGGGCTTGGGCAGGAAGTGCTCCAGCGGCACGATTTGTCCATTGCAAATATGGGCAGGCAAGCCGAGGCAGGCCTGCAGGCCGGAAGGGCGGAACATGATGCCGACGAATTCGCTGCCGGGCTGCACCCGGAATGTGCGCGGAGCGAGGGTGGGGCCGGCGATGAAAGCCTGCGGGACAATACCGGACCCGGCGCTACCGCCCAGCAAGCTGGCGCCGCCGTTGAAATAAAAGACCAGCTGTGAGGAAGCGACTGCCGGCAGGTGATTCTCAAGACTGGAAAATCCGCTGACCATGAAATTGCGGATATACGGAGCCAATTCCGGCCCGGGGAGTATCACTTGTCTTAGCATGGCGAAAATCTCTATGCAGGGTGTAATGAGATGTGCGTCGGCCCGTGGCTGACCATCGCGGCCTCAATAAATTTGTTCAGGCGCCATAATTAGAGCATAGAAATCCGAGGGCCGTAGCCATCGCCCCAGCGCAGTTTTTTTTTGCGGATGTCGTGTCGGTACAATTCCAATTTTCATAGTGCAGCTACTGTTGGCATCTTTTATCGGGAAGATCAGATGCAAGCCGGATCGCTGGAAAATAATGGATATATTCTGACAAGCGTCGACGATATGCTGGGCGCCGTGCGCAGCAATAGCATGTGGTATCTGTCGTTCGGCCTGGCATGTTGCGCAGTGGAAATGATGCAGGCTGCATCCTCGCGCTACGATATGGACAGGTTCGGCATCATGCCGCGCGCCAGCCCCAGGCAGGCCGACCTGATGATAGTGGCCGGGACTCTGACCAATAAAATGGCCTCGGCCCTGCGCAAGGTCTACGACCAGATGCCAGAGCCGAAATACGTCATTTCCATGGGGTCGTGCGCCAACGGTGGCGGCTATTATCACTACTCGTATTCTGTCGTCAGAGGCTGCGACCGCATCATTCCGGTCGATGTGTATGTGCCCGGATGCCCTCCCACGGCCGAGGCCCTGATCTACGGGATCATACAGTTGCAAAACAAGATAGCGCGCTCAAAAATTATTGAGCGTTGATGCTGGGATTCTAGTTTCTTCAGACTTGAATGGCAAAGGACATCCCTTGTCCGTCATCAGCAATTGCGGCCCGGACGTAGCCGAAAACAGCGGGCACCTGCAGCTGCCCATCCTTGGCGCTCATCCAGAAAATTGTATTTGTAATAATAAATTAATGCGGTACACTAAGCGCATCTACCGGCATTTTTTATCGTCTTGTGTGCTTAAAGGAGCTTAGCCATGCCTGACTTCACCAGCAAACTCCAAAAAATAAAGTGCGGCAATGGACAGAAATTTTTGGTGACCGTGCTCATGGGGGGCGTTGCGGCAGGCACCGCCAACCTGGCGAAAGATAATACGGAAGCTTTCTGGCGCATGGATAATTACAATGTCATAGCTAGCCGCAGAGGACAGGGTATTCCGTATGCGCTGACCTATGCCATGCTGAATACCATACGCACCAAGAGGGGGACGTCGGCCATCATCCCCAGCTGCCATGACGGCATGCTAGGCGTGGGCGCGACGGGCTTTACCGAAATGCCAGGTTCCAGGATGATGAAGAACGGGGTCTTGCACCAGGCGAGCTTTGAAACAAATAACGTGGCAACGACCCTGCTGGCGATCACGGTAAAAATGAGCAACCCGCCCTACAACCTGAATTACGTAGTCAACGACGAAGGCTGTTCATGCTGCTACATCACGACCGCCGTGTGCAAGTCCTTGCAGCTGCCTGATGATTGTGCTGAACTGAGCATGCTGCGCCGGTTTCGCGACGAGGTCCTGCTGCAGACCGAGCAGGGCGTGGACGACGTGCAGCAATATTACACGCTCGCTCCCGACATCGTGGCGGCGATCAACAGCCGTGCAGACGCCGCCGGGATTTATGCCGACCTGAACCGACGCTATATACAGCCCTCGATCGCCGCGCTGGCGCTGGGCGAGCACGGGCTGCCGCATCAATTGTTCCGGGCAATGATAGAAGAAACTGGCGGACAGTATCTGTAATAAGGAACTTCGTTGATTCACGCTGAAATTGGATCCAGTTTGCTGGATAATTTGCATTCAGGTGAATCATGTATTAAATGTACCGAGAGGTCGATAAATTTATTTGGAGAGTAGCGCTGTGACAATCTACGAAAATTACCTCCTCGATCTCGGTGTTTTGATCAAGGAAATGGCGCTAGACGCGAAGAAAACCGCTACCGATTGCCAGACCGACTTTGCTATTGGTTATATGGCCGGATTCCATCGTGTCGTTTCTTTGATGCAGCAGCAAGCGGAGGCGTTTGGTATTCCCCTGGAAAAATTGGAATTGAATGGAATTGATCCCGATACCGACCTTGTGTGATCTTTCCTGATTTGGTTTATGCAGTAGGCAGAGAGAATTGAATACCGAGAATCTCACATACTCTGGAGCACAGCTTCTCTGCAGGCTCCCAACCACCAGTGTAGCCCTCGTCGGGCGTCAGGCAAATTGTTAAGCAAGCCACGTGGCCTGCATCGTAGCATCGGCGAATCGCATCAAAGACCTTCTCAATATATTCGTCTGAAAATAACCTGACCGCTCCTCCAGAGGCGTCATTGCAGAAAAAATAATCAAGATCTATATTAATGATCCATTGCTCTGCGTCATTTTCGATCCAATATGCAATGCTCTTAGGCAGATCCCAAGAAGATGCGTTGTACAAATTATTGAAAATAGGCTTATCTCCTACCCCGTGAGTCGCAAAAATTGCCTTATTTAATCGATCGTTGTACCTGTTGAGGAACAGTGATAAATAATTATCCCATTGAATAGTGGGCGTATGCCCAAGACCGGAGTCGAATTCATGGCCCAAATATTCATCGATCGACAAATTATCCAGGGGGGGCAAGACTTCATCCCATTCTTTAAGCCTGCTGAGAAGAGTGTCCGTATGCTCATCAATATGCAGTAATCCTACTGTGTCGAATTTGGGCAACTCTTGCAGCCAGCACCATAGGGCCGCACGGTGATTGTCCATGATGTAAATGTTTCCAGAGCTCCATAGAAAATTCTGCGTGGTCGGGCCCGATGGATTTCTTCCCGCGAATGGAACATGCCACTGTGATGTGTTGTTTTGCATTGAAGTTTGATTTCAAAAATAATTCTTTATACATCAATTTTTTTATTCAAGACGCTTTTGTGGAACAGGGAGTGGGATAATTCCTGCTATACGGTCAAAATGGCTTTCTAAAAATGCTTCGTTCCCATAGTGACGGCGCTATTCGTAGTAATGACTTCATTGTGAGGTATTTCTTCTAATATTTTCGAAGTACGCCTACTTCGTCATGACACAAGCTACTCGCTACCTGGAACTCTTACTCCATCGTCACCGATTTAGCCAGATCCCTAAGCTTATCCACATCCGTCACTTGTGCCGCGTCGGCCGGGTCTGGGGCACCAGTTGCCATCGTCGTAGTGCTGTGCCGGACACGCTAGAATCGCTTGGGGGGAGGCGTAAAGGGCGCACTCACCATCCCGGGTCACAGGAATCTGACCCAAGAGATTCTTGTCAGGCCTACCCGGTTGGTGTGGCTAGACAGGGGATGGCTGTAGACTTTGGTTGGTTAGGCAAAGTAATCTGCATGACGTTGCGTTCCTCTTATTTGAATGAGCCAAAGGTTTGCAGAATTTGGGCTCCCATTTCGGTGGCTGGCGGCACGAAAAACTCAAAACCAGTGATTGGCTTGCTTCAAATCGTTTCGTAATTCTTTGAAACAATGATCGGTCCATTTGCTGCGGCTGACCTCATTCCTGCGCATCAGGATGATCTTGCGTTTCAGCGTAGGCGAGCGTAGCGGCGCCACGTGCAGGCTGCTGTCTTTCAAATAGGTGGTGTATAAGCTGGGCATGATGCCGATCGCGATGCCGGATCGCACTATGCCGTACAGGGATTCGCTGTGCACGACCTGGTACAGCTTGGACGGCGCCAGCTCATGCTGGCGCAGCGCTGCAGAGGCGAATTCCCAGATGCTGCCGGTAGTAAACATCACGATCTCTTCCCCCATCATCTGGCGCCACTGCACTTCCTTGGATGCCGCCAGCGGATGCTTGTGATCCACAATCAGCACCAGCTCGTCTTCAAACAAGGTCACGGTTTCAAACGAATCGGTATGCGCCTGTTTGACGCCGACGCAAAAATCCAGCTCTCCCGTGTGCAGGGCTATCAGCAGGGCATCGTTAGGCATGTCGCACAAGACGATTTCTATCTGGTCGCCGTAAGTCTTGCTATAGCGCGCCACCACGGCGGCAGTCAGCGTCATGGCCGAAGGGATGGTGCCGATGCGTATCCGGTGGCGGCCGCTGCCGATAGCGCGCTGGATGTCGCCGAAAGTATTGCTGGCTGTGTTCAGCAAGTGCTTGGCGTACTCCAGTACGATCCCACCCTGGCGGGTCAGTTCAATTTGGTGCGTGGTGCGGTCAAACAATTTGGTGCCTAACTGGTTCTCCAATTGCTTGATGGCGGCGCTCAGCGCCGGCTGGGTCACAGACAATTCCTGGGCCGCTTTGCTGAAACTGTTCTTGCTGGCCAGCGTTACAAAAGCCTGCAAATGGCGCAGGGTAATCTTGTTGTCGAGCTTGAGCACGGTCATGGTTATAAGCAAAAGTTATTAAATTATAGAAATAAACATATTTTCTTATTCATTAACTTAACATATTCTCAGCCCAATAGATAAAGCAGTGACCAATTTTGTAGCTAAACGAGTCAAGCAAACGGGGGAAATGGGATGAAAAAGTGGATGATAGGGATGCTGGTGGTGCCGGGTATGTGTGCGGGCGTGGCCCAAGCGCAGAGCAAGTTGGAGATATACGGTCTGTTGTCGGGTGGCATAGGCTACCTGTCCAACGAAAATGGCCCGCACAATCTGGAAGCCCTTAGCGGTACCAATCAAAACCCCCGTATCGGCTTTCGCGGCCAGGAAGACCTCGGGGGCGGTTCAAAAGCCCTGTTTACTCTGGAAAACGGTTTCAACCTGATGACAGGCACCGCGTCGCAAAGCGGCCGCCTGTTCGGCCGGCAGTCGTTTGTCGGCCTGAGCGACGTCGACTGGGGTACGCTCACCCTGGGGCGGCAGTACGAGGCGGTCAAGGACTATCTCGGCCCGGTGGTCATCGCCAGCAACGGCGTGCATATAGGCGACAACGATAACGGCTACAACAATCTGCGCGTGCAAAATTCGGTCAAGTACATCAGCCCGACCTTCAGCAATTTCAATCTGACCGCGGTGTATGGTTTTGGCGAAGCCGCCGGCGATGCCAGCATTAACCGGGTGTACAGCCTGGGTAGCGGATATAAGAATGGCAATTTCAGCTGGGCGGTGGCGTATACCCAATTCAATACGCCCAACAGCAGCAAGAGTCCGGATGGGGCCATCGGCAATGACTATGCCAGCCCGCTGTTGATATTCAACAAGAGTGCGTTGACCAAAGGGGTAGGGGTGGGCAAGCAGCGCATCGCCGGCACTGGTGGTTTCTACAAGCTCAACAGCACCGACTTCGGCGCCTTGTATACCAATGTGAAATACAATTATCTGGACAATTCCAGCCTGACTCTGCAGAATTTTGACTTGAACCTGGTACATCACTATACCCCGATGTTAAACCTGGGCGCTTCGTATTTCTACACGACAGGCAAGTACGATGTCATCAACCTGGCGCCGAAATGGCATCAGGTCAACCTGCAGGCCGACTATTACTTGTCGAAACGAACCGACGTGGCCATTACCTACAGCTACCAGACGGCGGCCGGCGATGCGACCAAGGCGACCATCTTCGGCTTCCCCTCTTCCAGCAACCGCCGGCAGTCGGTGTTGTTGCTGGGCATGCGCCACGTATTCTGACGACATACTTGGCAGGCAATGCTATCGGCATTACGGTATAAGCTGAGTCGACGGCAAGCTGCGGTCGACCCTTCGATTTAAGGATATATTTTGAAGAAGACTCTCTCACTTCTATTCGCAGGCGGCCTGGGTTTGCTGGCGGCGACCGCTGCACACGCTGAAAAGCGCACGCTGGTCATCTCCGCTTATCCGATAGCCCAGCCCTTGTTTACCAAACATGTCTACGAGCCGTTCAAGGCACGCTGCGGCTGCGACATCGTGGTCGAAACCGGGAATAACGCCGACCGCATCGCCAAGCTCGAAGCGCATCGCAGCAGCCCGGTCATCGACCTGGTCTTGCTGTCCGATTTCGGCATGCTGGAAGCGGCCCAAAAGGGCCTGATCGCGCCGCTCGACTATGCCAGGCTCAAGAATTATGGGCAACTCTACGACTTCGCCAAGAATCCCGTAGGCGGCAATTTTGCGGTCGGCTACACCATCTATTCCGTCGGGCTGGTATATCGTAGCGACAAGATCAAGGCGATTAAATCCTGGCAAGACTTATGGCGCGACGACCTCAAAGGCCATATCTCGCTGCCGGACGTCAGCACCACCCAGGGCCCCTTGATGCTGCAGATGGCCGATCTGGCCTGGGGCGGCAAAAGCGACGACTACGCGACCGGCATGCAAAAAGTCACCGCGATGAAAAATAATGTGGTGACGTTTTCAAAAAACAGCGCCCAACTGTCTTCGCTGTTTGCGCAAGATGAAATCTGGGTGGCGCCGGTAGCACGGTTTACCTGGTCGCAACTGCTGAAGACCGGCATGCCGCTGAAATGGAGCATTCCTAGCGAGGGACAGGCTGCCGGCATGAATGTCATGGGCATCGTCAGCCAGTCCAAAAACGCCGACCTGGCATATCAGCTGATGGATTTCTGGCTCTCCAAAGAAGTGCAGACCGCGCTGGCCATGGACCTGGTCGATTCGCCGGTCAACCGGCAAGTGGTACTGCCCAAGGACAAGGCCGAATTCAATACCTATGGCGAGGAACAGATACGCTCGTTGAAATTCGTCAAGCCCGAGGTCATCCTGAAGCAGCGTTCGAACTGGATCGCCCAATGGAACAAGGCCATCAGCAAATAGCCGAGCAGCCGGCAGGAGCGGAGTATCTGTAATGCACAAAAAATACATAGGCATCTTGCTGGTGACGCCGGCCCTGGTCTTCACGCTGGCGTGTTTCCTGCTGCCGGTGGTCGCCTTATTGCTGGAGGCCTTCCATGTTGATGGCAGCGGCTGGGGCTTGCAACGCTTTGTCCAGTTTTTCAGCGAAGAACTGAATCGCCAGGTATTCCTGCGCACCTTGCGCATCGCCGTGTTAGTCACGCTGTCGGCGGTGCTGCTCGGTTATCCGGCGGCGCAGGCGGCGGCCAGGGTGGCGCCGCGCTACCGCGGCCTGATGCTGGGAATGATGATACTGCCGCTGATGGTTTCGCCGATCGCGCGTACCTATGCCTGGATAGTCCTGCTCGGCCGCAACGGTGCGGTCAATTCGGCGCTGCAGGCGCTGGGGCTGAGCGACGAGCCGCAACGCCTGCTGTTTAGCGAACTGGCCGTGTATATCGGTCTGTTGCAACTGCTGCTGCCTCTGATGCTGATGTCGCTGGTCGGCGCGCTGGAAAATCTGCCGCGCGATGTCACCCACGCCGCCGCCACGCTGGGCGCCAATGCCTGGCAAACTTTTTGCAAGGTGACCCTGCCGCTGACCCAGGAAGGCCTGATCGTCGGCGGAACCCTGGTGTTTACCGGCTGCGTCACTGCCTATGTCACGCCGGCGCTGCTGGGCGGTACAAAAGTGCTGATGCTGGAAACGCTGTTGTACCAAAAAGTCAGTGTCGAGAGCGATTTCGGCTCTGCCAATGTGATTGCCGTGATCCTGGTGATTATGACCCTGATGGTCAACGCCGGATTAAAACGTATTTCTTCGAGCCGGAGCAAGGTATGAAAGAAGGACTCTTTTCGCGCTGCGTCTTGTGGCTGGTATTTTTGTTCTTGCTGGGGCCGTTTGCCATCGTGTTCATGGCCGGTTTCAGCGGCGGCGAAACCCTGGCCTTCCCGCCGCCTTCTTATTCCTTGCGCTGGATCGCCGAAGTCGTTGCCGCCGACGAGTTTCGCCGCGCCTTTCTGGCCAGTCTGCAGATAGGCTTGATCGCCACGGTGGCCGCCTTGTTGCTGGGCACGCCGGTGGCCTACGCTCTGTCGCGCACGCAACTGCCGGCCATGGCGGCCATCAAGCAGGTACTGACCTCGCCCTTGATTATTCCCGGGATGATCGTCGGCCTCGGCCTGATGCGTTACGTGGTATTGCAGATACATGCGCCGGTGTTTGCCGGTTTGCTGATCGGCCATATAGCCTTGCTGATACCGTATGCGGTGCGGGTGGTGTATGCCAGCCTGGTCAATCTGCGCGTCGATATTGAAGACGCCGCAGTAATGCTGGGGGCCTCGCGCCTGCGCAGTTTTTTCATGGTGGTGTTGCCAAATATCCGCGGCGCCGTGATCGCTGCATTTTTTCTGGCCTTCGTCACCTCGTTCAACCAGGTGCCGGTGTCGCTATTCCTGACCGGCCCCGGCATCAGCACCTTGCCCATAGAGATGCTGGGCCATATGGAGAACACCTTCGACCCGTCGATTGCCGCTTTATCGACCTTGCTGGTCTTGTTTACGATGGCGTTTGTGCTCGTCACCGAGCGCGTGCTGGGCATTTCCAAATACATGTGAGAGCACCATGAGTTATCTACAACTGCAACAGTTAAGCAGCGGTTACGGCAACAAGCAGGCCGCAGTCAAGCATCTGGACCTGAATGTCGAGCAGGGTGAGCTGATATCGCTGCTGGGGCCCAGCGGTTGCGGCAAGACCACCACCATGCGCACGATCGCCGGCCTGCTCGATCTGCAAGAAGGCCGCATAGTGCTGGACGGTGAAGATATCGGCAAAAAGCCGCCCAACAAACGCAACATCGGCATGGTGTTCCAGTCCTACGCCTTGTTCCCGCACCTGAATGTCTGGGACAACATCGCCTTCGGCCTGCGCCTGCGCAAGGTGCCGCAGGTGGTCCTGAAGAACAAGGTCGAGGCGGTCATCGCGGCGGTGGGCCTGGACGGTTTCGAGAACCGCCTGCCGGCGCAGATGTCGGGCGGCCAGCAGCAGCGGGTCGCGCTGGCCAGGGCGGTGGTCATCGAGCCCAAGCTGCTCTTGCTCGACGAACCACTATCGAACCTGGACGCCAAGCTGCGCGTGCAGATGCGCGCCGAACTGCGGCGCATCCAGCGCGAACTCGGTATTACGATGCTGTACGTGACCCACGACCAGGAAGAGGCGCTGGCGCTGTCGGATCGCATCGTTGTGATGAACGCCGGCAAGATCGAGCAGCTGGATACCCCGGAAATCATTTTCAATGCTCCGCGCACGCGCTTTGTCGCCAATTTCATGGGTTTTGAAAACCTGTTCGATTATCGTGCCGGCAGGCTGCATCACGAGTCGCAAAGCCTGCCCTTCGACGATGGCGTATCCAGCGATATCGCTTGCATAGGCTGGCGTCCGGACAGAGTCCAGGTTGGCGTCGGCCAGCATAGCGGTACCGTGCTGTCGCGCGGTTTTCTGGGCGACACCGTGGAATATGTATTGCAGACGGCGATAGGCCCGATCAAGGGGCTGGCTGCGGTCGGCGGCTCGATCTGGCGCGAAGGCGACCATGTCAACTTTAGTTTATCGGCCAAGGATGCCCTGTTTTTGCGTCATTGAGACCGACGTGGACAATCCGATTGCAAACTGAATGAAGTGGAAATTCCTGTTATGAGAAAAATCTGGCTGGATACCGATCCGGGCTTCGATGACTGGCTGACCATGCTGTTGCTGGCTGCCAATCCCGAGCTGGATTGGCTAGGCATCAGCGTGGCTGCCGGCAATGCGCCCCTGGAGGTGACCTACGATAATGCATTGCGAATCAAAACTCACTACGGCCTCAGCGTGCCGGTTTACCGCGGCTGCGCGCTGCCTTTGAATGGGCAGCCTGAAACCGCCCAGTGCATCCTGGGCGAAGCCGGCATGCGCACCACCGGCACCAGCTTGCCGCCGGTGGCCGCGGCTGCGGCTTCTCCAGGCATGCATGCGAGCGATGTCTTGATCGCCGCAATACGCCAGTATCCTGGCCAGGTCACGCTGCTGGCGATTGCGCCACTGACCAATGTGGCGACCGCCTTGTTGCGCGCGCCCGATATCGCAGCGCACATCAAGGAAATCATCCTGATGGGCGGCTCGGCCGATCAGGGCAATCACACCGCCGCCGCCGAATTCAATATATATGCCGACCCTGAGGCGGCCGACGTCGTGTTCCGCTCCGGCGTACCGCTGCGCATGTTCGGCTTGAATCTGTGTCGTCAACTGGCGGTGAGCAAGGCCGAGGTAGCGCGCATCAGAAACATGGGTACGCCGCGCAGCGACTGGCTGGCCGGCTACCTGGAAGGCTATCTGCGCATTCGTAGCGAGGACGGTGCCATCCCCATGCCGCTGTACGACCCGGTAGTGGCCCTCTATCTGCGCTGGCCCGAGCTGTTTCAGTTCCAGGCGGCGCACGTCGATATTGAACTGGACGGCCGCTTTACGCGCGGCATGACGGTTTGCGAATTCCGCGTGCCAAAACGGGCCGCCGCCAATGTCAGTATCGCCATGACGACGGACGGCGCACTTGCCATGCAGCGCCTGATGGAAGATTTGTTGCTGGCCCTGGCTTGAGAATGGTCGGCGGCCCTAGCCAGATACCCGGATCTGGCGCATGTCGTCTGCGTGGTAATTTTTAATCAAAGTATTCGAATCACTATGAGCAAAGCCTTTTTTAAACCGCACCCCGTTCGCAACGCAGGATGGATGGCGCCATGAGTCAGATAGAGCGAAATACCGGCCGGCCTGACGCGCTCAGCCTGGAGCAATTCATGTGCGCCATTCCCAAGGTCGAGCTGCATTGCCATTTGTATGGCACGGTACGCAAACAAACCTTTATCGAACTGGCGGCCAAGGCCGGCAATGCCGTCACCTTGGAAGACATCGAGGCTTTCTATACGCGCGGTGAGAAACCGGTCGGTGTGCTGCGGGTATTGCGCGCGCTCGACGCCCACCTTATCGTCAGTCCCGCAGACCTGCACCGCATCACCTATGAATATCTGCAGGATGCGGGACAGCATGGAGTACGTTACGCTGAATTTTTCTGGAATCCTACCGGTACGGCGCAGGTATCGCAGATAGACTACGCCTCGGCGCAGGGGGCGATTGTTGCCGCCATCCAGGATGCCTTGCGTGACTTTGGCGTAATCGGCCGCCTGATTCCCAGTATAGATCGCGAGGCCGATCCGGCCGCGGCGGTGGAAATGGTGGAGTGGATGCGCGCCTATCGCCGGGACGAGGTGATCGGCATCGGCATCGACTATCGCGAAAACGACCGGCCGCCGGAATTATTCTGGAAGG
>JAZJYH010000066.1:0-3687 GCA_040390485.1 Pseudomonadota bacterium
TCTGGCAAACCGCCTCGCTGCACGCAGAACACAATACCCTGGGCTGGGTGCTGAAACGCAAGACCCTGGGCATCTGGGGATACGGCAAGATAGGCAAGATGATCGCCGCCTACGGCAAGGCCTTCGGCATGAACGTGCTGGTCTGGGGCCGCGAACCCAGCCGGGCCCAGGCGGTGGCCGACGGTTACCAGGCAGCGGCCTCAAAAGAAGCGTTCTTTGCCGAAAGCGATGTCATTTCGCTGCATCTTCGCTTAAACGATGCAACACGCGGCATCGTCACCGCGCCTGACCTGGCGCTGATGAAATCGACGGCGCTATTCGTCAACACCAGCCGCGCCGAACTGGTGGCAGCCGGCGCCTTGGAAGCCGCCCTGCCCCAGGGCCGCCCGGGCTTTGCGGCGCTGGACGTATTCGAGACCGAACCGCTGCCTGTGGATAACCCTTTGCTGCGCATGGAAAACGTGCTGGCCACGCCGCATCTGGGCTATGTGGAGCAGGATAGCTATGAGCTGTATTTCCGGGCGGCGTTCCAGAATGTGGTGGATTTTGCGGCGGGGACGCCGAAGAATGTGTTGAGTCCTGGTGGCTGATAGGCGTATGCAAGCGATAGCGCCGATTAGTAAAAAATTTCTCGATGATTACAAAGTCATCCTGCTGGACATGAACAGCACCTTCATGTTCGGCGAAGACAGGTTTGCAGAAAGTGAAGATTTTTTTGCCACCTACCAAAGGCTGGGTGGCAACCGGCTGACGCGCGTCGCGGTGGATGCCGCCATACGCAACTGCTACCACGGCATGTGCGCCGACTATATGGACGCTGGAAAAATTGACGATTTCCCTGCCTTGGCCGAGGGATTGCACCGTTACGGCGCATGCGAAGAAAGCGATATCCCCCCGCTCGAAATGGTGTTCACCCAGCATGAGCTTGGACATATCCCCGCAGAGTACGCCGCCTGCCTGCAGCGGCTTAGTCGCAGCCATCGCCTGGGAGTGGTATCCAACATCTGGGCCAAAAAATCAAGCTGGCTGACTGAATTCAGCCGGGTCGGGATAGCCGACATCTGGCATACGAAAGTATTTTCTTCAGACAGTCGCAGCATGAAGCCTTCGCCTCGTCTGTTTCAGGAAGCGGTAGGCTGTTTTGACGTGCCTCTGTCCGATATCGTTTTTGTTGGCGACAGTTTGCGGGTAGACGTAGAGCCGGCCAAGTTGTTTGGCCTGGCTACGGTGTGGATCGATTCGAGTGCTCTTGAGCATCCAATGGCGGATTGCGTGGTGCGTTCTTTGTTGGAGTTGGAAACGCTCGGTGTTTAGCTTTTAGGAATTAATTGTTTCTTCGTAGTTGCAGATTGGGAGTGACTCAAGACCCAAATCAAGTCAACCAAGTTTTGCGCGGCAAGTTCTTCTCCATATAGGAGAATCTGGTTGCCGTTGTTTTTGACTTGCAAACCGCTTGGAGCTTCGCCGATTGTGCGGTACAGAAAATGGATCAGAAACGGGTGTGTCTGAGCGCAGCGAGTTTCGCCCGTTTCCCATTTTTTGTACCGCATAATCGGGCACCCCGTAGGGGCGAGGCTTGCGGTCGTCTTTTTTGGCATACCTTTTTTGAACGAAGCAAAAAAGGTATGTAGCTGTCGGGCTACCCCCGACCAGCATTCTAAAAACATAGCTACAGGTCGTCGAACCTAGAACTTAAAACATCACCTCAGCGGCGTAGGATACGAAGCCACACTTACATTCCCCTCTTTATCCACAGCCTGCACCCCAAAAAACACATTATCCTTGGACAGGTTCACCGTGTACTCGGTCACGTTACCGACATACAAAGCGTGCTGCCAATCGGCCGCGGTGGTGTCGCGCCATACGATGCGGTAGCCGGCCAGGTCGGGTTCGCGATTGGCTTCCCATACCAGGCTGGTATCGTTTTCCAGCTTGTCGGTGCGCACTTGCACCTTGCTCGGCGCGGCCGGCGCCAGCGCCAGCGAGGCCAGGGCGGCGGCGTTGACGCGGGTTACCTGCGCGGTATAGTCGAAATCTACATACTCCGGCAAGTCGCCTATCTTGACGCCGTTTTCGGTGCGTATATCCTGGTGCTGGTGGTTGAAGTCTTCCGCCGGTTCGGTGAAGCGCAGCGCCGCATAGCCCTGTTCCAGGAAGGGCATGTGGTCGCCGCCGCGCAGGTAGCGGTCGGCGCGATTGACGATACTGACCTTGAAGCCGGGCACGTAGCGCTCACCCTGTTCCTTGACGTGGCGCGCCAGCTGGCGAGACAGTGAATCATTTTCGCCGCCGGTGGCGATCAGCGTGCGGATGTTGTCCGGCATTTCCTTGCGCGAGGGCACGCCTTCGGCAAACAGGCGCACCTGCTTATTGTCCACATGGCCGCTGTCGGAGCGCGAGCTGCCTATGATGTCGTTGGTGAACATGCCGGCGATGTTCAGCTTCTTTTCCCTGGCCTGCTGCGCGAAATGGCCGGAGCCGTACAGGCCCTGCTCTTCCGCCGCCACCGCCATGAACACGATAGTGGCGTCGAATTTGTACTTGGCCATCACGCAGGCCATCTCCATCACCGCCGCGGTGCCGGATGCGTCGTCGTTGGCGCCGGGCGCGAACGAGGTGGAGTTCATGATATCGGTGACGCGCGAATCATAGTGGCCGCTGACTACATAGACGCGGTCGCTGGCGGCGCTGCCCTTCAGGGTGGCGACCACGTTGACGATCTCGGTCGGCTGGCTGATGCGCTTATCGACCGGATGAATGTGGCTGTCGAACTGCACCTCCAGCTTGCCGGCGCCGCAACGTTCCAGCTCGGCTTTGATCCAGCGCCTGGCCGCGCCTATGCCGGTGGTGTCGGACTTGGTGTCCGACATCGTATGCCGGGTATGGAAGCTGACCAGCTTGTTGATGCTGGCCTCTATCCGCTTGGCGGAAATCTCGGCCACGATTTTTTCTATCTCGGGTTTGCGGTCGGCGATCTTGTCTTCGATGGCGCTGTCGGCTGCCTGGCTGGCGCTGACGCAGGCCAGGCCGGCAAACAGGGCGCCCAGGCGAAGCGCGGAATGGCGGGTGGATTTCAAGATGGCGTCTCCAAAAGTGGCTGCTCGGCCGGCAGGCGTGCAAGAATTTAATTGCTGTACGGCATTTTAGGACGATTCGGCGAAAAAATCTTTACTGCGCTTCGCTAGGGGATGGGCAGGTTGAACGCGGTCGGTATCACGTCATGCCTGACCACCGGCAGCAAGTCGCGCCGGCCTTCGAAACTGGCCGGGCCCCACAGTCTTTCCCAGCCCGGCGGCCAAGCCAGCGGCGGGCCATCGTAAGCCGTCAGCTTTTGCTTGACGGCGATCACCGGCAGGTGTTCCGGCAAGGGCTGATGCGGCTGGTCGGCGCCCAGGCTATAGGCATAGTGCGGCAGCAGGGCGTCGCACACGGCGGCAAACCAGGTGGTATGGTCTTCGTCGCGGCCCAGCGCCCGGGACAGGCCTTGCGGGTCGAATTTGGCCAGTGCGTGCACCAGTTCTTCGGTGCTGGCGCCCGGGGCATCGCCCCAGCCCAGCACCGGGTTGAAGTTGTAGTCGGCGCCGGAACCGTACCAGCCTTCGCGCCAGGGTCTCTGCATCCAGTCGCGCGGGCCGGTGAATAACTGCCAGCGCCAGTGCAGGCCGGAGGGCTTGGGCCAGCTGTACA
>JAZJYH010000067.1:0-11892 GCA_040390485.1 Pseudomonadota bacterium
GAAAGGGCGCCAACAGGGGGCATCGACCTATATTGCTGCCCGCTTCTATTGGAAGATCAATTTTCTGGATGGCAAGAATGGCGTACCGGAAGGCCTTTGAGCTGGAACGACACGCCGCCATGACGATCGCTTCTTCGCAAATCGGGAGCCGATCCTCATATTGAGGTCAGGGCGCGCGCCCTGTATATAAATCTGCTGCAACAACATCAAGCCGCCTTAGTGCGGCTTTTTTTATTTTTAGAGGAGCTTATGCAAGACGAATCCATCTCCGCTGCCGCCGCCAAGGCAGCGCCGCCGGCGCTTGTGACAGGCGCGGCCGTGATCTTCGGCCTGACATTAAATGACTGGGTCGCAATTGCTACCCTGGTCTATGTCGGCCTACAAACCTTTTTTTTATTGAAGGACAGGCTCAGGAAGCGCAAAGAAAAACGGAGGCAGCAATGAACCTGGGCCTCAAACAAAAAATTGCAGCAGCCGGCCTGGGGCTGGCCTTGCCCCTGGTCATTTTTTACGAAGGGACCCGGCAGCAGGCTTACCCGGATCCGGTCGGCATTCCCACCATCTGCAGCGGGCATACCGAGGGCGTCAAGCTGGGGCAAGCTGCAACGCTTGATCAGTGCGACGACTTGCTGGCTAAAGATCTGCTCAAGGCGAATACAGCGATGCAGGCCTGCGTGCTAGTGCCTTTGAACGATAATCAGCGGGCGGCCTTTGCCTCATTTGTGTTCAATGCAGGCAGCGGGAATTTCTGTGGATCTTCGATGGCGCGCAAGCTGAATGCCGGCGACTACATCGGCGCCTGCAATGAGTTGCCGCGCTGGGTATATGCCGGGGGCAAGGTCTTGCCCGGCCTGGTCAAACGGCGTGCAGCCGAAAAAGAGCTTTGCCTGAGGGCGCGAGGATGAGCCTGTATGCCAGATTGATTGCAGCTCTTGTTTTGACGACCATGCTGATCGCCGGTTTGTGGGGCGTGCAAAGACGCGGCCTGCTACAGGGCAGAGCAGAAGTACAGGCGAAATGGGATAAATCCGAGCGGGAACGCGCGGAGGCGGAGAAATCAGCGCTGCTGGCGCGCGTAAAAAACAATGAACGTATCGCAGAACAACAGGCGCTGGATCAGCGGCGCATCAGAAAGGATGTCAACAATGAAGTCGGTCAAATCCATGCTGCTTACGACCGCAGCCATCATGCTGCAGGCCTGCGCCTGCCCGCCTATGTCTGCGGTGCAGGAGCTACCACCGCCGCCGAAACCGCAAGCGCCGCCGGAAGCGATGCAAGCGTTGCCGCCTCCATTGCACTTCCACCGGCGCTTGAGCGAGATCTTCAAGACCTGATGCAGGAGGCTGATACCATAGTCGCAAACTGCCGCGCGACGCAGCAGTTTATCCGTTTGAACGGGATGTCTCCTTCGGAGTCCCAATAAACCCGGCAGGCCGGCTTCAGGCCTGGATGTCGACCAGGGTTCCCAGCATCTGGTCGGCGGTTTTGACGACCTTGGCCGAGACGTCAAACCCGATCTTATACACCAGCGAGTTCACGGTTTCCGTGGCGAGGTCGGTGCTGCTCGCCTCCACCGATGTTGCAGAAGTGCCATTGCTGCCATTGCCACTGACCACGCTGGAGACCCCGCCGTTGCTTCCTTCCTTGAAGGAGGCCTGCTGGGGTTGGTAGCCGTTGGTCTGGGCGTTGGCGATATTGTTGGCCGAGGTATCCAGGCCGCGCTGGAAAGCCAGCATGCTGGAAAGACCGCTATTGAGTGCAGGGATAGACACGCTGATTCCGTTTTCTTGAATAAGGATTATTGCGGAAAAGTAAATAAAACTCTCTTATATTTCAATAGCTTACCTTTATTCGTGATTTCCTGCAGGCAAATCTTAAAAGCAGAATTTCTGGCCTGGAAGATTAAAACAGCGAACAGCTTGAGCTCGCCCAGGTTTACGATATACTGTATATAAATACAGTGAAATGAGGTGCAATATGATCAATTTACCAATGGCCGGCACTTTTTCGCCATCCCAGGCCGGGGGCAAGACGCTCAATCAGATGCCCGTCGCGCCTGATGCCCACTCAGCTTTATGCCGCATTCCTGAATTAAGCCGCAGTCTGCCGCCGGATTTTTCACCTTTGGTGTCCGGCTATGCGGAAAGCACGCTGGACTTGAACAGCTATGTGGTCACCAATAAGGGGGCATCCTTCTTTTTTGACGTCCAGGATGACAGCTGGTCCAGTTCCGGCATTTGCGAAGGCGATAAATTGCTGGTGGACCGCTCGCTGCATGCAGAAAATGGCCAGATGGTAGTCGCCATCCTGGAGAGCGAATATGTGTTGATGCGTTTGTACAGCTCGCACGGCATGCTGGTATTGAAGTCGGAACATCCCGATGTCGACTCGGTGATTTGTAAAAAAGCCGACGATCCCCAGATCTGGGGCGTGGTGACAGCGGTGGTGCGCAAGTTCCCCTTGTAGCCCGCCTATTGCCGGTACAGAGAACTGCAGTGCCAGTATTGCTAGCCCGTAAAACACCAATGCCAGGGTTCATACTGATAGCCTGACGAGTTCCCCTTGGGATAAGACATCGTAAATCCGAATGTTCCTGCATGCTGCGTCAGCCAGGAAAATGCCGCGGTGGTTTCAAACTCCACCTCCAGTTCCGGCGTATCTTCGTCGCTGCCTATGTCAACGGCGCGGCCGGTATGGTGCTCGCTGTAACCGGGTGGGGCAACGACGGTCAGGATGTCGGCGATCTGCTGGCCCTCGTCCAGTTTGCCCTGGACTATCTCCATCTGTCTTTGCACGCTCCTGTATGCCGACACCATTACCAGCGCGATGCCATCTCGCTGCGCAACGATTTTCATGCGATGCCAGGCGGCCGTAGTAAACGGAGTCAATAAATACTCGCGACCATCTTCGCTGGTCTCGGCCAGCTGCAATTGCCGGGCTTCTTCTTGCGCGACAAAGCCGCGCGCATCCAACAGGCTTTGCCATATGCCCAATTGTTCCAATACAGGGTTCATTGCTGTAAATTATTAACGCTCTTGGCGGTCGTTGTCAGCACTTCCAGCAGTGCCGCGGATTCGGCGTCTGGATAGCCATCGAACCTGGCCGGGCGGTGGCGCGCCTGGAAGGCGATCAGCACATTGCGGGTCGCATTGTCCAGTACGCCGGTTTGCGGAGTGGCGTAACCGTGTTGCGCCAGCTTTTTCTGAAACCAGGCTATGTCTGGCAATTGGATCTCATATTCAAGCTGCCTGGCGGCGACCAGGCCTGCATCAGGCCAGGGAATCAGGCCGGCGTCCGCCAATTGCTTCCACGGGAACAAGGGGCCGGGGTCGGGCTTGCGCTGCGGCGCGATTTCCTGGTGACCCAGGATGTTTTCCGGCTTGATCTTGTGCCGCGCCACGATGTCCTTGATCAATGGAATCAGCCTGTCTATCTGGTATTGCGGGAAGGGCTGGTAAGTGCGGCCATTTGGTCCATCCTGGTAGCCTAGGTTCACAATCTCTATGCCGATAGAGCTGGGGTTCAGGCGGCTGAACCCCTTCCAGTCGCTCAGGCCGGCCTGGTAGGCCGCCTGGCTTTCATCCACCAGACGGTAGATCGTGGTCGGGTTATCGTCACCCACCAGGTAATGGGCGCTGACTTCCTGCTGGGTCAGCACGCGCAACGAGGTCGGCATGTCCAGAGCGGTGTAGTGGATGATCAGGAATTTCACGCGGCTTTCCTGGCTGACCGCGGTCATGCTGGTATCCAGCCGCAAGCCGGTGGCGCAACCGCTTAATATGGCGACGGCAGCGAACAATTGCAGCCAGGACTTCAGTAATTTCATCTGGTTTCCCTATTTTATGGTTGAGGTACTTGCGCCAGCACGGCAGGGGAGACGGTCGGCGCCGTGGTCAGCACCTCCAGCATTGCCGCCGTCTCGGCGTCCGGCTTGCCGGCTATATCGGCCGGCCGGTATTTCATCTGGAAGACGCTGATGACATTCTGCGTGGCGGCGTCCAGCTCCCCGGTCTGCGGGACAGCATAACCGTGCGTATGCAATTTTTTCTGGAACCAGGCCACGTCCGGCACCCGCCCCTCAAAGCCGGCCTGCTGCAGTTTTACCTGTGCGGCATCCGGCCAGATGATCAGGCCGGCGTCGGCCAGCTGCTTCCACGGGAACATGGGGCCGGGATCTTGCTTGCGCTGTGGCGCGATGTCGCTATGGCCCAGTATATTTTCGCGCGCGATCTGGTTGCGCAGCACGATGTCCCTGATCAGCGGCAGCAAGACGTCGATCTGTTTTTGCGGGAAGGGGGCGTACACGCGGCCCTCGGGGGTATCGGTATACCCCGGGTTGACGATTTCTATGCCGATAGAGCTGGCACCCAGGCTCTTGTAATCCTTCCATTCGCTTTTGCCGGCATGCCAGGCGCGCTTGCTTTCATCCACCATGCCGTAGATGCGAGGTTGCTCCTCGTCGGTGACCAGGTAGTGCACGCTGACATTGTCGCCGGTCAGCAACGCGATAGAACGCTGCAGGTCGGAGACCGTGTAGTGGATGACCAGGAAGCGGGCCCGGCTATCCTGCATTTTCCCGGCGTAGCTCCGGTCTATGTTCAAAGTACTGGCGCAGCCTGTGAGGAGGGCGGTCATGGCAATCAAGTTCAGGAATTTTTTCATCGTCCGGAGAAGTAGGGAATTATGCTTGAATATGGAAATTGTCACAGCCGATAATTCACGGTCTTTGTGGTTCGCCCAAGCTGGAGGCGATGCGTGCAGCCGCAAAATGCGCCTGGCTGCTGCTTTGCCTCAGGCTATAGTCGGCCGGCAGGCTGGCGCGCATGGTGTGCGCAATGACAGGATGCAGTTCCTGTACGCGTCCTGCCAGGATGATGGGTTTGATGCCATAGCGCGCGCATAGCGCTGCTCCCAGCCTGGCCAGTTCGCGTCCGGCTTCCTGCAAGATACGATAGGCTACCTGGTCGGCATCGGCTGCGGCGGCCACGGCCAAGGCCAGCATGCCAACCTGGCCACGGCTGCCGTTATAGATGAAGGCGCGCGAGGATGACCAGTCATGGCCACCTATATACTCAAAGACCTTCAGCGCCATCGCGGACGTACGCCAACTACCCGGTTGCTCGTCTTCCTTGCGCCATATGTGGCGCAGGGCTTCGCGGGCGATCCAGAAACCGCCGCCGGCGTCGTCCAGCACGCCGCCATGGCCGCCGGCGCGATGAAAACTGCCATCGGCGTCAATAAAGGCGGCGATGGAGCCGGTGCCCGAATACACCAGATAACCCTCCCCCGGACAGAAATTATCCAGGTAGGCCAGCTCTATATCATTGCTGAGCTTGATTGCTTGCGGCGACAGCTTCAGCGGTGTCGCCAGCATGTCGCGCAACTCGTCCGCGGTCTCTGCCAGACCGCCGAAGCCGGTCATGCCTGCACGCACCCGGTCCGGCCGGCCAAAAGCCATCACCGCATCCGCCAATTCCTGGAAGCTCGCCTGCAAGGCCAGGCGTCCGGAAGGGGTACCCATTTGCAAGGCACTGAAGCCGCCGACGAAACCGTCGGCGATGATCTGGCCGCCGCCATTTGCCAAAGCCCAGCGGGTTTGCGTGCCGCCTGCATCTATGCCCAGCCCCAAACCGCTGCCGGCTGCGACGGAGCTAGGGTGGAGAGTCGGACCAACGGGGGCTAGCTTCATTTTTTGCTATTCTTCGGTGACGCCGGCAAAAATCCGGGCTTGATATTGCATAGACGGCTAAATCTGAAGGTTTTTATCATATGATCCGGGTTGATTGTCTGCCAATGAAAAGATGGGGCGAAGGTATGACTTTTTGGAATACCCTTTATATGCCTTTGTGTCTGACCAGAACTTTTTTCAGACCCAGCACTCAAAATGCCCCAGGTATAACTTTTTTATATGTGCCCTTGGCAAAATTTCAGTCGTCCTGGCCGGGATTTGCTGGGAAGATTAGTGTTTAGCTGTCAAGAGACCAGGCGCGAGCGCCCCCTCAGATTTTCGCTGGCATTCCTATAATTCCTATAAGCCCTGGCCATCTACTCAATGCACATCCACCGAATATCCACCCGCCGAGCATGGACAAAACCGCAGTAGCATCAGACAAGCTTTGGCGCTGGATCCCTTCCCTGTATTTCAGCCAGGGCATACCCTATGTGATCGTGATGACCATGTCGGTCATCATGTACAAGAAGATGGGTGTCTCCAATTCCGATATTGCACTGTATACCAGTTGGCTGTATCTGCCGTTTGTCATCAAGCCGCTGTGGTCGCCGTTTGTCGACATGTTCAAGACCAAGCGCCTGTGGATCATTGCGCTGGAATTGCTGATCGGGGTGCTGTTTGCGCTGGTGGCACTGACGCTGCCCATGCCCAATTACTTTCAGTTGAGCCTGGTCGGCCTCTGGTTGCTGGCCTTTAGCGCGGCCACAC
Organism: Pseudomonadota bacterium; assembly: GCA_040390485.1. Taxonomy (GTDB): domain Bacteria; phylum Pseudomonadota; class Gammaproteobacteria; order Burkholderiales; family Burkholderiaceae_D; genus Undibacterium. The sequence continues at coordinate 6,440 of JAZJYH010000067.1, forward strand.
ACGACATCAGCTCCGACGGTTTTTACATGCTGGCGCTGGAGCAGCACCAGCAGGCGGCCTATGTCGGCATACGCAGCATGTTCTTTCGCTTGTCGATGATTACCGGGCAGGGCGCGCTGGTCTATCTGGCGGGTAGCCTGACGGATCTCACCGGCAAGCCCGCGTTTGCCTGGTCTATCGTGTTTTTTGTGCTGGCGGCGATGTTTATCTCGCTATTCGTTTATCACAAGCTGGTATTGCCTCGCCCGGCCAGCGACCAGTCGCGCGGTGAGCCCGGGCATGTCGTCAAAACCTTTTTCTCCATCTTTGCCAAGTTCCTGCAAAAGAAGGATGTTGGCCTGACGCTGGCTTTTTTATTGTTGTACCGTTTCGGTGAGTCGCAACTGGTGAAGATGGCGCCGCCGTTCTTGCTGGATGCGGTCGACAAGGGCGGCCTGGGTTTGTCCACCCAGGCGGTCGGCATAGTCTACGGTACGATAGGCATGCTGGCGCTGACTGTCGGCGGCCTGGCTAGCGGCTACCTGGTTTCCCGGCACGGATTAAAGCGTTGGCTATGGCCGATGGCCTTGGCCATCAATGTGCCGCACCTGGCCTATGTCTACCTGGCGTTCGCCCAGCCCGGTAGTCTTTTCGTGATAGCTAGCGCGGTAGCAATAGAGCAATTGGGCTATGGTTTTGGCTTTACCGCGTTTATCATGTATATGATCATGGTGGCAGATGGCGCGCACAAAACGGCGCATTATGCAATTTGCACCGGCTTTATGGCGCTGGGGATGATGTTGCCAGGCATGTTCAGCGGCTGGATACAGGCGCAGTTGGGATACGCCAATTTTTTTGTCTGGATCTGCCTTGCGGCGCTTCCCAGTCTGGCGATTACGGCGTTGATCAGAATAGATCCGGGTTTTGGCTGCAAGAAAAACTAGGCCGACACCTGGATCCGCGCACGCTGGCGGATGCTTCAAGACTTGGGGCGCGCCGGGGTTCCTTTATAGATTTCGAATCAATGAGCATGCATCAAGGTAGCAATATGTCCTCTCCTGCAGAAACAGCTTCACTTCATTTTAAAAGTGTTTCCTATTCATCGCCGCAAGCCGGCCCGCGCCTGCTCGTCACCGGGGCGGTGCACGGCAATGAGACCTGCGGTACCCAGGGCATACTTCGTGTCATACAGGAGATAGAGGCGGGCAGCCTGGAGATCATTGCCGGCACGGCCACCTTCGTGCCCGTCACGAATCCACTGGCCTACCGGCTCGGCCAGCGTAGCGGTGAACGCAACCTGAACCGCAAATTGCAGCCGACGGCTGAACCCAGGGAATTTGAAGACCATGTCGCCAACTGGTTATGTCCCTTGATGGCGCAGCACGAAGTGCTGCTGGACCTGCATTCGTTCCGGGGCGAGGGCGAGGCCTTTGTCATGGTGGGGCCGGAAAATAATGAAGGGAATATCGAACCCTTCAAATTTGCGGAGCAAGAAAAAGCCATGGCCTTGCGTCTCGGCGTCCACCGCTTCATCGACGGCTGGCTCAGCACTTATGCACGTGGCGTGCAGCGGCGGCGCCAGCACCTGGCGAGCTTGGGCGGTCGGGCCGATGCGGCCCAATTGCTGAATGCTGATCCGCAGTTCGGCGTAGGCACTACCGAATACATGCGCTCGGTCGGCGGTTATGCGATGACGCTGGAATGCGGCCAGCACCTGGATCCGCGCGCGCCGGAGATCGCCTACCGGGCCATCATCAATACCCTGGCCCACCTGGGCCTGATCGCGAGCGGCGATCCTGGGCCGATGGCCGAGATGGAGGCGCTGCGCATCTACGATGTGGTGGACAAGGTGCACAAGGACGACAGCTTCAGCCGCCCCTGGTCCAGTTTCGATGAATTGAGAAAGGGCGAGCTGATCGGCACCCGCCACGATGGCTCGCCGGTAGTTGCAGAAACGGCCGGACGCATCATTTTTCCGGACCCCAATGCCCAGGCGGGAGAGGAGTGGTTTTACCTGACCATGGCCAGCACCCGGGTGGGCTAGGGCTTAATGCTTGGCAGTTTTCTTTTTCGAGGTCGCATGTGCGGCCTTGATTGCCACTTGCGCCCACTCCCTCAGGTTTTCCGGGTTATCCAGCACTTCCTCAGGGATGGAGTAATATTTTTTGACGAGCACCGTGCCTTTCTTGCTCGCGTATGAAAACGGCTGCATGCCGATTTCCGCGTAGTCTGCGCGGCTACTGTCGTCCACGCAGAAATACAAGGTGTTGCCCATCGCCATGGCGAATTGCACATCGTTATAAGAAATGCTGATCCCGCCGAAAAAGCGGGAGAAGGCCACGTCACCAAGGATTTCAAATTTTTCCCTGATGTAAGACTGGAATTCGGCGCTGACGCTCATGTTTATTCTGACTCCGTCGTATGTATGGGCGGCGAGCCGGCATATCCCAGTCGCCGCGACAATCCTCCTACCGCTTGCCGTAAACTCCGCGCCACGTCCCCTGCGTGATCGGTATCGAAGCTACCCGCCGCACCTATCAATGCCAGCACCAGGCAGATATTGCCGGTATGGTCGAACACCGGCGCCGCCAGCGTATGGATGCCGGGTACCGGCGTATCCAGCGCGCTGTCCATGCCGCCTCTGGCAATATCTTGCAGGCGCAGGCGATACTCTTCGCCGCTCTTGTCCTTTTCGGCAACCTGTCCGGCCATGCGTATGCCGTCTTGTGCCAGCAAGCCGCCCAGCACGTCCGCCGGCAAGTGGGCCGCATATACCCTGCCTATCGCCGTATTCACCAGCGACATCACCGTGCCCAGGCGCAGGCTGATGTGCTGCGGCCTGGCCGATTCTTCCAGCCTGAGCACCGTAGGCCCTAAGGGGCCAAGCACCGCCATCGCCACGCTCATGCCGGTAGTGCCGGCGAGGTACAAGATTTCCTGCTCGGCTTCACGCGTCGGCGATAACCTCTGCAAAGCCAGCAGGCCAAGCTGCAGGCTCAGGGGGCCGAGCCCGAAGCAGCCGTCGGCGTCGCGGCTCAGCATGCCGGTCTTCAACAGGCTCACCAGGTGCGGGAAGGCCTTGGCGGTGGGCATGTCGGCGGCACTGGCCAGGTCTTTCAGGGATAGCGGCCGGGCAGCAGAAATCAGCGCATTCAGCAGCACGCCGCTGCTGTCCAGCGACTGTATCCCGCGCTGTTGCTTGCCTTCTGCCGGGGCCGCAGGTTTACCGTTATCCTTTCTCATGCCATTGCTCCGTGGCCTGCGGCGAGTTGCCGGCTGATCGCTTGCGTTGCTTCACGCAGGGCGGCGGCGCTGGGCCCATTCCAGCTAATATCGATATCGCCGGATGAACCGATGACTGTCAGTGTAAGGCATAGCCTGGCCGCAGCGTCGAAGACCGGTGCACTCAAGCTGCTGATGCCAGGGCTGGGTGCATTGATACCGCACTCCATGCCACGCCGGCGTATCGCCGCCAGGTTTTGCTGGAATGCCTCGCCCTCAATTTGCCCCAGGTGCGAAGGGGCGGGGTGGGTGCCCTTATTGCCGGCCTGTTGTGCCAGCATGCCTTGCAGTTCTGCCGGATCCGAATAGGCGCAAAACACCCGCCCAGTCGCCGTCAGCGGCAGCGACATGACGGTGCCTATGTGCAGGTTCACGTGCAAAGGAAAGCCGCCGTGCTCATAGCGCACGATAGTCGGTCCCTGTGGTCCCGGCGTGCAGATTGCCACGCTGTGGCCAAGCTGCTTTGCCAGTGCGACCGCATGCGGCACTGCGCTGCGGTACGCCGCCTGATGCTCCAGGTGCAGCAAGCCCAGCCGCAGCGACAAGGGGCCGGGTTCGTAGCTGCCGGCCGGATCTCGCTTGATCAGGCCCAGTTTGACCAGGCTGACCAGATAGGTAAATGCCTGGGCCGGTGTCAGTTCGGCGCTGGCCGCCAGTTCGCTCAATGCCAGCGGCTGGCGTGCATGGGCCAGCGCTTGCAGCAGCCGGCCGCTGACTTCCACGCTCTGGATGCCGCGCTGCGGCTTGTCTTTGCCGCTGTTCGGCGCAGTTTCAGGAATAAGGGTTTTGCTCACTGACGGCTAGCTTATCGACGGATTGGTGTGAAGCGACATGATAACGGATAGACAAGAGTTGAGCCCGTGCCTTGCGGCATTTTTCTTAAATTATACATAGTCAAATTAATTTGTCATTGACAAATATAAAAATCGGGGTTTATGATGTGTCCATCGTACCGGGCACGGCGCGGGTACGAAGCCCAATACTTTATTGGAGGCAATCAATGCCTCTGCATATCAGGAGAACAAGATGGCCAAGGCATTTGCATCCCAGGCAGACATGGAACAAAAAAAAATCAGTTTCATACAGTTGTCAGAAAACGCCTGGGCGTATACCGCCGAAGGCGATCCCAATTCCGGCGTGATCATCGGCGACGACAGCGTGCTGATCGTGGATACCACCGCCACCCCGGCCATGGCGCAAGACTTGATCGCCAGGATACGGGAAGTCACTGACAAGCCTATCAAGCATGTGGTGTTGTCACACTACCATGCGGTGCGTGTGCTGGGCGCCTCAGCCTATTTCGATGAAGGCGCGCAGCAGGTCATCGCCAGCCGCGGCACCTACGAAATGATCGTCGAGCGCGGTGAAGCGGACATGAAATCCGAAATCGAGCGCTTCCCGCGCCTGTTCGCCGGAGTGGAAACCGTGCCCGGCCTGACCTGGCCCACGCTGGTTTTTGAAAAGGAAATCACGCTATTCCTGGGCAAGCTGGAAGTGAAAATCATGCACCTGGGTTCCGGCCATACCAAGGGCGATACGGTGGTCTGGATACCTTCGCAAAAAGTGCTGTTTTCCGGCGACCTGGTGGAATACGACGCCGCCTGCTATTGCGGCGACGCCCAGCTGGAACAATGGCCGACTACGCTGGAAGCCCTGCGTGCACTCAATGCCGACAAGCTGGTGCCGGGCCGCGGCCCCGCGCTGCTGAATCCCGCTGAAGTGAACCGGGGCCTGGACTACACCCGTGACTTTGTCACCACGCTATTGCAGCAGGGGCGTGAAGCGGTGGAGCTGAAGCTGGACCTGAAAGGCGCGATGGCGCATACCCGCAAGGCGATGGACCCCAAGTTTGGCCAGGTTTTCATCTATGAGCACTGCCTGCCGTTTGACGTATCGCGTGCTTACGACGAAGCCAGCGGTATTCAGCACCCGCGTATCTGGACCGCGCAGCGCGACCAGGAAATGTGGGCGGCTTTGCAAGACTGAGTTTTTTGTAACATTCAGCAATTCGCAAAGCTAAAGCAGTTGGAGGAGACAAGAAATATGGGCACGGATTATCAATCCCTGAGCTTTGAATACCAGCGCTGCCGCGAGCAGCAGGCAGACCAGCCGGCGGTCACGCATCCGGTGATCGTGGTCGGCGCCGGGCCGGTGGGCCTGGCGACGGCGATCGACCTGGCGCAGCAAGGCAT
>JAZJYH010000068.1:0-35068 GCA_040390485.1 Pseudomonadota bacterium
AGCCGCCCGATAAAATCACTGGTTGAAGTAACATGTGGTCTTTCTATGAGTCTGTATGAGTCTGTATTTATTGCATATGTCTGCAGGATGCGGCCGTTGCAGGGCTATGTACCCGAACTTTGGCGCCGCATTTCTAGTTGACCCAGACCAACAATCAAAGCAGTACTTCGTTGAAAATTTGTTCAAAATAGTACCGGTTTGGTCGTAGTGAGGCAAGTTGGGTTACAGAAAGATATGTATTTTACAATGACATCGCAGTTGCCGGTGCAGCATAAAATGTCCCTGGAGCGCAAGATACGGTTTCCGCAGGCGCTGCTAAAAGACTAAGCAGCTCCTGTCATTCTGCTCACCTTCCTTTATACTGCGTCCTTCCCGAGCTTATTTCATCCTGATTTATCCGGGCGTCCGGCCTGCATCAGTAATGCGGCCTCTCGTTTCATCTGTATCGAAGATGAGGCGCTGCAGCAAAGACGCTAATGCATAAATCAAAAAAACAATATGGCAATAAAAAATAATTCCGAGTTTGATGCGCAGCAGCTTTCGAGCAAAGCCGAGCACATCAATTCCCACCGCCGCCGGGCCGAATTCCCGCAGCCCGAAAAAACAGGCTTCCATAGTGAACAAGAAACCGCTGCCGGCGATAGCGGGGACGGCTCAAGCCCAAGCACCGTGGATACGGTTCCGCAGGTACAGCAAGATACTCCGTCACTGAAACAGGAACCCACGCGAGGATATTTGTCTACCCGTTACGCCCTTGTGACCAAACCTGGCCTGACGCTGAAGCAGCGCATCCGATTTGTGCCAGGCTTGGGATATTTCATGGCATGGTGCAATGCCTTGCTGCGCTTGCCTAGAATAAGTTTCTTGCAGCAGCAGGTTCACGAGTTGACCGCGCGTTTGGATCAATTGCAGCAAACACATCATACGTTGCTGCATAGCCATGAAAAACTTAAGGAGCGCGTGACTGAACTGGATGAGCAAAAAGTCGTGACCCGGCTGCAACGCTATGATGCGCTGGATATCGGTACCCGCTTGATGAAGCTGGACCGGATGCAAATAGCCAGGCAGCTGAAAACCGTCAATCAATTGATGCGCGAAAACCAGAACGAAGACATCAGGAAACAAGCCAGGGAGCAGGCGCTGCTGGCAAGGATTGATGCATTTGAGCGGCTACTGAGAGAGCATGGGGCGCCGCCGCTGGATGCTTTCGCTGGCCATCTTCCGGTAGCGCCGGCCGCAGCCGACACGGGGTTCGACCAGGATAAATTTTATGTGGAATTTGAGGCCCTGTTCCGCGGCACACGCGAAGACATCAAGGAACGCCTGAAGGCCTACCTGCCCTATCTGGAGCACATCACAGCGCTGCCTGCACTCCAGCGGCTGAAAGTCATCGATGTCGGATGCGGCCGCGGCGAATGGCTGGAATTGATGGATGAACAGGATATCCCGGCGATCGGCGTCGATATGAATGCGACGATGGTGGATGCCTGCCTGGAGCAAGGTTTTGCGGCTCGCTGTGACGACGCAATTGCCTACCTGCGCGAGCAGGAGGCCGGGAGCGTCGCCGCGGTGACCGGTTTCCATATCATAGAACATTTGCCTTTCGAGACATTGATCGCCTTATTCGACGCGGCGCTGCATGCGCTATGTCCGGGCGGCGTGATTATTTTCGAGACTCCGAATCCCGAAAACCTGATGGTAGGGGCCTGCAATTTCTATTACGACCCTACCCATCTGCATCCTATCGTTCCGCAAGTGGCTGAATTCATGGCAAGACAACGCGGTTTCTCGCACGCAGAAATCCTGCGCCTGCATCCCTATCCGGACAATCATCTATTGCATGGTGGGACGGAAGTTGAGGCTGCCGTCAACAAGGTCTTGTTCGGCCCCCAGGATTATGCTGTGATCGGGCGCAAATGATGCGGGTCAAGGCGATACATCAATTTAGCCCTTCTTGCGGCAAGGGTGACGGCGTCAGTAACGGCATGTTCTTTACTCGCAGCTTGTTGCGCGAACTGGGATTTGCATCGGAGATCTATTGCGAGTTGATTCCGGACGATTTGCGCACTGAAGTGAAGCACTTCGGCGAACTGCAGCTGGACGAAAGCGACTTGCTACTGGCGCACCACAGCCTCGGCTATGAAAATTGCGCATGGCTGCAGCAACTGCGCGCGCGCAAGATCATGGTGTATCACAACATCACGCCGCCGCAGTTCTTGCCGAACAATGAATTGCCGGGCCTGAGCGTGCTGGGGCGAGAGCAGTTGCGCGCCTGGGCGCCAGCCTATTTGGGGGCGATTGGCGATTCGGATGTGAATAGCCACGAACTTCGCCAGGCCGGCTACGGCAATATTGCGACCATCCCGCTCCTGGTGGATGTCGACCGTATGCGTAGCGCCACTGCGGAAACCGATTTTATCCCTACTTTGGACGGGGCCTTCAATATCCTGTTTGTCGGCCGTATTTGCGAGCATAAGCATCAGCTTGAGTTGATAGAAATGCTGCAGGAACTCCGGCAATTCTCCTCGCATCCGGTACGCCTGATCCTGGCCGGCGGCGTCACCAGCGTGCCATATCTGGAGCTGGTGCGCCAGCGCATCCGTGACTGGCGGATGGATGCACAGGTGGTGCTGGCCGGCAAAGTATCTGACGAGCGCCTGGCGGCGTTGTACCGGAGTGCCGACGCTTACGTCAGCCTGAGTGAGCACGAAGGTTTTGGCATGCCGCTGATAGAGGCAATGTTATACGACGTTCCTGTCATTGCGCGTGCCGGTTCCGGCATTGCCGCCACGATAGGCGAGGGCGGCCTGCTGATTGACGAAAACGACAGCCCGGCGCAATGTGCCGCAGCGGTCCACATGGTGCTCAGCGAACCTGCCCTGCGCCGCCGCATCATCGAAGGCCAGCGCCGCAACATACGCCGGTTTTCGCGTGAACAATTGCGGCGGCAATTGTGTGACTATCTGCGGCACATCGACGTGGAAATTCCCTTTCCTCCGCGAGCGGAAGAACCGGCGGCAAACGATTTGCGGTGGCAGATAGAAGGCCCTTTCGATTCCAGCTATAGCCTGGCTATTGTCAACCGCGAACTGGCCCGCGCGCTGAACCGTCAAGGGCATCAGGTCGCCTTGCGTAGCCGGGAAGGCCATGGAGATTTTCCCGCTGCGCGAGAGTTTTTGGCACTCGATGCTGAAATTGCAGCAATCCATGCGAGAGCGCCGATCCCGGGAGCGATAACGTCAGGCCAGCCGGAAGTGACGCTGCGCAACTGCTATCCTCCCTATCTGCATGACATGGTCGGGAAAATCAGAGTGGTGCACTCCTATGGGTGGGAAGAAAGCGGCTTCCCGGCTGAATATGTAGCAGCATTCAACCGCAAGCTGGATTTGATCACCGTGGTGTCGCGCTTTGTCGGCAAAGTTCTGCGGGACAACGGCGTGCGTGTACCGATTGCCGTGGTTGGCAACGGGGTCGACCACTTGCTGGATGTCGCCGCGGAAGCGCCCTCCGCGCGGCTGACGGCGGACTGGCGCAATTTCCGTTTTCTGCACGTGTCTTCATGTTTCCCACGCAAGGGTGTGGATGCGCTGCTGGCCGCGTACGGGCGGGCTTTCCGCGATAGCGACGATGTATCGCTGATTATCAAGACCTTCCCTAATCCGCATAATGACGTGGAACAGCAGTTGCAGGCTTTGCGCGCGCAAGATCCGTCCCATCCGCATGTGGAGGTCATCACCGATGACTATACGCAGGCGCAATTGACAGGACTCTACCAAGCCTGCCAGGCGCTGGTTGCGCCTAGCCGCGGCGAAGGCTTTGGCCTGCCGATGGCAGAGGCGATGTTGCTGGGCCTGCCTGTCATCACTACCGCGTGGAGCGGCCAGAACGATTTTTGCGACGAAGCCACCGCCTGGATGTGCGACTATGCATTTGCCAAATCGGACTCCCATTTCGGCAACACCCATTCGGTCTGGGCCGATCCCGATGCCGGGCATCTGGCATCCTTGCTGGTAGAAGTGCGCAACAGTACCGCCGAGCAAAGGCTGGCGCGCACCGCACCGGCCAAGCGGCGCATACTGGACAACTTCAAATGGGAACATGTGGCGCGCAGGACTGCAGCAGCGGTTGAGGCGCTTTCCAGGGAGCCCTTGCTGCGCAAGGAGCCGCGCATAGGCTGGGTCAGCACCTGGAACGCGCGTTGCGGCGTGGCGTCTTATTCCGCTTTCCTGGCCAATGGGATACCGGCGGACCGCCTAGTCGTACTGGCTGCGCATAAATCGGAGCGCACGGCCATCGATGAGGACTATGTATTTCGCTGCTGGGATGAGGGCTTTGAAGATACGCTGGACCACGCATACGATACGGTATTGGAGCAGGGTGTCGGTGCAGTTGTCATCCAGTACAATTTCGGCTTCTTTACCCTGGCCGTGCTGGCGCGCTTTATCCGCAGGCTAAAGCAGGCGGGTATTGCAACGCACATCTTTTTCCACTCGACGGCCGATGTCGTGCGGCCGGAACAGATCATTTCCCTGTCGGCGATTGCCGCCGATCTGGCGATTGCAGACCGCTTGTATGTACATGGCGTCGACGACCTGAATCGCCTGAAGAAAATCGGACTGGTGGACAACGTCGTGTTCTTCCCGCAAGGCTTGATGCCGACCTTGCACCGCCCAGACATACATCGCGATACCGAACAGCGGCTGCGCGGCAAGACGGTGATCGCCGCCTATGGCTTTTTGCTGCCGCATAAGGGCATGCAGCCGTTGATTCGCGCTTTCGCCAAGCTGGCGCAAGATGATGGGAGCCTGCACCTGTTGCTGGTGACGTCGCTATATCCGGCGCCGCAATCGGAACAAGAGTTGAGGGTCTGCACGAGCATGGTTGCGGAGTTGGGGCTGGGCGATAGCGTGACGATCAATGCGGAATATCTTGCCGACGAACAGAGCCAGGCCCTGTTGCAAAGGGCGGATTTGATCGTTTATCCCTACCAGCAGACGCAGGAGTCATCCAGCGCTGCCGTCAGGATGGGCCTGGCTGCGGGGCGGCCGGTCGCGGTGACGCCGCTCAACATTTTCCATGACGTGGCCGATGCGGTGCACTTCCTGCCCGGCACCGATGCGGATGCGCTGGCGCAGGGCATTGCTGCTTTGCTGAAGAATGCGACGGCATTGGCAGACAAGGCGAAGCAGGCAAAAGTATGGACCAATACCCGGCAATGGCCGGCCCTGTCCGTGCGTCTGCTGAATCTGATTGATGGCCTGGCCAATGCGCTGGATGACGATACAGGCAGGCTGTAGGGGTTAGCGGCTACTGCGTTATTTTGTGTTGCAGTAGCTGTGTGGATCCTGATTCAGCAGTTTGATCAGGTGGGCTGTGTGGATTTTCCTGGCCCAGTCTTGTAAGTGGTGGTCGGTATCAAAGAACCAGGACGGCGGATACATGAAATCTTTCGGCTTGCCTGCATACGCTATGCCCGCAGCGCGCACCCTGTCCGGCAAGGTCTCATAGAAAACCTGGTCGACAGGGTCGGTATCGTACTTGCTGTAGTGCAGCAGCACAGTGGGGGTGGCGAGCAGGCAGACGTGGTTTTCCCTGGCCCAGCGGCTGTAGGCAGCGATCAAAGCCCAGCCACCGGTCTCTTTGGCTGCCCTGGCGCCGTAGTCCCAGGCTTTGGTCGCCTTGACTGCAGCAATGTCGGCCGGGCTGCGCTCTGCCGCCGAGGTATGGGTCTGGTCTCCGCGGGCGTCCAGATGATGGGCGCCGTAAGTGCCGGCGGTCACGGGATGGTCGGGCATATGCCTCAAGCCATGCACCCAGCGTTCCGGCGCCATGCCGGCGGCAAAACGCAGGCGCTCAAAATAGGACAGGCTGCGCCAGTAGTCCATATCGCGGCCGATCACGTAATCGATGACTTGTGAGTTCGGCTCGCCGCTGTCAAGATACAGTGCGTATTCCAGCGGCAGCAATATCACATCGCCGGGCCGGGCAATGCGCCGCGACACGCCGAGAATATACGGCAGTCCCAGGCCTGCATTGACACTCAAATTAACTACCGGCATTTTCCAATAGGATTCCAGCTGCCCTGAGTCTATGCCAAACATCGCATTTGAGCCGGCTACCACCAGCACACGCGGTCCCTGGATGGCGCCGGCTGCGGCGATCTTGTGCTGATAGGCATCGAATACCCAGCGCGAGCTTTGCGTCGGCACATCCAGTTGCTGTTTTACTCCCAGCACCCATGCGCTGTTGAGCACGAAAACCGCCAGTGCCATTCCATACCAAAATCGCTTCATCATTTATCCTTTCCTTAATCAGAAATTAAAGTAAAGGAACTCTGTTGCCGGTCGCACCGCCATCCACTTCAGGCCAAACCAGAGGCAAGCTCCAACCCATATTCCCAGGCTGAAGTGCAGCTTGATGGCGTAGGGCTTGTTCGGAGTCGGATCATACGACAGCAGGCGCGCGGAGCTAGGCGTGAGCATCACGATCAGCAAGCCTATGCCTACCCATAGCCAGCCTGCCTCGGGCATGGCACCTGTCAGCACTTCCAGCAGATCGCCCGCTGAATGCCAGGGAATAGGCGCCAGCCTGTCGCCCGCCAGTGGATGCATCAATGCCTGGTACACATGGGATGCCGTTGCCAGGTCGGCGGATCGAAATAATACCCAGGCCAGCGCGACCAGAAAAAAAGTCAGGCTGATCGAAAATACGGCAGGGATACGTTGCCAGATTTCGGCCACGCTACGCAGGCGGGCGAGTGCGCCTCTCCATGCATGGTTCAACAACAGCATGCTGCCGTGCAGCGCGCCCCATAACAAGAAATTCCAGCCGGCGCCATGCCACAGGCCTGCCAACAGCATCGTCAGCCAAAGATTGCGGTAGCGGGCTATTACACCATGCCGGTTGCCGCCCAAGGGTATGTATAGGTAATCGCGCAAGAAGGAAGACAGTGTGATATGCCAGCGCCGCCAGAAATCGATGATCGACGCCGCCTGATACGGCGAAGAGAAATTGATCGGCAAGCGGAAACCGAACATCAGCGCCAGGCCGATGGCCATGTCTGAATACCCGGAGAAATCGAAATACAACTGCAGCGTATACGCCAGCATGGCCTGCCAGGCCGCTTCGCCGCCAGGCACACCTTGCCTTGCAAGTTCGAATACCGGCGATGCGTAGCGCGCCATGCTGTCGGCGAGTACCACTTTCTTGAACAGGCCTATGGCAAAAAAAGCCAGGCCTGCCACAATGGCGTCCGGCTGTCTGAAAAGCGGATTCTCGCCCGGCACCGTCTGCGCAATCAGGGGCCGGTGATGCACGATAGGGCCGGCGATCAATTGGGGAAAGAAGGAGACGAAAAACAGGTAATCGAGCGGATCGTGCCGCGCCACTATGCCGCGCCGGCAATCCACCAGATAAGCGATCTTCTGGAAGGTCACGAAGGATATCGCCAGCGGCAATAGCACGGGTTCGAAAGGCGGCGGCAGCGAGAATACGACGAACAGGTTGCTCGCCAGGAAATACGCATATTTGAAGCTGCCCAGCACCAGCAGGTTGAAGCAGACGCCGGCAGCCATCCAGCGCCCCGCCCGGCGTTCAGCTTGCCGGGCTTTGGCCGCCAGTATGCGGCCGCCCAGCCAGAAGTTGATGAATACGGAGCTCAGCAGCACGGCCAGATATCTTGGATCCCATGCGGCGTAAAAAATCAGCGAGGCCAGCACCAGCCATCCCAGCGCAATCCTGGTCCCGCGCCAGATTTTCAGCATCCACCAGCCTGCCAGCGTGATCGGCAAAAACACGCCTATGAATATAAATGAGTTAAAGAGCATGAAGGGTAGGGGAGTAGGGAGCGGCGTCAGGGGATACGGCTTGGCCGCATGCAGGAAAAGCTGGGGGACTTATTTTGTTTGTTTTTTTTAAGGGGCGCCAAGTGCCAGTTTTTGCAGCTCTTCCGGTTTGCGGATGATCAGGCGGTGCAGGTCTTTTTCCACGATGCCTTGCTGCGCCAGGCTCAACAGGGCGCGGGTAACGGTTTCGCGGCTGGTATTGATCATCATCGCAATATCTTGGTGGGTGGGCAGGTTTTCTACAACTTCCAGGTTGCCGGGAGCCATTTTCTTGAATAGTTCAATAAAGGCGTAGATCCTGCGCGAGGTATTATTGATGCTGAGCAGCGCGCGGAACTCTGAATCGCGCTGTATTTTTTCTGCCAGATGGCGCAGCATCATGTTCGCCACATTCGGAGAGTGCGAGAACAGATGCAATGCCGTGGCGCTAGGCAAGAAGCCTACCAGCACATTGCTCAGCGCAACCACCGAAGCGGAACGCGTTGAACCGTTGATGATCGCGATTTCACCGAAGAAGTCGCCTTCGTTCAACATGCGCAAACCTATCGCGCGGCCGTCTTCGGTCACATCCACAACTTGCAACTGCCCGGATAGTAAAAACAGCAGGCTGTCTCCCAGGCCACCTTTTTGCAACACGATATCGCGCTTGTTGAATTGCCTGACGCGCAACTCCGCCTTGACCTTCGCCATCTCTTCTGCGCTCAGGTTGGCCAGCAGGGGTATTTTTCTCAGGTTGACAGTGATCTGATTGATCTTGAGCTGAACCTTGCCCTGGATCTGGATTTTGATCTGAAGTTGCTCAGGCGCCGCCGGCACTTGCTCTATAGGTGCGGCGGTATCTGTGACTAATGCGACTTCTGTGTTGGTTGCTGTCATTAAATTACTATAAATTCGGTGAGCTGGTGAAAAATGAGAAGCAGGAGGCCACCGCAATCAGGGAGATCCCTGCCATATTGGCAGCCATGTCCCTCCCGCAAAACTTGCGGCCCGGCACCCAGTTTTGCAAGATCTCTATCGCCAAGCCAGCTAATAATAAACCAAAAAGCCATAACATCAGCTCTTTTGGCGTATCCGCCACCAGTTTGGCGAGGATGGATAGTCCGGCAAACGCAAGGAAATGCATCCATTTGTCATGCCGTAACGGAGGCAACCAGCGGGCGGGTACCAGGCAGCCCGCGCAGATGGCCATTGATGCAAAAATAAATAGTAATAGTTCCAGTTGCATTATTTTGTCTTGCCTAATTCAAGTGTTGCACAGTATGCCGTCTGAGTTTAGAGACTCTGCCAGTGCCAGCTTACCTGCAGGGACTTGCTATTGTATTGAAATAGTGAAATATTTTCCTTGTTGCTGACGTTGCGTAGTTCCACTTGCACCGATTGGCGATCCTTGATCGGAAAGATGGCCGTGGCCCGGATGATTTGTGTGTCCTGGTGTCTTTCCTGATCGATCAGGCCGGGCGAGTAGACGGCCTCATTTTGCCAGATCTGGCGCGTCCAGCCCAGTTCGCCAACCACTTCCCCATATAGGCGGGTGCGGCCTTGGGCGCTGGCGAACCAGCCTTCGCGATGCCCGCCCTGTCTCGGCCCGGTTGCCCGGTCCGCCAGGTAGGCCAGACTGGTTTGCAGATTGTATTTTGCAGTTTGATACGATAGCAGGCCCCTTAGCTCCCAGATATTGGAGTCGTAGCTGATCTGCGTCGGATATTGCAAATGCGTCAGTCCGCCCACGACGCTGAATTGCATGGCATCCGGCAAATGCAGAGGCGGCGTCACACGTGCCTGTAGCAGCTCCTGCTTCTGGTACAGGCGCCCGTCCAGTGTCAGCAGGCTTAGCATGCCGGTAGCGCGCACGCCCCAGTTGCCCAGCCGCCAGGGGCGCTCAAATCCCGCCGCAGCCGCTACTGTGTCGTATTGCGACAGGTTATCGTACTTACGCACGCGCAATTGAGCAAAACCGATACTGCCATTGGAAAAAACCTCGCGCATATAGTCCGCGGAGATCGTGCTGTACCTGTCCTGCTTGGGCAAAAAATCGGGCAACAGCTGCAGGTCTATCGGGGTAGGCGTGCCGGCTCCCAGCGTGAAGTTCGGATTGCTGGCGCCCTGGTTGACGTTGCTGTCTATACCCCTGTCCAGTGTCACCGAATAGCGGCTGTTGGCGGGTGCAATATTGCAACCGCTGGCCCGGTGCTGGCTGATAATTTCCAGGATGGCTGGCGGCGGCGAATAGCGGTCAATAAGGCCCTGGAATAGGCGTTCCGCTTCTGCCTTGTTGCCAAGATCGCATTGCATGACGGCCAGTTCCATCCAGGCGCCTGCGTGTTGCGGCACCCTCTCAATCAGCAAGGTCAATGCCGCTTTGGCATCGTCCAGGCGCCTGTCGCTGATCGCTTGCAGGGCGTCCAGGTAAAGATTTTCAAAATCCACGTTGCCTACCGCATCACCTTGCGCGCTGGCCGGCAAATTCACTCCGGCAACCAGGAAAGCCGTCCATAAACATGTGCACAATGCCTGACGAACTGTCCACTTCATCCGGGTAACTCCACCGTAAACAGCGTGGTTGGATTTTCTTTGCCCCTCAAAATTCTGTCCCCTAATAATTGGAATGTATGCCGGCGTGCATGATCAACCGTGCCCTGGCCGATGATAATGTCGTGCGGTAAATGGCGCGCGATGTCTTCCAGGCGGGATGCGACGTTGACGCTGTCGCCTACCGCAGTGTAAATGCTGCGGAAAGAGGTACCGAAGTCGCCCGCCATTGCGATGCCGCTTTCTATGCCTATCCTTACTCGCAGGCGTGCCGACCCCTGGCGCTGCTGGTCTGCATTCAATCGACGCACATTGTTGACGATGGCGATGGCCGCATCCACTGCCAGATCGGCATGATCGGCGATCGGTAGCGGGGCGCCCCAAAAAGCGACCAGGCCGTCGCCGGTGTATTTGTCGAGTGTTCCGCCTTTTTCCAGCACCGGGCCTGTCAGGCACTCCAGAAAATCGCGCGTCAGTTTGGCCGCGTCCGCCACTGGCAAGCTCTCCACGTGGGTGGTATAGGCTTCCATGTCGGCGATCAAGGTTGTGACATGGGATTGGCGCGGTGCCAGCGGATCCTTCAAATCGCTGCGCAGCAATTCATCCACGACTGCCTTGGCGACATATTGCTGCAAAGTGCCGAGCAAGCGCCGGGATTTGCCTTGGGAGACTTGCCAGCCGAACGGAACTGCGAACGCCAGCAGGAACAGGTTTGACAAGAGCGGGCCGCTCGGAGAAAAGAAGGGATCATGCGGGTCGAGCAGATAGGCAATGCTCAGCCATAATGCCGATGCGCCGCCCAGCATGGATGCATTTGACAAGGCCGACAGCCGGGGGAAAGTGTATACGGCCAGGCAGGCTACCAGGGCGGAGAACAGCAAAGCCAGCCAGCGGCCAGGCCAAGGCCTGGGCAGCAGCCCTACCTGTTCGTCCAGCAGGGTAGACAAGGCTTGCGCGTGCACCAGGAAGCCGCTGGTATTCGGACCAAAAGGCGTGGTTACGCGATCCGACAGGCTGAGTGAAGAAGAGCCTATCAGCACTAGCGTGCCTTGCAGGTATTCTGCAGGGGCGGTCTGGTCCAGCACCTTGGACGCATTGATGACGGTATATGCAGCCATGCTGCGGCTATATGGAATGCGCATGTAGCCGGCCGGGGTCAGCGCAATCCTGGCGCCCGCATCAGCGGGCAGGGATTGCGCACTCTTTGCAGCACAACAGTCGAAAATTGCCTTTGACAAGGTGGGATAGAGCTTTCCTTCGAACTGGGTCATTGGCGGTATATGGCGCAATACGCCGTCGGCGTCATGCACAAATCCTATATTGCCGGCAAATTGGGCGGAGGCCAGTCCGGCGTGATTGCCCATATAGCCGCTGGCGATGGGGGTCGGGCCTGCCTTGAGGGACACGCCGCCAAAGATGCTCCCGCTACGCAGCGGCACGTGGTCATAGTCAAATGCCTGAGCCAGTACCACCGGCCCATGTTGAGCCAGCATCGCCAGACGGATATCGCCTTCGGCATCGGCGGGTTCCGGGAAATACAGGTCCAGTGCGGCGCCGCGCACGCCGTAGTCGGCCAGCAGCCTTTCTATGAGTTCTGCAATGCGCGCCCTGGGCCAGGGCCAGGGGCCGACTTTGGCCAGGCTGGTTTCATCAATGTCCACCAGCACCACGCGAGTTTCAGGTTCGTCGCTGGCATGCCAGATGGTGAAGCGGTCGCGCAGCCATTCATCGCCGGGATAAATGGCTACAGACGGAGGCGACCATTGGGCGATTGCAGAAATCAGCACCGCACAGGCCGCCATCAGCAGCCATATTAGAGCGGTAGGAATGGACAGCTTGCGCAGCTTAAGCGGCAATTGCATATGGCGCCGCCGGCATTGCGGGGCAATTGTTGTGGACTGGCAAGCACGTGAGCGATGCGCTAAATGCCGCCTGATTGGGAAGGGTCACGTTATAAAAATTATTAATTATGCAAATAATTGCAAGTGTAAAGTATTTGCTGGGCAGAAAGCAGATGATGCACTAAAATTTTTCAAGCACAAAATCGATCTCGCAACGTGGTATATTACGACAAATCTGCAAATATGTGATCATCATCACACTTTCAAATATTGATCAGCGGATAATTGCAGAGGCAAGGCTTTTTGCGAAATTGGCCCGGCATTGTGTGCGCCCAAATAAACCATCTTGTGCGATCACATGGATGAAATACGGGCAATTTCGCGAAAACCTTTTAAAGCTTGGCTCTGCTTGCCTGTTGATGTATTCCACAAGAATATCTGCATGGATGTGGCTGCAAAGGACTGCAATGAAGCACAAATTCAACAATATCTTCAAACTCTTCGCCATTCTTTTATTTGGCGCGGCTTCATTGGCATACGCCGATGAGGCGGGGCACATTGTCTTTGTATCCGGCAAGGCCGAGATCGGCGGCCAGCCGGTGGCACTCAATGCTGCAGTATCCGAAGGCGCAGAGCTCGTTACCGGCGCCGATGGCTATCTGTATCTGAAGACTGTGGATAACGGTTTCTTCATCCTGCGCCCGAATAGCCGCGCGCGCATCGTCAACTATCATGTAGACCAAAAGAATCCCGCGAATACCCAGATCAAGCTGGAATTGTTGAGCGGCGTGGCGCGCAGCGTTTCCGGAGAAGCGGTAAAGCAGGCCAGGCAAAATTTCAGGTTTAATACGCCGGTGGCCGCGATAGGCGTGCGTGGCACTGATTTCACTGTATATACGACGCAGGAGACGTCGCGCATAGCTGTGGTTTCCGGCGGCGTGATCGTCAGCGGCTTTGGCGGCGCCTGCGCCCCCCAAGGCACAGGCCCGTGTGAAGGCGGTTCCAGCGTGGAGTTGTTTGCCCGTCAGCGCGATCAACTGGTGCAAATATCCAAAGGCCAGATTAAACCGCAATTACTACAAAGCAATGGTGCGTCTCCGGATGTGGTTGCCCCGCCTCGGCCGGATGAGCCTAATGGCAAGGCAGGCGCTTCCACCAATTCGCCGCCGTCCGCCGTGTCGTCCGTGCTGGCATCGAATGACGTGAATCTTGATCCAAAGAAAGATTCGGATTTTGCGACGGTGATAGGCACAACGCCAAATCTTCCTGGGACCCTGCCCACTACTCCGGTTGACCCCTCGGCTGGGTCGGGCCAGATTATCTGGGGAAGATGGCAAACGGTGTTTGGACTGGCTCCTAATATAGATGTAGATAAATTATCCGCACAAGCCAAATTCATTGCACGCAATGATTACTTTGCCTTGTATCAACAAAAAAATACTGAATGGCAGCTCCCAACGAGCGGAACAATGGGATTCAGCTTGAAGGATAGCGCTGCCTATGTCAGTAACCAGACGACGGGCGCAGTTTCTGTGGCGAAATTAGAAAATGCGGTTCTCCAGGTCGATTTCGCCAAGACCTTGTTTAGCACCAGTTTTGATCTGGTCAGCGGCAGCGAACGCTTCAGCCGCCAGGCGGACGGAAAAGTTTATAGCGACGGGCAGTTTGTTGCTCTCAATACTTATCCGAATAATCTGCTGATAAATGGTGTCTTGTCTTCGGAAAAGGGGGGCACGGCAGCGTATCTCTTTCAGACACGCCTGGATGATAACCGGCTTGCATCTGGAGCAACATTCTGGAGTAAGAAATAATTTCTGGTAGGAATTATTTCTTGCAAATGCGCGATGCAGGCTTTTTGTTATTTTTAACTGGGCTTTATCGCGTGGCAAAAAAAGCTTGATTTTTTGAAAATCACGTCTTCCGCTTCTCCGTAGTTGCAATTCCCCAAACCTTGCCGTGCCAGTGATCACTTCGCAGTCAGCATAGACGGCGCTATCCTGCGTCCAGCCGGTCCTGTGCAGGGCTAGTGGCAATTTCCTCACATCCGCTACGCCCTCGCTCTGTCTGTAGCGAATTATTTTGGGTTATCAGTGGACAAATCGTATAATTCAAAGTTGGCCAGACTAAATCTTAGCCAAAATCGTAAAAAGTGTGGTTTTTTTGCAGAATGTGATTCCTGTCACATCTTCAGACTAGGCTCATCTGACATCATCTGCTTGCCGTATGCGAGTAGATGCCGTTTATGCAATCTGCACACATTATTAATCGTAATTTAGGAGTTCTAAATGACTACAGCAGCTAACGTACAATCACTATATATTGCTTATTTCAACCGTCCTGCAGATCCTCTGGGCCTGGCCTACTGGGTTGATCAAATCGACAACAAACATCAATCCCTGAAAAGCGTTGCTGACAACTTCAGCCTGCAGACAGAATACACAGCCACTTACGGCGGTCTGTCCACACCACAAGTAATCAACGCAATGTACGTCAACATGTTCGGCCACGGCGCCGATCTGCCAGGTCTGCAATACTGGGTTGCTCAAGTTAACGGCGGTGCTGTAACAATCGGCCAACTGGCTCTGTCCGTACTGGGCGGCGCACTGGGCGCTGACGCTACAGCCATCGCTTCCAAGCAAACTGCTGCTGCTTCTTTCACAGGTGCTGTAGACACAGCTCCTGAAGTTCTGGCCTACGCTGGTGCAGCTGCCAACGCTGCTGCTAAAGCATGGTTGAACCCAGTTGTTGACGCAACAACAGAAGCAGCCGCTGAAGCAACTCGCGATGCAGTGATCAGCAAAATCGTCACTACACCAATCGCTGGCGCAACTCTGACACTGACTACTGCAGCGACTGACGTTATCACCGGCACTACCGGCAACGACATCATCATCGGCGACTTTGGTACTAACAATGCCGGCGGCACAGTTCAAGCTTCCGATACTATCGACGGCGGCGCAGGTGTTGATACACTGAAGCTGTACTCCTTCGCAACCAGCGCTCTCAGCACTTACAACTTGCCAGTAACTGTCAAGAACGTTGAAGTTATCGACTTCGTAGCTCC
Source organism: Pseudomonadota bacterium (assembly GCA_040390485.1). Classification (GTDB taxonomy): domain Bacteria; phylum Pseudomonadota; class Gammaproteobacteria; order Burkholderiales; family Burkholderiaceae_D; genus Undibacterium. The sequence continues at coordinate 15,279 of JAZJYH010000068.1, forward strand.
AGGCGCCAACGGTAATGCAATCAATACAGCGGCTTACACTGGCGTAACAACAGTTCGTGTAGAACAAGCTGATGTATTGAATTCAGCGATCACTACTGGTAACGGCCAAGGTTTGCAATTGGGTACTGCGGCAGTTGCTGCAAATACCTTGACTTGGAATGCCAGCGCAACTGACACAGCTGAAACTCTGACATTGAGCGGCTTCAAGAGCGCAGCTGGCGGCTTGTCTGTCACTGGTGCAGCATTGAAGACTTTGAACATTGTTTCCGACACTGGCAGCAACACAGTTACTTCGCTGATTACTGGTGGTACAGCAGTGAACAAGCTGGTCATTTCCGGCGACAAGAACCTGACACTGACTAATGCTCTGGCCGCTGCCGTAGTTACTGTAGATGCAAGCGCAGCAACTGGCAACATCAAGGCTGTACTCGCTGGCGCAACTGCCACAGTAAGTGGTGGTGCCGGTGCTGATACATTCGACGTATCCGCAGTAGCTGGTAAAATCGTCGCTTCTCTGGGCGCAGGTAACGATACATTGAAACTGGGCGCAACTGCGATCAATACACTGAGCACATTCGACGGCGGCGCTGGTACAGATACAGTCCAAATCACTGTTGGCGGCAATCTGACAGCAGTGAACGGCGCACAGTTCACAGGTTTCGAAACTCTGTCCACAGGTGCTGGTTCAGGTACTTACCTGGCTAATGCTATCACTGGCATTACTGCGGTGAACGTTGACGGCGCTGCTACAGCAGCAGTTGTTATCGACAAGCTGACTACACAGTCTGTTTCCGTGACTGCTACTCAGACACAAGACGTCACTTTCCAATTGCTTGACAATACTGGCAAGGCAGATGCTCTGACTATCAACGTCGGCAACGCTACTACAGCTCCTATCACTGCCAGCCATATCGTCACTAGCGGCATTGAAACTCTGACTTTCAATTCCACAGGTACAAGCTCCGCAGCTAACACCATCACATCGCTGGACGTGACTGGCGCAACTACCCTGGTCGTAACAGGCAGCAGCGCACTGGCTGTAACAGGCTTCGCTAATGCTGGCACTATCACCAAGATTGACGCGTCCGCATCTGCCGGCTTCGTCATGGGTGCTGCAACTGGTGCTACAGTCGGTGGCGTTTATCTGGGTGGTGCCGGTGCTGATACTTTCATCGGTAATTTAAAAGGCGACACTTTCTACGGTGCAGGCGGCGGCGATACTCTCACTTTGGGTGCAACTGGTGCGCATGACACAGTGGTATACAAAGCAGGCTCTGATTCCACTATCGCCCTGAGCAAGGTTGGCGCGCTGGTAACGACAGGCATGGACGTTGTCACTAACTTCGTATCCGGTGAAGACTCTTTGGATCTGGGTTCCTTCGGCTTCACAGGTACAGCCAAGTCCGCTCTGTACAACAAGGGTGCGTTCGTTTCCGCAACTGCATTGCTGGCTGACGCAGCAGCGGGTGGTGTAGCTGGCTTCTTCAACGACAATGTTGCTGTCCGCGGTGTAGCGATCCAGACTGAAACTGTAGGTTTGGTTAAGTTCACCTATGTATTTATCGATGCTAACCATGACGGCAACTTCACGGCCGGCACTGATGCAGTGATCAAACTGACTGGTACAGCAAATATCACTCTGGCCGACATTGGCTTCTAATAAGCTTTAGTCCTCAGGACTGCACAGTGAAAAGTCTGTACGCAGCTTTTCACTGAGTCTAAATAGTACTTAGGTAGTAATTTGAAACCCCGTCCCTTTCAAGGGGACGGGGTTTTTTTATTGAAATCTTTCATAACATCAGGTCGGCCGGAGTTGAAGGTGCGGCTAAAATAAAGACATTGGATATCCCATCATGACAGACTGGACCGCTGGCTACGTTGCCGATATAGGCTATACCTATGGCTATTATCCTGAACTCAATCCTTTGCGCGTGCAAATGGCATTCCTAGAGGCGGGCTTGGTGTTTCCCAAAGTGGGAGCAGCGTGCGAGCTGGGCTTCGGCCAGGGAGTGTCGGTCAATGCGCATGCTGCGGCTTCCATCACGCAATGGCATGGCACGGATTTCAACCCAGCCCAAGCGGGTTTTGCGCAAGAGCTGGCTCAGGCTACGGGTGCGGGGGCAAAGCTGTATGACGAGGCTTTTGACATATTTTGTGCGCGTTCCGATTTACCGGATTTTGATTACATCTGCCTTCACGGCATCTGGAGCTGGGTCTCAGACGAGAATCGCCACGTGATCGTGGATTTCATCCGTAGAAAATTAAAAGTCGGCGGTGTGCTGTATATCAGCTATAACGTGCAATGCGGCTGGTCCAGCATGATCCCGGCGCGCGATCTGATGACACAGCATAGCGAAGTAATGAGCGCTCCTGGGCAGAATATCCTGGTTCGTATAGATAATGCGCTGGACTTCATGGACCAGTTGATGGCGACTTCGCCGGCCTTCGCCCGCGCAAATCCCCAACTTGTTGATCGATTCAAGCAAATGAAGGGCTTGAGTCGCAACTATCTGGCGCACGAGTATTTCAATCGAGACTGGGCGCCTATGCCGTTTTCCAAAATGGCAGAATGGCTGGAAGCTGCTAAGCTGACTTACGCTTGCTCTGCGCATCCTATGGATCACGTCGATATCGTGAACCTGACGGATCAGCAACAGACCTTGCTGAAGCAAGTCCCGGATGCCGTATTCCGTGAAACCGTACGCGATTTCTGCACCAACCAGAATTTTCGGAAGGACTATTGGGTCAAGGGTGCGCGACGCTTAAATACCCTGGAACAGGGAATTGCAATCCGGGAGCAGACCGTCGTACTGGTGAAGGAAATATCCAGCATCAACCTGACCATCAAGGCAGGCCAGGGCGAAGTGACGATGCAGGAAGCTGTATATAAACCTATCCTGAATGCGCTATCTGACTACAGGCCCAAGTCCATTGGTCAGATTGAGCAACTTGTTAAAGACAAGAGCGTATCGTTTGCGCAGTTACGGCAGGCGATGCTGATACTTGCCGGGATTGGGGCAATCTGTGCCGTGCAGGATGAGGCGGTAGTCAGCAAGGCAAAAAAACAAACTGACAAACTGAATGCCTACTTTTGTGACAAGGCGTATTTCAGTGATGACCTGCCTTATCTGGTGAGCCCGTTGACTGGTGCTTGCATTGCTTCGTCGCGCACGGAACGACTGTTTCTTTTGGCCAGATCGCAAGGCAAAAAACAGGCGGGTGACTGGGCGCAACTCGCCTGGCAGGCATTGTCAATGCGGGGACAAAAATTGGTGAAAGAGAATGTGACCCTGGAAACAGAAGCTGAAAATATGGCGGAACTGCTCATACGGGCAAATGATTTTGTTGCAAACAGATTACCAGTTCTAAAGGCACTAGGTATTGCGTAACAACTAGTGCTGGGCTACCGATTATTCGGTTGTGAGCGTATGGTTTACAATGCCATGTCTGCTGGCCTTTCCAGACGCGAATTTGGCAAGCATAAAAAAACTGATGGAATGAACAGAATCAAATGAATGTGTACCAACTCTTGCATGATGCGTTAAACAAGCAAAAACAGGGAGACCTGGATGCGGCGATCAGCGTATACAACCAGATATTGCAGTTTGATCCGCGGAACGCAGATGCGCACCATTTGCTAGGCTGTGCATACAAGAGCCGCTATCAATTTGACGAGGCGATTGTCAGTATCAGCGTGGCAATCGCGCTGCAGGCCAAGCAGGGAATATTTTTTAATAGCCTGGGTTCTGCCTATATGGGCAAGGATGAGGTGGTGGCGGCGCGACTTTGCTTTGAGCATGCGCTTGCACTGAATCCTGACTACGACGACGCACTAAGCAATCTCGGTCTGAACCTGATTAAGCAGGGCTTGTATGAAGAAGCGGTTCCGCTGCTGGAGCGTTTGATGCTGCGCTTTCCTCAGCATGATCTTGCACAGATCAATTTGGGGCGGGCTTATCTGATGGTTGCGCGTTATCAGGATGCACTGAATGCCTATCAAAAGGTGTTGGACCGTAACAATGCCAATTACGCTGGACGCATTGGCCAAGCCATGGTGTTGAATCAGATGGGCGATACGGATGCTGCACTCAACATGATCAATCAGGTACCGGAAAAGGATCTGGCGCAGTCTCTGGAAGGCGTGAAACTCAAGGCTACTTTATTGGAGGTGGTCGGTCGCCTGGATGACGCCTGCGCCGCGTATGATGCAGGTATCGCAGCTTTTCCGAACAATCTCGATTTACCGTTCGCGCGCGTGATGCTGCGCAAAGTGCGTGCCGATGAACCCTTATTTGCGAAGATGGAGGCGTTGGGCCCGCACTTGAACAAGCTCTCTGCGTCCAGCAAGGCGGAAACAGGGTTTGCGATCGGCAAGTGTTATCAAGATATCGGCGATATCGATACTGCGGCCCGTTATTACGCAACAGGCGCCGGCGCCAAGTTGCAGACGGTCGTATATAGCGAAGAAAATGACATCAAATTTGCCGCCAGATTGCAGCAAACAATGACGGTAGAGTATCTGGAGAATTTACGCAGGCAAGGCTTGAGTTCCGACCGTCCGATTTTCATAGTGGGCATGCCGCGTTCAGGAACGACACTGACGGAGCAGATACTAGCCAGCCATCCGGATGTATATCCGGGTGGTGAGCTGATCCATATTCCGGAAGCGGTCAACAACTTTGATTTCGGCAACGGTGTTGTGATTAACCATAGCATGGTAGGTTCGCTGGATCCGAAGACCTCGATTCAGGATAGGGCCGCATATTACCTGCAGCAGTTGGACAAATTGCCAGGCATAGGTAAACAGGCGCATGTCACCGATAAGCTGCCTGGAAATTCCTATATGATAGGTTTGATCAGTTCCATGTTTCCGAATGCGCGCATTATTCACTGTCGTCGCGATCCCATCGACAATTGCATTTCGTGTTACATCACCATGTTCACTCACGGTCACGAGTGGAGCTATGACCTTGCCATGCTGGGGCGCGCTTACCGCCGTTACTGGGATGTCATGGCGCACTGGCGCAAGGTCTTGTCGGGGCGGTTCCTGGAAGTGCGGTATGAAGAGGTAGTGGATGATATCGAAGCATCAGCGCGCCGTTTGCTGGATTGGTGCGGCCTGGAGTGGGACCCCAGGGTTTTGCAATTCCATGAGACCCAGCGTTCGGTCAAGACTGCCAGTATCGCGCAAGTACGCCAGCCTATTTATAATTCGTCCGTTGGCCGCTGGAAAAAATGGGCGCCTCACATACAGCCCTTATTGGCGGAACTGGGTGACATAGAGCAGCAATACTGGGCAGAGATCGGCAAATAAGCTGGTACCAAGGCACTTATGCCAATCGATTTCTTCTTACTATTAAAAGCATTTTATGCCTGTCAATGAAAAAAGCTCGAATGTCTCTTGGCAGCGTGGCACGGTTGAACGCAAGCATAGGGAACTCTTGAACGGCCATGCCGGCGCGGTTCTTTGGTTCACCGGGCTTTCCGGGGCCGGGAAGTCCACGTTGGCGCATGCAGTAGAAGCAAAATTGCATGCCATGGGAGTGCGCACCTATGTATTGGATGGCGACAATGTGCGGCACGGCCTGTGCGGGGATCTCGGATTTTCTGCTGCTGACCGCAGTGAAAATATTCGACGCATAGGAGAAGTAAGCAAATTATTCGCCGATGCGGGGGTGATGGTTTTAGCGGCCTTCATTTCGCCTTTTCGGGCCGACAGGGACAAGGTGCGTGGCCTGGTCAGGCAGGGGGATTTTGTTGAAATCCATTGCAAGTGTTCAGTGGAAGTCTGCGAGGCGCGAGATGTGAAGGGGCTGTATAAACTGGCCCGTGCCGGTGGCGTGAAAGAATTTACCGGCATCTCTTCGCCGTACGAAGAGCCTTTGTCGCCAGAGTTGAGCATCGATACGGCAGAGCTCAGCCTGGAGCAGTGTGTCAGCGAGGTCCTATCTTCGCTGCGCAAGCTTGGCATGCTTCAGGAAAATCCTTAAGCACTATTAGCACTATTGCGTGCTGGTATTGCCTGCGAGCTGCCGGCCTTGAGTGGCTGGCCGATCCTGATTGTTTTGGCTACGCTGCCGGCTTGTCCAGCTGTTTTGGACTGCTTTGCCTTGTCGACTTGAGTGCGGCTTCCGCTATCCGCCGTGCCAACACACGCAACTCGGGTATTGCAGTCGCTTCCCAGTAGCGTGCCCGCAACAGCGGGCCGATATAGTAAATGACTTGCGAAGCATTCCCATGCCGGTCAAGTACTGCACAATCTTGGTCTACCTCAAGTCCCAATCCCAGCGGGTCGATTCTGACTATTCCTGCTTTCAACATATTCCGACTCAGCTCGTCGTCGGTACGCTGAAGGTTGCTGCCGGGGCCGGTGCAATTGATGACCTGCCCTACGTGGAGGGTTATCTCTGTTCCAGTGTGCCGGGATTTGATGAGCGCGGAAACTCCGCCATCAGTTTCCTGGAAATCGATGATCCTTCCTGCGATGATCTTTACGATGCCGGCTTCCAGCGACTGCTGGAAGCGCCCGTATGCTTCAGGGGCGACGCGATGGCGGTGAACATCCCAATAGGTTCGCAAGTGCCGCAGAAAACGCAAGCGATCCTGCAGGTTCAGTTGCTCCCACCATTGCTGGGTATGCGGCCTCAGCGCTCCTATCACTTCTCGCCAATCCCCGCCCTGCCTGGCCAGGCGACGTATGTAGCGGATAATTGTACTGGCCTGCTTTCTTATGGAGTCAGATTTGTCCAGTGTGAGTTCGGCAAAATGGTCGATATTGTCTACGGTTCTTTGTACGCGGTGTGATTGGGGCAACAGGCCATGCCTGGAAATGGCATGGACGATCCCGCAACCGGGCCGGGACGTCAGGCTTGCGCAAATGTCAATAGCGGTGAGTCCGGTGCCGATCACAAGGCTGGTCCTGGTTCCATCCAGCGCTTCCATCACGCCCGTTTGCCACGGATCTGCGATGTAACGATTGCCCGAATAAAAATCCGGATTCCGGATGTGCGGATGCTGAGGACTATGGTTGCCGGTTGCAAGTATGAGTTTATCGGCCTCAAAAACTCTTCCATCCGCGAGGGTAATCATGGCCCCCGCTTGTCCGTCCAATAAGTTGATGTCTTTGACATCTCCCGCTATTCGTGAAATGGATATGCATTGGCCGGTGGATTGTACTGCCTGGTCCAACAGACATTCCATATAGTTGCCGTAAAGATGGCGCGCAACAAAACTGGAAGGCTTCACCTGAGCGTCGGATTGCCGGCAGTAATTGAGGAAATGATCGGGGTCATCATCCAGGGCGCTCATGTTTCCGGCGGGGACATTCAATAAATGCTCCGCTTTACTCGTTCTATAGGCAACCCCGCGTCCCATATCCTGGGTGCGGTTAATGAGCAACAACTGCAGCCCCTCATCGGGTGCCTGCCTGATTAATTGCGCCGTAGTGGCAACGCCGCTGAATCCAGCGCCGATGACGATAATTTTTTGCATTCCGATTGTTATTTATCCAGAAGTAGGCAGCGATGATAGCGGAGATACAGGCAGGAAGACCAGCGGAACATGTCGAGGGTAATTGCTTGACGTTTTTATATCTGCGGGAGTGATATCAGCAGGTACCAGCTCTTTTTTGGATATTGCAGAAAATGCACTATGCAATGGGGCTCCAAGCTAGCCCATGATCTGCCGGTGGTAGAAAAGTTTCCTTAATATTCAAAAACTTGGCTGCCGTCATGCATTTATTTTCAACTTGCGCGAAAAAACTTTGAAAGTTGACTTACCTGTGTTAATCTTCGGAAAATGTGATCCACGTCACATTTAACGCAAATGTAATTCGCGATAATGCGGCGCAGCAGGTTTTTGCGACTGTGCTGGCAAACCTGCTGTGACATGCACCCAAATTCGATTCATAAAAATGGGAGTGCCTGCGCGGTTTTTGCACTTTAGAGTAGATGACTGCATCTCCATGATACCCAAACTAAAACTTCCCCAAAACGAAATTGCGCAAACCTTGCGAGAATTTAAGGGCGCATTCAAAACGGTCGGCGTCTTCAGCGCAATTATCAATTTGCTGATGCTGATGCCGTCCCTGTATATGTTGCAGGTATATGACCGCGTCCTGCCGAGCCGCAACGAGCTTACCCTGTTGATGCTGACCCTGATCATGCTGGGGGCCTACCTGTTTTTGAGTGCGCTGGAATTTGTGCGCAGTTTTGTGCTGATCAGGGTAGGTGCGCAACTGGATATGAAGTTGAACAAGCGCATTTATACCGCAGCGTTTGAGCAAAACCTGAAGCGGGGAGGCACAAATGCCGGCCAGGCTTTGCAGGATTTCACCAATATCCGCCAGTTCCTGACGGGGAATGCTCTGTTTGCCTTCTTTGATGCACCCTGGTTTCCTATTTACATCATAGTAATTTTCATGTTTGAACCCTCTTTGGGTGTGTTTGCACTGTGCGGTGTAGCGTTGCTGGTCGTGCTCGCCTATGTCAACGAGAAGGTCTCCAAGAAACCTCTGTCAGAAGCCAATAGCATGGCTATCGCTTCTAGCAATCTGGCAACCAATAATTTGCGCAACGCCGAAGTCATCGAGGCGATGGGCATGTTGCCTAATCTGATGAACCGCTGGTACAAGCTGCACGGCCGCTTCCTGCAATTGCAGGCAGAGGCAAGTGAGAAAGCCGGTATTGTCGGCGCCGTCACCAAATTTGTACGCGTCTCCTTGCAGTCGCTGGTGCTGGGTTATGGCGCTTTGCTGGCCGTAGAGGGAAAAATTTCTCCGGGCATGATGATTGCCGGCTCCATCTTGCTGGGCAAGGCGACCGGCCCAATTGAGCAATTAATCGGTGCATGGAAAAGTTGGAGCAGTGTCAAGAGCTCTTACCAGCGCCTGAATGATTTGCTGGAGGCAAATCCTGCCCGTGAAGCAGGGATGTCCTTGCCTAAGCCCTTGGGGAAATTGACGGTAGAGGAAGTGACTGCAGCACCTCCCCAGTCCAAGGTTGCCGTTATCAAGGGACTCAGTTTCGGTATTTTGCCGGGCGACGTGCTGGGCATCATCGGACCTAGCGGCTCTGGAAAATCCACTTTGGCGCGTCTGCTGGTAGGTATCTGGCCGGCCGCCGTGGGCAAGGTTCGCCTGGATGGGGCCGATATTTATCATTGGAATAAGGACGAACTCGGACCGCATGTCGGCTATTTGCCGCAGGATATTGAATTGTTTGCCGGTACGGTGGCGGAAAACATTGCGCGCTTCGGCGATGTGGATTCTGAAAAAGTCATTTTGGCTGCCAAGCGTACCGGCGTGCACGATATGATTTTGCATCTGCCGGAAGGGTATGACACCCATCTCGGCGACGGTGGCGCGGGCCTGTCCGGTGGACAGAAGCAAAGGCTGGGTCTGGCGCGTGCACTGTATGACGATCCATCCCTGATCGTGCTGGATGAACCGAATTCCAACCTGGATGAAGTCGGCGAGCAGGCTTTGCTGGTAGCCTTGAACGATTTGCGTCAGCGCGGGAAGACTATCGTCATGATTACTCATCGCACCAATGCCATTAGTATTACCAATAAATTGCTGCTCATTCGTGACGGCATCGGCCAATTGTTCGGGCCGCGCGACGAGGTACTGGCAGCAATAGCCAATGCGAATCAACAACAGGTACAGTTGGCTCAACAGCGGGCCCAGCAAGCGCAGCAAGCTCAGCAGGCATCTACAGTGACGGTGGCCGAGTCGCATGTCCCAGCTGATACGCAAACGCGCATCGAAGATACTGCGGCGGAAGAAAATAAAGCCGGCGAAACAGTTCAGGAGTGATGATGAAGAAATTATTAACTAATAAATCTGCCGTCCAGGAGGTTACAGCGCACGATGTAACCGAGATCAACCTTGCCACGGATTCGACCAAACACTCGCGCCTTGGCTGGATTATCGTCTTGCTGGGCGTCGGCGGCTTCCTGTTGTGGGCGAGCTTTGCGCCGCTGGATAAAGGAGTGCCTGTCAGTGGCACCGTGGCGGTCGCAACCAGTAGAAAGGCTGTACAGCATCAAGCCGGCGGCACCGTTGACGAGATTCTTGTCAAAGAAGGTGATATCGTCAAGGCAGGACAGGTTTTGGTCAAGATGAACAGTGTGACGGCCAAATCGGTAGCCGAGATTGCGCATGTACAATTGGACACTGCCCGTGCGACCGAAGCCCGCTTGCTGGCCGAGCGTGACGGGCTGCATAGCGTTACTTTTCCCAAAGCGCTGGAAGCTAGAAAAAGCGATCCGCGCATAGCCAACAATATTACTTCGCAACAGCAATTGTTCAGCGCCCGCCAAAATTCTCTGAAAAACGAGCTGGGAGCCTTCGAAGAAAATATCACTGGCCTGAAGAGTAATTTGCAAGGGCTGGAAGAGTCCATGCTTGGCAAGAAACAGCAGCTGGTGTTCTTGAAAGAACAGTTGGACGGCATGCGCGATTTGGCGAAAGATGGTTATGTTGCGCGGAATCGCCTGCTGGACCTAGAGCGTACTTATACCCAGGTGAATTCAGGCATTTCGGAGGATTTGGGCAATATCGGGCGTGCACGTGCGCAGATATCCGAAATAACCTTGCGCCGCTTGCAGAGACAGCAAGATTATCAAAAAGAAGTTCGCACTCAATTGTCAGACGTACAAAAAGAAGCCGAAGCTCTTGATAACCGTGTTGAAGCCCTGGATTATGATTTGGATAATGTTCTAGTGAAGGCTCCAGTCGATGGTACGGTAGTTGGCATGAATGTGTTCACTAAAGGTGCCGTAGTAAATCCAGGCTTTAAATTGATGGAGATCGTGCCTAGCGAAGATGCCTTGATCGTGGAAGGTGAGATACCTGTGAATTTGATCGACAAGGTGCATGTTGGTTTGAAAGCGGAACTGGTATTCAGTGCATTCAATCAAAATCAGACGCCGCATATCCCGGGCGAGGTTACGCAGGTATCTGCAGATAGATTCGTCAACGAGCGTACCGGCCAGCCTTACTATAAATTGCGGGCGAAGGTGGCTCCAGAGGGTATGAAACTGATCTCACATTTGCAGATACGCCCCGGTATGCCGGCTGAGGTATTCGTCAAGACAGGTGAGCGCACGATGATGAGCTATTTGTTGAAGCCGGTATTTGATCGGGCCAAAACCTCGATGACTGAGGAGTGATGATGCCGAAGATATTTTTCCGGCGCACACTGATCGCTTGCTTGAGTGTCGCATTTTTTTACCAGGCAAATAATGCGGCAGCCCTGGGTTTGTTGCAGGCTTATGATGCCGCCTTGCAAAATGACCCTACCTATCGTTCGGCTATTTTCGAAAATCAGGCAGGCCAGGAAAATAGGGCACTCGGCAGATCCAATCTGTTGCCTAATGCTCAGCTTAACTATTCAGCAGGCAAGAACAAGTCTGAGCTGACGCAGCCGAATTTTTTTGGCGTACTGACGACGAGTCATCCTGAATATACCAGTTCCTCCGGTAGCGTTTCTGTTCGTCAGACCTTGTTCAACCTTGACGCTTATGCACGCTACAAGCAGGGGAACGCGCAGGCAGATTATAGCGATGCAGTGTTTTCCACCAAGCGCCAGGATTTGGTCCTTCGCTTGTTTGGCGCTTACGCCGATGCGCAGTATGCGGAAGATCAGCTGACGCTTCTCACCGCGCAACGCGATGCTTTCGAAGAGCAGAGGCTGGTCAACAAAAAAATGTTCGAAAAGGGCGAGGGAACCAAGACAGATATGCTGGAAACCCAGGCCAAGCTGGATCTCGCAGAAGCTCAAGTGCTTGAAGCTCAGGATAATCTGGCGACATCGCGGAATACGCTGGCGGCTATCATCGGTCAGGAAGTATCGCAGCTGGATGGTTTGACCGATACGTTTAAAGTGTTGCCGTTATCTCCTTCCACATTCGATGAATGGAAGGCGATCGCTATTGTTACCAATGCTGAGATGATTGCAGGCCAGTACTCACTGGAAGCGTCTGAGCAGGAAGTCAAGAAGGCCTGGGCCGGGCACACCCCTCGTTTGGATTTGCAGGCAGCGTACAGCCGTAGTAAATCTGATACGCTGACCACCCTGAACCAGGAATACGCGACGAAAAGCATAGGTGTACAGTTGGTTATCCCCATCTATTCCGGCGGTTCTGTGAGCGCGGCTACCAGTCAGGCAGTAGCGAATCGCGAAAAAGCCAGGTCCGACCTGGAAACCACGACCAAGAAAGTAATGGTGGAATTGCGCAAGCAATATAGCGCAGTGTTGAGCAGCACGACCAAGATCGATGCACTGGTCAAGTCTGTCAATTCCGCAACGGAATTGGTGCAAGCGACCAAGCAAAGTGTCAAAGGCGGCGTGCGCATCAATCTGGATGTGCTGAATGCGCAGCAACAATTGGTGCAGGCCAAGCGCGATTTGGCACAAGCCCGTTATAATTATCTGGTCGCATACCTGCGTCTGCGCAATGCGGCAGGTATCTTGAGTGGCGATGATTTGCGCACTGTTTCAGGCTTTTTTGTGGCAGGTAACTAGCGACCAAACCAAAGCCTGGGCAAGAGATGCAAAAGGGCGCTCATCAAGTGCCCTTTTGTGTTTTACGGCATTGGACAATCGTCAATCCGCCTGCTTCGCGAAGTCAGACTCCGGTTTTGGGTCTCCATCAAACATCTATATTCACCATGTCGACATCTGGGAAACAAGCCGAAGAACAATTATTATTGTTGAGCGATGCCATTGATCGCACTGTCGCCAACCCGACAGCGAGCCATTGCTGGCTACACTTGATGGAGCGGATGCGGAGTGTTTCTCGTCCGGATGTACTGGATGAGGTATTGCGGGCACTGCAGAGCCTGATTCCGGATCAGGGTCTCTCGGGCTATTATCTGGCAACTTTTCTGGACATTGCCACCGGCGATCCAAAATTTTTGGCAAAAGCCGTCGGCTTTCTGAAAACAATCACACCACAAGATCCGGACAGGCTCGCAGCTTTTTTTCACATTGCATGGCAACGAGCATTGCTCTACTCAAATAATAGACTGAGCTTTACGCAAACCTTAAGCGGCATTGATTTGCCCTATCTTTCCATACTCATTGGGAATCATCTGGCGAAACATGTTGTCGTGCGTCCACGTGCCAGACCTATACAGCAGATGAGTAAAGTTGCAATCATTGCTCCGCAACTGACTAATCCGCAACATCCTCCAACCCAAATGGCGCTGGATCAGGCTGTAACACTGATTCAAAATGATATCGAGGTAAGTTTGTTTTCTTGTCAGGAAACTGTCGGACCTGATTTCGTGCATCTGGTAGGAACGGGGGCAAACAATACCCCGCAGGCGATGAGTCTGGCAGCATGGGTTAAATCTGTCGGTACAGAACCTAAAATCTATGCCAGTGACCAACGCTTTTCATTGATGCGCCGGTGGCTAGATATGTCAAATAGCATTGAAGTGTTTGATCCCGATCTCGTGATTTTTGTCGGTTTGCACTCTGGATTGATTAGTTCTTTGTACAAAAATTACCCGGTCCTTGGCCTGGGCACTAATTCGATTTCTCCTATGGTGCCTACCGATGTCTGGCTAACGGCGCAAGCAAGGTTGGCGGATACAATTTCTCAGCCCTGGGGCGGTAGCTTCCCCGAGAGTCAGGCATGGCATCATCCATATCGAGTGCGACGGAAAGTTGCGAGCGGTGTTTTTCCGTGGGATAGCCTGGGCTTAAGCCAGGGCACCATCGTCCTCGCCTCTATTGGCGGCCATCTCGACGTTTCAATCAGTGGAATGTGGGCGGAACGCATGCGCGCGGTTATGGACAAGCACCCTGAATTGGTCTGGGCAATAGTAGGCGGGGAGGGATTATTGCCGCCGGCTTTGGAAAGCCTATCGCAAGATCGGCTGCGCTTGATCCCTTATACGTCACAAGTTTTGAGTCTACTTGGGAATTGCCACATTTACCTGAACCCCCCGGCGATGGGAGGGGGATTTGCCGTTGCAGAAGCGATGTCTGTTGGACTGCCAGTGTTGAGCTTTGCAGAATCGGACGGTGGGGACAAGGTAGGCAGCGCAGCAATTGTCGGCATGGATGAATACTTTGACTGGCTGGAAGCTCTGATCAAGGATCCTGACCTGCGTACCAAAGCAGGTAAGGAAATGCAGGAGCGCTTTGACAGGGCACTCGACCTTGATTTGGCAGGGCCCAGCCTACTCGCGGCCTGCGAACTGGCCATTGAGCGATACAATCAGCGGGCTATATTAGCGACTTCTTGAATTTCGCCGGAATACCAACTACCAGGGCGCCATCAGCTACGTCTGCGGTCGCAACGGCACCCGCTCCTATAAAGGCTTGATCGCCGATGACCAGGCGTTCAAGCAGGGTAGCGCCTATCGCCACGGTCACTCCTCGGCCGATGCGAGACAAACCACCCAGATTCGCGCCAGGCTGGATACGCGAGAATGCGCCTATCTGCGTATCATGCCCTATGGTCACGCCGCGATTGACGAATACATGTTCACCCAATACCGCACCCGGCCCGATGACACTATTGGCGCCGACAAAGACCCCCTCGCCCAAGCTCGCCATCGGCGACACGTAGGCGGTGGGATGTACCAGAGTATCAAAGTGCATTGCAAAACGCTGTTTAAGTTCCAGTGCCAGGACTTCGCGGGTAGGCGTAGTCGGTCCTAAAAGAAATGCCTCATCGGCACTTGGCGAAAAGTCGCTCAGTGCCTGCACCACGGGCGGTGTGCAATATCGGCCTATGGCCTGCAGGCGTTCGGCCAGGCTGATGCTGCGCTCACTCTGATCTTCGGGTAAGTGAACTACTACTTTCGCTAATTGCATGCCGTTGGCCAGAGCGCAGTCAAACAAGTCTGACAAGATATTGCTGACACCAAAGACTACCAGCCGCTTTCCCCGTAGTTTCATTTGTTTTTATCCAGTGCCAGCATGTTGCGCACTTCCGGTGCCCGGGCGATAGGGCGTCCCAGGGCCTTGGCCTGGTCGGTGATACGCTGGACCAATTGTGCATTATCCGCCAATAGAGTGCGTTCGTCGTCCAGCCAGAGATTGTCTTCCAGGCCTACCCGGACCCCGTGCCCCATCACTACCCCCAGGGCATTCGCCTGTAGCTGAAAGCGGCCTATCCCACCCAGCGACCAAATCGATTGCGGCGGCAGGTCGCCGACAATTGCCGCCAGATGCAATAGCGTCGCCTGGGCCGTGCCCGGGTTGCCCAGCAGGATGTTGAAATAATACGGCGGCTCGATCAAGCCCTTGTCGATCAGGATTTTGGCAAAATTGACCATGCCCAGATCAAATACTTCGAGCTCAGGCTTGATGCCTTGCTCCTTCATGATCTGGGCCAGTCGGATGATGGTTTGCGGTGCATTGACGCTGGCTTCTCTTGAGAAATTCATCGATCCCAGGGTGAGGCTCGCCATATCGGGTTGCAACTTGTGATCGAGATAGAGAGTGCTGGCTCGCCGCTCGACTTCACTCGCGACGCGGCCGCTGGTCGTGGTGACTATGATCGTTTCCGGCACCTGTTCGCGTATAGCGCCTATGATGTCGCCATATACTGCCAGGTCTTCAGTTGGGGCACCATCCTGTGCCCGTGCATGCAAGTGCACCATCGATACGCCAAGCTTGACGCAGCGTACGACATCCGCGGCGATTTCGGAAGGGTTCAAAGGCACAAACGGCGACTGCGCGCGGGTTGGCACCATTCCGGTGGGAGCCAGATTAATAATCAGAGGTTGCATGAACTAAGTCTTGTCGGAAACGGTTTGCAAATTAGGCGCTATCCACATTAGTTATGCGATAGCGGTGCTTCAAATCATGGATGCTACTGCGAGATTGGCAATCTTGCATTTCAAATTGTATCTGGGAGATAAAAATATTTTGTAATTGGCCGAGAAGGTGCATTGCGGATTCCAGTAGTATCGTTTCCATGTCTGGAAACGATGGATGGAGCAGACTCTGAACAAGTGGCAATATTTTGTGCGGCAATAAGAATGCCGTCCGTACTTTAACTGGACGGCACTGTCTTTAGAACGATTTCAATTGTCTTCGGGTAATTGAAATTTTATCTTCAGCCCGCCAGCTTCTTCTTCAGCAATTCATTCACCTGCGCAGGATTGCCCTTGCCCTTGGTGGCTTTCATCGCCTGCCCTACCAGCGAGTTGAAGGCTTTTTCCTTGCCGGCACGGTACTCGTCTACCGATTGCTGGTTGGCTGCCATTACTTCATCGATGATTTTTTCCAGCGCGCCCACGTCGGATATCTGCTTCAGGCCCTTGGCTTCAATGACCTGGTCTGCCAGCGCGGCGTCGACGGACGGCGCTTGCCACATCGCGGCGAACACTTCCTTGGCGATCTTGTTGGAGATGGTGCCGTCGGCGATACGTTGCAGCAGCAGGGCCAGTTGTGCCGCCGTGACCGGGATGGCAGCGATGTCCATGCCTTCGCGGTTCAGCGTGGACGAGACGTCGCCCATCAGCCAGTTGGCGGCTTGCTTGGCTTGTGCAGCGCCGGCTGCGGTGACCACCGCTTCGAAGTAGGTGGCCATCGCCTTCGACTGGGTCATGATCATCGCGTCGTATTCAGAGATGCCGTACTGGCTGATGAAGCGCTCGCGCATCGCGGTCGGCAGTTCCGGCATGGTAGCGCGTACCTGTTCTATCCACTCTTTGCTGATCGCCAGCGGCGGCAGATCCGGGTCCGGGAAGTAGCGGTAATCTTGCGAATCTTCCTTGCTGCGCATCGAGCGGGTTTCCTTGCGGTCTGGGTCATACAGGCGCGTCTCTTGCACGACCTTGCCACCTTCCTCGATAAGCTCGATCTGGCGGCGCACTTCGATATTGATCGCTTCTTCCAGGAAGCGGAAGGAGTTCAGGTTCTTGATTTCGCAACGGGTGCCAAATTCTTTCTGGCCTAGCGGACGTACCGACACGTTGGCGTCGCAACGGAACGAACCTTCCTGCATATTGCCGTCGCAGATGCCTAGCCATACCACCAGGGAATGCAGGGATTTGGCATAGGCGACCGCTTCCGCGGCGCTGCGCATGACCGGTTCGGTGACGATCTCCAGCAAGGGGGTACCGGCGCGGTTCAGGTCTATGCCCGTCATGCCGTGGTAGTCTTCATGCAGGGACTTGCCGGCATCTTCTTCCAGGTGGGCGCGCGTCAATTCTATGCGCTTGACTTCCGATTTGCCGTCTTTTTCCACCACACAGGACACGTAGCCGCCTTGCACTACCGGGATTTCGAACTGGCTAATCTGGTAGCCCTTGGGCAGATCCGGGTAGAAGTAATTCTTGCGCGCGAAGATGGATTCCGGCGTGATGGTGGCGCCGACAGCCAAGCCGAACTGGATTGCTTTCTCTACCGCGCCCTTGTTCATCACCGGTAACACGCCGGGCAGCGCCAGGTCGACTGGGCTGGCCTGGGTGTTCGGCTCTGCGCCAAACTGGGTGGAAGAGCCGCTGAAAATTTTTGACTTGGTCGAGAGTTGCGCATGCGTCTCGAAACCGATAACCACTTCCCATTGCATAATGCTTTTCCTTCTTGTCTATTGGCCGCGTGGATAATGCGTACCTATGTCTTTATTCGTCGTAACGACAGGTGCCGGTCTTGGTGTTGACCGTCAGCGCCGTAAAATTGCTTCTTGAGCCGCACAGTACCGGGCAGGTGGGTTTGATCTGCAATTCGTCGCCCTTGCGTTCCAGCCGTATGCTGCAATTGTTGCCGCGCTCGGTATCGTAGCCGCGTGCAGCGCGCGCAGCGAGCGCGTCTTTCAGCGTAATGCGCCAGCCTTTTTCCGTGACTTCGGCCTGCACGCCGTCGCTGTCATCAATGCTGCACTCGTAGCCATGCGTGGTGCGAAACAGCGAGGATTCCCACTGGAAGGATTTGACCTTGTCTCCTTCCAGTTTGAACTTGCCCTGGTCGGCATAATTGATGCGTTCGCCATCGCCGTCCTCCCTGCGGATTTCGCTGCAGACAAAGCTGGTGTCCAGGGCCTGCGCCAATGCCGGCGCGGCGATTGCCGCCAGGCAGCAGGCCAGGATCAGTTGGCGTGGCAGCTTCATACCGGTGACTTCAGGTGCCAGTCTGTCGCTTGCTGGAACTGATGCGCGACGTTCAGCAATTTGGCCTCTTCAAAATAATTGCCTATCAATTGCAAACCCACCGGGCGCTTCGCGTTCTTCTCGCCCTGGCCGAATCCGCAAGGGATGGACATGCCGGGCAAGCCTGCCAGGCTGGTGGACAGCGTGAAAATATCCGCCAAATAGTTGGCCACAGGATCGTCGGCCTTGTCGCCCAGATCCCATGCCACGGTAGGCGCCACCGGCCCCATGATCACGTCGCATTGCTGGAAGGCAGCCTGGAAGTCTTGCGCGATCAGGCGGCGGATTTTTTGCGCCTGCAGATAGTAGGCGTCATAGTAGCCGTGCGACAGTACATAGGCGCCGACCAGGATGCGGCGCTTCACTTCATCGCCGAAACCTTCCGCACGCGACTTGCTGTACATGTCGTTCAGGTCTTTATAGTCCGCAGCCCGGTGGCCGTAACGCACACCGTCAAAGCGGCTCAGGTTGGAGGAGGCCTCGGCCGGCGCGATGACGTAATACACGGGGATAGACAGCTCGGTCTTCGGCAGGGAGATGTCCACCAGGGTGGCACCGAGCTTTTCGTATTCAGCCAGAGCCGCGCGCACAGCCTGCTCTACATCCTTGGCCAGGCCTTCGCTGAAGAATTCGCGCGGCACGCCTATTCGCAAACCCTTCAGGCCCTTGTTCAGGTCGCGCGTGAAGTCTTCCTTGGCGCGCTCCAGACTGGTGGAATCCTTAGGGTCGAAGCTGGTCATTGCATTCAGCAGCATGCTGCAATCTTCCGCGGTCTTGGCGATGGGGCCGCCCTGGTCCAGCGAAGATGCGAATGCGATCATGCCGTAGCGCGATACGCTGCCGTAGGTAGGTTTGATGCCGGTCACGCCGCAGAAGGACGCCGGCTGGCGGATGGAGCCGCCGGTATCGGTCGCCGTCGCCGCAGGCGCCAGGCGGGCCGCAATCGCTGCAGCGGAGCCGCCGGAAGAGCCGCCGGGTACCGCGCTCAGGTCCCAGGGATTTTTCACCGGGCCAAAATAAGAATTCTCATTGCTGGAGCCCATGGCGAATTCATCGCAGTTCAGCTTGCCCAGCGTGACCATGCCGGCCGCCTTGAAGTGCTCTACCACGGTGGCGTCGAACGGGCTGGTGTAGTTCTCCAGCATCCGGGAGCCGGCCGTGGAGCGCCAGTCGCGCGTCACGAAGATGTCCTTGTGTGCAATCGGGATGCCGGTCAGCGGCGTCGCATCGCCGTTGGCCAGGCGCTGGTCGGCGGCGGCGGCCTGTTGCAGCGTTAGCGCAGCATCTACATGCGTAAAGGCATTCAGGTCGCTGGCCTGGATACGGTCCAGGAAGTGTTGGGCCAGCTCGGTGGCGGAAATTTGCTTGCTTTGTAGCAGGACGGACAATTCTTTTAAGGTCTTGGTATGCATACCGGGGTGTATCCTTGCGATTTGCGTCTTATCATTCTCTCGACGCTGGTTTTCTACCGTGGTTGGCGCCGATGTTGCGCTGATGTAGCGTTAATATCGCGCGAAGCAAGATGCTTGCTATTTATATAATTATTGCTATTTATTTAATTACTACTCAATTACCTTGGGCACCAGGTACAGGCCATCCTGGGTGGCAGGGGCAGGCCGCTGGTAGTCTTCGCGGTGATTGCTTTCGCTGACCACGTCTTCGCGCAGGC